>NZ_PCOC01000002.1:1677500-2295410 GCF_002975205.1 Ochrobactrum vermis | reverse complement strand
CATTCTCGGCGATGCCGACAAGGTCAAATATGTCCCCCTCGAGATCAAGACTGCATTCACCACCCTGCAATCTGGGGGTATCGACCTTCTGGCACGCACTGCTACAGAGACTTTCCTTCGCAATGTCGAGATGAATCTCTCCTGGGCTGGCACCTATCTGTATGATTCCCAGGGCTTCCTTGCACGCAAGTCGCTCGGCGTGAACAGTGCTCTGGAACTCGACGGCGCTTCGATCTGCGTTTCCGCGGGTTCCAACTACGAGCAAAACCTGTCTGACTATTTCCGCAACAACAAGCTTTCCTTCACGCCGGTCGCCGCCAATTCGCGTGATCAGAACGAGAAGAACCTGATTGAAGGACGTTGCGACGTCTACGCCAATGTGCTGAGCGCCCTTGCAGCGGCTCGCGCCAAGATGCCAAACCCGGATGAATGGGTTGTTTTGTCGGAATTGATCTCCATGGAGCCCATCGGACCGGTCGTGCGTCAGGACGACTATCGCTTCCGCGATGTAGTGGCGTGGGTGCTCAATGCTCAGATCGCTGCTGAGGAATACGGTGTCACCTCGAAAAATGTGATCGAAATGCGTGACACTTCGTCTGCACCGGAAGTGCAGCGCCTGCTCGGCAAGACCGGTGATTTCGGCGCCAAGCTCGGCCTCGACAACGACTGGGCGTTGAACACTATCCAGGCTGTCGGCAACTATGACGAGATGTTCTCCCGTCACCTGGGTAATGAAAGCCCGGTCAAGCTGGAGCGCCGCTTGAATGGACTTTGGAAGGATGGCGGGCTGATGCACACCCCGCTAATCCGTTGATGCGTCGATAATTACTGTTACGGGCGGCGGTGGTCGCCCGTACACGGCTCTTCCGCTCTGCGTAGAGCGGCTTTGAGTTCTTTTAAAGGGATCACAATATGTCCGGACAGTCGACATCCTTAGCGACTGGCTATAGTGGCGTTTTCACGAGCGCTGCCTTGCGGCGTTGGCTGGTGCAGCTTCTCATTGTTGCTGCATTGGTTGCCGTCGGTTATGTGGCGTTCAGCAATCTGAAGAGCAATCTGGCCCAGCGTGGTTTGTCTCTGGGGTTCGATTTCCTCCGTCAGGAGGCGGGTTTCGAGATTTCTTTCTCGCTGATCTCATTTTCGGCCAGCGACAATTACATGCGGGTGTTCCTCGTCGGGCTGACCAACACGCTGCTGGTCACGATACTGGCCATCGTGTTGTCCACCATTCTCGGTTTCATCGTAGGCATCGCGCGTCTGTCCTCGACCTGGGCACTGTCAAAGGCCGCAATTCTCTATGTGGAAATCGTCCGTAATCTACCCCAGCTCCTGCACATCATGCTGTGGTACAATGTTGCGCTGCGCAATATGCCGGTACCCAAGAATGCCATTGGTGTGCTTGATGTGGCCTATTTGACCAATCGCGGCATTTACATTCCTGCAATCCACTCCGACCGACCGCTTCTATGGGTGATCAGTGTAATTTTTGCGATCGCAGCTTCCATTGCTCTTTTTGTTTCGATTACACGCCGCTCCGACGCCATTGGCCGGCCATTGAATGCATGGCTGCCGTCTCTGGCCGCGCTGGTGCTTCTGCCATTTGCTGTGGCGTTCATCTCGGGCAGCACGCTTTCCATCGACATGCCGCAATTGAAGGGATTCAACTTTATCGGTGGATGGGTTTTCGTGCCGGAACTAAGCGCGCTAGTTTTCGCCATGGCCATATATAATGCCGCGTTCATTGCCGAATTGGTGCGAGCTTCCATCGAAGCCGTCAGTCGCGGCCAGAGAGAGGCTTCGGCAGCTATCGGCTTCAACTGGGCGCAAACATTACGCTACATTATCATCCCGCAGGCCCTTCGGGTCCTCATACCGCCGCTCGGAAACCAGTACCTCAATATTCTTAAAGGGTCATCCCTTGCCGTGGCGATCGGCTTCCCCGACCTAGTCAGCGTGTTCACGGGCATCACCATGAACCAGACTGGCCGCGCGATTGAGATCGTGCTGATGACCATGGGGACCTATCTACTGATCGGTCTGGTGATTACGGTTCTCCTCAATGTCTTCAACTATATGACCCGGATTGTAGAACGATGAGCGTAGTGCAATCTCCCATCATCGCCGAGGAACCATCCTCCACTGGTTGGATGCTCGATTTCGCAAGAACGAAACTGTGGCCGACGCGCCAAGCGCTGATCGTTAACCTCATCGTTATGGCAGCGTTAGGGGCCATTTTGGCCAACCTCGTGCCGTGGGCCCTGTTCAATGCCACATGGACGGGTACCAGCCGTGCCGACTGTACCGCAGGCGGCGCCTGCTGGGCCTTCGTACATGAGCGCTGGCCACAATTCGTTTACGGCTTCTACCCAGAGGAAGAACGCTATCGTGTGAATATGGTTTTCGCGACGCTGGCTACCGGTATCGTTGCCCTGCTTGTTCCCGCCATACCCGGCAAACGCTGGATCGGCTCGTTCATGGTGCTGATCTATCCATTCTTCTGCCTGGCGCTGCTGCTTGGTGGTTTTTCTGGTCTTCCCCTGGTGCCCACGGATCGCTGGGGTGGCTTGCTTCTCACTCTCGTGCTCGCAGTCTCTGGCATCACGTTGTCATTGCCGGTTGGGGCAGCACTGGCGCTGGGCAGGCGCAGCAAAATGCCTGTCGTGCGCTGGCTGTGTATTGGTTTCATCGAATTTTGCCGGGGTGTGCCATTTGTCACGGTCCTGTTCATGGCAATCGTGATGCTGCCATTCTTCCTGCCGACCGGTATGAAACCAAATGCGCTGGCGCTCGCTGTTGTCGGCATAATTTTCTATGAAGCCGCGTATATGGGGGAAGTCATTCGGGGCGGCTTGCAAGCCATTCCGAAGGGGCAATATGAGGCCGCAAAGGCCATTGGTCTCGGGTTTTGGCGCATGATGATCTACATCATCCTGCCGCAGGCGGTGGGCAAGGTCATCCCGGGCATTATGAACACCACTATTTCGCTCTTGAAGAACACGACGCTGGTTATGGTCGTGGGGCTGTTCGATCTGCTCAACATCGTCAACGCCGGTGCTTCGGACCCGAAATGGTCCGGCTCGCAGACGGAAGGCTATTTCGTTGTTGGGGTGGTGTTCTGGCTCATGAGCTTTTCGCTGTCGCTATACAGCCGCAGCATCGAAACAAAATTGAAGAAAGCGGATCAACGATGACCGGCAAAGCTTCGCAGCGAACACCCCTGCTCAACCTGCGCGATGTCAGCAAATGGTATGGCAAGTTTCAGGTGTTGAATGGGATCAATCTGGAAGTTACCGCTGGTGAGAAGATTGTCATCTGTGGACCTTCGGGCTCAGGGAAATCGACAATTATCCGTTGCGTCAATGGCCTGGAAGGTTATCAGCACGGTGAAATCCGCGTTGGCAACGATCTGGTTCGTCAGGACAGCGCGGGGATCGAGGTGATCCGCCAGCGTGTCGGCATGGTGTTTCAGTCTTTCAACCTATTCCCGCACATGACCGTTCTCGAAAACCTGACGCTGGGGCCGATCAAGCTGCGCCACAAACGTAAGGTAGATGCAGAGGCTGAGGCGCTTGATCTTCTGAAGCGTGTACATATCGTCGAGCACGCACACAAATATCCGAACCAGCTTTCGGGCGGGCAACAACAGCGTGTCGCCATTGCGCGCGCGGTTGCGATGGAGCCAGAGATCATGCTGTTCGACGAGCCGACTTCCGCACTCGATCCTGAAATGGTGAAGGAAGTGCTCGATGTCATGATTGAACTCGCCCAGACGGGCATGACCATGGTTTGCGTGACCCATGAGATGGGCTTCGCTCGTGCTGTCGCGGACAGGGTGGTCTTCGTGTGCCAGGGTCAGATTACCGAAGTGGCGCCACCCGATACCTTCTTCACCACACCGCAGACCGAGAGGGCGCGGCAGTTTCTCCAACAGATCATTCACTGAAGGCCGTCCAAGGCCAGTCCAAAGAGTGTCCGATATGACAACGCTTCCACAAACTGAATTTCCCTATCGTCTGAGACTTCCCGGCCCCACAGCCATCCCCGAAGCGGTGCGGATGGCGGGCTCGCGCCCGATCATCAATCATCGCGGCGCAGAAATGCGCGTCATCCTGAGCGAAGTTCAGGCGATGCTGCGTCCGCTTTTCGGAACGACGCAGCCGGTGATCCTACAATCAAGTTCCGGTACTGGCGCGATGGAGACAGCTCTCGTTAACATTCTGGCACCTGGCGAAAAGGTCCTTGCCTGCGTCAATGGTCAGTTCAGTGAACGTTTCGCCAAGATCGCGAGTGCCCTTGGTGCCGAGGTCGATATACTCGACATTGAATGGGGTAGAGCACCCGATCCGGAAGAAGTGCGCCAGCGTCTGGCCGGTGACGACTATCGCGCTGTCCTCGTCGTTCATAATGAAAGTGCGACCGGTGCGTTGGCGGACCTGCGTGCGCTCGGTGACGTTACCGCCAAGTCGTCTACACTTCTCGTGGTCGACAGCGTTAGCGGTATCGGCGGTGCAGAAATGCGTCAGGATGAGTGGGGCGTTGACGTCGTGGCTACCGGTTCGCAGAAAGCGCTGATGTGCCCCCCCGGCCTTGGGCTGATCAGTCTGAGCGCAAAAGCGCGTGCTATTGTCGGCAGGGATGATCGCTGTCCGCGTTTCTATTGGGATCTGCGAAAGGCGCTGGCGGTTGTCGAGCAAAACGAGACTGCCTTTACCGCTGCGGTTTCGCTCGTGCAGAGCTTACATGCGGCGTTAAGCTTGATTCATGAAGAAGGTATTGAGCGAGTTTATGCGCGTCACCTTCGCCTGTCGAATGCCATGCGTGCTGGCTTCGTCACCCTTGGTTTGGAAGCTTTTGGAGACCCGTCATGCTACTCGCCGACCGTCGTGGTGGGTGGATTGCCCGAAACGATCAAGGGCAGCGATGTCGTCAAACACATGCTGGAAACTTACAACACGGCCATCGCTGGCGCTCGCAACAAGCTCCAGGGTCGGGTTATCCGTATCGGTACCATGGGGGCTTTTTCCATCGGTGATGTGGTGACGGACCTGCTTTATCTTGGTCGATCCCTACAGACGCTTGGCCACGTCTGCGATCCGGACGTGGCGGTTGCCGCTGCTCTTTCCGCCAATCATTGATTTTGAGAGGACACTGAACATGCCCCACATCTGGGTTGAATACTCTGCTAACATTGAAAAAGAAATCAACGTTCCGCAGTTGCTGGAAACCGTGCAGGATGCGCTGATTGACGACGGGAGCATTTTTCCGCTCGCAGGTGCGCGTACGCGTGGTGTGCGTATCGACAACTATCTAATTGTCGATGGCCATCCCGACAACGCCTTTGTGCATGTCTTGTTACGCGTCGCATCCGGCCGAAGCGAAGATGATCGAAAAGCTGCGGGCGAAAGAGTTTTCGCAAAAGTGAAGGACAATCTCGCGGATATAATGGCCAGTAGGCCGCTGGGACTATCGGTGCAGATGGAAGAAAGCGGCGGCACCGTCAATCTCAAGACCAGCAACTATCGCGACTATCTCAAGCTTCGTACTGCGAGCTGAGATCAAGCAGTAGTTAGCCAAGTTGCCAATAGGTATAAAACGCAGGCCCAAAGCCTGCGTTTTTTTAGCCAAAATGCCGTCTCGGAGTTACCAATTGGCGGCAGTGCAGCGCTCACTCATTGAGATTTGATGGGTCGTCTTCAGTATCCGGTAGAATATTGAAACTGTTCATAGAGGTTTCCAGCTCTGCGAGCATAATCTGGAGCAGCTGAAGTCGTTCGTGTCCGTAAGTTTCGGCGATCCGCTCGTAGATTTGAGCGGATTGGGGTGTATGCTGGCGGATGAGTTCTTTTCCCTTTTCAGTAAGGGACAATACGCTTCGCCGCTGATCGTCCTTATCCGTACGGCGCTTGATATGCCCAGATGTTTCCAATGTACGCAGAATCCGCGAGAGGCTTGGACCAAGCAGAAAAGTTAGCCGGACAAGATCGTTAACATCTACATCAGCTTCGCCTGCTGAACTGATAGCCCGGATAACACGCCATTGTTGTTCTGTAACATGATGCTCGCGCAACGAATTTCTGAAATGACGCATCACGGCTTCTCGAGCGCGCAAAAGATGCATTGGAAGCGACATTGAAAAGTCACGCAGATCACGTTCCGGAGCGGAACGATTGCCATCGCCTTGCTTCCCTTTCATCGATTAACGCTCCGTTCCTTTTCAGAAGCTGTTGATTCTAACGTCTTTTTGTTTGAGCCAAGAACTATCGAATGGCATATCCGAACTGGAGCACGGCTTACGCGATAATAATACCGACACGTCTCTCATTATTCAATTCTATTCAATAAGTTGGTGGCCTTAGCTGTGGGTATTACGCGCTGTATGAGTTTCTCTCGAAATCGATCATTTTGCTCAACTCGATCAAGGGAATGATAAGGCAAACTGCTAGGCCGTGTGGACGGATTTGATTAAGATGAAAGCAGAAGCGATTGCGACGATGGATCGGAAGTTTCTTGCTGTTTTCTCGCAGCGTAATGCGACACGTTTGAACCGTTTGAGCTTCCCCATCATTTGTTCGATACGTGCGCGACCTCGATAAAGCGCCGTGGCAAAATGCTTCGGAATATTACGCCTGTTTGATCTGTAAGGGATCACAGGGATAGCGCCAGCCTTTCGCGCAATCTCTCGATTAACGTCGCTATCATAGCCTTTGTCAGCAATGATAGCGCGGTGCCTGACTTGAGGGCCCGTGTCCATGAGGCTTTTAAACTGTTTGCTATCGGAGGCTTCGCCTCCGGTCAGTTCAAAGCCAAGGGGCTGACCATTTCGGTCGGTTTTCAGATGGATTTTGGTTCCGAACCCTCCACGAGACCGGCCGAGCGCTTGACCTTCCTGCCCCCTTTAGCGCCTGCTGCAGATACATGGGCGCGAATGACGGTGCTGTCGAACATAGCGATAAGATGAGCGCTTTCATCAAGCCCAGCCAAAATGGAAAAATAGTCCTCGAAAACACCTGCTTTACCTAAACGGTCAAAACGCTTCCATACGCTGTTCCAGTTACCAAACCGCTCAGGCAAAGCCCGCCATGAGATGTTGTGAAGGGTGAAATAATGCAACGCCTCAAGGAATAGGCGGTCATTTTTAGCTTTCGCGCCAACGGCTGGCAGACAAGTCCGAAAAACCTCAAGTGCCAGTTCATAGTCATTTTCTGTCATCTTGGTGCACATTACTGACCTCCAAATCACGTCAGCAATATGTGAATCACGTCGAGAGAAAGTCTGGAACCGGAAAACTTATACCTGAGTCAATTCGTCCACACGGCGTAGTGTTCTGTCCCGCAATTAGCCTTACATAATTGTTCGACTTTTCCGAGGATGGACTGGCTTGTGGCGAGGGCCATACTGCTGTTGGTGGGAGATAGCCGCCAAGAATTTTGACTGGTTATCAGAACAACACTTGGAATTGATTTATGACATCCTACGCGCTCATCACCAATCAAAGCGGACACTGAAGGTGCCAACTGCTGCTGTTTGATGACTGCGTTCACTATCGGGAGACCAGTGGTAGCTGGCTTGACCGTACAGGCTTACATTCTCCTTCAGACGGGCGGTGAGGCCACCGCCAATTTCGAATGCCGTGTCGCCGAAGTGGTTCTCAATCGCGGGGGAGGATGGCCCGAAGAACACGGTATCATTGCCTGAGAAGGAATGCCAGAGATTGAACCGCGCATAGGGTTGCCACAATGTTCCGCGCTCATCGCGGGCTGAATATTGCAGTCGTGCTCCAATCCGTCCGGTCCAGGCTTTACCTGCATCCCAGTCCACACTCGAATACTGATCGTGGGCGCCGTCCACTGATACATCTTGATAGATGATCTGCGCTTGCGGCTCAATCATCCAGCGACCATCTTCACCAGAACGGATCGGATAACCCGCTTCGAGCGATGCCGTATAGCCGGTCGCATTTGTGGAGAGCCCGGCGTTATAAGCGGATGTCCCGCCTGCATCGAACCAGCTCCCCTGAACCACCGCATCGAGATACCAGCCGGTCGGGCCAAAATGCGTCCAATAGGCTCCAAGGGATGGGCCCTCAAGCGTCAGTTCACCCACAGCCAAGTCCTGTGTTCCTTGCGCAAAGCCACGCACTGAACTGGAATTGTAGTTCGAATATGCGAAATACAGGCCAGCATGGTCACGATGGCCGCTGTCCGTTGTCCGTCGCAAAATGTCGAGGCCGGTCTGGAAGCCGGTCAGGTCGCCCGTTGCACTGGCATCCACCGAACCGCCCCACCGGTTGCTGAGGTGCTCTCCGAACACCCGTCCCCAGGCGCCGTTCACATAAGTCCGCGATTGCGGCACGCCTCGCAGGTTTTCCTCCTCGCCGACACGCTCATGCAGTGTGCCCAAGGTGGCAAGACCTATTTGCCGCGCAATAGCGGGGATCGGCGCATAAAGCGCGACTTCCGGGCGATAGAGCGGGATGTCCGGTTCATCCGTCGTGGGAACTGTCGGTGTATCGACGATATGGGAGCGGAGGAACCAGTCGTTCGAATTTGTGCTGCCGCCGCGGAAAAGCTGGTACTCGTAAGCGCCCGCAGCCACACGCTGGCCGAGCGTGAAAGCGTCAGTCGTGGTGGTGCCGCCATTTGTTACCTGCACCAGCCTGATGCCGTCCGCGGCGGTCTGCTCTCCCGGACCGCCGGTATTGTTGACGAGTACTGATGTCGTGCCACTGGCTTGGTCGCCATTGATCACCAACAGGTTGCTCGGCGAATTGTCAGTGCCAAGATAGGTGTTGAAGCCAATCCGGCTACCTGCGCTACCGCTGTAACTGCCAACTGTCAGGGTGGTGTAGGCTTCCGATCGCGGCAGGAACTGGATCAGACCGTTATTCGCAACTGCACCGGTTGCGTTGGAATCGCCGGTGACATTCCAGATACTGCTGGCATCCATCGTAATATCTGTCGCGTTTCGCGCCAATCCCGTCCAGAGGCTGTTCTGCGCCAATGACAGATCCGCAGTGTTGCCAGTGTCGGCCAGCAGGTCGCCCGTCCATTGCGAGGTGGTCAGGCTGGCGCTGGCGGTACGGACCAGTCAGCATAAGATTGCCGGTCCACTGGCTGTTGCTGGGACTATAGGTGAGCGTCGAAGCATTAACAACGACGTCACCGGTAAGCGACGATATGCTGTCAATGTCGAGCGTCAGGCTGCTGGACGCACCTGCTGTATCCTCGGTAACCTTTGCCAGCAAAAGCTGTCCGTTGACCACAGCTGGGTTAATGGTTGTGTTGCCATTGATTGAGATGGTGCCGATGCACGCGGTTGGAGAATCCAAGTCGTCGGCATCCTGCCGTTGGTGAGGTTATCTGACCATGCTGCTTCCTACAAAAGTGTGGTTTAGCGGGCCAACTTGAGCGCCACACGCGAACGTGTTCTAAGGTGAAAAGGCGTCGATGAATCCGATCGCTGCATCCAACTCCAGCAAAATTATCGCTCATTCGGGTGGGCGGCATTCGACGGTAAAGATCAAGAACCAGCTTCTCTGCTTTTCGCGGAACGTCGGCGGTCGACGAGCATCGAAATGGCTACTATTTGTGCAACCTGAAACTAGGCAGCGTGGACGAATTGGTTGACGTATTGATCGAAGCTTGATTCAAGACTGCTTTTTGGAGGCAGTTATGAGCCGAGGCGATCTGAGCGAATCCGAATGGCGTGTCTTGAAGGATTTGCTTCCGATTGAAGCCGTCAATCGGGGACGGGGGCGTCGTCCGGAGCAAAATCGTGCAATCATCAACGGCATACTTTGGAGACTTCGTTGCGGTACGCCGTGGCGGGATGTTCCACCCAAATACGGCAATTGGAATACGGTCTATCGACGCTTTCGGCGCTGGAGCGAAGCCGGGGTCTGGGAGGCCGTTTCAGTCACCCTTGCTGAGATCATGGCTGACAGTGGCCACTACAGCATCGATAGCACCACGGTTCGCGCCCATATTTCGGCAGCGGGTGGAAAAGGGGGATTCATCGACGCGCTCTTGGCCGCTCGCGGGGCGGGTTCACCAGTAAACTTCACTGTCTGGCTGATGCCAGAGGAAGACCGCTTGCCTTCCACCTAACGGTTGGCGAGACAGCAGATTGCAAGGCTTATGACACATTGATCAGCTTACCCGAGCAAGCGCCACAGGCGCTCCTTGCTGATAAGGGCTACGATGCGGATGCTATTCGTAATGATCTTGCCAGCCGCAATATCGAACCCGTCATTCCTGGCAGAGCAAACCGCCGCGTGAAGATTGAATATGATCGCACGCTGTACAAACAGCGCAACTTAATCGAACGGATGTTTGGCCGACTGAAAATCAACCGCGCCATTGCCACCCGATACGACCAACTCGCCGAGAGTTTCATCAGCATGGTTCATATTGCCACCGCAAGATACTGGCTCAAATTCGTCCACGCTGCCTAGAAAGACGAGCTGAGCTCTACGCTTCTTTACATATAAAAACGTTTTTATTGCCTTGAAAACGTTTTTATTAGCTGTTACCTTTTGTCGTCATGATTGTGGGAGCTGGAGATGTCGAGGCCGACTGACCGAAAGAAAACGCGCGTGCGACCTACGCTCAAAACGCTCACGGAACACACGGGCTATTCGATTGCAACGATTTCGAAGGCATTGCGTGGCTCGCCGGTGGTGACGGAAGAGACGCGCAAGATCATCCTTTCCGCCGCAGACGAGTTGGGCTATCAGGCTAACGCCCGTGGCATGGCGTTGCGTACTGGCAAGACTTATCAAGCCGCCGTGCTGATGCCGATGAATTCGGTCGCCGGTTATGAATGGGACGGGGTCGAGTACACGCAGATTCTTAGCGGCCTCAGCCACGTTCTCGACGAGAGCGATTATCAGCTTTCCGTATATGGCTATCGCAGTTTCGACGATGCTTGCGCCACCACGCGCCGCATCGTTGATCAAAGCCTGGCCGATGGGATGATCTTTTCAGGTGTGCTGGCCGACGATGTCCGTATCGACATACTGGTGGAGGCTGACTTTCCTTTCGTGTCTCTGGGGAGGTGCCGCAAAACGCTCGTTTATGCCCATGTCGATGTGGACAATGAATGGGCCGCACATGCCGCAACTGCACGGCTGATTGCTGGAGGGCACCGGCGCATCGGTCTGGTGAATGCGGATAGGCGTTTTTCTTATGCTCTCGACAGGATCGATGGTTTTACGCGTGCCTTCACAGAGGCAGGTGCTGCGCCATGTACCGATCTGATTATCGGCGGCGACTTGTCCACACGCTTCGGACGTGATTCTGCGCTGGCTCTTCGCGAAGAGCGTGATCCACCGACGGCGCTGGTCTGTGTCAATGAATCGACAACGCTCGGTGTGTTGTCCGCATTGCGGTCGCTGGGGCTGGAAGTGGGGCAGGACATTGATGTCATCGCCTATGACGACATCAATGTCAGCGCCTATTTCACTCCACCGGTCACGACCCTCTACCAGCCGATCGAAGTGCTTGGGCAACGGCTGGGCGAATTTCTGTTGCGGCGCATGGGAGGGGAAGACCCTGCGCAACTGAGGGAGGTTTTTCGTCCGGAGCTCGTCGCGCGCCAGCCCGACGATCTGGGCGGGAAGTTTAATTCCTAGAGTGGTTTGGCTTTTTTACGGAGTGGCGGGAACCGCTCCGGCGAGCAGCTCTCAATGCTGTTTCAGAGACAAAGCCGCTTCATGCATTCGCTGAAAGTGTTCTAATGGGAGGAGTACACATGAAAAAGACAATCTTGGCTTTGACGCTCGCGCTGATGTCCACTGTCGCCGCAAAGGCGGCCGATCTTGAGGGAAAAATGCTCAAGGTCGGTTCCGACACGACCTCACCGCCGATGGAAAGCGTCGACCCCGCCACCGGGCAAATCGTTGGCTTCGATGTCGACGTGGTGAACGCAATCTGCGCTAAGATCAGTTGCAAGGCGGAATTCGTAACCACGGGCTGGGATGGCATTTTCGCGGCTCTGGAGCAGGGAAATTTCGATCTCGTTGCATCCGGAGTTTCGATTACCGATGAACGCAAGAAGGCGATGGATTTCTCCGAGCCTTACATCATCAACAGCCAAGCCATTTTGATGCGTGCAGAAGACGATAGCCTGACACTTAATGATTTCAAGTCGAAAGGCAAAAAGCTGTCAGCCCAGGCGAATACGACTGACGCTCAGGTGGCTGAGGGTATCGTAGGCAAGGATAATGTTATTGCCTATGACAGTTTCAGCGCTTCCGTTATCGCGCTCAAGAACAAGGACGTCGACGGTGTGGTGATCAACGGCGCCAACGCACCAGCCTATGAAAAGGAATTCGCCGGCGAGCTCGTTGTTCCAATTCGCGACCTACAATCCGATCCGCTGGGGCTGGTCTTCCGCAAGGGCGATGAAACCGCTGCCGCCTTCAACGAAGGGATCAAGGCTATCAAGGAAGACGGCACGCTTGATGCTCTCATCAGCAAATATTGGGGCGCAAAATAGTCAGAATATTTCTGGCGGTGAACCCGCGAAATTGAAGCACGTGCTGCCGAGATGATGCGCAAAACCAAGAAGGTGAGCCTATCCCGAAGAACGCAGGGCGGCTTTCGGGATAGCCAAAATAGATCGAGCAGTTCCAACGACTAGAACTCCGTTGGCCTTGGCCCACACGCAACGCCTCCGCTAATGTATCCGGAGGGTCGGGAGACGGTTCAAATGTACTTTTTGATGCGCTTGCGTCCGAGCAACATGATCGTGCTCGCCGCACTGCCATTTGTCGTCTATCTCTTCGCGAGTTCGAACGACTACCAGCGTTCGCTTCTGGCGATCCTGGGCGTCGAGCCCGGATCATCAGCTTTCGTCCCGGGTTTTGTGTTGCTTTGCGCAGCTTTTTGCTCCGGTATTGCCACGATGCTCTTCATGCGCAGGCACAATACGCGCTGGGCAGTTCCTTGTGCGGCGCTCAATCTCCTGTCGGCTGCCGCGCTCATGGCAACACCTGTCGTATATCCCTATCTGCACTCGGTTGTGGCCAATGGGGTCGATCCGTTCACGTCTGATCTCGTGATGAAAGGCGTCACACCGCGGCGACTTACCGAGGCCGCCGCACTGGCGACTGATCGGTACGGGTTCACCATCCTGTCGAGCTATCTCGGAGCGACCGTTCTGGGTCTGCTCCTGAGCCTGACGGGGCGATCCGGGAACGGGCTGTCGCGATCGCGCAAGGCGGGTTTCATCCTGCTGGCAACGATCAACGGGCTTGGATTATTTCTTGTCCTCTTTGCAGGGCATATGGCATTTGCCGCCGGGGTTGCAACAACCATTCGGGCTGCCATTTCGGCTTATATCATTGCGGCGCTTCTGGCCCTACTTTGGGTTGGCCTTCAAAAGCTTCAGCATAGTAGCCGAGGAGACCTCATCTTCATCGGCCTGACGTTGCTGATGGCCTGCATGGCTGCCTGGTTTCTGTTTCAGCCGCGTCAAGCCTATACGCTCGCCGGTACGCTCGATAGCAAGATCGGAGTGGTGACCGGCACGCCATCAAGTATGATTGGTACGGTGCGATACGGCCAGTTCCCCGGCGGTCCCGAAAACGAAGTGCCATTGCGCACATTTCGCGGTTCGCCTGAAGCGCTCGCCGCCCTTGGCAAAAAGGGCGACGTCAGCGCGGTTCTGCTTCCGGCGGCTTCAGTCCCAGCGAACATGCCTGTCCTGTGGCAGACGGAAGCGTTGAACGACCGCGACAAGTCGGCAGGTATTGCCTTCGTCGTTCTGGCCATTGCGCTCGGATTGCTGACGGCTTGCGGTCATGTTCATCGCCGTCATCCCCTCTCCATCGGCTCGGAATTCATCGTGGATACGATCCGGGGCATTCCTATGCTCGTCATTGTGCTTTATGTCGGCCTACCCTTGAGCGGTGCGCTGAAGGATGCCACGCAGGGCGTGATCGATCCGCCAAACATGGCCCGCGGCGTGGCGGCGATGGCGTTGGCCTACTCGGCCTATCTGGCGGAAATTTTTCGCTCCGGCATCAACGCCATTCCGCGAGGACAAATCGAGGCGGCACGCAGCCTTGGTCTCAATGGCTGGCAGACCGCCCGTCTGGTGATCCTGCCGCAGGCTTTCCGTATCATCATTCCGCCGCTTGGCAACGAGTTGATCGCTATTCTCAAGGACACGTCGCTTTTGTCGATCCTGTCCATTCGGGATATCACGCAGCGCATGCGCGAGTTCCAGTCAGCAAGCTTCCTGCCGTTCGCGCCGTATAATTCGGCTGCGATCTTCTACATTCTCCTCACGCTGGCTGCGGCCAGTCTCGTCAGCACAATTGAGAGAAAATATGATGCCAAACATCGTTAAAGCCCGTCAAGACCTGCAGAAGCGCGCCGCCGGACTGGTCTTTCCAAATGACTTTGCCTTTGGTGCCGCGACCTCGGCCTATCAGATCGAAGGCGCCCCTTATGAAGACGGCAAGAGTGAGAGCATCTGGGACCGTTTCTGCAAAAAGCCGGGCGCCATCATTGACCAGTCCAGCGGTGACATTGCTTGCGATCACTACCATCGCTGGCGCGAGGACATTGCGGTTCTGAAAGCGATGGATCTCAAAGCCTATCGCTTTTCCCTCGCTTGGACCCGGATTTTGCCGGGGGGGTACGGTGGTGTGGTCAATGCCAAGGGAATAGGCTTTTACGACCGCCTTATAGACGATCTGCTGAAGGCGGGCATTGAACCGTATGCGACGCTCTATCATTGGGATCTGCCGCAGATCTTGCAGGACAAGGGCGGCTGGTATGTCCGGGAGACTGCGGATGCGCTTGCCGAATATGCCTCGGTTGCCGTTCGCAGTTTCGGTGATCGTGTCAAGAAATGGACGACACTCAATGAACCATGGACCTTCTGTTGGTCAGGTCATGCCAGCGCCGAAGATGCGCCGGGACTGGCTGATGGCGTAAAGGGCGGGGTCACATCAAGCCATCATGCACTGCTTGGCCACGGCAAGGCAGTCCAGGCCATTCGTGCAGAACGCGCGGATGTCTCGGTGGGCATTGTGTTTGATCTCAACGTGGCGGAACCGGCCACCGACGATCCGCGCCATGTTGCGGCAGCAAAACGTTTCGATGGTGCACAGAACCGCTGGTTCCTTGATGCCGTATTCAAGGGAGCTTATCCACAGGACATGCTGGAGCTCTACGGCGATCTCCTGCCGACCATCCACCCGGAAGACAACAAGACGATTGCGGAGCCGCTCGATTATCTCGGCGTTAACATCTATCGCCGGTCTGTGATCGCCGAAGGTGACGAATTGCCACCACTCAACTATCGCCGTGTGCAGCCGGAAGGCATCTATTCTGCAGTTGGTTATGAAGTCTGGCCGCGCTGCATCTATGACATTCTGCATTATGTAAATGACGGATATGCGCCAAAGGAAATTTACATTTCCGAAAGCGGCGTGGCAACGCGGCCGGAATATGTGGAGCCGAATGGGCATATCTGGGACGATCTGCGTGCGAAATATTATGTGGATCATCTGGAGCAGGTCGCGGAAGCCCTCGATGAGGGCGTGCCGGTGAAGGGCTACTTCGCCTGGACACTGACAGACAATTTTGAATGGGCCTATGGTTACATGACGCCGTTCGGCATTACCCATATCGATTTCAAAACTCAGAAGCGTCGTGTCAAATATTCCGGTGAGGTCTATGCCCTTATCGCACGGCAGGACGGAAACATTGAAACGCGGAGCGCTGGGAATGGCTGACTGCGGGCAAAAGACTGTCCTGATTACCGGAGCCACGCGCGGCCTCGGCCGCGAACTGGCACTGCAATATGCCGAGGATCGCTGGCGTGTAATTGCATGTGGTCGCCACCAGCCTGACGCGCCATACATCGACGGCATCGAGTTTCAGATACTCGATGCGGCCGATCCGGCCTCCGTGGCAGCGCTTGCGGATCGTCTGGCCATGCGGCCTTTGGACCTCGTGATCAACAATGCGGCTGTTCGCAGTCGCATTGCTGGTCTTGCGCCGCTTGATCCAGATGATTTTATGGCCGTCATCCGGACTAATATGCTCGGGCCCGTTCTGGTAGCGCGTGCATTGCGGAACAGCCTGGCGCGCGGCACGGAGCCGATGATTGCCAATATAAGCAGTCGTGCCGGCTCGATCTCAGAGGGTTTGCTGGATGACGACGACAACGATTACGCATACCGATGCTCCAAAGCCGGATTGAACATGGCGACCGCTCAACTGGCATCCGATCTTCAGGCCGACGGCATAAACGTGATTGCGCTCCACCCCGGCTGGGTAAAAACCGATATGGGCGGCGATGGAGCAGTCGTGAATGTAGACAACAGCGTCCGCGGATTGAGAAAGGTAATCGCTGGCGCTCCTCAAAATGGGGCATTTATGTCCTACAATGGCGACGAGATCCGTTGGTAAGCTGATAGATCAGGAAATTGAGCTCGGCCATGATCTCCTCCAGATTGTACAGGTGCAGATTGTGGTTCAAAATGGGATTTTCACCAATTTTTATCAATAAAGACGGTGATAGCTATTCCAATAGCGGCGGCCAATGAGCGCCTTCAAAAAACGCGTTTCGTTTTTGCGAGTGTCGTTTCAACCTAGCGGTTCTGACTGGCAATCTGAACAACAAGTTGGCTGTAGGTGTCGCGCGTAGCGGATCGCGATGTTCTTGACTTTTATTCTCAATCAAACCTTTGCCAACCAATTTTCCCCGCGTTCGAAATTGAGTACGTGGGGCAAAATCGTTGGCACCGCCGGTTCGTTGGGCAGCTCGGTAATACTCCCGGTCGGTACTATGATCGGGAACTGGCTCTGGCGCGGCCCATGTCATCCCAATCTTGCCATCCCGGGAAATGCAGACATGGTTCTGTGTGAACGCCAGTCAGTCGATCTTCCCAGGCTATGAGGCTGTCTTCCAGTCGCTGTCTGGTGTGACTTTCGTCTTCGTAAGTGTAGCCATGTCCCTGTACCCCGAAGGTCCAATGCGGTCGCAAGACTGAAAAGCCGAGATAGTGAAGGGAGTATAGGATCGGCCAGAGCATTACCTGTGGATCGCCACCGCGCGCGCCTGGGCCGAAGGCGGCCTCCGGCGCGCCACTCGTCACGGAAACCAACGCGTGTCGTCCTTTGAAGTGGCCCGCGTCGTATCTCTTTCGGCTCGTGTAGATGCCGCCACTCAGAAAGACACGATCAAACCAGCCTTTCAAGATCGCGGGCGGCGCATGCCACCAAAGTGGGAACTGCAAAATAAGAAGATCCGACTGCTCCAGCATCCCAAGTTGGTTCTGCACATCAACCGGGATGGCATGCGTTGCATAGGCATGCCTCTGTTCGGCGAGCGGTGAGAAGATGCTGTCGTCGATACGTACCGGATAGTGGCGGCCCTGTTCCAGTGGGTCGAACGCATCGGCATAGAGATCAGAAACATGCACAATGTGTCCCTGGTCTCTGAGTGTCTTTTGAGCCCGGTTAGTAAGAGCTGCGTTGAAGGATGTCGGTTCTGGATGGGCGTGGACGATATGAACCTGCATGTAGGTTTCCCTTCTTGGTTGCCTGTTCCAAATTAGGAGTGCAGGATTGAACGCGAAAGGCCGAATTCTGAACACAAGGTGATCAAAATTGAACGCGAAACTTGATTGGGACGATTTTTTTATAGTGCTTCAGATTGCCGAAGCGGGCTCCCTTGCAGGCGCAGCTCGCGCGATCGGACAAAGTCGCCCGACAATCATGCGTCGCCTGAACTCTATCGAAAGCCGTCTTGGAGCTCGTGTCTTCGAACGGTTTCGCCGTGGCTACAAGTCGACCGACGCGGGCCAGGGACTTCTTGATGCGGCGCGGCAGATCCGCACTCTTGCCAGCGAAGCGGAGCGGGATGCAAGCGATCGTGATCAGAATCTCGCGGGCAGCGTGCTGTTGACTACAACGGACACGCTCTTTGCCGGGTTGCTCGCGTCTGAGCTGATCGGATTTCGAGAGCGGTTCCCGAAGATCGTATTGGACATTCTGGTTTCCAACGATTTGCAGGACCTCTCCGCTCGGGAGGCGGATGTGGCCTTGCGCCCGACGAATGCTCCGCCTGAAAGACTTGTGGGCCGAAAACTCGGTGTCATCAAACAGGCGGCTTTTGCAGCTACCTCTTTCGAAGACCGCGCTGAGATTCCCGTGGTTGGTCCAAGTGAAAAAATTCCCTATCTGCCCCTTCACGCGGCCACCCGCAACATCGGTGGGGGTGACTGTGTAATACGGGCAAATTCAATACTGTCACTTCATCAGCTCATCCGCGCAGGTGCGGGTGTCGGCATCCTGCCGACCTATTTGGGCGACCCTGATCCTCTATTGGCTCGACGAACTGGTCCGCTTCCGGAACTGGAAACGGAGCTTTGGCTGCTGACCGATCCAGACCTGCGAAAGACGGCGCGCGTGCGGGCCGTGCTTGGGTGGATTGCGGGATCTGTTGGCTTGCGTGGTCGGCTGCAATAACGATCACCCTGCAATTATATTGCCTCCCGTAGAGAGACAATGTCATTGCGAGATGAATAATTGGAAGGCAACAATACCTATGAAAATACTGGCAATCCCCGGGAGCCTTCGGGAAAATTCCTCCAACATCTCCTTGCGGTTCCGTTGCAAATGTTTCGTCAATGAGGCTTCTAACTTTCAAAAAGCTGGATAGTCCGATGTTTAAAGTTCGTCATTTTGATAAGTTTGTCAGTCTTCTGTGTGTTCAATGGTACCTGGCTTACAATCTGAGCCTGCGTAATCTGAAGAAAATGATGGCCGAGTGCGGCATCCCGCTGGATCATTCACAGTGCACCGTTGGGTCCTATATTTCAGTCCGAAACTGCTTGAGCGTTATCAATCGACAGAAGCGCCAGGTGACAAGGAAATGGAGCATCGATGAGATATATGTAAAGGCGAATGGTTGTTTTTGTACGGCGCCATCGAAAACAATGGCGATATGGTAGAGGTTTATTTCAGTAGAGACCGTGATCTGACAGCCGCCAAACGCTTTCTGCTTAGGGCTCTGGCCCACCACGGCAGGCGGAGCGAATTACCATCGACGGAAGCCAGACCAACAGAACAGCTAACTTGCAATGTGATGCTGAGAATCAACTCAGACAGGCTGGCAAACCCATTGCTATCCGCTCCAGAAAATATATGAACAACATGAATGAGCAGGATCGCCGCCGGGATACTCTGGAAGAGCTGGCCTCAAGGCATCTAGTCGAGATCAAGCCTTAGCTGGTCACGATCATCGAGGAGAATGCCGGAATATTAGCCAGGAATCGACCCAATGGGCGCCGCGCCTATGGCACGCGTGATCTGAAACGGTGTGCGAGGTTTCGCGGCAAACCCTTGCTGGTGGAAAATCACTGGCGCTTGGGGACCAGATTCCTGCGCCTTTTCTCGTCATAGCTGCCGATCTTGACGGGGAGAATTGGTTACAGCTTGCGCGGGCACTGCAACATGCTTTCTGGGAAGAAGCGAAGGACATAGTACAACCGGATGTCCGCTGTGCGGTAGTTGCCGCTGCAGGTTTTAACGGGACCTATCTCCTGTCCCCGGAACAGGACAAGGAGATTCAGGAAAAATGGCGAAACGATCGTGAGACCGCTGCCGAAAAAGGTGTCTTAGGATCTCCGACCTACATATATGACAGAGAAGTTTATTTGGGACAGGATAATCTGGGATTCTTGTCGAGCCATCTGCGCGGAAAAACCCCTTAGCAGCCCTATGCCGGGACTGATCAATCCCGGCAAATCACTCATCCAGCGATAGCTTGCTTCATGAGCGCATCCAACCAGTCAGCGAAGACCTGTATGCGACGCGAAAGGTGTCGGCGGTGGGGGTAGAGTAAGGTCATCGGCAGTGGTTCGGCGCGGTGATCAGGCAGCACTTCAACGAGTTCGCCCGTGTCAATGTGATGGCGCACGTCATAGATCGGGATCTGGATCAGACCCATGCCGGACAAGCAGCACGCTATATAGGCTTCAGCGTTATTGACGGTGACATGGCTGCGCATTGGCATCGTTTTCACCGAGCCGATCGTCTGCCACTCCCAGGGTTCTACCTTGCCACTTGAGGGGGAGGCATAGTTCACTGCCCAATGCTCCGCGAGATCGTCAGGCGTTTGCGGTACGCCGTGACGATCCAGATAGTCAACGCTTGCAACATTGACGAGGGGCAGAGTTCCGATGGTACGTGCGATCAATCCAGAATCGTTCAAGTGGCCGACACGCAGAGCACAGTCCACACTTTCTTCTATGAGATCGACCGTCCGGTCGGTGACGCCAAGCACGATCTCGATGTCGGGATAATCGGTGAGGAAAGAAGGAAGCTCCGGAGCGACGATAAGACGACCGATCCGTCCAGGCACGTCGACGCGCAACTTGCCGGAAGGCTTCGCACTGTCATGACGGAACAGGTCCTCGGTCTCCTCGACATCGGTAATGATCCGCGAACAGCGCTCGTAAAACGCAGCTCCGTCGTGTGTGGGGGCAACCCTTCTGGTGGTTCGGTGAAGGAGGCGTACGCCTACACGGCTCTCAAGAGCTGCGACAGCCGTCGATACGGAGGAGCGCGGCATCCCCAAACTATCTGCGGCCCGGGTGAAACTCGAACTTTCAACCACGCGGGTAAATATGCGGAAGAGGTCGATCCGATCCAGCTGATACGTCTCCATTGTTCGTATTATACGACATATGATGTCAGTATGGCAGTCTTTATCGGGTTTTTCCAGACGATAGATTAAGTCAGCAAGCGGCAGCGCTGTGTCGCCGTACGTTCAAGGAGGCTTTTCATGACCGACCATTCAATCAAAGGCAAAACCGTCCTCATTGCTGGGGGGGCGAAGAATCTCGGTGGGTTGATCGCGAGCGATCTTGCAAACCAGGGGGCAAAAGCGATTGCCATTCACTACAACAGCGCCGCGACCAAGGCCGATGCCGATGCGACTGCGGCCGCAGTAAAAGCTGCAGGTGCGCAAGCCGTCTTATTGCAGTCCGATCTCACCTCTGCTTCTGCAATGGAGAAGCTCTTTACGGACACTGTGACAGCCATCGGATGCCTCGACATCGCCATCAACACGGTTGGTAAAGTGCTTAAGAAGCCGATGGTGGAAATCACCGAGCTCGAATACGACGAGATGGCTGCCGTCAATTCAAAGTCAGCCTTCTTCTTCCTCAAGGAAGCTGGCCGCCACGTTAACGACAACGGCAAGGTGCTAACGCTTGTCACCTCGCTTTTGGGTGCATATACGCCGTTCTATTCGAGCTATGAGGGTCTGAAGGCACCGGTCGAACACTTCACTCGCGCGGCTTCCAAGGAGTTTGGCGACCGCGGTATATCTGTCAATGCAATCGGTCCGGGCCCGATGGATACGCCATTCTTCTACCCTGCTGAGGGCGCGGATGCAGTTGCCTATCATCAATCTGCCGCGGCGCTGTCGAAATTCTCCAGGACCGGCCTCACCGACATCACGGATATCATACCGTGGGTGCGTCTGATGGTATCGGACGGATGGTGGATGACTGGCCAGACCATCCTCGTCAATGGCGGCTATACTACGAAGTGAGATGGCGTCTGAGCACGGTCACCCGTAGCTTGCTTTGGATTGCCGGCTGACAATCCGATGCGAGGAAACTTGAGGCGTGTTACGCGGCGATAGCCGGGCGGGCATCGGCGAGAAGTTTAATGTTTTTTAGCCGATGCCGATCTTCAGAAACTGGGCAGTCGACGACAAATTCAGCGATGCCTTACTCATGATGCAGGCGCTGAAGCTCGGCATGACGAGTGCCTCTGTGCCACGGTTTACGCGGGGCGAGCGCTCTTCAATAGTGTATCGGGTGGCGCCCGCGTGCCTCACATATTTAAGCGCTTGCTCGTGGCTGCCGATATTGAAAGGCTGTAGGCCTTCCCCAGCGACGCGGAAGTGGCGAATATCGCCCGCAATTTTTTCTGCCTCAGTTGTACTTTCGGTAACTATGACACTGATGGCAAGAATGACGGAGCGGTGGGCGATTGTCTGATAGACTTCAAGCGTTTCCTTTACTAAGGTCTCGCTCGACATGACTGCGACTGATGTCACGTATTACTACGTACATACATCTGCTAATCAGATTGACGGTCCGAGCGCAGCCATTCGCATTGATGTGCAAGATCCCATCATTCGGGTTGATGAGCCTCGCGATTACGGTTTCCTCCCATCAAGCGCTATCAATGAATGTTGGGGTGACGGTCAGCCAATTTTTCACGCTGCACAACTAGTTGCGCAATCTTTGCCTCAAGCGTGGCGATTTCAGCGTCGATATCCTCAATACGGCCTTCAATAATGTCGTAGGATTCCTGTAGTAGGACTTTGGCCTCTGCCGGGTTAGAAGCGTTCGGGGTGTCGCCCCGTAACGGCCGGTTGGCGGTCTCGGGCAAGAATAGGCTGGTAAAGATGCCAATTGCTGCCGCTCCCATCAGATAATATGCTGGCATGAGCAAGTTTTCTGTGCTTGCGACTAGCCACGCCGCCAGCGTCGGAGTGAGACCCGCAAATATAATGGCTATATTGAAGGAACTCGCCAGGGCGCTATATCGAATGCGGGCGGGGAATAGAGCTGGTAATGTTGCCGCCATCACACCGATCATGCAGTTTAGCGCGATTGCTAGGAGTAACAGCCCAAGGAAGATTTGGGCTGACTCGCCACTAGCGATCATCAGGAATGCGGGAATGGCGGCCACAAATAAGGCGATACTGCCAATCAAAATGAAAGGTCGTCTACCAATGCGGTCGCTAGTGAGACCGATGATTGGCTGTACGAAAAGCATGCCTATCATCACTGCGATGATTATCATCACGCCATGATCTTCCGAATAGCCCAAGTTACTGGACAGATACGTCGGCAAATAAGTGAGAAGCATGTAATAGGTGGTGTTAGTCACCAGAACGATACCGATACATACCAGCAAGGATTTACGATATTTGGTGAATATCTCGGCAAATGGCACTGTCGGCCGGTCTTGTAGTGCCGATTTATCTTCCTGCTCCAAGCGCTCCAATTGCTGAGTGAATGCCGGAGTTTCTTCAGCCGCGTGACGCAGATAAAGGCCTATAAGTCCAAGCGGCGCCGCAACTAGAAAAGGTACGCGCCAACCCCAACTCAAAAACACTGCTTCGGACAAGACGGTCTGCAAAAGAACCACGAAACCCGCACCGAGTACGAAGCCTGCAATGGAACCGAAATCGAGCCAACTACCGAGTATACCACGCTGGCGGTCAGGCGCATATTCCGCCACAAAAATTGCCGCGCCTGTATACTCCCCGCCTACGGAAAAGCCCTGTGCCAGTTTGCACAATAATAGCAGGATAGGAGCAAGGATGCCAATACTGTTGTAGCCGGGGATTAGCCCGATGCAGAATGTGCTAGCTGCCATGATGATTATGGTGAGCGACAATACTTTCTGGCGGCCAAAGCGATCGCCCATGACGCCGAAAAACAGCCCACCGAGTGGCCGTATAAGAAAGGGCACCGAGAAAGTCGCTAGCGCTGCGATGGTTTGAATCGCCGGAGAAACTTCAGGAAAGAAGACTTTACCCAATGCGAACGCCACAAAACCATAAACGCCGAAGTCGAACCATTCCATGGTGTTACCTAAGGCGGCGGCCGTGACAGCCTTTTTCAACTTCGATTGATCGACGATTGTGATGTCGTCGATCGTCAATGGGGAGGCTTGATTTGTCATTTTTAGGTCTCACGGCAGAGAGGGAGTACAACAATATCAGTATTTAACAAAGTTTCCTAACATCTAGAATAAGACTAAAATATTTTGGATATGTATTCCCTAGGCCGTGTGGACGGATTTGATTAAGATGAAAGCAGAAGCGATTGCGACGATGGATCGGAAGTTTCTTGCTGTTTTCTCGCAGCGTAATGCGACACGTTTGAACCGTTTGAGCTTCCCCATCATTTGTTCGATACGTGCGCGACCTCGATAAAGCGCCGTGGCAAAATGCTTCGGAATATTACGCCTGTTTGATCTGTAAGGGATCACAGGGATAGCGCCAGCCTTTCGCGCAATCTCTCGATTAACGTCGCTATCATAGCCTTTGTCAGCAATGATAGCGCGGTGCCTGACTTGAGGGCCCGTGTCCATGAGGCTTTTAAACTGTTTGCTATCGGAGGCTTCGCCTCCGGTCAGTTCAAAGCCAAGGGGCTGACCATTTCGGTCGGTTTTCAGATGGATTTTGGTTCCGAACCCTCCACGAGACCGGCCGAGCGCTTGACCTTCCTGCCCCCTTTAGCGCCTGCTGCAGATACATGGGCGCGAATGACGGTGCTGTCGAACATAGCGATAAGATGAGCGCTTTCATCAAGCCCAGCCAAAATGGAAAAATAGTCCTCGAAAACACCTGCTTTACCTAAACGGTCAAAACGCTTCCATACGCTGTTCCAGTTACCAAACCGCTCAGGCAAAGCCCGCCATGAGATGTTGTGAAGGGTGAAATAATGCAACGCCTCAAGGAATAGGCGGTCATTTTTAGCTTTCGCGCCAACGGCTGGCAGACAAGTCCGAAAAACCTCAAGTGCCAGTTCATAGTCATTTTCTGTCATCTTGGTGCACATTACTGACCTCCAAATCACGTCAGCAATATGTGAATCACGTCGAGAGAAAGTCTGGAACCGGAAAACTTATACCTGAGTCAATTCGTCCACACGGCGTAGGATTGGGCGCGAAAGGACTGATGCTCTGCCAAACCAATATAAATTGTCCTGCCTGAATAAGTAGGCGGCCCCTCAAGCAATTCAAAACACGGAACTGTATAATTATGCTCAGGTAAATGGTAATCCTTCGGACAGCCGAAAGAGAGCCTGGGAAATGGATGCCAAGTATGTTGTTGCAATCACAATTTCGAAAAGGCCGAAGACGATTTTGATAAACGCATCCGTCAATGTGACGGGGAAACATTCGTACCGTCTACCGACAGACTTCTATTCACTAGGTTGAATATTCCGCGCGGGGAAAGTAGCATTTCCATCGCATTCGAGGTATTCAGTACGTAAGAAGGGGCGGGTGGACCGCATCGCCATAAGCGATCAGATTCTCGGAGAAAGCTTCGAATCCCGTCGGCATCGGAGAAAACGTGTTTGTCTCGGTGTCCAGCCCCACGGTATAGAGCTTCATTATGGCCTCTTATTCGACAAATGAGCTTTCGGATAATAGACATAAATTTATTTTTGGAAAGTCGGATTGGTTGCCGGGACTGTATTAGGGTTCTGATGCGATAGACGCCCTTTCGAAGGCCTTGATGTGGCAGAATGGGTGTATTGAGCACCATTGAGGACACTGTTACATTAATGTTGGCGTAGATATCTGCTGTGATAGCAATATCCTTGAGCAGGGGCTCGCCGTCCGAGATATTTGTCAAACTTGCCATATAAGTACGCCCGGAAGTCACTCCGCTTCCGGGCTGGAAAATTTCGACAGATACTTAGTTCGCGCATTTAGCGCTGAACGAAGTCCAGCAGATCGGTGTTGACCAGTTCGGGATGCGTTGCGAACAGGCCATGCGACAGATATGGATAGGTCTTGAGGATTCCGTTCTGTAAAAGGCCGACCGCTTTATGAGCAGAGGCAGCAATTGGAACGATCTGATCATCTTCGCCGTGTAATATCAGCACGGGTATGTCTATCGCGTGCAGATCATCGGTGAAGTCCGTTTCAGAAAACGCTTTGATGGAATCGTACTGAGCCTTGGCACTCCCCGCCATGCCCTGACGCCACCAATTGTCGATCAGTCCTTGGCTGATCTCCGCGCCATCACGGTTGAATCCGTAGAACGGGCCGGACGGGACGTCGCGGAAAAACTGGGCCCGGTTTGCTACCAGAGCGGCGCGGAAGCTGTCGAATACTTTCATGGGTGTTCCTTCCGGATTGGATGCCGACTGGAGCATAACCGGCGTCACCGCACTAATCAGCACCGCCTTGGCGACGCGTCCCGGCTCGGCTTGAGCGACATAGCGCGCGACCACCCCGCCTCCGGTCGAATGACCGATATGAACAGCGTTCCTGAGATCGAGTGCGTTTACGACGTCGGCCGTATCGGCGGCATAGGTGTCCATCTCGTTTCCGGTATCAGTCTGATCTGAGCGGCCATGGCCACGCCTGTCGAACGCAACGACACGATACCCATGCGATAAAAAGAATAACATCTGATTGTCCCAGTCATCGGACGATAGCGGCCAGCCATGATGAAAGACGATCGGCTGGGCATTCTTCGGGCCCCAGTCCTTGTAGAAGATGTTGGTGCCATCCTGAGTGATGATTGTAGCCATTGTAGTAGCTCCTTGATTTCTAGTTGGTGCAGTTGATGGGTTGGGCGGTGCGATACTCAGCCAGACCCTGGTGTTTATGCAGAAGAGGTGTGGGACATATGCGACGTCCTTGTGCTGAACGTTAACCAGGGACCGGACGGCGGAGGACGTTGCGGTCGCCTGCCACCTGATCGTCTACTTAATCCGGCCAGGCTTCATTGCTGTGACCGCTTCCTCAATCGGTTTAGAACCGCCGGTTACTTCCAGGATTATGCGGTTGACATTAGGCTGCCGCAGCACTTCAACAACAGTGGCGGCAACGTCGTCGCGCCTGACCTCCTCGTGGACCTTGGCGAGGCCGAGATCAACCTGCCCCGTGCCTGGCTCGTTCGTCAGTGCTGAAGGGCGCAAAATGACCCAATCGAGATCTGTCAGCACCAGTTGCGTTTCAGCACGCTTTTTCGCGACCATGTAATGCTCGAAATCCCTGTCCATGTGGCGTTCGCGCCAGGCCTCCGGGAACACGGAGACAAGAACCATGCGGCGTACGTCGGCAAGCTTTGCCGAGGCTGCCAGCTTGGCTGGTCCGTCCCCGTCGACTTGATCCGTCGCTTCTGGCCCGTCTTTTCCGCCTGCGCCAGCAGCGAAAACGACCGCATCGAAACCACGAAGCGCTTCCGCAAGCTGATCGACCGACATTGTAACGAGGTCTCCAGGTGTGGTGGAGATTCCCTGTTGGGCCAGCGCTTCACCTTTGTGAGAGCTCCTGACGAGGCCATCAACGTGATCTCCTCGTGCGACCAGCAAGTCGGCCACACGTCGACCGACACCGCCAGTGACTCCTATGACAAAAACTTTCATATTCATTCTCCTTCGATTGATCGTCCCTGGGGCACTACCGCAGCGGGCTATGGAAGTTCGACAATTCTTCCGCCCTTGCGATGGGTGCAAGGCGGTTACAAGGGCTTCTGCAGCTTCAGCCGAGGAGTGGGGGCTTTGACCGGTAATAAGTTGGCCATCGACTACGGTGTGTACGCCCCAGTTTCTGACCTTGGAGAATACGGCGCCGAGGCCAATGAGCTCATCTTCGACCAGAAATGGAACGATATTTGTGAGACCGACGGCTGCTTCTTCGCCATTGGTGAATCCGGTGAGGTAGCGACCCTGAACGAATGGCGTGCCATCGGGATTGACCACATGACGGAGCGTGCCGGGCGCATGGCAAACAAGAGCGAGCGGCTTGTCAGCTGTGATGAAGGATTCAATCAAGTTGATCGAGTTCGGATCCTCAGCAAGATCCCAAAGCGGTCCATGACCGCCTGGATAGAAAACAGCGTCAAAATCCCTTTGATTGACGCTGTCCAGGCGCACGGTTTCCGCGAGTTGAACATTGGCTGCTTCGTCGGCCTTGAAGCGTCGCGTGAGGTCGGTCTGGAAATCCAGCTCGTCGCTCTTTGGATCAAGCGGAGGCTGGCCGCCTTTTGGCGACGCGAGCGTGATTTCGATCCCCGCATCCTGGAGGACGTAGTAGGGGGCTGCCAGCTCTTCCAGCCAGAAACCTGTCTTTTTGCCGGTGTTCCCCAGCTTGTCGTGGGAAGTCAGTACCATGAGAACTTTCATCGTCGTTTCCTTTAAAGTTGCTGCGTTGATTTGGCTTGGCGTTGAGTGTGCCTGACGAATATTCGAACAACCGCATCGGCCTCTCGATGAAAAGAACATGGCATCGATTGAGATATTTAAGAAATTTACTTGCTCGATGTTAGATATTCAGGCATCGATATAACTTGATGAAATACGATCTTAATTTACTGCCAGTTTTTGTGGCACTCATGGAAGAACGCAGCGTGACGCGCGCCGCCGCTCGGCTAGGAATAACGCAGCCCGCTCTCTCGAACTCGCTCAATCGCCTTCGCTATATGCTCCGTGATCCGTTGTTCATCCGCGAACGATACGGCATCAAACCAACGCAGCTTGCCGTGGAGATCGCACCAACCATTGAAACTGCACTGGCGCAACTGAATGAGGTTGTAGTCCATCAGCAGGATTTTGACGCGCGGTGCGCGGATCGCCAGTTTCTGGTCGCGCCAAACAGCTATGTGGAACTGGTCTTGATGCCAGCGCTGGTCGCGAGACTGCGTGAACAAGCGCCTGGCATCAAACTCCGAATGACGCCATTCGGCAATGATCTCGCTGAGACCGGAGTTACGTCAGGAGCAACCGCAATGGCCATTGGAAGGGTCGTTGCCCCTCCCGACAATCTCGTCGTCCAGCATCTCATGGACGAAAGCCTTGCCTGTGTGGTTCGCAGAGACCATCCAGAAGTCGGTGAGAGCCTTACCCGGCACCAGTTCGAGAGGTTGAAGCACGTGAACGTGCTTCCGCCAGGTCGAATCCGTGCTGGTTTATTCCAGGCGCTGAGCAAGCAAAACCTCAAGCGAGAAGTTGTCGTCTCCGTGACACACTTCCTCGCCGTCCCAGAGATGATTGCCGTCACCGATTACTGTGCGACTTTGCCATTACAGATCTGCCGAACACTTGAGCGCGATCCTCGCCTGAAAGTACTGCCCTCTCCAGTCGATCTAGGAACTTTCCCGGTTGAACTGGCTTGGCATGTGCGATATCGACACGATCCCGCGCACAAGTGGCTCAGAGCGGCCATAATTGATGTCTCGCGATCACTTTCGCAAAGCTCTCAACAGACTGACTCATTGTAGATAACACGAAGCAACGTGTCAGCGCCGACCTGAGATTTTCGATATATGGCGGTCTTCTCTTGCGATTGAACTCTGTCTTTTTCAATAAAGTTTCTAGGAAGATATGAAAAGGCGCCTTGCGGCGAAGGCTTGAAGACACATATAATATACATTATAGTATATTATATAATGTATATTTGGAGGCATAGATGCCCGTCACCAAAATCTCGGAGAAGCTGTCGGTATCGTCGCAGCCAGGCCCGGAAGAGCTCAGGGTACTAGATCGAAGTGGCTTCAAAACGCTGGTCAACAACCGTCCCGACGGTGAGGATGCAGACCAACCTGGAAACCAGGCTGAATGCGATGCGGCCCACCGATGCGATCTCTCTTATGTATTCATTCCGGTCACAATGAATACGATCACTGAAGCCGACGTGCGTGCGTTTCAGACGGCGGTCAGAAAATCTGAAGGTCCCGTGCTTGCTCATTGCAAGACGGGTACGCGCTCGCTCAGCCTTCATCTTATCGGTGAGGTATTGGACGGGTGTATGTTTGTCGAAGAAGTCGTATCGTTCGGACACAGGCACGGCTTTGATACCAGTGTTGCCGCAACATGGCTTAAACGCTTTGCTGACCGTCGCCCGCAGGTGAAAGGATTTTTCGACAGGCGGACTTGTAGCGTTCAGTACGTGGTGTCCGATCCGGCAACCGGTATGTGCGCAATAGTAGATCCGGTTCTCGACTTTGACGAGAAGTCGGGGTCTACGGCGACTATCAATGCGGATGTAATTCTCGATTACGTTCGCGATAGCAATCTGACTGTCGAATGGATTCTCGACACCCATCCACATGCCGACCATTTTTCTGCAGCTCAGTATCTAAAGGGGAAAACCGGAGCAAAAACTGCGATAGGCGAGCATGTAATCGACGTTCAGAAGCTGTGGAAGGGGATATATAATTGGCCTGAACTTGCCGCCGATGGCACGCAATGGAGCCGGCTGTTTGCCGATGGTGAGGCATTCAAGGTCGGTTCCATTGATGCCAGGGTCATGTTCTCACCGGGGCATACGCTCGCCTCAATCACTTTCGTGGTTGGTGACGCCGCATTTGTGCACGACACAATCTTCATGCCTGACAGTGGTACGGCACGCGCCGATTTTCCCGGCGGCGATGCGAGAGTTTTATGGAAGTCGATTCAGGAAATCCTCGCACTTCCCGACGAGACGAGGATATTCGCTGGCCATGATTACCAGCCGCGAGGCCGTGCACCGCGTTGGGAAAGCACCGTGGCTGATCAAAAGAAGTACAATCCGCACCTAGCGGGCGGATCGGAAGAGGCCTTCGTTGTCCTAAGGACCAAGCGCGATAAAATGCTGCCAATGCCAAAGCTTATCTTGCATGCCCTGCAGGTGAACATATGCGGTGGGCGCTTGCCTGAGCCGGAAGCAAACGGCAAGCGCTACCTGAAGTTCCCACTGGATGCATTGGAAGGAGCTGTATGGGAATGACCGCGGGCAAAACGGCAATACTGAAGGCCGGGTTATCTCCGTCAGATCTTTCCTTGCGCGCGGGAGAAGTGGCAGACCTGCTAAAGACACTCTCCCATCCAGCGCGTCTGATGATCGTTTGCTGTCTGGTGGAAGGCGAATATTCCGTGGGGGAGCTGGAAGAAAAAAATGACGTTCATCAACCGCATCTGTCGCAGCACTTGACGGTGCTGCGCAGCTCCGGAATCGTCGAGACGCGACGGGATGGAAAGCAGATTTTCTATCGGCTCACAGAAGACAAGGCGGCGCAACTAGTCGCCTCCCTTCATGACATCTTCTGCGTGGAGACAGAAACGTGAGCCCTGATCAAGCGTGACAGAATTGAGAGCACATGGTTTGAGTAATTCTATCCTTGCGACAATGGGCTCGAGAGGTGTTGTTGGCTTTGTGCTGGAATTGCTCGGCGGCGGTTCAATCCAAGCAATACCGTGTGGTTGATCCCTATGATCCCGATAACAATGGAGGCGATGGCGGGAGTAGCAGTGGTGGTAATAATGGTGGCCACGTAGTCAGTTCGAGTAACGGTGACAATGAAGGCAATGAAAGTGGTCCTTTCCCTCCCGAGGTTCCCTATTATATAACTAGTTATGGTTTCGCTTTGCGTTATGTATTGGTGGTAACTTGTCGCATTTCATGATGATTATCGGCATTGATTTGGTTGTGGGGAGAAATGACGACGGTAGAGTGGATCATGTATTGATATGAATATTTGCACATTTCATGCTGATTTGAAGCGCTTCTTGACCCGCGCTCCAGGAACTCGATTCTTCAACAGCCAGAAAATTCTCAAATCATTCGACAACGGTCATTTTGCCTTGCAACCAATTCGTTAGTCTCTCTTAGGTGTAAAATCATTCTTTGATATAAGTATTTTTGAATATTTCATAAGAAATTGTTATGAAACCAATTTCTATAAGTATTTTTATTATTAATTTTTACTTCAACTAAAGTGTTGACGCTACGTCACTATGATGCTCGAATGAAATCGTTTTGATTACATTGAAGGAGAGATGTCATTGAAAGGCAACCTGCTATACGGTCTTCTATTGACGAGCGCTTTGGTGAATCCAGCATTCTCGCAGGAAGAGGCCAATACAACCATCATCCATGCTGGAACACTTCTTGCTGATGCAACCAAGGGACCGTTGACGGAACAGTCGATCATCATCAAAGGTAACAAGATCGAAGGTATCGAAGCTGGATTTGTTAAGCGTGACGGTGCTGAGATCGTCGATCTCAGCAAAGCATTCGTGATGCCGGGCATGATCGATAGTCACGTGCACATCACCTCCCAGCTTGCACCGGATGCGAGGTTGAAACGGGTCGAAAACTCCGATGCGGACTGGGCAATGCAAGGGGCGGCGCATGGCAAACGCACACTCGAGGCTGGGTTCACAACCATTCAAGATCTGGGTGCCAGTGGTTCTGATGCGATCTTTGCGTTGAGGGATGCTTCGAAAAGAAACGAATTGCCGTTGCCCCGCATTCGCGCTGCAGGCTATTCCGTTTCGGTCAGTGGCGGTCACGGTGACGGCCGCCAGGGCTACAACGACGATGTGGCGGAGGCCTTGCACAAGGATTCGATTTGCAACGGGGCCGATGACTGCCGCCGCGCAGCCCGCGAGCAGATCCGAAAGGGTGCCGATATCATCAAGATCACCGCGACCGGCGGCGTATTGTCGAACACGTTGGCGGGTTTTAATCAGCAATTCACCAGTCCTGAAATAGAAGCCATCGTTGACGCCGCTCGGAGCATGGGGCGCAAGGTGACGGCGCATGCGCACGGCCTTGATGGGATTAATACGTCTCTGTCTTCCGGTGTCTTGTCGATCGAGCACGGTACCTATCTGGACGACAGTTCTATTGCCCTTTTCAAGGAGAAGGACGCGTATCTGGTACCGACCGTGATGGCTGGTGATTTTGTGGCTAAGACTGCGAAAGACGCAAAATGGATGACCGAGCCCCAACGTATCAAATCACTGGAAGCAGGTCCTCTGATGCTTGATATGTTGCGCAAGGCACATGCTGCGGGCGTCAAGATTGCATTTGGCACCGATAGTGGTGTGTCTGTTCACGGCGACAACGCAACCGAACTGGTGCTAATGGTCGAAGCAGGCATGACACCACAGGAGGCGCTGACCTCGGCAACTGTGAATGCAGCCGATCACATTGATATGAGCGACCAAATCGGCACGATTGCAACAGGAAAGTTTGCCGACATCATCGCGGTGAAAGCGAACCCTCTCGAGAATATAGAGCAGATGCGCGATGTGGGTTTCGTGATGAAGGACGGCAACGTCTACAAATCAGCATTGTAAACTGGATCACCTGATGGTCGGCGCGGGATAACCGCGCCGATCTATATTCTAATTGTTTAGTTGCGGAACATCATTGGGATGATGTAGGATGGGCTATTGCTGATAATGCGTGTCGCAGTTAACCGGATTCGGGATTGAACTAAGCTGCTATCGCTGCGCTTGGTCGCAGGGTGTTGATTTCGCCACTAATATATGGCCCATAATGCAGACCATGTCTGCGCTACCAAACCCAATGGCAGCTACCTTTCTTTCACGCTAAAACTTGCCCGTCGGCTTCCCATGCCATCCAAGACGCGAGAATATTAGTATCGCAATGACGGTTTGTGCCTAAAGCAGTCGTGACGCTCGTCGCCCGCGCAAGCGACGGCTGATTAACACCACAACACATCCATGTGCATCCATTCATGAATTGGTTTCACATACGATGTGGAATGGGAAGGGCTTATCAGGCCGCGGATGCCGAACTATTTATCGTGATTTTGCCAAGTTGTTTGCGGATTGTGATCGGGCTATTTGAGTTGAATGAATACTCTGTCCCCCATGCCACGCCTTAAAGGCTTTCGCTTCGCTCGTAAAATTGTTGCATATGCGGTCCGGGCTTATCATCGATTTGCGCTGAGCATCTCAAATGCGAAGATCTGCTCGCCAAAATGCGAAGGCAGTACAGCAGTTTCCTGCGTAGTCTTATGGCACGGTTTGGTAAGCAGAGAGTTGTTGTGACCGATAAACTGCGAAGCTGCTTAAGCCAGTTCGAAGGCTTTCGCCGGAGACAGGCTATCGTGCCCAAAAAGGGCTTAATAACGCATTTGAAGTCTCGCATAGACATATACGAAAACTAGAGAAAATATTTGGGCTGTTCAACGCACCAAGGCAAGCCCAAAGCCTCCCTTCCAACCAGCTTCTGTTTGGGGGAATTTGAGTCAATAGAGATCTAGCTTCGACTTTTCTTTAATCTCCACACGTCAATTAGATGGCGATCTGCGTTCATTCCGTAAAAACCACCTCGACGCCAGCCTTGACGATTTTTGCGAGTTCTTCTGCATCCCAGTTTGTAAGACGCACGCAGCCATGGCTCGATGTTTTGCCGATGCGTGAAGGGTCAGGGGTACCATGAATACCGTAAGTGGGTTTGGAAAGCGCAATCCATACCGTACCGACGGGACCGTTTGGACCAGGCGGAATGGTCAGAACGCCTTCATTGGCGCCTTGTTTGAAATTGATCCTGGGATTGTAGGTATAATTCGGATTGATCGCTATTCGTTTGACCTGGACTGTGCCTGAAGGGGAGGGGGTGTCCGAAGAGCCGATCGTGGACGGATAAGCTACCTTCAGCTTTCCATCTAGGCCATAGCCCCGAACCTGTTTGCGACCCTTATCTGCTATGATATGGGCAATCGGCGTGCGTTTGGCTTTGCCGAGATTTGGAACTTTGATGATCGAGCCAGGTTGATTGAAGTTCACGCCTGGATTGATCTCTTTGAGGAACCCCTCATCGATTTGAAACCGCTCGCCAAGCATTTCCGTGACCGATGTATAAGCCATTGCTGGCAATTGGGCTTTCAACGCGTAATCAGCGGGGATTTCTGCCACAAATTGCCTGCCAACGTCTTCATTGGTGATGAGGTAATCCTTGAAAGCTGGTCCGCCGGTATTCTCTAGCTCGGCCTGAATAGTGCTCGGATCGGCTGGATTGATAAATCGACCCGTGATTTCGCCAAAAGCCGCAGCAGCCTTGTCGACATTACTGCCAGAACGCCCATCGATTGCGCCGGGCGACGCGCCTGCCCTGTCCAACATGATCTGATAGGCTGCAATCTGTTCTTTGGAACCAACGCCTCTTGGCATTTCTATCGCGGGCGCCATGTCGTCGGCAGTTGGAACATAGGTCGAAGAAATTTCCTGACGAGCTGGGTGTGTGCGGTTGATGCTGCCGGTGGTCATCTGGTCCAGTTCGGCTTCGATCGGTGCAGTTGGCCCCACTAATGCGGGTGGTCGGATATCTTTTACCTGCAAAAGCAGTCCATTGATCGATCGGTCAATTGAGGAAGACGGCATGGATTGGCGTCGGTGCTGTTCGAAAGATTGTCGCACTATCCCATGTTCAAGAAAGAGCGTTGCTGCTTTGCCCGGACCGACAAGCACGCTGGAAAATACAACGGTACTCAATATGAATTTAGATAAAGGAGCGAAGTGCGACATATCATAAGCCTTGATTGGACTTGATAAGTATTCGCTGGATTATAGTTAAATATTCGTTTCGGCCGTTTTCTCAGGCAAGAAATCAGGGTGAACACAAACCGAGAGCTCTCGCTCGGCGTTGCTGCGTACATATGGGAACTTACGCCTTTACCCATCTTATTGGCATGGCAGCCATGCGAATCTGGTGCTTCTGTCCGCGCTAGCTCAGACCTATATGCAGTTTGCAAGACAAAGAGAGAATTTTTGAGGAGAGAGAAATGAACCTGATCCGCTCGTATAGCAACTGGCGCCGTTACCGTAACACGGTAAATGAACTGAGCCGCCTGAATGCACGTGAATTGAACGATTTGGGCATCGTGGCTTCGGAAATCCCATCCGTTGCCCGTCAAGCCGCTCACCGCTAATCAATCCTGAATATCGCTGAGGCCGTTCCTCCCAAAGCCCTCAGCGGTCAAAGACCAGACGTCCTCCTCCCAAGATCTGGTCTTTCCCATAAACACCCGTCGCTCCTCCCGCGGCGGGTGTTTTACTTTTGGGGAACGAAGGGGCACGCCGATAGGTTTCTCACCGCGACCGGTACTGAAGGACTGAACTATCCAGTTTCGAACTGTGACAACGCTGCTTTCGGTCCACCACATGATTGACAACGGCAATTTATGCCAGAACGGCGTTGTAAGTCATTTTAGAGCACGGCAAGAAAGTACCAGTCGTCAATCGGAAAGTTTCTTGAATTGGCAGTCGAATTATGGACTAATTTTCAACAGACATACATTGAACTCGCCGCGCTTTAAATTTGTCCGCATCCGTTCAGCCGGATATTACCTTAACCTCCGTAAAATCTTCCAGCCCCCATTTCCCGCCTTCACGGCCGTTGCCGGATTGTTTGTAACCGCCGAACGGACTGCCGGAACCGAGCGAAGAGCCGTTGATATGCACCATGCCGGCGCGAAGCTTTCGCGCGACGCGTTTGGCGCGTTCAGCCGATCCGGTTTGAACATAAGCGGATAAACCGTAGGGGGTGTCATTCGAGATAGTGATGGCGTCCTCTTCGTCGGCAAACGGGATGATGACGAGTACGGGACCAAATATCTCTTCGCGCGCAATCGTCATATCGTTCCGGACATCAGCAAATATGGTCGGACGCACGAAGTTCCCGGCGTCGAGCCCGTCCGGATGACCGAGGCCACCTGCTACCAGACGTGCACCTTCATTGATGCCTGTCTGGATCAGTCCTTGAACTTTGTCAAAATGAGCTTTCGATGACAGCGGCCCAAGATGATCTCCTTCACGAGATGGATCACCGACCCGGGTCTGATTGACGGCATTAGCGGCGAGCTGAACAACTTGATTGTAAACCGTATTCTCTACCAGCAACCGGGTAGGTGCATTGCACGATTGACCGGTATTGTTGAAGCATTCTGTGATGGCTCGCTCCACCGCGCTTTCTACCTCGCTGTCGGCGAAAATCAGATTGGGTGATTTTCCTCCGAGCTCGAGTGATACACGCTTGACCGTATCTGCGGCGCCGCGTGCGACTGCTGTGCCCGCACGGGTTGAGCCAGTGAAAGACATCATGTCAATGTCTGCGTGGCGCGACATGGCTTCGCCCACGACCAAACCTTCGCCGTTGACAAGGTTGAATACGCCTTTTGGAAGCTCCGCTTCATGCAGAATTTCGGCAAAGAGCATCGCTGACATGGGCGCTATTTCAGATGGTTTCAAAACTACCGTGCAGCCGACTGCGATAGCTGGAATAACTTTCAAAGCGATCTGGTTCATCGGCCAATTCCATGGAGTAATCAGACCGCAGACACCGATTGGTTCGCGCACGATGATCTCGCCGGAATTATCTGTTCGTCTTTCTTCAAATTTGAAGTTTTCCAGTGCCTGGATGAAAGCGTTGATGTGATACAAGCCTGCCGCGGCCTGTTGATCACGGGCCATGGTGATCGGCGCACCCATTTCCAGCGAAATGGTTTTAGCCATATCTTCCAGGCGCGCCTCATATATTTCTGCGATTTTGCGCAAGAAGCGGATGCGCTCCGTAACCGGAGTTTCACTCCAGGAAGAGAACGCAGAACGGGCGGCCGCAACCGCTCGATCAACATCCTGAGCGGAGCCTGCTGAAATTGTTGCATAAGGCTGTTCGTTGGCAGGATTGACGATGGCAATGGTGTCGGTTCTGAAAGGTTCGACCCAAGCGCCATTGATATAAAGGTCAGTCTTTACGATGTAATTGGTGTTCTGGTCGGATTGGAGCACGATATTTCCTCTCTGGTAATTGCTTGGCTTTGTAGAGTGGGGCTTTGCTAAATCAGTCCCCGCCGGGCACGATCTCGTTTCAGTATCCGAGAAATTGCACCGGTTGCTTATTCGGGAAGTTGCGGATGGCGGCCTGAAAATCCTGCGTATAGGTAGCTTCCATGAAGGCCGCCTTTTCTGCCTCAAGTTGAGCCGCCAACGAAAGATCGGCGGCGAGCAGTTGCTTGAACAGTCCAAAGGCTCGCGTTGGGCCAGTGGCAATTTTTTGTATCAGGGCAGCAAGCTGTTCGTGATAACTGCTATCCTCAACCACGTCGTTGACAATCCCGATTTCTCTGGCCTGACTGGCGTTGAGTTTGCCTCCCTTGAGCATAAGGGATAAAGCAGCACGCGGCCCCAGCTTTTGCCGAAGATACCAGGTGCCGCCGCAATCGGGCACCGTCGCCAGTCGATCATAGGCAAGAATGAACTCTGCTAATTGACTGCAGATGGCATAATCTGCCGACAGGACCAGGCTCAATCCTGCGCCAGCTGCGGGTCCGTGTACTGCCGCGATGACAGGAGCAGGCAATTGCTGCAGGATTAATAAAGCTGGGTGCATGTGGCGCAGTATGCGCTGCAAGACAAGATCAGCCCGATCAGGGTCGGCTGCAAAAGCTGCCACATCTCCACCCGCCATAAATGCTTTGCCCGCGCCTTTGAGAACGACGCAACGTATGCCCTTGTCCGATGCAATGGCTTGCACGGCCTCATGAAAGGCTGCTGCCATCGCCTCGTCGATAGCGTTGTATTTTTCCGGGCGGTTGAATGTGATGGTGCTGACACCGGTTTCTTTATTCAGATCGACAAGGATTGGGGTCGTCATTGGTGGGTCCCTTGATACAGTTCTGTAGATTCGGTTGCGGATCGATGCGGTTGGTTTTTATGGTCAGTGTGACGCTGCCCAGAATGATGAGCGTGCCTAGAATAGCGTTGAGACTCGGATGAATGCCCCAAAACAGCCAGGTGACCGTAATCGACCAGATCAGCCCCGAATAACCGAAGGGGGCGAGGAGGGCAGGTGATGTCATGCGGTAGGCGATGGCGCTTAAACCTATGCCCATGCTGGAGAATGTTGCCGCAGCACCAAACTGGGCAAGGTGTGGGACTTGTAGTCCACGCCAATGCTCAATGGCGAACGGGGCGACAAATAGCGCCGAAAAGAACGCGCCGAAAAACGAGATCGTCCACAGGTTGTCTTCGGGCGGAATCCATCGCGAACTGATAGCGTTGATGGCGTAAAACACGCTCGATGTACCAGCCAATCCCATAGCGTAACTGAAGTTGGATGCCCGTGGATTGATCGCCACAACCACGCCGAGGAAGCAGAAAAAGATCGACAGCCATGTGCGAAGGCTGACATTCTCCTTGAGCAGAAAATGGGACATCGCGGTGATAATGACAGGTGTCATAAAGAGAATGACTGTAGCCTCGGCCACAGTCAGGGTTTTCAGGGAAGCGATGTATAAATAGGCGGCGATCAAGCCAAAAGCTCCCCGCAACGCATGAAGCCCAATTCTGGCCGACCATATCTTGCTTCGTCCGGTTGTCCGCACATGAAACAGGTAAAGAATCGGCAAGGCCATCAAGCCGCGGATCAAAATGATCGATGACACATCATAGTCGCCGATGAGAAACTTGGTCGTCGTATCATTTAGGGTAAAAGCAAGACTGCTTGTGCAAAGAACGGCAGCGCCAAGGAAACGCAGTGGGATCATGCTGCTTCCTCCAAGTCAGTCGCGAACTGAAAATATTCGCGAGGACTGTGCTTACAGTTGTGAAGGGCCATCGCGTCAAGATCAGTTATCGCGGTCGGTACATTATACATGCCGAAGCGCCATGACCGCGACAGGTTGCCGCTCTGGAGACCACGCTTGAACTATCAGACCGGCTGTCTCCGAGACGAGATTCGGGACTTTTAGACGCTGCTCCGAGGTTGGTGAATTTGACGATACTGAGCGGTGGCTTAGACTACGCCCTTGATATGGCGTGATCTTTCGCGGCTTCATGATGTTCCCCCTCCAATTGACCCTCTTTATGGAGCTCCGACGAAAATCATCGTGTAATATCTGCATGTTAATAAAAAGTTGGACGTTCAGCAAATTTTTTGTTTGACTTCATCTGCAGCGAATTTCAGTATCTAATCATCAGATTTGATTGCAGCAGGGAGTGGGGCGTGAAGACCCGAGTAACCGAGCTATTGAAAACGAAATACCCAATCATTCAAGGTGGAATGCAATGGGTAGGTCGCGCCGAACTTGCATCAGCTGTATCGAGTGCGGGCGGCCTTGGAATCCTGACGGCGCTGACACAACCTAGTCCCAAAGCGCTAAGCGAAGAAATCGCTCGTTGCCGGCAAATGACAGACAAACCATTTGGGGTCAATCTCACGATTCTCCCCACGACAGCGCCCCCACCTTATGAAGAATATCTTGATGCGGCGCTTGGGTCGGGTGTCAAGGTAATCGAAACAGCAGGACGCAGCCCAAAAGAGTTCATTGAGAAGATTAAGGCGGCCGATGCTGTTGTGGTTCACAAATGCACGGCCGTACGTCATGCCCTGTCAGCCGAACGCGCTGGTGTCGATGCCATTTCTATCGATGGATTTGAAGCGGCGGGACACCCAGGTGAAGATGATATCGGTGGTTTGGTTCTTTTTGCCGCTGCAGCCGCGCAGGTGAAAATTCCGTTGATCGCGTCGGGCGGTATCGGCACCGGTGAGGGCATGGCGGCAGCTTTCATGCTCGGTGCCGAAGGCGTGAACATGGGTACGCGTTTTTGTGCCACCAAAGAGGCGCCCATTCATGACAATATCAAGCAGGCGCTGGTTAATGCCGGCGAACGCGACACCAATTTGATCTTTCGAACATTCAAAAACACTGGACGTGTTTTGAAGAATGCTGTCTCCGATGAGGTCATCGCTATCGAAGGGCGGCCGGGGGGTGCGGAATTTACAGATGTTCGATCGCTGGTTTCCGGTGACCGTGGTCGCCATGCGCTGACAACGGGCCAACTCGACAGCGGCCTTGTCTGGGCAAGTCAGACGCTCGGGTTGATCAAGGATATTCCAAGCTGTCAGGAGCTTATCGAACGCATTGTCAGCGATTGCCGCCTTGCCATGACAAGGGGGCTACACGCATTTTCCAACTGACTTTTGTCAGCGGAATGCCGAATAAGGTGCTTTGGAGGAAGTACCTTTGCCGGTTGTTGCATGCAAAAAGGCGCGGCTATTGAGCCGCATAGGGAGGAGGAACAATGAAAAAGGCATTCATACTGGGTGCAGTGCTTGCCATGGCAGCCGGTTCGGCTGTGGCTGACGAAAAGGTCAGTTATGCGTCCTACGGAGGCGCTTATCAGGAAGGTGTGCGTAAAGCCATTCTTGACCACTTGCCCGCGGATCATGGCATGACCGTTGTCGATTATGTCCTGGCCGGTGGTATCCGCGATATCCGTACCAAGGTGCGCGCAAATGCGGTCGATATCGATGTGGCGGAACTCTATGGCGGCCTTTGCGATTTGGCAGGCAAAGACGATCTTCTGGTGCCACTCGACTATTCCAAAATCCCCAATGCCGCCGGGATTCCTGAACATTTACGCACAAAATATTGGGTTGGCTTTACCGCCTATACGACCGTCCTTGCCTATAACAAGAATGTCTATGGTGATAAGGGACCACAAAACTGGACCGACTTCTTCGATACCGAGAAGTTCCCAGGCAGTCGTGCTATCTCGGGCAATTCGCCAGCGACCAATATGGAAATTGCCCTAATGGCTGACGGTGTGGCCAAGGACAAGATTTATCCTATTGATATGGAACGGGCGATGGCCAAATGGTCCGCTTTGAAACCGGATATAGGCGTTCAGTGGGCTAGCGGAGCGCAAGCGACCCAGCTCGCAACTTCCGAAGAGGTCGATATGCTGTCGATCTGGGCGGCGCGTATTGATGCCGCCATCAAGGAAGGCGCACCATATACCTATAAGCTTGATGACGCGGTGATGGATGTGGAATGCCTGGTCATTCCCAAAAATTCTCCCAATCCAGAAGGTGCAATGCGCCTGATCAACCATCTGCTCGATCCAAAGTATCAGGCCAACCTGCCAAATTATATCGCCTATGGGCCGATGAACCAAGATGCGTTCAAACAAGGGCTTGTACCAGCCGACAAGGCGGCGGGCATTGTCACGAGCACTGAGAATCTCAAGAAGCAGCTCATCACCAACATGCCGTATTGGGCCGAAAATCACGAAAAGGCCCAGACCATGTGGGACAAGGCAATGATGCAATAGCCGGTTCAGGAGGGTTGGAGGCTTCGGCCTCCAACCCGGGAATTTTCTTCATGGAGCCCAAGATTACAATCTGTAGCTGACAATGCTGCGGTGTCCTGTTGTGCGCTGATGGAAAGCAGAGATGAAACACTCCTCGACTACGGCTTTGCCGGTTACGATCCAAGCACTGTCCAAACATTACGGCACGGTCCGGGCGGTTGACGACGTATCGCTGGCGATTAAAGCCGGTGAATTTCTCACATTGCTCGGCCCTTCCGGGTCAGGAAAAACAAGCCTTCTGATGATGATTGCGGGTTTCTCCCGACCGACGGATGGTTCGATCAAGATTGGCACAAAGGAAATCGTGCATCTTCCGCCCCATAAGCGCAATATTGGCATGGTTTTTCAGAACTATGCCTTGTTCCCGCATATGTCAGTATTAGAGAATGTCGCTTATCCGCTGCGTTTGCGTAAGATCGGCCGTGCTGAAATCGAGGAACGGGTCAAGAAAGTACTCGATCTGGTGCAACTTGGTGGCTATGGCGAGCGTAAGATCACTGAATTGTCTGGTGGTCAGCGCCAGCGTATAGCGCTTGCGCGCGCTATCGTGTTCGAACCGCGCATTCTGCTGATGGATGAACCCTTGTCGGCGCTTGACAAGCAACTGCGGGAAACGATGCAGATCGAAATCCGCAAACTACACGACCGTTTGGACATGACGACTATTTCCGTCACGCATGATCAGCGTGAAGCGCTCACAATGTCGGACCGGATTGCCGTATTTTCGAAGGGCAAACTGGCCCAGATCGCGTCGCCGGCCGATCTTTATGAACACCCGGAAAGCCGCTTTGTGGCTGAATTCATTGGTGAAACCAGTTTTCTGCCGCTCCGGCGCACAAACGCAGGTGTCGGTTATGGCGATCAGGGCGTGAACTTGCCGGATGATGTTGGTGAACTGTACGACGACATGTTGCTGAGCATGCGCCCCGAGCGTTTGCGTTTCGCAACAGATGAAGCAGCGGCGCGCGCTTCGGGAGCAAACCTGTTTTCCGGTCAGGTCGTCACGGCCATCTACCAGGGTGAATGCCTGCTTTTCGAGGTCATGCTGGATGGTGGCCATAAGGTATTCACACGGATTGCCAACCGCTCGGAAAATCTGCGGGCAGTGCCAAAGGTTGGTGAACGCGTGGCGCTGCGTCTGGAACGGGCGGACGCGCGGCTTGTACGCGCGGAGGATTGATGATGACAAAAGCTGTTGTCTCATTTCCTGTTGCAGCCCCCAAGCCGGTGACGCAAGCCGAACTGGATGAAAACCGCCGCGCGCTGAACCGCGAACAAAAATACGAAAGCTGGTCGATGGTGCGTCTCACCATCCCCGCGCTCGCTATTGTTGGCATATTGATGGTGGCACCGCTGTTGTGGTTGCTGTCGATGTCTTTTGTCGACGTCAATGGAGAATATGGTCTCGGCAATTTCCGACTGTTCTTTTCGGAACCTGTCTACATCGAGATGTTTCTCAATACTTTCAAGATTGCGCTCATCGTCACCGTTATCTGCCTGCTGCTCGGCTATCCGGTTGCCTATCTGATGTCCATCCTGTCTCCCAAATGGGCGGGGTTACTGATGTTGGCGGTGCTGGTGCCTTTCTGGACTTCCGGGCTGGTGCGCACATTTTCATGGTTGATCATTTTGCAGCGCAACGGAGTGGTCAACAAGTCATTGCAAGGCCTTGGCTTGATCAACCAGCCGCTGGCATTGGTCAACAACACTACCGGTGTGGTCATCGGTATGGTCCATATCATGATCCCGTTTCTGGTGTTGCCGCTTTATGCATCGATGAAGGCCATCGACTCTAATCTGATGCGCGCTGCCGCCAATGTGGGGTCGTCGCCGACGCATGCGTTCCTGCGTATCTTCTTTCCGCTTTCCATGCCCGGATTGGTCGCTGGCGCCATAATGGTGTTCGTCATGTGCCTCGGCTTTTACATCACGCCCGCACTGCTCGGCGGTGGCAAGGTGAAGATGATTGCGCAGCGTATTGAGGAGATGATTTCGCTTTACCCGACATGGGGCCCTGCAGCTGCTCTTGCTGTGTTGCTCCTGGCAATGACGGCTCTTTGTTTGTGGATCAGTCTGGTGCTGGTGCGCCGGCTGTCGTCGGATCGATAGGTGGTATGATGGAAGCTCACGTTTCTCACCGTGCACGTCTCTGGCTCTACGTTCTCGTCGGACTGGTACTGTTTTTCCTGATCGTTCCGACCCTGATCGTCATTCCGGTCTCGTTCAGTTCAACGACATCACTGGTTTTCCCGCCAGCAGGCTGGTCTACACGCTGGTATGCTTCATTTTTTGGTCAGGAAAAGTGGATCAGCTCGCTCTGGGTATCGCTGCGGGTCGCATTTGGAACCATGATCGTTGCGACTGTTACCGGCGTGGCGGCATCCTACGCTCTTAATCAGGGACGCATCGCCGTTCAAGGTTTTTTAAAGACGGTGCTGGTTGCGCCACTTGCCGTACCGTCGATCCTGATCGCTGTCGGCATTTTCTTTGTCTACGCAAAGATCGGAATGCTGCTGAACACCATTTGGGGCATGATCCTCGGCCATTCCGTGGTTGCGATGCCGTTCGTAATCCTGACCATGCTGGCCGGTTTCAGCAGTTATGACTCATCGCAGGAAATGGTAGCACGCAGTCTAGGTGCCAATCGACTGAAAGCCTTTCTGACTGTGACTTTGCCTCAGCTCAAGCTTTCAGTCGCGACCTCGATGCTGCTGTCATTCCTGATCTCTTTCGACGAATTGATTATTTCGCTGATGGTGGCATCGGGGCCAATGTCGACATTACCGCGCGTTACCTTCTCCACGCTGCGCGATGATCTCGATCCCACATTGGCGGCGGTTTCAACACTCATGCTGATTGTCACATCGCTACCGCCGCTCCTGCTGCACATTTACAGCCAGCGGGCAGCAAAGAACGGTGGTTGATATGATTGCAGAACTTAACCGAGAAATGGATGGCTTTGTCCACCTTGAGAGACACGGATCCGTACTTGAGATCCGTATGGTCAAGCCAAAGGTCAATGCGATTTGTCGCAGTCTAAGCCGCAATTTGGAGAAGGCAGCGCTCTATCTGCAAAACGATTCCGATCTGCGCGTCGGTATTCTGTCGAGCGGGTCAGAGCGTGCCTTTTCAGCCGGCTATGATTTCAAGGAAGGAACGGATCAGAACCGTGGTGCGAGCACCGAAGGCGCAAAGGAAGGCGGTTTCGGCGGCATCACAACACTTTGGTCGCTCAGAAAGCCGCTGATCGCTGCTATCAACGCTCCGGCCATTGGCGGTGGTCTCGAAATATCATTGGCTTGCGATATTCTGCTGATGGCGGATGACGCCTTTATCCAGTTGCCCGAGCTTGAGCGGGGACTGCTGCCCGATGGTGGGGGACTGCAACGCCTGCCGCGCCGTATTCCTTATTATGTGGCAACCGCGATGATCTGGACCGGCGAACGCATGAGTGCACAAGAAGCGCAGCGTTGGGGTTTGGTTTACTGCACCTCGTCACGAGAAAATCTTATGCCGATGGCATTGGAGATAGCCCGGAAAATTGCGGTGTCTGCACCGCTGGCACAACAGGCGTTGAAAGAAGCGTTGCGTGCCGTGGATGGCATGTCGGACCGCGACGCCATGAAATTGCGAGCTGGTGACAATCCAGAACTGTCCACCTTTGCCGCCATGCTGTCCTCGGAGGATATGATCGAAGGCCAAAAAGCCTTCCTCGAAAAACGACCGCCGCGCTGGCGCGGACGTTGAACCAATAACTGAATGACAATTGAGACTGCGCAATCCTTGTGGCTGGGCAGAAAGGGAGAGCTATGTACAAATTTTTGGAAATTGAACGTCATGACGCGGTGGGCGTTATTGCGCTCAACCGGCCGGAGGCGCGCAATGCGCTCGGTATGGGGATCACCATAGAACTGCGCAAGGCACTAAAGGAAGCGGCTGCTGATCAAACTCTCCGCACCCTTATTCTGGCTGGACGCGGTGGCGCCTTTTCAGCCGGTGCAGACGTGAAGGAATGGGCGGCGGGCAGAACGGATTGGCCGGACATGAACTGGGTCGAGGAGTCGCTGCGACTGGTCCAGCAGGTCCATGAAATGCCCAAACCCGTTATCGCCATGATCGACGGTGCAGCCGTTGGTGCGGGTCTCGATATGGCTTTGGCGTGCGACTTCCGCTACGCATCCGAAAAGGCCAAGTTCATCTGTTCCTATACCAATGTCGGCTACAATCCGGACTGTGGCGGAACCTGGTTGATGCCGCGCGTGATCGGTCTCGATGCGGCAAAGCGTTTTGCTTATACGGGCGAATTATGGACCGCCCAAGTCGCGCTTCAAAACCGGCTCGTCAGCCACGTCAGCAGTTCGGATAATTTGTGGCAGGACACGCTGGCCTTCGCCCGGCAACTGGCAAGCGGGCCGACTGTCGCCATCGCGCAGACCAAGAAATTGCTGAACAGCGCCCATACGCGCAGCCTTTCCGATCAACAGCTGGAAGAAGTAGCGGCGGGCAAGGTATGCGGACATACACAAGATCATAAAGAAGGCCTGGCTGCTGCCAATGAGCGCCGCGCACCGAATTTCATCGGCGCGTAAAGGGGGAACACCATGGATTTTGCATTAAGTTTCGAACAACAGGCGCTCATCGATTCATTGGAAGAGTTCTGCAAGCGGGAACTTTATCCGCACGAGAATCTCGTTGAGGAACTTCGCTACGTTCCTGAGGAAATCAAACAGGACATTCAGCAAAAATCGATCCAGGCGGGTTTTGCCGGTATGAACCTGCCGGAGGAATGGGGCGGCCCGGGTCTCGACAAGCAGACCAAGATGCAGGCTGAACGCGTGCTTGGTAAATCGAGTGCCGCGCTCACCATGTGCATGAACCGTGGCGTTACCGGCATCCTCTTCAAATGCAAGGGCGACCAGATTGAAAAATATCTGAAGCCAGCCATCCGTGGCGAACGTAAGGATGCCTTCGCGCTCACGGAACCTGGCGCGGGCTCGGACGCTCGCGGCATCACGACCAAGGCCGTGCGCGATGGGGATCACTGGGTCATCAACGGGGTGAAACAGTTTATCTCTCACGCCGATATCGCCGATTTCATCGTTCTCATTGCCGTTACCGGCGTGGATGAAACACCACGTGGACCACGCAAGCGTTTTACGGCGTTTCTCCTCGACAAAACTCTGCCGGGACTGCGTGTCGAGCCGATGAAGTCGATCGTCACCCGCGGCTATAATCCGACGATGGTCTATCTCGAAGATGTTCGCGTTCATAGCGATGATATTCTGGGCGAAGAGGGCAAGGGCTTCGATACTGCCAATGAGTGGCTCTACGATGGCCGGGTTGCTTTGGCCGCCCATTGTGTCGGTCGTTCTGAACGCATCTTCGAAATGACCAAGGAGTGGGCCGGAACCCGCAAGGCGTTTGGCAAAACGATTGGTGAATTCCAGGGGGTCGGTTTCAAGGTTGCCAATATGGCGGTTGATATAAAGCTCGGTGATCTTATGGTGAAAGAAGCCGCGTGGAAAATTGAGAATCAGACGATGAACCGCACTGAAGCGTCAATGGTGAATTACTGGTGCTCGGAAATGGTGTTCCGGGTTGCGGATGATGCCGTGCAAATCTTTGGTGGCATGGGCGTTATGGAGGAATTCCCCATCCAGCGGTTCTGGCGAGATGCGCGTATCGAACGTATCTGGGAAGGTACCTCCGAGGTCCATCAGGATATTATCGCAAAGGATCTGTTGAGACCGTATCAATAGTAAGTGTCGCCGTTAGTCATCGGCCTTCGAGAAGGTAAAGAATGCGGAAAGCTGTCAAAAAGAGGCAAACCAACGAAATCAGGCGACAGGATCTGATCCTTGCGACGCTGAATTCAATAGTCAAACATGGCTATCTGAATTCGACGATCAACACGATCAGTGAGGAATCTGGTTTTTCACGTGGATTGATAAACCACTATTTTGACAGCAAGGAAGATTTGCTGACCGCAGCACATCGCTATTACCTTCAAAATGGGGACGATTATTACCGGCACCTTGTATCATCGGTGAAGACTGGGAATTTCGATACGCTATACTTTGTTGCCTGTGGGCCATTTTTCCACGGACGCGGATATCAACAGGTTCATATTCACTACAACAGTGCCGCCTGGATTGTTCCGGAGATTATGGCATTACATCGCGAACTATGGGGCAAATACCGCGCGTTTCTCGGACGTCGGCTTGCCAAGGTCGCGGCAGAAAAGAATATGGAAATTGATGTCCGTCTGGCGGCCATCGCTCTTACGCAATTGGCGGACGGGCTATGGCACGGCTGGGTCATGGAAGAAGCCTATTCGGCCGAGGATTGCTGTATCATCATCCGCAAATGGCTGTGCGATCTGTTTGGCGAGAATCCCGCCGATCATCCGCTGCTGCCCGATTTCGATGTGGAGAATTTCCCGACGTCTGCACCTCTTACCAGTCATTCTGGAATGAGCGCTGCCACAGAGGATTGAGCCCGCTGGGCTGGCAGTGCCTTAAGGTTAAGAGGCAGAGGAATATGCTACAGGTGAGTACGAGCGTGGAGGAGGGCCGTATCAGCCCTACCCTGCGAGAGAATTTTGCGCGTCTTCTTGCGCCCCGCACCATGGCCTTCATTGGTGGTGGCCAGGTCGAGGCAACATTGAAAACCTTGCGTCAGCAGGATTATGCTGGCGATGTCTATGTGGTGAATCCCAAGCGCAGCGAAATTGCCGGATATAAATGCATTCCGTCGATTGCCGATCTGCCTGTTTCGCCTGATGCGATATTCCTGGCCGTCAATGCCGATGCGACCATCAACGCGTTGCGTGAACTGTCGGCCATGAAGGCGGGTGGTGTCGTTTGCTATGCTTCCGGCTTTTCCGAAATTGGCGCGGCGGGTTTTGAACGCAATCTGGCTTTTGTCGAAGCTGCAGGCGACATGGCGGTGGTCGGCCCGAACTGTTATGGCCTCGTCAATTACGTCAATCATGGCACGATCTGGCCAGCGCCTTACCCCAAATTGCTGAACAGTCGTGGCGCGGCGGTCATTTCCCAGAGTGGCAATGTCACCGGACATCTTGTCTCCAACGGGCGTTCGGTGCCCTATTCCTATCTGATCAGCGCGGGCAACCAAGCGGTTCTCGGCTTTGAGGACTATATTGATTACCTCATTGATGACCCGAACGTGACCTGTCTGGGTCTGTTTATGGAAGGCATACGTGATGTGACCGCGTTCTCGCAGGCCGCCTTGCGGGCGCGTGCCAAGTGCATTCCGATCATCGTCTGCCGTTCCGGGCGTTCAGAACTTGGTGCCGTGATGGCCGCCAGCCATACGAGTTCGCTGGCCGGGCAAAATGAATATTATGAGGCATTGTTTGCCCGTCTCGGCGTGATCGAGACCGATACTGTCCCGCAATTCCTCGAAATGATGAAGCTTGCTTCGATCGCAGCGCCGGTTGAGGGCGAGCGCGTCACTGTGTTTTCCAGCTCCGGCGGCGACAATGGCCTGGCTGCGGATTATTGTTCCTTTGCCGGCTTGCAACTTCCGCAGCCGAACCAGCAACAGAAAGATATCATCAAGCCGACACTGCCTGATTTCGGTCACGTGTCCAACCCGCTCGATTTCACTGCGGGCTATTGGGGCAGCGAAGAACTGCTGACACCCATGTTCACCACTATGCTGAACGGTGATTACGATGCCGCCATGCTGGTGATCGACTATCCGTCCGTCGGTTCGCCTTATAAGGATAAATCGGCGCATCAGGCTATGGACCGGGCTCTGGCTGCTGCTGGCAAGGCTGCTGGCAAGCCGGTATTCCACGCCTCGGTGAATACGGAAAGCATACCGCCAGAAGATGCCGAAGCGCTGATCGCGCAAGGGATCGTGCCTTTGAACGGTCTGCATGATGCTGCGCAGGTCGTCGCCAAATGGGCGAACTATTGCAAAATGATCCGGGGAGACAACCAGCAGGGCGATGTTGCATTGGTGCCCAAAGTCCCGTTTGCAGTCACGGTTTTGCCTGCAAACGGAACCACAGTAAATGAAGCAGAATCCAAGCGACGATTGAGCTTTTATGGATTAAGTGGGCCAGAAGGTGACATTTTGACCATTGAGTCAATCCGCGAGCTGCCGGAAACCTTCGATGCCCCGATGGTTCTGAAGGTTTTGCATGATCAGCTGGCGCATAAGACAGAAGTTGGCGGTGTTGCTCTCAACATTCGTAGCCGAACGGATGCCATCACCGCAGCCGAGCGCATGGTCGCATCGGTCAAACAGCACGATGCTTCAATCGAGCTCACGACATTTCTGATGGAACCGATGCAAGCGCCCCCACTTGCTGAACTGATCGTCGGCGTCAAACGCGACCCGCTATTCGGACTGGTTCTCGTCATCGGTGCGGGAGGTATTCTGGTGGAATTGTTGAAGGACGCCACGCCATTGCTGTTACCGGTCAGCCGTTCAGACGTTGAAAATGCACTGCGCGGGTTGAAAAGCTTTGCGCTCCTCGACGGATTTCGCGGCAAGCCAAAGGTGGGACTGGAGCCGGTCATCGATGCTATAATGGCGATCGCCGCTTATGCGGGTGATCACCGGCATAATCTGCTCGAACTCGATGTTAATCCGTTGATGCTGGGAACCGACAACGCCGTCGCTGTAGACGCCCTTATCATTGAGCATCGCTAGAATACTGACCGCTGTCTCGTATGGCGCCGATATTCACTCAAGACCGACAGGAAACATTATGAACAGACCGCATATCACTGGAGCGGAAGCGCTCGTCCATAGTCTTGTTGCCGCCAAGGTAGATACCTGCTTTGCCAATCCCGGCACGAGTGAAATGCATTTTGTCGCTGCGCTTGATCGGATCTCTGGTATCCGCTGTGTGCTGGGGTTGCAGGAGAATGTGGTGACCGGTATGGCTGATGGCTATTTCCGCGTCACGCAGCGCCCAGCGGTAACACTGCTGCATTGCGGTCCCGGTTATGCCAACGGCATTGCCAATATTCATAATGCCCGCCGTGCTGGCAGCGGTATGCTCAACATTGTCGGCGATCATGCAACGGATCATGTCGCGCATGACAGCCCGTTGACTGCAGACGTTGAAGCACTGGTAGGCGGTAGTTCTGAATGGCACCGCTTCGGCACAAAACCGGCATCGATCGGTGCCGATGCCATGGCTGGTCTGAAAGAGGCAGCTTTTGGTTATGGCCAAATCGCTTCGCTGGTCTTGCCCGCAGACGTGTCATGGAGCGAAGGCGGCGAAACGTCGGAACTTGAAAGCATTGAAGGGCCATCTCCAATTGACCCAGCTGTTGTGACGCACGTTGCCGAAGCCCTGAAATCTGGGCGCAAGGCTGTCATCATCCTTGGTAATCCGGCTGTGGTCGAAGAGTTACATCCCTTACTCAAGGGCATTGCCGACCAAACCGGTGCTGAACTGATGGGAAGTTCAACCATTTCCAACATGCCAAAGGGCAAAGGGCGGCTGGTGCTACCGGTCGTGCCTTATGTGGTAACGGAAGCGCTACAGTGTCTTGCCCCTTATGATCTGGTCGTGCTGGTCAATTGTCCGCCGCCAGTCGGCTTCTTCCGCTATCCAGGTCTGCCGAGCCTGCTGCATCGCGCCGACGCCGAGGTTTTGACTCTGACGACCGCTCATCAGGACGCGAAGGGCGCGTTGACTGCTTTGGCCACAGCGCTCGGGGCTCGTGAAAGCGACATCGCCATCCAGAATGGAGAGATCGAGGTGCCGGTGGATGGTCCGGTAACGCCGGATTCTCTGGCCCAGATTGTAGCGCGTCAGATCCCGGAAAACAGCCTCATCGTCAATGAGGCGCTGACCTCAGGAGGTGGCTTTGCCGCGGTCATGCCATTGGCTGCTCCATGTGATTGGCTGACCGTGACAGGCGGTGCAATCGGTGGAGGACTGCCCCTCGCAACAGGCGCTGCCATCGGGGCGGAAGCTGTTGGCGACAAGGGACGACGGGTCATCGCTTTGCAGGCTGACGGTTCCGCCGCCTATACGGTACAGGCATTGTGGACGCAGGCCCGTGAAAACTTGCCCGTCACCACATTGCTGCTCGACAATCGCTCCTACGCCATTTTGCTCGGAGAATATGCCAAGGTTGGTGCCGAACCCGGCCCGACAGCGCTCGACATGATGAGCTTGGTTCGACCGGAAATTGACTGGGTATCGATTGCACGGGGCTTTGGCGTCGAAGCGGTGACGGTGACCACCAATCGCGAGCTGGATTTAGCCTTGACCAAAGCTCTGGCCACGGATGGGCCGGTGCTCATTGATGTACGACTGGACTGAGATGACGTCATGCAAAATCTGATAGCAAAAGTCGCGGGTGCCGAGGCTACCGGAATAAGGAAAGTCGGGATCATCGGAGCGGGCGCCATGGGTGCGGGTATCGCAGCACAGTTTGCCGATGCCGGTGTTGCCGTTGAACTGTTAGATATTGCCCGCGGTGACAACCGTATCGAACCGGCGGAAACCGGGATTTCCCGCCAGCTTAAATCGGGCGGGTTCACGACGTCGGAAGCTGCAGCCCGAGTGCGCCCCGGCAATATTGACGATCATCTCGCCCGGTTGCAGGATGCCGACTGGGTCCTTGAGGCGGTGGTGGAAAAGCTCGACATTAAACGCGAGTTGTTCCGGAAAATCGCACCTTATCTGAAACCGTCGGCAATTCTTTCTTCGAACACCTCAACCATCCCGCGTCATGATCTGGTTGGTGATATGGAAAGCGGGCTCGCACGCCGTTTTGCCATTACACATTTCTTCAATCCGCCACGACTGATGCCTCTTCTCGAAGTTGTTGTCGACGATCAGGCTGATCATGACCTGCGCGATCGGTTGCATCAAGCGGCCAGAATATTGCTGGGCAAAACCCCGATTGATTGCCATGACACTCCGGGCTTCATTGCCAACCGTATCGGCTGTTTCTGGATAGCGGTGTCGGTCACGGAAGCTTGTCGTTTTGGACTGGATATCGAAACCGCCGACGCTGTGCAGACGGTACTGGGTGTTCCAAAGACCGGTGTTTTCGGGTTGCTCGATCTGATTGGTATTGACCTCGTGCCAACCATATGGGGTGGTTTGATGCAGGCGCTGCCGACAGATGATGGCTTGCAGGACTATAATCTGCTGGGCAATCCGCTCATCATTGAACTGCTGGCAAAAGGATCGTTTGGGCGCAAGGCGGGCGGCGGGTTCTACCACAAGACGGCCGATGGGCAGTTCGAAGTGCTCGATGCTGACAAAATGCTTTATCGCGCCACTCGCCCGGTGCAATTGCCTACGGAATTGCATGACCTGCTTAGCGAACAAGGTCCTGTCGGGAACTATGCACGTTCTGTGTTGCGCAAGCTGGTAAGCTATTGCGAGACGCATCTGTCCGAGATTGCATCGGACGCCGGCGCAATCGATACCGCCATGCAGCTTGGCTACTCCTGGCGCGAAGGGCCTTTTGCACTCACAGCCAAAGCCGCAGAAATCATCGATTGTTAAAGTGATTTGCCCCAGTTCTCATCAACTAGACAATAACGCGAAGTAAGCATTGACGGTAGCCATGCAGTTGGCCGCGATTGTGTCTGGTGCCAGTGGAATGGGGCAGAAAAAATTCAAAGGAGTAAGCAATGAAAGTCCTTGTCGCAGTGAAACGGGTTGTCGATTACAACGTTAAGATCCGTGTAAAGGGAGACGGTTCGGGCGTTGAGCTTGCGAACGTCAAGATGTCGATGAATCCGTTCGACGAGATCGCAGTTGAAGAAGCGATCCGACTGAAGGAAGCGGGCAAGGTGACGGAAATCATAGCGGTTTCGGTCGGTCCGGCTCAGGCACAGGAAACGCTGCGCACGGCGCTCGCCATGGGCGCCGATCGCGCGATCCTTGTGAAGAGCGATGAAACGGTTGAGCCGCTCGGTGTTGCCAAGGTGCTGAAGGGCGTGGTCGATGCGGAAAAGCCGGACCTCGTCTTCCTCGGCAAGCAGGCCATCGACGACGATTCGAACCAGACCGGCCAGATGCTGTCGGCGCTCCTCAACTGGAGCCAGGCAACTTTTGCCTCGAAGGTGGAACTGGGCGACGGTTCGGCCAAGGTGACGCGCGAAGTTGACGGCGGTCTCCAGACCATCGACGTCAAGCTCCCGGCTATCGTTACGGTCGATCTTCGTTTGAACCAGCCGCGCTACGCATCGCTGCCGAACATCATGAAAGCCAAGAAGAAGCCGCTCGACGAAAAGTCGCCTGCCGATTTCGGCGCCGACATTGCGCCGCGCCTCAAGGTCCTGAAGACCGAAGAGCCGGGTGGACGCAAGGCTGGCGTAAAGGTCGGTTCAGTCTCTGAACTGGTCGAGAAGCTCAAGGCCGACGGCGTACTTTAAAGAAATCGGAAGGGACGAAATAAATGGCTATTCTTCTTATTGCCGAACACGACAATGCAACCCTTTCGGACCAGACGGCCAAGGCGCTGACGGCAGCTGCCCAGATCGGCGGCGACGTGGATGTTCTGGTTGCAGGCAAGGGGGCGAAGGCTGCTGCTGATGCCGCCTCCAAGCTTAAGGGCATACGCAAGGTTCTGCTGGCTGAAAGCGATGCGCTGGAAAACCGTCTGGCCGAGCCGACGGCAGCACTCATCGTGGCACTGGCAGCCAATTATGACACGGTCATCGCACCGGCAACGACCTCGGCCAAGAACATCCTGCCGCGCGTTGCAGCGCTTCTCAATGTGATGCAGTTGTCCGAAATCATGGAAGTTGTGTCGGCGGATACGTTCAAGCGTCCGATCTATGCGGGCAATGCGATCCAGACCGTTCAGTCCACCGACGCCAAGAAGGTGATCACGGTGCGCACGGCCTCTTTCCAGGCAACGGGTGTCGGTGGTTCGGCTGCAGTTGAAAGCGTCAATGCAGCGGTCGATCCGGCGCTGTCGAGCTTCGTGGGCAACGCGCTCTCGGATTCGGACCGTCCAGAACTGACCTCGGCCAAGATCATCATCTCGGGTGGTCGTGCGCTTGGTTCGGCTGAAAAGTTCCAGGAAGTGATCCTGCCGGTTGCAGACAAACTCGGTGCGGCGGTCGGCGCCAGCCGTGCGGCTGTCGACGCGGGCTATGCGCCGAACGACTGGCAGGTCGGCCAGACGGGCAAGGTGGTTGCACCGGATCTCTACATCGCCGTCGGTATCTCCGGTGCGATCCAGCATCTGGCGGGCATGAAGGACTCACGCGTCATCGTCGCCATCAACAAGGACGAAGAAGCGCCGATCTTCCAGGTGGCTGATTATGGGCTGGTAGCTGATTTGTTCCAGGCTGTGCCTGAAATGGTTGACAAGGTTTGAGAAAGTCCATGATGAAACGTTCAGTGGTTATTGCTTCTGGGGTCCGCACGCCAATCGGTGATTTTGGTGGCTCTCTTGCAGGTATTCCTCCGTGTGAACTGGGAGCCGCAGTGGCTTGCGAAGCGATCGCGCGTGCCGGCATCAAACCCGATCAAGTCGAGCAAACCGTCTTCGGCAATGTTATCCATACCGGACCGGAGGATATGTATATTTCACGCGTCGTTGCGGTTCGTGCCGGTGTGCCACACACATCGCCTGCGTTGACTTTGAACCGCTTGTGCGGTTCGGGCCTCCAGGCTGTCGTTTCCGCCGCCGAGCAGATTCAGCTTGGCAAAGCGGATATCGTGCTTGCTGGCGGTGCAGAAAGCATGAGCCGTTCCGGCCATTTATTGACGCAGGCGCGTAGTGGTCAGAAGATGGGCGATGTAACCGCGATTGATATGATGGTGGGCGCTCTGACCGATCCCTTTGGTCATGGTCACATGGGCATGACCGCTGAGAATATTGCGGAACGGTCCGGCATAGATCGCGCACAACAGGATGCCTTCGCGGTTGAATCGCATCGCCGTGCGGCTGCCGCAATTGCGGATGGCCGCTTTAGAGGACAAATACAGCCAATTACCGTCAAGCAAGGCCGGGTAGAAAAGCTGTTTGATACTGATGAACATGTGCGCAGCAATGTTTCTCTTAAGGATATGGCCAAGCTGCGTCCTGCCTTTCGCAAGGATGGCACCGTAACGGCGGGCAATGCTTCGGGTCTCAATGATGGCGCGGCAGCTCTGGTCCTTATGGAGGAGACCGTCGCTAAGGCCCATGGCGTCAAGGCATTAGGCCGCATTATCGCAACCGGCCTAGGTGGTGTAGCTCCAGAGGTCATGGGTATTGGCCCTGTTCCAGCCAGCCGTCAGGCTTTGCAGTGGGCAGGGCTGAACGTAAACGATATGGATGTTATCGAATCCAACGAGGCATTTGCGGCACAGGCCTGTGCGGTTAGCGCGGAACTGGAGTTTCCGAAAGATAAGGTCAATCCGAATGGGGGCGCAGTGGCTCTCGGCCATCCGGTAGCGGCGTCGGGAGCGATCATCCTCATCAAACTCTGCTATGAACTGCAACGTATCGGTGGTCGATATGGGTTGGCAACTATGTGTATCGGTGGCGGGCAAGGTATTGCGATGGTGGTCGAGCGGGTCTAAAAAACGGGTCGGAAGCAAGGAGGCTTCTTCCCCCAACGACGATCAGTTCTGGTCTGAAAGCCATCCATGACAGAAAAACATTCTCATCGCGGGCTTGTTGTCGCCGCGATCATGGCAAGCATGGCCATGATCGCTGTCGAGGCAACGATTGTGTCGACCGCGATGCCCGCAGATCGCAGCGCAACTGGGCCAGCTCAATCTGTATTCCTGGGTTTTCTGGTCATTCCTTTTGACTCAGATAGCAACGACCGCGTTGTGTTTGGCAAACTCGCGGATATTTACGGGCGCAAGCCGGTTCTTATTTTTGGTATTGTTCTGTTCCTAGTCGCTTCAGTCCTTGCCGGCTTCGCTTGGTCGATGCCTACAATTACGGACGTCGGCTGAAGACGCTGCGAGGCCTCACGCCCTATGAATACATCTGCAAAGTCTGGGCAAACGAACCAGAACGGTTTACACTCAACCCGCACCATCAAATGCCGGGACTAAACACCTAAGATTGCGTGTCATCAGATGTTAGATCGGATGGCGCGCTGAATATCGAGGAAGTTGTTCGCTTTGAAATGTAACGCACGGGGCGGGTACCAACCGCAACGATAGGCTTTGATCGGTTTGGTGTACTCGAAAATGTGCTCAAATGTTTGTGCCAGTTTTGGAAGGCATTCGGGAAAGTCGCGCGACAACGCCTGTTCAACCACATCACAAATTGCTTCGACAGCACTTTGCGGAGATGAAGAGGTCTTCGCGGGCTCATGCCCTTCGCTCCTTCTGGCGCCTATGAGAACGTCGCACACGAGCTCGTTCGCTTCCCCGCACATTCCGATTCTGGCATCACCGGAAAGAAAACCGTCAGGGACGCCAAAACTGATGTCGTTACATTCATCATGATTCAACCTCTAACCCATATAGATGGAAATGATAATCGAGTCCTTTTGATCCAATTTGGCATGCATTTTCGGCCTATCCCGCGGAGGTATTTGAATACAATTTGATAAATCTGGATCCTAGCTCATTCTGATGTTTATCGACAATTATTAAAGATTATTGATGTTCTGTATAATTTAGAATTATTTACACGTATCAAATTATTGATTATTAGTATAATTGTATGTATTTGATAATGAATTATATACTGTTATATTCAATGACATAATTAAAAATTTTCGTTACAAGAATATAACTTAATAATAGCTCTAATTATAATAATCATAAAGAAATACATATACTATATTTATTTTGTTATTTGTAGACTGCCGGTTTCGGTTGACCATCTGCAGGTGTGTCGATATCAACTTTGCATATATTTTCAGTCAGGGAGATTCTGCAAGGATGGTAACACGTGGGAAATGTTTGGTAATGGGAGCATTTTTAGCGGTGGCAGCTGCATTTTCGGGGCCAGCGCTAGCGCAAGACACTACATGCGGCACAGATCGCACCATCGACATAGCAGAAATGACTTGGCCATCCGCTGCAGCTTTGGCGCATATCCATGCCATTATCCTTGAGAAGGGGTTTGGTTGTAAAGTGGAGGTTGTTACTGGCGATACCGTGCCAACGGCGTCATCCATGTTATCGCGTGGCAAGCCTGCCATAGCACCGGAGCTATGGACCAGTGTTATCAAGACCAATTGGGAAAAGGGCCTCCAGGATGGAAAGGTCGTTGATCTGGGCAATGCCATTGCAGACGGGACTGTGGAGGGTTGGTTCATTCCTCGTTATGTTCAGGAAGCTAATCCGGAATTGAAAAGCGCGAAGGATGTTATCGCTCGTCCGGACCTGTTTCCAGATCCAGAAGATTCCAGCAAGGGTCGCCTCTATTCCTGCCCACCGGGCTGGGCATGTGAACTTTCAACCACTGCGCTGTTTACGGCCTTTGATATGAAGAAGACATGGAACCTATTTTCGGCAGGCTCGGGCGGTGCTCTTGATGCATCGATCGCCCGTGCTTTCCTGCGTAAAGAGCCGATACTTTTCTATTACTGGGGCCCAACCGCTGTGCTCGGTAAATTTGATACGGTACAGCTCGATCTTGGAGAAGCTAAACCGGAGGTCTATGCTTGCAATACTGATCCAGATTGCACGAGCCCGCCGGCTGTGACGGCTTACCCTTCATCCCCGGCGGTCGTCGGTGCTGCTGCTTGGATAAAGAATGAGGCTCCGGTTCTCGCTGACTATTTCTCCAAGGTTGGGCTGACGAATGCTCAGATCAGCGAGCTTTTGGTTTTTGGCGATGAAAACAAGGCAGACGCGGCAGCTACGGCGCTCAATTTTCTGAAGAGCAAGTCTGACGTGTGGAAAAAATGGGTGCCCGCCGACGTGGCAGAAAAAGTAGAGGCAAGTCTCAACTAAACCTCGCTTGCCGTAGAACGTGCAAGGCCAACCAGTGCTGGGATCTCCAATACCGGACGATCCCAGCTTTAATAGAATAACTATTCAGATTGAAGTAGATGTTTCCTGATTTAATCGATACGAACCCTTGGCGACGTGCTGTAGATAATGGCCTGAACTGGGTGGTCGTTAATTGGGGGGAGGGCTTTGAAGCCGGTGCCCGCCCACTTTTACTCTTACTCAATGCGATCGAGAATCTTCTTTTGCTTACCCCTTGGTGGCTAATTATAATCATTCTGGTAGGTGTCGCCTGGTTCGCGACCCGACGTTGGCCGCTACCACTTGTGGTGTTAGTTTCCTTGTTTTTCTTAGGCATTATGGACCTTTGGCGGGACGCTATGGCGACAACTGCACTGATGCTTGCCGCGACGATCAGCGCGATAGTCATTTCGATACCTGTAGGTATCTGGATGTCGCGTTCTGTTTTGGTCCGTCAGTTCATAATGCCAGTTCTCGATTTGATGCAGACATTGCCGAGTTTCGTCTACCTCATTCCCACTGTGATGATATTTGGGCCAGGCAAGATACCAGCTCTGATTGCGACAATTGTTTACGCTTCTCCACCTCTTGCTCGTCTGACGGATCTGGGGCTGCGTTCAGTCGACCCTTCGGTTATGGAGGCAAGCAGGGCGTTTGGAGCAACGCCTATGCAACGACTTTTTGGTGTCCAAATACCGTTAGCACTTCCCACAATTCTGGCGGGTGTCAATCAGACAACGATGATGGCGTTGGCAATGGTGGTCATTGCCTCAATGATTGGAGCAGGTGGCCTTGGCTACCAGGTATTGCAGGGAATCGGGCGGCTTGAAATCAGTCGAGGATTATTTGCAGGATTGGGTATCGTCGCTCTCGCTGTCATATTCGATCGCATAACCCAAGCTTTCGGACGACGGCTGCAAATCAGCATTGGAGTGAGGGAGACCCACCTATGAACCAGGAAGCTGAGACAGATATGGCGATCCGGATCAAGGATGTCACGAAGATTTTTGGTGACGATCCGCGAGAGGCCCTAAAACTTCTGAAGGAAGGAAAATCAAAGATCGAGGTGCATGCTGAGACTGGTCATGTGATAGGTCTCGATAATGTATCTCTAGATATTGCAAAGGGACAGATTTTTGTCGTGATGGGCCTTTCGGGCTCTGGGAAATCGACACTTATACGTCACGTTAACCGCCTGATAGATCCCACTGCAGGGGAAATATTCGTCAATGGCGATGATGTCCTGTCGATGGACCAGTACGAACTTAGACGGTTTCGGCGCAAAACGGTTACTATGGTGTTTCAGAAGTTTGGACTTTTGCCACATAGGTCCGTGATCGATAATGTCGCTTACGGACTACAAGTGCGTGGCATCGGTAAACAACAGAGGCTTGAAGAGGCAGACAAGTGGATTGAAACGGTTGGGTTAGGTGGTTACCAAAATGCAAGACCGCGTCAGTTGTCGGGCGGACAGCAACAGCGGGTAGGTCTTGCCCGAGCGCTTGCAATGAATACCGACATTATCCTGATGGATGAAGCATTCTCCGCCCTCGACCCCCTGATCCGATCAGGCATGCAAGATGAGCTGATCAGTCTCCAAAAAACACTGAACAAGACAATCTTGTTTATCACACATGATTTTGATGAAGCACTAAAGATCGGGGATCGCATTGCGGTTTTGAAGGATGGTTCTGTCCAGCAAGTTGGGAAGCCTGAAGAAATTGTACTTAAACCTGCCAATGAGCATATCGAGGATTTCGTCCGCGAAGTGAACAAGGCGCGTGCAATCCATGTCCGAGCCATCATGGCCCCCTCTATCAATGAACCTTGCGACCATTTTGTTGCTGCGGATACGCGGTGTGAAGATGTCTTGCCGTTGTTTGCACAGTATGATCGGATCGGGATTACTGATGAAAAGGGAAAACAGATTGGGCGGATCACCGTAAATCAGGTGATTAGGGCTTTGGCGCGATATTCATCCACCGTTAGCTGAGGGATTGGGCGAACTACCTTATACAATTGTGGCGGAAATTTAAGCTTTGGAGTTTTCAAGGGTATTGCTAAGCTGTTTGGGATGAGTATCTGGCCTATTCGAGTTGAATGAATATTCCATCCGACATGTTGCACCTGACGGGCTATCGCTTCGCTCGTGAAATTGTCGCCGGTCTGGGCTTATCATCACTTTGCTTTGAACACCGCAGATGTTCAAGATTTGTTCGCTGAACGGGGTGTCATTTGTCAGGCGGAAAACGATCGGGCTTAGGTCAACCGTTTCGGCTGCCATTTTGCAAACTGTGTCTGCCGTGATCGACCTGCGCCTGTGAAAAGTGGAATGTAGAATAGGTTATCATCCCAGTCGGATGGGAAAAGCATTGGCGTTGGCGCGCGATTATTATGGATGTAACGTGCTCGACGTCCTGGTTCAGCCGCGTTGAAATGCGAAGGCGTCAAAACGTTTCTTAAGGGATCTGATGGCGCGGCTTGGCAGGCCGAGGGTTGTTGTAACCGATAAACTGCGTAGCTATATCTGGCCAATTTGAACCCTTGCGCCGGACACAGACCGTCGCGCGCATAACAGGGTGAATAATGCCATTGAAGTCTCGTATAGGCCAACGTGAAAGCGAGAGAAGATATTTGCGTTTTTCAAGTCAGCGCGGCATGCTTAAAGGTAACCGCCCGATTGTTACCGTGGAGAATATGTATTGATGCGCGCGACGATTTCTTCGTCATCGACAAAGCATTCGAGGAATTCCTGCCATTTTTCGGCTGATTTACGTGCGTCGGCCAGCATCTGTCTGAGTTCATCGATGCCGTCGTCCGTCAGGGCGCTCGTAGTCTGGTCGTCGCCGGTTACGACGGTGATGATATTGCCATAGGTCAGGTTGTCGTCATTGTAGATGATCGCTTGAAGAAGATCGACATCCTCTTCGAGCATTTCAGCGACATAGTCGAGCGTGTAAACAAATCTGACCGTGGCCATCAGGCTGCCTTTGCATGTTCAGCTGCGAGGGGCTTCCAGTTCCACGGCAGCAACTCATCGAGTCGATTGATCTTGTGGTCGTGAATCCGGTCGAGCACATCGGCCAGATAAGCTTGCGGGTTGATGCCGTTCATCTTCGCTGTTTCAATGATCGTCATGGCGCGTGCCAGAGTTTCCGCGCCGGTGTCAGCGCCTGCGAATAACCAATTCCGGCGTCCTACTCCTATTGGTCTCAGGGCCCGCTCCGCAGCGTTGTTGTCTATGGCCACGCGCCCGTCCTCCAGGAACAGGCAGAGTGACGGCCATCTGCTCAGCCCATAGCGCAAAGCTTTCGCCAGCTCGCTTTTGCCAGGAATGCGGAGCAACTGCTTTTCCGCCCATGCATGCAGTTCCTCGACCTTCGGCTTGCTGTGCTTTTGACGCGCGGCAAGCCGTACATCGGCAGGCTGCCCCATAATACCCCGTTCGATATCATACAGCACTCCGATCCGGTCGAGAGCCTCGCGCGCAATCCCGGATTTGTTTGCAGTCCAGATGTCATGAAAGTCACGCCGCCAATGCGCCCAACATGAAGCCTCCCGGAACCGGGGCTTCCCGTCCGATCCCGGCTCATATAACTTCGCATAGCCTTTGTAGCCGTCGGCCTGAAGAATGCCACTCGCCTTTTTGAGATGGCTATGAACGTGCTCTTCCTTCCAGTCGGGAGCGAAGTAATAAACAGCACCTGGTGGTGCACCACCCGCCCATGGACGCTGATCGCGGACATATGTCCAGATCCTGCCCTTCTTCACACCTTTGCCCAATCCCTTGTCGCGCAATGAGCGATCCAGCACCCGGATCGGCGTATCGTCAGCATGGAGGAGATCGCTTTTCATGATCTCGGTCTCAATGCGCTCGATCAGCGGCCGAAGCACCTGCATGGCACGACCGCACCAGTCCACCAGTGTGCTGTCAGGTATATCGGCACCCATCCGCGCGAAGATCTCGTTGAGGCGATAGAGCGGCAGGTGATCGTCGAACTTCGAGACCAGGATATAGGCCAGAAGCCCGGCACCAGCCATACTGCCGGGTATTGGGCGGCTGGGAGCAGGAACCTGCACCATCTTCTCACAGCAACGGCACGACTTCTTTGGTCGGGCGATCTCAATGACCTTCATCGTCGCTGCGACCATGTCGAGGATTTCGCTGACATCCTCTCCGACAAGGCGCAATTCTCCGCCGCAGGCAGGACAACAATGACCGGGATCCAGTTCCCGGCGTTCGCGAACGGCATTTTCCGACACACGCGGACGCCGACGCAGTGGCCGGGACTGTGAAGTTTCATCCGGAACGCAAGCCGTATCGTTTTCAAGCTCCTCGACGGGCGCGGTCTCGTGTTCGGCACTGGCAATCAACAGATCCTCCAGAGCCAGTTCCAGTTGCGCAATTTCCCGCTCGATCTTTTCAGAAGACTTGCCGAAGATCTGTTTCTTCAATCGCGCAATGCGTAGCCTCAGACCCTGGATCAGGTGATCGTGCGCTTTCAACGCCGCCGACATCTTCGCATTCTCCGCCTGCAAGGCGGTGATCATCGCCTTCAGAAAGGCTGGATCATCAGGAAGAATTGAGCTCGCATTCGACATGATCCTGACTAGCATAAATCAGGACAGGGCACCATAAAAACAAGTAGTTTCAGTAAGATAAAATCAACCGACACGTGCCGGCGGAGCACCCCAGTCCGGACGCCTCCAGTCTATTCCTTCCCATAACATCGCCAGTTGCGCTGCTGTCAGTCGAGCCGTCCCATCGGCCGCCGACGGCCAGGGGAAACGGCCTTTCTGCAGGATTTTATAGTAAAGGCAAAATCCCTGGCCATCAAAATAAAGGAGCTTCACCCGATCGCCACGTCGCCCGCGAAAGGCGAAGACTGCTCCTCCTGTCGGCTTTTGACGCAAGACATCCTGTGCCAACATTGAAAGCCCCTCAATGCCCTTCCTCATATCTGTGACGCCGCAGGCAAGGTAAACCCGAACGCCGGTGCCCGGTCCAATCATGCCTGTTCCACCACCCGGATCAGCCGCGTCAACACCGCACCTTCCACTTGGCTGTCAAAACAAAGTCGACGGCCGCAGCGCAATTGCAATTCAACCATTGAGCATGAAGCATCGACAGAACTGTTCGCCTCAGAACCGAGCGGAGCGGCAGTCATGTCAACGGGAAGAAACAAGGGCTCCGGCGAGGAAGGCAGAAGCCCCTTCCTCTTCAACTCGCTACGCCACATATAAATCTGCTGCCGCAATACATCGTGACGGAGCGCAACTTCTGTGACTGTCGCGCCATCAACCCCAACCGAATTGACTATCGCAAGCTTCTCTTCGGCTCGCCACCGACGGCGGCGTTCATGGCCCAGTATCTCCATCCGCATCGTCCACCTCAATCTCAAGACACGTCATTAACGACGTCGCTAAAGACGTGTCTTACGTCACGAGGCCTTGTTTCAACAGGCGGTAGCAATCGGGCGGTTACGCTTAAAGGTTGCTTTCCGCTCATGATCAGGTGAATGTGGTTTTCACTAGGGAACCCGCATTGCGGCACGACACCAATGAGATAGGTCGTTCGGTATGCAAAGGTCTGACTCGCGGCTCAAAACCCATCATTCGTTTGTATTCCCATAAGACGGGACGGTCAGAACACGGCAACGGTGCAGTAGTCCGGTTTGGTGCGCCGGGGTGTTCACTGCTGGCACCATTCACTGGCAGACACTGAGGACATACTGAGTATCAGACTCGCGATGTAGACAGCCCTGCGAGAAGCGGCGCGTAAGCGGCGAACCTGCGAGATACGAATTCAATAAAGAGCCGGACGCGTTTAGTCTTGCGTGTCTCTCCTTGCGTGAGAAGCCACAATGTCCCATGCATGGGCAGGTTGGTACCCGGTACCCTCACCAGTAGGGGATCAGTGTCTCCGACAAAACAGGGTAATTTCGTCATCCCGATACCCTGCTGCGCTGCTGCGATCTGCGTTCCGGCATCCGGGGTTCTGAAGGGAACTCCCGTGGTATGAACCTCTCCATCACGCGCCCAATCTGGAATTCCATGATTGTCTATGACGATCCATCGGATGGGATCAACCGCGCCAGCACGCCATGCGGCTAGTCGATCGCGAGACATGTAAACGCCGCTGAACAGCTCCGGCCCCTTCAAACCGTAAAGATTGAGGGGCAGGGTCTTGCGATCGGTGACAATGCGGATCGCAACGTCCGCTTCCCGGTTGGTCAGATTTGCCACCTCGCCGGAGGACAGGATTTCCATCTCAATGTCCGGATGCAGACGCGCAAACTCGGCGAAGTCCGGCATGAGCAGGTGTGTGGTGAGGAACGGTGGAAGCGTCACCCGCAAGAGTCCTCGCGCGCTCTGATCTCGACCGAAGACGCGCGTTTCCAGCAAGTGCGAGGAGGCTTCCATCTGTGACGCGAATTCTAGCACTTCCTCGCCGGCCGCCGTGAGATGGTAGCCCGAGGGCTGTTTCTCAAACATTTGCGCACCCAGCTGCCTCTCCAGTTGGGCGATGCGTCGTAGCACGGTGGAGTGGTTCATTCCGAGGCGTTTGGCGGCGGCCCGCACTGAGCCTCCGTGCGCGACGGCAAGAAAGTAGCGAACGTCATCCCAGTCAATCATGGTGCAATTTCGCACCGAAAGGCGCGCCTTCCAAAACCCATGCCTAAAACATTGCACAGCAATACAGCGATTACCACTCACGCTCGTCAACAAGCGCGGCCGAATTCTGGATGGCGGAGCCGGTCGTTGAGACAGGCGCTACCGTCAGCTGGATCGATTTCGCACCACCGGTGTGCACGGTTCCCTACTCAACAACTGACGCTGGCGGACTTAGTTTGAAGTTCTGGAACGCGGGAACTGTCTCGTCAACACGGAAGGAAACGTCATGGGAAAGCTTGAGGGTAAGGTTGCAGTAGTCACAGGCGGCGCCACCGGAATAGGCTTCGCCGCAGCAAGAAACTTCATCGAAGAGGGTGCCGTCGTCTTCATCTTCGGTCGCCGACAGGAAGCGCTCAACGCTGCCGCGGCCGACTTGGGTCCCAATGCCCGCGCGGTGAAAGGATCGGTCTCAAACTTGGCTGATCTCGATCGGCTCTATGCGGCGGTGAAGGCAGAGCACGAAACCCTCGACATCGTGTTCGCCAATGCTGGTGCGGGAAGCCAGCTTCCGCTCGGCCAGATCACTGCCGAGCACATTGATGAAACCTTCGACACCAATGTGAAAGGTACAATCTTTACGGTCCAGAAGGCGTTGCCGCTGATGGGGCCGGGCGGCTCGATCATCCTGACTGGATCAAGCGCTGGCACCACTGGCGCCCCGGCATTCAGTGCTTACAGTGCGAGCAAGGCGGCGGTGCGCAATCTCGCCCGGACCTGGGCGGAGGACCTGAAAGGTACTGGCATCCGGGTAAACGTGCTGTCGCCGGGGCCTACGGCGACCGAACTCGCAAAAGAAGTATTGGGCGAGGAAGGCTTGAAGGCGTTCGCGTCGATGAACCCTCTCCAGCGCATGGCTGATCCGGCGGAGATCGGGGCAGCTGCGGCTTTTCTCGCCTCGCAGGATAGCAGCTTCATGACTGGCAGCGAGGTCGCCGTCGACGGCGGATTGGCGCAAGTCTAACACTCCACGCCCAGCCGGGCTCTCGACAAACCTGAGGAAAAGAACATGAGCTATGCAATTATCGGCTTCGGCAATATCGGCCAAGCTATGGCCAAGGCGTTTGCCCGTCGAGGCATCGAAATATCCGTTGCAACCAAACGCGACCCGGAAAGTTTTGCATCCGAAGCGGCTGCATTCGGTCCGACGATCGCTCCCAAAACACTGGCGGAAGCCGTCAAAGCCGACGTCATCTTTTTGGCTGTCCGTTTTGAACAGCACCCGGATGTTGCAAAGGCGCTTTCCACCTGGCAGGGGAAGACCATCGTCGATGTGACCAATGCTTACGGCGTGTCTCCTGACGATCTTGGATGGCAACCTTCATCCAGGTTCGTTGCCCAGGCCTTCACTGGTGCGAGGCTGGTCAAGGGCTTCAACCATTTGGCCGCGAGTGTCCTTGGCCAGGATCCCGCAGTACATGGCGGTAGACGGGTCGTGTTCCTGGCGAGCGACGATGACGCTGCTGCAACGGAGATCGGTGCGCTTGCGGAAAATCTCGGTTTCGCGCCGATCAAGCTTGGCGGGCTATCAGATGGTGGACTGCTGGTCCAGGCGCGCGGAAACAGCTGGGGTCAATTGATCTTCAAGGATCTGGTCAAGTTCGATAGATGAATCGAGTGTCAGCGCTCCTAGCATCATCGGGTCAGGTGACATGACCAAGGCGGTCGCCGGTCGTATTGCCAAGGCCGGACATATCGTCGAGATAGTCAACCGCGACTCCGCTAATGCCCGGGCACTGGCCGATCGGCTTGCAGCCGGGGCGCCAACAGGGACATACGGAACCGTCCCTGCGGGCGATATCGTCATCCTCACCATGCCGTACAGAGGAATAGCGGCGGTTGGGACCGATTTCGGAGAGGCACTCAATGGTAAGGTGTTCATCGACGTCGCCAACCCTTTGCCCCCGACCTCTCGGACCTTGTGACGCCCCACGGCAGTTCCGGCGCGCAGGAGACCGAAAAGGGGCTTCTCGCGGGCGCGCATGCTGTGAAGGCGTTCAACACAATCTTTGGCCACGTGCTTGCGAGGTGTGGACCGCTCGACGCAGGCGGCTTGTACATGACCCGGACGCTAAAGCGTGTCGCGTCTAAGCGGATTCAGAGTTTCGCTTTTGTGTGATCTATGATTCACTTTGCCCATGGAAGGAGACGCGCCATGGGCAAGCCGCATCCGATCGAGTTGCGTGAGCGTGTCGTTGCGTTTGTGAATGAAGGCAATAGTAACCGGGAAACCGCGCGGCATTTCCGCGTTTCGCCTCGGTTCGTCAACAACATGATGATCCTGCACCGGTCATCTGGTTCTCTTGCCGCTGCTAAACAAGGCCATCCGCCCGGCAGCAAACTATCAGCCCATTGTGAATGGATCAGTGAGCGCGTGGCGGCCCAGGGTGAAGTGACCTTGGATGAATTGTGTGTCGAACTCGCAGAGCGTGGTATTGAAGTGCACCGCGCGACAGTTGGTCGGTTTCTGCACGGGCTTGGGCTGAGCAATAAAAAAAAGCCTCAAGGCAAGCGAACAGCGCAGGCCGCAGATCGCCAGGGCGCGTGATCTATGGATCAATCGCCGAAAGCCATTTTTCAACAAAGCCTTGTCGCGGCTCGTTTTTATCGATGAGACTTCAACAAACACGCGCCTGACAAAACGCACCGGATGGTCGGCCAGAGGCAGCCGTTTTGTCGCCTATGCTCGTTCGGTCACTGGAAAACCCAGACCTTCATTGCTGGCCTGCGATGCCACGGCCTGACCGCGCCATGGATCGTCAATGCACCAATGAACAGCCGCATCTTCGAAACATGGATCGAAACACAGCTTGCGCCGACACTCTCGCCCGGCGACATCGTCATCCTCGACAATGTCGGCTTCCATAAAAGCGAGCGAGCCGACCTCTTAGTCAAGGCTAAAGGCGCCTGGCTGCTTTTCTTGCCACCTTACTCGCCAGACCTGAACCCCATCGAAATGGCTTTCTCAAAGCTCAAGGCACTTCTACGAAAGCGAGCAGCTCGTAACTTCGATGCCATCACGAAAGCCCTCGGCGATATCATTAGCCTATTCTCCGTTCATGAATGCAGAAACTTCTTCAAAGCTGCGGGTTATGAGGTTGAATAGATGCGACACGCTTTAGAAGCGCTCGGTTTGGTGATTGGCGTTTACGATAACATGGACCTGTTGTGGCGTGGCGGCGCAAACTCCCGAAGGGTACATTCTTGTCGATTTCATCAATGGAACATCATTAGGCGCCCGGCCCCCTCAGTTGCACTCGCTCAAGCTGCCTCTCTTCATGCAGACGCTTTGGATGAGCTCTGCCGAAAGCATGGAACGAGAGCTCATGCGTTCCATGAGCTGAAGGCGCACTAATCTTCGGATGTACACTGTGGCCGATTTTTTGTTACGGTCGCAGACCAAATTGGACCCGCTCGACTGATGAGCACCTCGGCACACCGGGATAGCGAATCATACCATCGTCGGTAGCGGCTGAATAGCTAGCATATTGGGTTCCTAATCAAATGGATGTGCGACAGCAGTTCGCTGTGGCTGGCCTTCACTCTCTGCCGTCCGGTACGTGAGGTACTATTGGCGCGCCGTCAATGTCTCCAGTTCCAAAAGGGCATCTTCTGGCAGTTCAATTTTTTGAGCCGCAAGGTTCTCTCTGAGATGAAGCCTTGATGACGTACCAGGGATCAGGAGAATATTGGGTGAACGCCTCAGTAGCCAGGAAAGTGCCACTTGCATTGGCGTCGCTCCGAGCCTATCCGCAACGTGTGACAAGGTAGAAGATTGAAGTGGTGAAAAGCCTCCGAGCGGAAAGAATGGAACATATGCTATTCCTTCTACTGCAAGCTTTTCGATCAAACCATCGTCTTTGCGGTGAACCAGATTGTACTGGTTCTGAACGCAGGTGATTGCGGTTATCCTTTTTCCATCTTCTATTTGCTTTGCCGTGACGTTTGACAGGCCTATATTTCGGATCAAACCTTGCCGCTTCAGGTCTGCCAGAACTTGGAGTGGCTCATCGAGCGAACCTTCAGCCGGACCATGTACGTCGAACATGACGCGCAGGTTGACTATCTCCAGAACATCTAGGCCAAGATTGCGAAGATTGTCATTGACCGCCTGCGTGACTTCGTCACGCGAGAAAGCGGGTCTCCACGAAGCGTCCGGGCCGCGTGCGGCACCTACTTTTGTGACGATCACAAGATCTCTGCTGTAAGGGTGCAGAGCTTCACGAATGATCTGGTTTGTGACATGCGGGCCATAAAAGTCGCTGGTGTCGATATGATTGACACCTCTCTCGATAGCCTCCCGCAGAACGGCAATGGCTTCTGCGCGATCGCGCGGAGGGCCGAACACGCCCTTGCCTGCAAGCTGCATCGCGCCGTAACCTAATCGATATACAGAGCGTCCGCCGAGGGTAAAATTATCGGATTGTTTGCTGCCCGTCATGGTGTTGGTTCCTTTTTCAAGTTTCAACGTAAGCTTCTGACATAGAGCCTACAATCAGCTAATATTCGTACGTGCTGTCCGCGCTGACGGACAGTAGCCGATAACCAGGAGAGTGGAATGCGGCAGATGGTAGATGTAGAGGCTTTCCTACTTGTCGCGCGCGCGAGAGGCTTTCGCGAGGCCTCGCGCATAAGCGGCACGAGTTCTTCGTCTTTGAGTGACGCTGTCAAGCGTCTAGAGGCCGGCCTTGGGATACGGCTTCTCAACCGCACGACTCGCAGCGTACGGCCAACAGAAGCTGGCCGACTACTGATGGAACGGTTGGGGCCCGCTTTTTCCGAGATCGCTTCAGCGCTTGATCAGGCGACAAGCAATCGCGACCGACCAGCAGGTTCTTTGAAGCTCAATGTTCCCGCAAGTGCGGCCCGACTTGTGTTGCCGCGCGTGGTGCCACCCTTTCTAGCTGCGTATCCGGATATACGCCTAGAGATTATCACAGATGAAAACTTCGTCGACATCATAGAATGCGGTTGTGATGCTGGCATTCGATATGACGAGCGGCTTGAGCAAGATATGATTGCTGTGCCCATTGGCCCTCGCGAGCAGCGCTTTGCGCTTGCAGCCTCGCCCGCCTATCTAGCCGTAAGAGGTACACCGAAAACTCCGCGTGACCTGCTTTCGCATGACTGCATCCGGGGTCGCTTTTCGGGTCGCGCCATCCCTCCTTGGGAGTTCGAGTATAACGGCAATATGATTACGATTGAGCCGTCCGGCGGCCTTATCGTGCAGTCCGGCGGTGCCACCGATCTTGGCATCGAAGCCGCAAAAGAAGGCCTTGGAATTATGTATCTGTTTGAAGACTGGCTGAAACCACACTTCCAAAGCAAAGCACTTTTGCCGATAATGGAAGACTGGTGGCTGCGCTTTTCGGGACCGTTTCTCTACTATCCGGGCCGTCGCCTCGTGCCATCTCCGCTGCGTGCCTTCATTGATTTCGTCAAGACCATGCCTCGGAAATGAGGACGGAGAGCCTTCAGACACCCATTCAAATAAGCCGACGGACAATTTTACCGCCGTTGTGGATGTCAGCTCGAAATGTGAGGTTTCTTGACTGGCAATCAAAACTCAAACCTGAGGGTCGCATATGACGAGCAAAGATTGTCTGGCCCTTGACGAACCAAAATGATTTGTTGGCAATTTCATTGAGCGGAGGAGAACATCTGCAGCGTTTAGGGTCTTGTGAAGATAACGTCTGTCAAAAACCTCGATAGTAACCCGCCGCCTGATTGACACGTACTTATTTGGCCACTTAAACACATTAGTTATTGTTTTGCAGTTTTGGTCAGCACGCCATGAAAAATCGGTTCAAGTTCAAGTGGATTTCGGCATGCCGTGCCCTAATTGATCGGGGTGCCATGGCCCAATTGATCAGACGATGAAGATCGCTTTCTTTTCTCCGTTGAAGTCGCCGCGCCATCCGGTTCCTTCCGGAGATCGGCTGATGGCGAGGCTGTTGATTGCGGCACTGGGGTGTGCCGACCATGAGGTGGAAGTCGTATCGGAATTCCGCAGCTTCATGAAAACTCCCTCGGACGAAGCATTCGCCGCACTGGAGATGCAGGCTGAACGAGAGATTACACGAATTTCAGCACTTTGGCGGCGGCAAACCGTGCCGGATTTGTGGCTGACATATCATCCCTACTACAAGGCTCCTGATTTGCTCGGACCGAAGCTTTCAGCGTCGTTCGACATCCCTTATGTAACAGCAGAGGCATCGTACTCACACAGGCGCAATACGGGACTCTGGGCAGAGGTACAACAGCGCTTGCTGAAAACTTTGGAACAAGCCGCAGTCAATATCTGCCTAACAGACCGCGACCGGAGGGGATTGCAGGAGGCGGTTCCCCGCGCCCGCGTCGCAATGCTGGCACCCTTCATCGATTGCGCTGTGTTTAAGGAGGTTGCGTCCCAATCCAGGCCCGACAGGCTGATAACGGTGGCAATGATGCGCAGCGGGGACAAAATGGACAGCTATCGGATGCTGGCGGGAGCACTGGCTCTGCTTGATGATATTTCGTGGTCACTCTCCATTGTCGGCGATGGTGCTTGTCGTACAGAAGTCGAGGCCTTGTTTGCCAGCTTTTCGCCGGAAAGAATCCAGTGGCACGGGGAAATGGGGGCGTCTGAAATCGCTTCATTGTTCACGCAAAGCGCTCTTTACGTATGGCCGGGATGCGGCGAGGCTTATGGGCTGGCCTATCTGGAAGCACAGGCGGCCGGCCTGCCAGTCGTCGCTCAGGCTATTGCCGGAGTACCGGAAGTCGTGATCAACGGGCGTACCGGTGTTCTCACGCCACCGGGTGACATGGTAGCATATGCTCAAGCGATACGCTCGGCCCTGCTGAATGTCCAGACCCGCAACGATATGGCCTTTGCGGCTCGGCAGTTCGTGCGAGACGAGCGGTCGTTGGAAGTGGCGTCCCTACGACTTGACGATATCCTCAATCAGTATGTGGGCATCGTGTAATGGCGACTGACATCTGGGAGCCGCTTCACCGCGAATTAGATCGATGGTATAAAGCTGGCAAGGCGGCAGATTTCTGGCTGCGTGATGATGATGCCGTCTCGCCCAAACCGGCGTTAACACAACTGCTTGACCTGAGCGAACGCCATTCCGTTCCCATGGCGCTTGCCGTGATCCCCGAAAGTACTGGACAGTCGCTTGCAGAGTACCTCAGCAACTGGCCGCTGGCGACGGTGGTGGTCCACGGCTGGTCACATACCAATTTTGCAGGCGAGGGTGAGAAGAAGCAGGAACTGGGCGAGCACAGGCCAATTAAAGTGGTCACCGCGGAACTGGAAGCTGGTTTAAACCGTCTTCAGGCGCTCCACACTGGCCGTTTCTCCCCTGTTTTGGTGCCACCTTGGAACCGCATTGCGCCGCCGTTGGTGGAGCTGCTCGCCGGTCTTGGGTTCCAGGCTCTTTCTGTTTTCGGAACGGAAAAGGTCGGTACGCTGCCGATGATCAACACCCATGTCGATCTGATAGATTGGCATGGAACGCGGGGGGGGCGTGATCACATAGCGCTGATTGACGATATCGTCCATCGTCTGCAAGTGATGTTCAACGGTGGCGGGAGCATGGGCTTTCTGACCCATCATCTGGTTCACGACGAAACCGCGTGGCATTTTCTTGACACATTATTTGATCGTACAGCATCTCATCCCGCTAGCCGCTGGACATCGCTACCACATATCCTTATTCAAGTTTAAGCGTTGAGGTCGAATATTTGCCCTTCTCGAGCCGAGAAGGCGCCAGCAAACTGGCTCGCGGCTAGTCGATCGATCGCTTCGATCTCGGCGTCTGTGCGCAGCGGCGAATGATGGATGAATGCAACGTTCTTTGCGCCCGCTGTCCTAGCGAGCCGGATGGCGTGTTGCCAAGAAGAGTGTCCGTAACCAGCGCGCAGCGGCATTTCCTCGTCAGTATAGGTAGTGTCGTAGAGGAAAAGGTTCACGCCTTGGATCAGTTCCAGTACGGCAGGATCAAGAACCCCGGGTTCATGCTCGGTATCGGTGATCAGCGCTACGGAACGTCCGCCCCATTGTACCCGATAGCCGATCGCACCGTTGGGATGATTGAGACTTCTGGTCATAATCTCAACACCCGGATGGGGTTTCAGAATGTCGCCGGGTAAAAAATCCCTGCAGATCATTTTTGCGGGACAGGCGTCTATTTCAATGGGAAACCAAGGGGGGTGGATAAATTCCGAGACAATCTGCCTCGTGGTCATCTTCCCTTGCATATGCCCCGACCAGAGCTCCACCGTGGAGTTGGCATCAAAAAGTGGCGCGAAGTAGGGCAGGCCTATAATGTGGTCGTAATGACAGTGCGAAAAGAACAGGTTGAAGTTGGAAATATTTTCGGCGAGCAACGATTTCCCGGCGGGCAGTAGACCGGATCCGGCATCGAACAACAATCTGTGTTCACCGCATTGCATCTCGATGCAGACAGTATTGCCACCGTATCGGTGGAAATCCGGCCCCGAAACCGGGAGGCTACCCCGTATTCCCCAAAAATGTACCCGAAACACTGTGTCCCTCTTCCTTCCACCGTCGTGCAATTTCGAAGATTGCAACTCCGTAAGCACGTTGGCCTTTCAACAAGAAAATCAGCGTTTGTCCGACCGTTTCCGGTTTAGCCGCAATCATGGCATGTTAGCCACGCGGCGAAGCATATGCGAACACCGAATCTACGTTACTACTAAATACTAGTACTATTGTCGGCGGTATGAAGCGTGAAAAGTTGAAAAGGAGACCTCTAAAGGATGGCATCTGAGCCCCCGTCGATTGCCGTGATTGCCGACGCACATTTCCACGATATTTTCGGTGACTACGGTACTGGCAGGGTAACTGTGAACGACCGGACGCTGGCCTTGCGCCCCTTTGGCAACACCGTGCGTTCGACGCGCGTGTTCAACGAGAGCTTCGCGGCTTTACAGTACGCGCTGGACGATATAGCTGCGCGGGCAACCCGCCACGTTGTCCTTCTGGGTGACTACTCGGATGACGGCCAGGCGGCGACGATGACGGGCTTGCGGAATATTCTCGACGATTACGCAATGCGCTTCGGGATGCAGTTTTATGCGGTGCCCGGCAATCACGATATTTTTGGCCCCGGCGGGAGGCATCGGTCGAAACGTTTTCTGAACGCTTCCGGTGGCCATGATCTGGTGACCAGCAATCCGGCGCGCAGGTCCGCCCCCGACGACGCTACTGTTATCGTCAGCGAGAGCCTGTATTGCGCGGGTTACCCACAGGGTCTTCAGTCACTGGGCGACGTCGGATTTTTTCGGAAACCACAATATCTGCATTGGGAGACCCCCTTCGGCATCGAGGATCATCCAACGGCAAGAGAGTTCGAAATTTGTTCGCCTGGTGGCTTGACAGTTCGCAGGCTGATGGATGCCTGCTATCTCGTTGAGCCTTTCGATGATGTCTGGATGCTGATGATCGACGCCAACGTGTTTGCGCCGGTGGAGGGAGAAACCGGCAATGATGAGGAGGCGTTCATCGATAGCACCGACGCGGGCTGGAACGCCATGCTGATCCACAAGCGCTTCATTCTGGATTGGATGAGATCAGTCACTGATCGAGCCCGGAACCTTGGAAAGACGGTCATCGCATTTTCCCACTACCCGGTGCTTGATCCGCTGGACGGTACTCGTAACGACGAACTTGCCGTTCTTGGGGAAACGAGCCTCTCGGCACGCATCCCGGAACCGGACGTTGGCGATGCCTTGATCAATGCTGGTGTCCGCCTGCATTTCAGCGGGCATCTCCACGTCAACGATACTGCCCGCCATCAGAATGCCAACGGCTTTCTGTTCAATGTTGCTGTGCCTTCGCTGGTCGCGTTCCCTGGTGCCTACAAAATCCTCCGCATCCAGCCCAACAAGCTAGATATTGAGACGATAAGCATTGATGATATGGCACTCGACGTTGACATCCTCTGTCAATATGCAGCCGAAGTTAAAAGGGACGAGATCGACCCCGGCGAATTGCTCAATGCTGCCAACTACGGAGAGTTCCTGTCCAATCACCTCGCGCATCTTATCGGCAGGCGATTTTTGCGACGGGAGTGGCCGGAGGAGCTTGCGGAAGTAGTGAGAAGCCTTGGATTACTGGATTTGGCGGCTCTGGCGCTGGTGGAGCGGCCGGTCTCCGCCGACACACTTGCCAATCTTAAAGCTGCGATTGCCGATAATAATATTCAGCACCAACTGACCGTCTCCGCCGTGGGGTATGGACTTGATCCAGCCTCGCTTTCACGGATTGGAGCAATGACTTTTCTGGGCGACTGGTATCGCGTCCGGATGGGTAGTGACCTGGGACTGGATGTCATATCCGAGCAACGCCTAGCAGCTTACAAGTGGGTATCGGGCATGTATGCTCGCCGTATCGATGCAATGACATCTGGATCGGTACAAGAAGCCGTCGGCAGACTTTTCCGGATGTTTGACCGTTTCATTTCCGGTTTGTCGTCACGAAACTTTGCCATCGATCTTACAACAGGCGACATACACCCAGCATGACCGCGTATTCCTACGTGGAGTTGTTAAGGCGTGGTAGCAGGATTTATTTGCATTGCTTGCAGTCCATAAAGGTCTAGCCTACAACATATCCATGACGGATATCCTCCACGCGAACGCGGCGACCATCGATTGGCATGAAAACGCATTTGACATTTTGCGTGGTGCCGCCGCATACACGTCAAGCCCGCTGATCAAGGGTTTGTCGCGGGCCATTATCCGCCACCCTGAGGCGGACCTCGGCAATGCCTTCAACCACAAGCAGGTGACCTGCAAGATATGGGCGCGGCAATCGCTATTTGAAACCTTCGGTGGAAAATTCAACCGCATCGCTATACTTGGTGGTTGGTATGGCGTTCTGGCCGCAATGTTTTTCGAAGATCAGCGTTTTGATATTGAAGCAATAGATAGTTTTGATATCGATCCCGAAGTCGGCGCCGTCGCTGAAACCCTGAACAGCGCGTGGAAACATCGGTTTCGGGCATTGACTGCCGATATGTATGAGCTTGCCTATCCGGGGCTCGGGGCCGATCTGATTGTTAACACCAGTTGCGAACACATCGCCGATTTGCCCGCCTGGCTGTCGCTTCTCCCCGAGGGAACCCGCGTTCTCCTGCAATCAAACGACTATTTTAGCGAGCCGACACATGTGAATTGTGTCGCATCGCTGAACGAATTCATTGACCAGGTTTCGCTAACAATGACCGCGTTCGCCGGTGCGCTGCCCATGAAAAAGTATACAAGATACATGTTGATCGGTACTGTCTAGCGCGCGGTCAGAAGTCCATTCAGAATCTCTGCCGTACGACGTGCACCATCTAGATCAAGATTGTGAGCAGGCAAACGGGGCGCTGTAAGGGCCTTGTCTATAGCATCGGTCATATTAGCCGCTGATAGCTCGTCTTCCGTGAGAACTGATGCGAGGCCGAGCTTTTCCAGATGGCGTGCGCGTGCAGTCTGCTCGGTCTCGCCGCCCGCTGTGAACGGAATGAGCAACGATCTGCAACCTGCACGAAGGATATCGCAGACCGTATTGTATCCGGCCTGTGAGACAGACAGGCGAGCACCGAGCAACAGACTCGGAAAATTCTGCAGAAAGCGGAAGATGCGGGCATTGTCTGGTGCTTTGGCAGCGATTTCGTCAAAATCCGTTTGCTGCAGATTTGGACCGGTGACGATGCACCAGGAAAGGCCCTGCGACAGGCGCTTCGCTGCCTCAAGCGCTGCGCGGATCAACAACGCGCCCACAGCCCCACCACCAGCCGATACCACGATATCGAAGGTTTCCGATGGTGGCAAGGGCGGTGGTGCGGCGACAAGGCCGGTATAGATAACCTTGTCGGCAATATCTGTGTGCAATGGAAAGCTCTCCTCCAGACGAGCAAACTGTGGATCGCCATGAACCAGCACGTGATCGAAATAGCGCTGCACCGTGGCGACACTTTCCTCGTCGCGATCGGGCTTGGCGCGCTCCTGCAGGATGTCGCGCAATGAGGTCAGCACCAATGGCCTCGGCGTCATGCCGCTGATTTCATCGAGCAGGGGGATTAGTTCGAAACGAACCTGACGGCGTCCAAAGGGAAACGCCTCGATGATGACGATATCGGGCCTGACATCGCGAAATTTGGCAAGCAGTTTGCCGCGGCGTTCCGCCTTGAATTCATCGGTCAGCGGATTGCCGAAGGCGTCGGCAAGACCGGAAAAGACTGCATCGTCGGAAGCGATCGCCGGAAGCGCCATATATTTGACTTCTGGTCCCGGAAATCCGGGGACAGGCATGCCGCCGGTGATCACTGTGACGTCGAAACCACCTTGCGCCAGCGCACGGGCGATGCGGCTGGCGCGCGCAAGATGACCGATACCGAGCAGATGCTGGACGTAAAACAACACTCGCGGACTTACCGTCGATTGCTTCATTTGCTTCGCTGCCATTCCGTTTCGAACAACGATTTCAATTGATGGATGCTGTTGTGGAAGTTGAACTCCGTTCGCACCCGCCTTTCGGCGGCGCGTCCCAGGCGATGGCGGATATCCGCATCGCGGATCGCCGTTTCCATGGCAATCGCCAACGCCTCCGGGTCCTCTGGCGCAACGAGCAGGCTATTTTCCCCGTCCACCAATAGTTCCGGTACACCGGAGATGTTGGTAGAGACCGAGATCAAGCCTTGGCTCGAAGCTTCCACCAATACGTTGGGCAAGCCATCCCTGTCGCCATCTGTCGTGATCCGGCAGGCGAGTACGAAAATATCCGCGGCTTGATAACCGGCAAGCACTTCCTTTTGGTCGAGCGCACCCTTCCAGAGAATTTTGTCGGCAATCCCCAGCTCGCTCGCAAGCGCTTTCAGACTGGCGATCCTGTTGCCATCACCGATGTGCTCGAACCGCCAGTGGAGGTCTTTGGGCAGCAGGCTGAGTGCTCTCAGCACGATGTCATAACCCTTTTTCTCGACGGCCCGACCGACGCTCAGGATTCTGACGGGATCATCGGAGTCGGCGCCGTTGCGTAGCGAACGGCTTCCCTCGAAAGGCCCGAACCGGGCAAGATCGAGTCCGTGATAGCTTAGATGCACGTTGGACGTGGGGCCTCCAAGCTGACGTAGATGATCGAAGCCTGAATGCGTGCAGGTCACCGTCCACCGCGTGTTTGCGAGCTTACCCTGCAGTTCCCAGTCTGGCGAAGTCCAGATGTCCTTGGCGTGAGCGGAGCATGTCCATCCAATACCGGTGATCTGGCTGGCATAGGCGGCAACGGATGCGGGCGTGTGGATAAAATGCGCGTGAATCCATTCCGCACCATCCGGCCATTCCGCAGCAAGAACTGCGGCCTGTCCGAAACGCCTGACACGATTGCGTGTGGGGTCCTTCCAAAAGTCCTTGAGGGCAGTCGTCAAACCACGCCAGAAGCCGGGGCGCGGCATACAGGCGATTAGTGCCGAGAGAACACGGCGCGGTTCCTCGCGGAGATATTCAGGCAGGTAATGTACTGGCGCGCGGATTTCATCGTGCACCGGATGTGTTTTGTTATCCGTCGGCCGCCGCAAAGCCACGAGAACCAGGTCAAAGCCCGATTGCTCCAACCCAAGCAATTCCTGAGCAATGAATGTTTCGGACAGGCGCGGATATCCCTTCAGCACCACCACAATTTTCCGGCGATATGACAACTGATTATCCCTTGACGAGCGAAAGGTAGTTCGGCTGACGTCGATCCATCAGATCCCCGACAATTTGCGAGATATGCGGTAAACCTTCCAGCCTGAAACCTTTGGGCGCACTCTTCGAGGGTGCTGGTCGGCTGGGCAAGGCTTTGAGTGCAGCAGCCATGCGGACGGGGTCTTCGGATTCGCTGGGAAGCAGCATGTCGATAAGCCCGAGTTCTGCGGCGCGCCGGGCTCGGATCAACTGTTCCTCCCGCGGAAGGATGCGTGGAACGATCAATGCCGGCTTGTCGAAGGAGAGGATCTCGCAATAGGTGTTGTAGCCGCCCATGGCAACGACGGCCTTCGCGCCCGCCACCAGTTCTTCCATCCTGTTATCAAACTCGATGACCTCGATATGCGGGATCGCTTTGCTCTTGCTTATCATCTTCCGGCGCTTCTTAGCGGGCATGTAAGGTCCGAGTACGATCAGTGCCTTGTGCTGGAGCGTATGATCGTGCTGGTAGGCCCGCACGACGTCGTTGACGAGATCGGCGCCATCACCGCCTCCGCCAGTGGTGACAAGAATATAGTCGCCCTTGGGGCGATGGTCAGGGACTTTCTGATCGGAAACACTGCGCTGCAGAAAACCGACGAAATTCATCTTGTCGCGGACACTCTTGGGGACGTCGAGACTAACGAGCGGATCGTAGAAATCCGGCGGTCCATAGACCCACACCGCGTCATAGAACCTGTCGATCTTGTCCATCACGTTTTCACGCCGCCACTCGGCATCAAGCAAATGCGGCGCATCCATGACCTCGCGCAGGCCCAGGATCAGCCTCGTGTCACGGGTCTTGAGATAGGTGAGCGTCTCCTCGACTTCACCCTTCATACCCATCGGTTCTTTATCCACGATAAAGATATCGGGCTGGAACGTTTCGGCCGTATGGCGGATAATTGATCGGCGCATCTTCAGCGTGTCATGAAGATCAGTGTGCCGTTCCATCGATTGGTACTCGCCATTGCGCAGCTTGATCACGCTTGGAATTTTGACGAAATCGACACGCGCGCGATAGTCAAAGGCACCGGCAATCGTGGCGCCCGATATAATCATGATATTGAGACCGCGATAGTCCTCGACTAGCGAATGGGCGATCGTTCGGCAGCGTCGCAAATGGCCCAACCCAAACGTGTCATGGCTATACATCAGGATGCGGACATGCTCCAGGCGGCGCGTCATGATGTGAACCCCGCCCCAACGTGGTGGCGCAACCCGTGATATGGGAAATTTTTCAGCATGCGAACTTCCATCTCAACTATACGGATCAGCGACATCGCGAAGACCGTCACCTAGAAAATTGAAGGCCAGAACAACCAGAATGACAGGAATGATCGGAAACAGCAGCCAAGGATAGAAGACGATGACGCTGACACTTCGAGCTTCCGTCAGAAGGATGCCCCAACTGGTTATTGGTGCCCGTAACCCCAGTCCGAGGAAGCTCAGTGCGGTTTCACCCAGGATCATACCGGGAATAGACATGGTTGCAGTCGCGATCAGGTGCGACATGAAGCCAGGAATGAGGTGTCGTCTGATAATGCGGGGGCTCTTTGCGCCCATCAACTGGGCTGCGAGCACATAATCTTCCTCGCGAAGTGAAAGCAACTTGGAACGCACAGCGCGCGCCAGCCCAGTCCAGTCAAGCAGTCCAAGGATGGCAGTAATACCGAGGTAAATCAGCATCGGGCTCCATGTAATCGGCATGATGGCAGCAAGCGCCATCCACAGTGGAATGCTTGGAATAGACTGCAGCACCTCTATGATTCGCTGGACGATGAGGTCGAAAACACCGCCATGGTAACCGGCAAGGCCACCGATAACAATTCCCAGGGTAAAGCTGATGACAATGCCGATTAGCCCGATTGTCAGCGAGATTCGAGCGCCATAAAGGATGCGGGACAACACGTCTCGCCCGAGTCGGTCCGCGCCGAGAAGGAACAGCTCGCCGCCCTTTGCGGGGCAGACCAGATGTAAATCTGTCGAGAATATGCCCCAGAATTTATAGGGATCGCCCGAGCAGAAAAAACGCAGCGGTTCGATCTGGTCTTTCTGATCCACATAGACCCGTCGTAGCGTGTCCATATCGAGCGTCATCTTGCGGCCATAGACGAACGGCCCGATGAAATTGCCGTTGTCAAAAAGGCGGACCGTCTGCGGCGGTGCATAGATGAAATCGACATTGCGTGTATGAAGATTGTAAGGCGCGAGGAATTCGACGAAGACAATCATTACGTAGAGCGCGCCGAGAAAGATGGCGGAGGCCAGCGCCAGCTTGTGCTTTTTGAATTTCCACCACATCAGTTGCAGCTGCGATGCCCGATAGAAGCGGTTCTGCTCTTCGGTCATGACATCAACCGAATGCGGATCGAAAGGCGCTGTCGAGACAAAATGAGGCAAGGGCGAGCCCGGTTCGGGAAGGGGTGATGATGTCACTTTGTGCTCCCGCCCTGCAATCTGATACGCGGATCAAGAAAGGCGAGCGCGATATCGGAGATCAAGACGCCTATTACCGTCAACGTTGCTAGAAACATCAGGAACGAACCTGCAAGATACATGTCCTGACTCTGCAAGGCCTTTAAGAGCATTGGCCCTGTCGTTTCCAGCGAAAGAACGATTGCCGTGATTTCAGCGCCGGAGATAATCGCGGGCAGGATGGAACCGATATCCGAGATGAAAAAATTGAGCGCCATGCGCAGGGGATATTTCACCAGCGTGCGGAAAGGATGCAAACCCTTGGCGCGTGCCGTCACCACATACTGCTTTTGTAGTTCGTCGAGAAGGTTGGCGCGCAAACGCCGGATCATCCCCGCAGTGCCTGCGGTGCCGACGATCAGCACGGGTATCCAGAGATGGGAGAGAATGGAGGAGGCCTTGGCCCAACTCATCGGTTCGGCCAGATATTTCTGGTCCATGAGATGTCCAATCGAGGTGCCGAACCAGATATTGGCAAAGTACATCAGGATCAGCGCGAACATGAAGTTCGGGATGGCAATGCCGAGCAGACCGATCAGTGTCAGCCCATAATCCGCCCAGCTATACTGATGCGTCGCCGAATAGATACCGATCGGGAAAGCAATCAGCCATGTGAAGATGATAGTGAAGAACGACACCATCACCGTCAGCCATAGCCGGTCACCCACAACATCACTGACGGGAAGCTGATACTCGAAGGAATAGCCGAAGTCCCCCTGCAGCATGCCGGCAACCCAGTGGAAATAGCGCAGAACCGGCGGCTTATCGAATCCGTACTGGACGCGTAGCTCCTCGATTTCCTGCATGTCGACGGCTTCGCCCTGGGCGCGAAGTTCAGACACATAGCTTTCGAAGTAGTCGCCGGGCGGCAGTTCGATGATGGTAAAAACCAGAGCTGAAATGATCACTAACGTAGGGATCATAGCTGCGATGCGCCAGAGAATGTATCGCAGCATGGTCAGGCATCCTTTCCATACCAGAACGCATCTGGCATAAAAACCCCGAGAAAGCTGGTCGGGTCGAAGCCGTATAGCCCTTTATCCGGTACATTCTGGAGACTGGCTGCACGCAAGACTGGTTGGGGTGTGCTGTTGACGATACCGATGGAAAACACCTGTTGCGAATAGATATCCAGCATCTGCGCCCAGATAGCGGCTCGCTCAGTCATGTCACTGGAATCCCGCCATTGGCCAAGAAGCTCGATAAGCTGCTTTACCTCGGGAATTTCCGGAGGATGGCCCTTCATTCCGTTCGACATGTAATACATGCCCCAGACCGGCCACTGCAATTGATCGTCCGAGGTCGGGGCGAGTTCGCCCGGGTTCATGTCGGCCGTCGGGATGCCATTATCTAGCCCCGACCACATCGACATCATGATTTCGCCACCCATGGCCCGGCTGCGGAAGACGTCCCGCTGAGATGTTCGGATGAACAGCGAGATGCCGACCTTCGCCCAGTGATCTGTGATGAGCTCGAGGATGTCTGTCTCTAACGTGCTTTCGCCAGCGGTTTCCACGACGATCTTTGCGGCACGACCGTCGGACAGCAGGCGCGTCCCGTTCTCGTCACGCAATTGCAGTCCGGCGGCGTCCAGCAGGGCGTTTGCTTGTGCTGGATCATAGGTACTCCACGCCGTTTTGTATCCAGGTTTGAACAGCGGGCTTTCGGGCAGGATGGTGTTGGCGCTTTCAATAGCGAGCCCGTAGAACACCGCCTTGTTGATTTCGGTCCGGTCGATTGCGAGCGACAGCGCGCGGCGCACGCGCACATCCCAAAAGAGCGCCCGCCAGATGGCATCGCCGGCATTGAGGTTGGGCATCAGGCTTACCCGCGCGCCTTCCGTGCGCTTCCACAAGCTGACCTTGACCGGAAACCGCTTCTCGGAATCCTTCAGGAAGGCGTAATCGGAAAAGTCGATGCCGTGTGCCTGCAGATCACTTTCACCTGCGCCGGTCTTGGCGGCAATGATTGTTGGAGAGCTGATGTTCAGGATCACTTTGTCGACATAGGGCAATTGCAGGCCATTTTCATCGACGCGGTGGAAATATGGGTTGCGCTCGAAAACGAACTGCTCGGCAGGTGATGCGGTTGTGTTGCGCCATGGATCGAGCGTCGGCAGTTCCGGGTTTTCGGGGCGATAGCTACGCGCCATATTGAAATGAAGATCAGTCCATTTCTTGACGCGGTATTGCTTCATCAGTGACGAAAGCCGGAAGTTGTCCTGATAGGTCTTGTGAAATTGCTTCATGTATTTCGACGGCAGAACAATCGTCAGCGCCTGTGGCGCCGCCAGTTGCGGCAGGAAATCCGGATTGGGTGCATCCCAGCTATATCTGACAGTCAACTCGTCAATGACTTCGAAACGTGGCGGCCTTCCGTTGACCAGCAAGACCCTCGGCGGTCCGCCTCGCTTCAGCTCCGTATTGAGCATCACGTCTTCCCAGCTATAGCGGAAATCCTCCGATGTCAGATAGGAACCATCCGACCAACGATGCCCGGCGCGGATCTTGAAGGTGAAAGCCCTGTCCTCAACCGTCTCGAAGCTTTCGAGAATATCCGCATGCATGTTGAGTTTTTCGTCATAGCCAACCAGACGGGAATAGCCGTAGAGCGTCATCAGGCGGATGTCTTTCTGGTTGCCGATTAGGGTCCGGATGACACCTCCGTTGATGCCGGGTTTGCGACCAAGGGCCGCCATATTGACGACCCTTGGTGTTTTGGGGAGGCGGTCGGCCAGATCGGGTAGCGCGCCCGGCTGCGGCAGTGAATAGCTCGGCAGAGCCGGATCCGCCCGCAAAACAGCAGGCAGAAAGCAGGAAGCAAACACGCCCAGAGCCGTACGCCGATTGATCAAGGCTTCAACTCCCGCACATTTGCCGTCCTGCGCGCAAGCACGAGGTGCCCATCGCCCAGATCCGTCGGCGTTAACATGTCTTCAGGACCGTCGTTGCGGAACTGAATACCCCAGTTGCGTTTGTCGGACGCGCCGCTGATTCTGAGCTTGCCGAAGTCAAGCGGACGGTCAAGGTCGGGAAACGGGACAGCTGCGAGCAGCGACTTCGTATAGGGATGGACGGGCGACCGCATCAAGGTGCGGCGTGGAGCGATTTCAACAATCCGTCCGCCACACATGACGGCGATCCGGTCGGCCATATAGTCCACGACCGCCAGATTGTGCGAAATGAAAATGTAAGTAAGCCCGAGCTCCTTTTGCAAGTCTTTGAGAAGGTTGAGAATTTGCGCCTGAACGGACACATCGAGGGCCGATACGGGCTCATCGCACAAGATGAGTTCCGGGCCGAGTGCCAAAGACCGCGCGATGCCGACGCGCTGGCGCTGACCGCCCGAGAGACCGTGCGGATAGCGATTGAGATAGCGTCGGCTAAGGCCGACCACGTCCATCAGGTCAGCAACCTTGTCCAGCCGGGATTTGACATTTCCGCGTCCGTGAATTTCCAGCGGCTCGCTGAGAATATTCTGGATGGTCATGCGCGGCGACAGCGACGATACCGGGTCCTGGAACACCATCTGGATTTTGGTGCGCAACGCTTGCAGTTCGCTGCCGCTGGCATTGAGGACATTGATCGGGCCTGTGTTGCCGTTGAAGGTCACCGACCCGGCTTCTGGCGCGATGGCGCGCATCAGGATCTTGCTCAGTGTGGTCTTGCCGCAACCACTCTCGCCTACCAGGCCGAAGCATTCGCCGCGCAAGACATCGAAACTAACGTCATTGACTGCGCGCGTCGCCGGCCCGTCATCTTTCGCGAAGAGTGTTTTGCGGGCTGCGAAGGTCTTGGAGACATTACGCACGGAGAGCAGCACATTGTTGCGATCATCAGTGATGGCTTTTCTCTTGCCCATCAATTTGGCGACATCGACAGGCACGTCGCGCAAGGATTTCAATCTTTCGCCCGGCTTCATGTCGAAATGCGGCACGGCGGCCATTAGTCCCTTGAGATAGGGGTGGGCTGGTTTGTGGAATATCGTTTCGGCCGGTCCGGATTCCATGATCTCGCCGTGATAGATAACGACGACCTCGTCGGCGACATTGGCAACAACGCCCAGATCATGAGTGATGAGCAACATTGCCATATTGAGCTTGGCCCGTAGTTCGCCCAGCAACTCGAGGACCTGTGCCTGGATCGTTACATCAAGCGCGGTGGTCGGTTCGTCGGCTATTAGTAGCGATGGCTTACATATGAGCGCCATGGCAATCATGGCGCGCTGACGCATGCCGCCGGACAGCTCGAACGGATATTTGTCATAGGCGCGAGCCGGGTTCTGAAAGCCTACAAGGCCAAGCATTTGCTCGGTCTGCTCGCGCCGCTCGGCCTTTGTATCTTTAGTATGGATCGACAGCACTTCGGAAATCTGGTTGCCGATTGTATGGAGCGGCGACAACGAGGTCAGTGGCTCCTGGAAAATCTTGCCAATACGGCTACCGCGCAAAGCGCGTATCTCCCGACCATCTGGTGGTAGGCTGAGAATGTCGACTGGCGGCTGGCGGGGTTTAGCAGGGTCCTGGAAAAGTATTTTCCCGCCTGCGGAAGCAGTGCGCGGCAGGATTCCCATAACCGCTTGACTTATTATAGATTTTCCAGAGCCGGATTCACCGACAAGGGCAGTGACTTTGCCTGGCAGGACACGTAGATCCGCTTTTTTCACGGCCATGATGTCCCCCCCCAGCAAGCTGAAGGAAATGCTCAGATTTTCGATCCTCAAGAGATCCGTACCGGAGATCATACTTGCGGGCCTTCACGGTTGCGTGTTTCCAGTGCGGGTACCCCAAAATAAACGCTAGCGCACGAATGCCAATGAGTCCATGACTAGGTTCAGCTCGTTCAGTAGTTGCCAAACCGTGACGGAAAGATACGCGGTAGAAAATGCTTCCTGTCGGGTGGAGGCTACTTGATAAGGCTACATGCGTTGCTGTTGCGAAGGACGTCTTTGCATTTGGCCGACCTGCGGAAGTCATCATAGTACAGCGACCATTCACCAGTTCCAGCCGCACGATATGGCCCAAATTTGAAATACTGGTTCTTGCCCAATCCGGGATCGTTGTGGCCGATATAGCCCTTGATTGTCGAGATCCAGAGGTCGTTGGCAAAAATCTCGATACGGCCGGTTCCGTCCGGTCCGGGTTTCGTCATGATCGCAAAGTCGATCCATCCGGAGTCGGGAGAGGGAAGGCTGTTGCCACGTGGCGTGACGGTGATTTTGTCCGTGCATGCTGTGAAGAGATCGCCATCTTCGGTAATCCAGTTGTCGTCGGTCGCAACGACCGCTCGCATCTGGTTGGTTTCCGGACGCAACCAAACCGGCGTCGAGCCTTTGTCGCATATCGCGGCCGTGCCCTTGATCCCCGTGGAGATGGGGGGGTGATAATTTGTTTCTACTGTGACGAAGAGCTTGCCCTTATTGAGCCGTACCGCCAGAAACGGGCTAAAGTCGCCTTTCGCTTCAGGGCCAATTTCACGCTTCCATTGGGCGATCACGTAACGATGGTCGTCCTGGGGGATAGGGTCAGCAAACTTGACGGCAAAACCATACCAGACAGCTTTGTCATAGGGGACGCGGAGTTCGGTTTTTTCCCAAATTTCCGCCCGTTCGCTGCAATTGTCTGTTGCTGCCTCGCAACCGGCCCGCACGCTCAGTTTCAGGGCGCGAGCTCCGGTGCGGGTGACTGCACTCTGGAACTCGACGGATCCGGCTTTTTGTTCACGATTGTCGCGATAATAAAGCCCGCCTGTGGACGAGAAATCATCTCCGTCGAAAGTGTCGAAAAGGGGTTGGCTCAATGGATCGGCAATCGCTTGGACTCTGACAAAGGATGCGAATATAATTAATGCTACAGCACATGTCTTCATCATTACACGAGGTTCCCCTCAAGTTTCGGGGGCTTTTTTTGTTCGCGGGAATTGCGGAAAAGCAGCATCACCTGCTCGGCCTCTGAGCCCGCATCCGGTTTGATTTTGCCGGTCGTCTCGAAGCTGTTCATCTTCATGTTCTTTTCGCCGGGCGCCAGTATCGTCACCTTGTCCTGGACACCGCGTAGTTTCTTCTCACCCAGCACCATCCAGTCACCGTCGCAATAAGTGGTAAACGCCTTGCTGGCGATGATTGGGTGATCGGGATAGAGCCTAGTCAGTCCCTGCAACCGCGACACTTCATTAACTGCGCTGCCGAAGGTGGAGAACGTCAGTCGGTCCTTAAGTCCAACATTGCCGAACATTACATTACCGACATGTAGACCCATCCCGTAGCGGATCTCATCGAGCCCCTTCTTCTTTCGCTCGTTGTTCATGTCGAGCATGGCGGCAGCGGCCTGCCGCGTTGCGGCCATTGCCGCGCGAGCGGCGATCTGGGACGGCTCCCGGTGACGTCCGCAGGGGTAGACCGCAAGAAACCCGTCTCCAATAAAACTCAGAATTTCGCCACCATTCTTGTTGAACGGTGCTGCGATTGCGTCGAAAAATTCGTTAAGGGTATCGATATAGACCTGCCTGCCTGCCTTGTCGGCGAGGTTGGTCGATTGTCGCATATCGCCCATAACGAGTACTGCGCGAATGGTCTCCCCATCTCCGCGGCGGATTTGGCCAGACAACACGCGTTTGCCGGCATTACTACCGAGATAAGTGGTAACCATGTTGTCCGCGAGCTTACCCAGCACTGCCATCTTCGTTGCAACTGCAAGGCTGTTTTGGATTTCCAGCAATGTCTCAACCACATCTTCGCCGAAGCCACCCGGGATATCTGTCGTCCAAGAACCAACCATGCCCTGGCTGTTGCCCTCGCCGAAGGAGTGTACGAAGGCAAGATAGTCAGTAGCGCCGATTTCCTTCAGATCATCGAAAACCGCGAATTCCGACGGTACAGACGGGTCGATCTGACGACGCAGATGCCGCAGGTTGTTGCTGAGAAGATAGAAGTAGGGGCTATTGAGATATCGCTCTGTATCCTTCTCGCTAGCCGAAGCACGAAATCCTTCGATTTCCATGCCTTTGCCACGTATCCAGGTAAAACCTAGCGCGTCGTAGAGCGGGTGCAACATTGAAAAACTCAGATGGACGCGCATCAGCGGCACACCGGCCGCAGCCAGCCTTTCGCAGAACCCTTCGGCTAGGGTTTCCAGGCTTGCGCCGTTAAGCGCGGACTGTTGTAGCCAGTATAAAACTGGACTGAGCAATGTTTCGGATAAAGTAATCCGGTGAATGTCCATCGCTTGTTGTTCTCTCCACCTATCTGCCGCTTCATTACATGTTCTCGGCAAACCATGCCGACTAATATAACGTGTATTCCCGGTAAAGCCAGAACGTGGAGTTGCCTCCAAGCGGCATACTTGACATCGAGCCCGCAAATCCGCCACTGAAGGAAGTCAATTGCCGGAGAGCCATGATCGTGACCGACTCTGCCCCGCTTAATGGAAACCTGTTTACCGCAATCGCTAATCGCTCGGCGCAAGTGGGTGTCATCGGCCTTGGCTATGTCGGCTTGCCTTTGGCTATGACCATCGCTAATAGCGGTTTTAGTGTTATTGGCTTCGATATTGATCCTGGCAAGATCGTCATGATTGACGATGGAAAATCCTATATAGAGTCAGTTTCCGATACGCTGCTGCGCCGCCATGTTGGCGAAGGTCGTTTCCGCGCTAGGACTGATTTTTCCAGCCTTGGCGATTGCGATATCATCATCATCTGCGTTCCAACGCCGTTGACTAAACAGCGGGATCCTGACCTATCTTTCGTCGTCAAAACGTCTGATGCGATTGCCAGAACCTTGAAATCCGGTCAACTGATCGTGCTGGAATCCACCACCTATCCTGGCACCACGGATAGTGTGGTGCGACCGATCCTGGAGAAGACCGGGCTTCGCTCAACCAGGGATTTCTTCCTTGGTTTTTCGCCTGAACGCGAAGACCCCGGCAACCGCGATTTCGAAACTTCGAACATCCCGAAGATTGTGGCTGGTGACGGATCGGTGGCCTCCCAGCTCATGACTGCATTCTACGGCGCCGCCGTCAAAACTGTCGTTCCGGTCTCGTCCAACGCAACCGCCGAGGCGGTAAAGCTGACGGAAAACATCTTCAGAGCGGTCAATATAGCTCTCGTCAACGAACTGAAGGTCGTCTACGAAGCTATGGGAATTGATATTTGGGAAGTGATCGAAGCTGCCAAGACGAAACCGTTTGGCTACATGCCGTTCTATCCGGGGCCCGGACTTGGCGGTCACTGCATTCCTATCGATCCGTTTTATTTGACCTGGAAGTCGCGCGAATACGACCTGCCGACACGCTTCATCGAACTTGCCGGCGAGATCAATTCGGCCATGCCGCGCCACGTCGTCGACCGGCTGGCTGAAGCGCTCGACCGCCGCCATGGTAAGGCTGTCAGCCGCTCGCGCATTCTGATCATGGGACTTGCCTACAAGAAAAATGTTCCTGATATCCGCGAAAGCCCATCACTGAAGCTTATCGAGCTTATCGAGGCTCGCGGCGGATCGACCGGTTATCACGATCCGTTCGTCGCGACGATTCCGGCTACACGTGAATATATCGAACTTCGTGGCCGCAGCTCGGTCGAACTGACAGAAGAGGCAATAAAGAAGTTCGACGCTGTGCTCGTCGCCACCGATCACGATCAGATCGATTATCAGGCGCTGGTCAACTGGGCGCCATTGATTGTCGATACCCGAAATGTGTTCGGACGCCGTGGCATCAGCGGTGACAATATCGTCAAAGCATAGCGCGGTTCATTTTTGAGGAATGTGACCGTGGTCATCGTGCGGGACCGCGAATATGCTATCGGAACTTTCAGGGCAAAAGCAGCACGTCGAACTGTTTCTTGTTCAGCGGGATCTCTCGAACCTTGATCTCGGAAATCTCTTCTCCAATGAAGATCAGACAATTTTCGTAGAACGACGAAAGTGTCTTGACAAATTTTCGGGTTCTATCGGGGCCGTAGAATTCGGATGTGAACTCGGTGTAGATCGGCGCGCGGCGGGACATCAGGTCTTGCATAGTACCGATCGCCACCGGCTCGTATCCCTCGATGTCCATCCAGACCAGGCCGACTTCGTTGGCGAAAACACCGTATTCCTGCAGAATGCGCGAAACCGGTTTGACTGGCACGGAAATGGAAATGTCGTTTGGGCTGCGGCGCACCATGCTGCTCTTGCCATGATTGTTAAGGTGCTGGAAGAATTCTATTTCGCCCTCGCTGTCTCCTGCCGCGCAACGGACCGGCGTGACGCTTCCGTCCAGGTCATTCTGGGCGATGTTTAATTGCAGGAGCTTGAAATTGCGCGGATCCGGCTCGACGCTGATGATACGCGCGAAGGCCTTGCTGAACGCAAAATAGACGGTCTGGGTGCCGATATTACCGCCAATTTCCAGCAGTATCTTCCCATCCGTCGGCAACCCACGATCTTGCATGATGGTCAGCAATCTTGTGACATGATCGCGCTCAAAATGTCCCTTGCGGAAAACCTTCCTGCCGATATAGTCGGAAGGGGAGAACGTCATGACATGGTCGCCGCAATCGACGGTCACCGACAAGGCGCGGGGGCCGATACCATGGATCAACAATTCGCGACCGTATCTGGTGTCGAAAAATTGGGTTGCGAGCTTGTCGCGGAGTTTACGAAAGTAACGCTTCAAGAATTCATCCTGTGCCAGAGGCCAGATTGTATGCAAGTTGCTATTATAGTGGATTTTTAAAACATGTCATGTCAGTTATAGTTAACTTTAAGTTCGTCGTTATGTGAGCGAGATTTTTCGGGCACTATTCAGATTGAAGAACAAATCATGAGTCGTCTCGACAGTTTCATTCGCCGTCTCTGTGCCCAGCGTGATATCCTGAACAGCATTACCGACGATGTACGCGCAATCCCGGGCATGATCTTGGAGTTCGGTCTCGGCAATGGTCGCACATACGATCATATCAGGGAGCTGTTTCCCGATCGCCGTATCATCGCATTCGATCGCGTGACGCGTTCCTTCGAAAGCTCGACGCCTGACAGAGACAATCTGGTGGTGGGTGAAATCAAGGACACGATCAGGGATTTTTATGGTATTGAGGCAGCGCTTGTGCATGCCGATATCGGTACCGGTCATGACGATCTGGACGCAATGACGCTGACTTGGCTGCCCGATGCCGTGGCCCGCTTGTTGAAACAGGGGGGTATGGCCGCTAGCGGTCTGCCGCTCGAACACCCGGAATTGACGTCAATGCCGATACCGCAGAATGTCCCGGCGAAGCGCTATTTTCTATATCGCCGCAGTTAGCTACATTGGCGCTGGGCACCCCGCAACGTGAAGCTGCGTTAAACCTTATTATGCCGCCTTTATGTGACAGCAGATACTTCCATTTTGCTGCAACCGCACTAGAAATATACTGGCACAAGCGGAGGATGTTTCGCGAAATGCATAGGTATAGATAGAGCGATTGACTGCGTTGCCACCATAACAGCACAGCCCGGCGGGCCCTTGATCTCAAACGGAACTCATGGAAAAGAACCTAGCCCGCTATATCTGGTCCACGACACGCGCCCAGCAAGCCTGGATTCTTTTTGTCGTCGCCGTCTCGATGATTCCATATTTCCTGTCGTTCGACCTGCCCAAGCAGATCATCAACGGTCCCATTCAGGGCATAGGCTTTGAGAAACCAGGTGCCACGCAGACATTTATGCGCATCACCTATGATTTCCCGATTTTAGGCGAGGTAGTCTTCTTCGGTGGTCTACAGCTTAACCGCGTCCAAATGCTCATCGGCCTCAGCATGGTGTTCCTGCTGCTGGTCGTGATCAACGGGCTCTTCAAGCTCTATATCAATACCTATAAGGGCCGGCTCGGCGAGCGAATGCTGCGGCGCATCCGCTTCGAACTGGTAGATCGGGTACTGCGTTTCCCGCCATTCCATTTTAAACGTGTGCGCTCGGCCGAAATTGCCACCATGATCAAGGATGAAGTAGAGCCGCTCGGAGGCTTCACCGGCGACGCCTTTGTGCAGCCGGCGCTCCTCGGGGGGCAGGCGGCAACCGCGCTCATCTTCATCCTAATGCAAAATTTCTGGCTTGGCATGATCGCTGCAGTCATTGTTGCCGCGCAGGGCATTATCATTCCCCGGATGCGTAAGCGACTTCTGGAATTGGGGCGCCAGCGCCAACTGACCGCGCGTGAGCTTTCGGGGCGCGTCGGTGAGATCGTTGAGGGTATCAGTGCTATCCACAGCAACGACACGTCGAATTTCGAGCGTGCCGATATCGCCAACCGTCTCGGTCAGATCTTCGCCATCCGCTATGATCTCTACCAGTGGAAGTTTCTGGTCAAGTTTATCAATAATTTCCTGGCACAGGTCACGCCGTTCCTGTTCTACATGATCGGCGGCATTCTCGCGCTCCAGGGCCGACTCGATATTGGCCAGCTCGTCGCCGTCATCAACGCCTATAAGGATCTGCCTGGTCCGCTCAAGGAACTGATCGACTGGGACCAGAGCCGGCAAGACGTTCAGGTCAAATATGCGCAGGTGGTCGAGCAGTTCAGCGTCGATAATCTCATCGACCCGAAGGTACAATCCGTCCATTACGATACAGTTTCCCCGCTCGATCAGCCGCTCGTCATCACCAATGTCACGGTGCAGGACGACAGCGGCGCGTCGCTTCTGGAACATGTCAGCATCGAGCTAAAACCAACCGAGACCGTGGCGTTGATCGGACCTGCGGGCAGTGGCAGCGACGTGTTTGCCGAGCTGCTCGGCCGGCTTGTCTGGCCCTCGTCCGGACGAGTTTCCATCGACAGTCATGATCTGCTCGAGCTGCCTGAATCTATCACCGGGCGGCGCATTGCCTATGCATCGGGTGACGGTTATTTTTTCCGCGGTTCCCTACGTGACAATCTGCTCTACGGCTTGAAGCATGCACCGCTGACCGAGGTCGCCTATGAGGGCGATGACGCGGTAAAACGGCGCTGGCAAATCACGGAGGCGTGCCGCGCACGAAATCCCGATTTCGATCTTAATAGCGATTGGGTCGATTACGCATCGGTGGGCATCGCAGGGCCGGTTGAGCTTTACGCCATCGTGCGCCCCGTTCTCGATGCAGTAATGGTGACCCAGGACATTTTCGATATAGCGCTTCTATCAAAGGTCGATACGATCGCTCATCCTGAATTCATCGCGCGTATCGTTGAACTCAGGCAGGCGCTGCGCGAGCGGCTTGACGGCGGCGATATGGCGGCACTAGTCATCCCCTTTGAGCCGGATGTCTATAACGCGCAGGCGACGGTGGGCGAAAATCTGCTGTTCGGCGTGCTGGATCGCTCTTCTATGACCATCCGACAACTGGCTGCGCATCCCTTTTTCCGCGAGGTAATTGCCGAGAACGACCTTCTCGTAGACCTTTACACCATGAGCCTCGAAATCGCCGAAAACGCTATCGAGCTTTTCCGCGATCTGCCCGCGGACCACCCCTTCTTTCAGCAACTGACCTTCATGCGGCCGGAAGACATTCCTGCTTACGAGACGCTTTTGCAACGCGTGAAGGGCCTCAGCGTTGAGGAGGTCACAGACGAAGATCGCGTCAACATCGTACGTCTTAGCTTCGCCTATATTGAGCCACGACATCGTTTCGGTCTTCTGACCAACCAGTTGAAGGCCAAGATTGTCAAGGCCAGAACACGTTTTCTGCGAGATACGCCGAAGGATCTGCGCGCCGTGATTGAGCCTTACGAACCGGACCGCTTTATCAAGCACGCCACGCTTCTCGACAATCTTCTATTTGGCAAGATAAGCTATGGACAGATGAATGCATCGGAGAAAATCCGATCGACCCTTATCAAATTATTCGAGGATACGGACCAGCAGCGCACGATCATGATCATCGGTCTTGATTTTGATGTCGGTTCGGGCGGCAAGAGACTAACCAGCGCACAGCGTCAGAAAATCAATATGGCACGTGCTTTGCTCAAGCATGCCGATTACGTGGTGTTCAACCGACCGCTGCCATCACTAGATCAGCGTATCCAGATCATGATCGCGGGGAATATTATGCACACCCTGCATAAAGAAGGTCATAAACCCGCAATAATATGGGCCTTGAGCAATTTTTCTTTCGCAAGCGAATTCGACCGCGTTATCGTGTTCGATCAGGGACGGGTGGTTCAGGACGGCACATATGAGGCGCTGATCCGAGAGGATGGGCCGCTCAAGGAGTTGCTATCGTAAGGCTTGATGAAGGGAAAATCGATGTTGTTGAAGGATGAGGTCGAAATGCTGCGGCGCATGCCGTTCTTTGCCAGTATAGAGCCGGCGAAGCTGAAGCTTCTCGCCTTCACCTCTGACCGTGTGACTTTCGAGCCTGGTGAGACTCTGTTTCGTCAGGGCGACATATCAGACGCTGCCTATGTGATCCTTTTGGGAGACGCGGATATTCTCGTTGATACACCAGGTGGGCCGATCAAAGTTGCGGAGGCCCAGCCCAACTCCATCGTCGGTGAAATCGGCATCCTGTGCGATATGGGGCGCACCGCCACGGTGAGAGCGGTGACGCCTCTGGAAACCTTACGCATCAGCAAGGAACACTTCACGAAAATCCTAAGTGATTATCCGGAAATGGCCATCACAATAATGCGGGAACTGGCAAAACGGCTCGGCCAGACCACTGCGGAACTGACGCTAGAACGTAGCCGCAATCAGAATATGCTTTCGGAATGAAAGTGCGTGTCGCGCGATGTTGGGGCACGGAGCCCTCACCATTTTGATGACTTGATTGAAAAATCAAGCGGGATCGGGGTCCTGCCGAATTTCGGACCATGCTCTCGAACAGATACGAGGGACATCTACTGAAAGCTCGCCAATACAGTGGTGTTCGGCAATGACAGTATCAAGCCGTCAGACGGCTTCTCTTGGTCGAGTATCCACGAAGCGGGAATACCTTGAGGTATGTTTAGCCGCGCCTGCTCTATATTGACATAAGCAAACTTTGGAAGAGGGCGAGATATTGGTAAGCTAGCGCTCTCACAATGTTCAGTATGTTCATGCTTCGGCTTAACAGACATCGCTGGTTTGTTGATCAACCCAATGCGTCAAAATCGGAGAGGTTCTTTGCTGGTTGAAGATTCTGTTCTTCTACAAGAGCCTAAACCGTGCTTTTGTGCCGGAGGCAGTGAATGTTTTGGCTGGTAATCAAACGGCTCAAGCGATCCTCAAACATAACGCAATCCACTGATGTGTCGATACGTATCTCGGGAAAAATCGCTATTGCACTTTCTTTGCCGTTACTTCAATCTTACAAAACAATGTCGCCTTATTTACGGGCGGGCCTCCTTCTTTCGATGACTTTGAACATGCAAGGGAGGGAAGATCGGTTTGAGGTACCCTGGTTTCTCGTCCAGCGCGGTCTTCAAGGTAGTAATTGTCGTATCCGTCAAGGCTTCTGCTTCGCCCATTCGGCCAGAGGTTGATGCTACAGACATGGAGCATTGACGATGGGAATAGTTGTGGTTCTGCGAACTTGCGCGATGGTGTTGATCACATTGATCTTATTATCGATTTTGCAGGGAATCGGTTGGGCGCAAGGAGCTTCCGACCAAGTGCCGCCCGAGAAAGTGAGGCAACTTCTTGAGGTGCTCAATGAGCCGGACGTCAAGGCATGGCTGGAACACAAAGCCGCTCCGCAGTCCGCAGCTGCGCCGGCGCTTTCCGACATGTTTGCGAGTTGGGAAACTGCAGTTCGCAATCGTCTCGTAGGACTTGCCGATGCAGTGCCTCGCATTCCTCAGGAAATGGCGAACGCTGCCGATATAATCGCACGTGACGTCAATTACGGCAGGCCGGGCCTTGTGATCCTGATCTTGGCGGTGCTGTTGACAGTAGGTTTCGGTGCAGAATGGCTGGTTAGGCAACTACTGTCGAAGAAAGCACTATCCTACGGGAGAGATTGGGTTCCGCAGGTAGTCCTGACCAATTTGGCCGCTCTACTGACCTTCACGTTGGCCAGTATCGGGTCATTTCTAGCATTGGAATGGCCACCACTATTGCGCGGGATCGTATTGACCCTCCTTGTAGCCATTATCACGTTTCGCTTGGTGCGAGCCATCTGCAGCCCTGCCACTATCCTGTTGGCCATGGGGGCTTCGGCTTTGCCAGACCAGCCGTCCGACGACACGATGTTTGAGATACTTCCTGAGCAGCAAATGGACGTGGCCCGCGTCGCAACGGCAAGCTTTTGGCGTTGGCGTATAAGCGTTATCGTCGGCATTTTCCTATTCGGCTGGGCGATAGTCAGCATCATGCGCATTGTCGGCTTTTCGCCAGAAGTTTCCCAGATAGGATCACATCTGCTGGGGCTTGGACTATTGGCAGTAGCAATCGAGGTGGTTTGGCACCAACCCGGTCGTCGCCCGTTGGCTTTGAAAGGAGTGCTGCTGACCCTCTTCCTGATCGCTCTCTGGCTGGCCTGGGTCGGCGGAATGCTAGGACTCTTGTGGATCGGCATCTATGCACTCATGCTGCCACCGGTTCTGCGCGGTACCGGACGGTTGGCGCAGGCACTTGCCGGCAATTACAAGCCGACTGGTGCCGTCGGCGTGATATTCGACGTCATAGTCGCCAGGGGGGCGAGGGCACTAGTCATCGGGGTAGCCGTCGTCTGGTTGGCGTATTTGTGGAAGTTCAGCGCAGCGGCACTCTCTGAAAATGGGCTCGGCGAGCGCTTGGTCAACGGCGTTTTCAACGCGATCATCATCCTGGTTGTAGCCGACCTGCTATGGCAGTTGTCGAAGGTGTTGATTGACTATCAGTTGAGGCCCATCGATTCGGCCGATAGTAGCGGCGCAGCGATCGCGCGTTCGGGGCGCCTGCGCACTCTCTTGCCGATATTCCGAAACGCGCTTGCCGCATTCATTGCCATTGTGGCTGTGCTGACAATTCTGTCGGGCATGGGCGTGCAGATTCTTCCACTTATCGCGGGTGCCGGCATCTTCGGCGTTGCCGTGGGCTTTGGTGCACAAACTCTTGTCAAAGACATCCTAAGCGGGGTTTTCTATATGCTCGATGACGCATTCCGTGTCGGAGAGTATATCCAAAGTGGGTCATATAAAGGGACCGTGGAATCTTTCAGTCTGCGCTCGATAAGACTGCGGCACCATCGCGGTCCGGTCTTTACCGTCCCGTTTGGCCAATTGGGTGCCATCCAGAACATGAGCCGCGATTGGGTGATCGAGAAGATGACGATCGGGGTCACCCACAATTCGGACGTCGAATTGGCCCGCAAGCTCATCAAGCAGATCGGCCTGGAGCTGGCAGCGGATCCGGAATTTGCAGCAGACACGATCGAGCCCTTGAAGATGCAGGGTATCGATAGTTTCGGCGAGTATTCGATCATGCTGCGGATGAAGCTAATGACCAAGCCTGGGACACAATTTAGCATAAAGAGGCGAGCCAACATGATGATCAAGAAGGCTTTTGAGGAAAACGGTATCAAGATCGCTTATCCCACAGTTCATGTGGAAGGTGGCAGCGATACGGCTGCTGCAAGTCACGAGATCGTACGTAAGATACAGGCGGAAGCAGCGGCTACGGAGGCTAAAGCATAATCGCGTATATCGGCGCGAATGATGGTTTTCCAGAACGAGCTGCCGCATCGGATTTTTGAACTGCATGAAGCGCTGAATTGGAGTGCTATAGAGCAGTCATGCTCTGACGGGCAATCAGGTCTGAGGATGTAATCATACAGATGGAATAACCGAGCCGTATAGTTCAAAATCCATGAAATACGATCTTATCATGCGAAGCATTAGGGTTCGTAACTGATTTCTTCAGTACCGACACTGGAATTGCGGCCATGAATTGTGTGACCAAGACATGCTCCTTTCCTTTAATCTCAAAGCTCGGATTAAGCCGTTTGGCAGGGATGGGGCCAAAGCTCTGATAATGAGCGGGATAACAATGCGCGTTCTAAGCCATCCAGTAGATCAGCCTGTACGTCGAGCACATAGCCGCCACGCGGATTGGAATAAACGTCATATCTTGCCATTAGAATTGACGGTACCGTTCGAGAGGTAAGCCATGTGCTTCGAGGTAGGCATTAGAGCTTTGCATCGCCGCTCGGTTATCATCTTTCCAAAGTGCTGACTTGGCAGCAGTCAACGCCTGCGCAATACCAATCTCAGCTCCTGTGATTGGTCGCCGCCATTTAAATCAGATGACGATGTGGCGGAATATATCGCAAAATTTCACTACCGTTTAGTTATATCACTACCGGTGCGTATAATTGCTTGACACGAAAACGGATGGCCGTCGAATTCAAAGGTGCCCATCTCGCCAAAGCGTCATTTTCTATGCTGTTTTTTTGTCCATTATTCAGTTTCTTATCGTGACCTTCAGGAAATAGTAGCTGGACGTAGTGTAGATGTTGGCCATGCTACCTTGAACCGTTGGGTTGTTCGATACACACCGCAGATTGCTGTTCAGGTACAAAGACGTAAACGGCCGACACTGGGCTTATGGCGTGGTGACGAGACTTGTGTAAAGGTCAAAGGAAAATGGACCTAACTATAGCAGGCTGTTGATCGTGATTGCCAAACCTTGAGTTCATGCTCTTTGAGCGCTGTAAACAATATCCTGAAAATCACTGGTACGGCCAGGTTGATTGAAATTCTGCAGGTCAAATGTGTGAACAATATCCTTGAGCAGGATCGACGTTCATCAAGAATCACAAAACTCGTGTTGAGTTTCAACGGATTTCATTCAGCTCAGCTAACGTCGCGGGCATCTAAGTAGCGCATATGATCCGCAAGAACCAATTCGCAAACGACAAATGTTCGCCATTCAAAGTGTGATGCGCTCGAGTGACATGAGTCGCTCAACGGGAGTTCGAGCGCCTTATGTGCTCGATCAGCGCTCGTAGCTTGGGGGCCATGTTGCGGCGCTGTGGGAATACAGGAAAAACCCTGGGAAAGGCGTCAGGAATTCTTTGAGCAGAGGCATCAATTCGCCCGTCGCCACGAACGGTCGGAACGTCTCTTCCGGCGCAAAGGTGATGCCACCTCCGGCGAGCGCGGTGCGTAGCATAAGGCGCAGATCGTTGGTAGTGATCTGCGGTTCGACAGCCACATCGAACGGAATTCCGTTCTCCTGAAATTCCCAGCGATATGGAGCGACATTGGGCGCGGGACGCCAACCGATGCAGCGATGACGAACGAGCTCACGTGGATGTATGGGCGCTCCGTGGAGATCAAGATAGGACGGACTTGCCACGACCATCTCCCGCTGATCGCCGGTTATGGGAATGGCGATCATGTCTTGTTCTATAACCTCGCCCAATCTGACGCCTGCATCATATCCAGCAGCTACGATGTCGAACTCCCCGTCAGTGACGGTGACATCAACCGTCACATAGGGATTAGCCTCCGCAAAGGAAGCTATAAGCGGTCCGGAAAGGAACTGCTCCGCGATTGAGGTGACGGCGATCCTGAGGAGTCCACGGGGCACGTTCTCTACTGATACCGCTTCAAAGGCGGTTTCGATATCCAAAAAAGGCTGGGACAGCGCTTCGTGCAGGAGCTCGCCCGCTTCCGTCAGGTGTACAGAACGCGTCGTTCGCATAACCAGCGCTGTTCCACATGCGTCCTCCAGTCGTCGCATCCCCTGGCTGACGGCCGAACGCGTCACGCCCAGTCGATCAGCAGCAGCTCGGAAATTATCCTCCTCGGCGACGGCAAGAAAGAGCGGCAGAAGGTTGAGATCGATTTTCATTGTCCAGCATAGCTAACCATTCAGTCCAGTAGATGACGGATACCATCATCGATCTCGAGCGTCCATCTTCTCTTTCAGCACATAAAAGGAGAAAACAGCATGGACAAGGTCATTCTGATTACGGGTGCGTCCAGCGGACTCGGTGAAGGTATAGCCCGGGAGCTTGGCGGAGCCGGAGCTAGGCTATTGTTGGGAGCACGTCGCCTCGACCGGATCGAGGCAATCGCGGCAGAGATCTGCGATGCGGATGGTATAGCGGACGCTCGTTCACTGGACGTCACCGATCGCTCGTCCATGGCCGCGTTCGTCCAGTCGGCCATGGATAATTGGGGACGTATTGACGTTCTGGTCAACAATGCCGGTGTCATGCCGCTCTCGCCGCTCGTCGCTGGCAAGCAGGACGAATGGGAGCGCATGGTGGACGTCAACGTGAAGGGCGTACTCTGGGGCATCGGCGCGGCGTTGCCGATCATGGAGGCTCAGGGGAGCGGCCACATCATCAATATAGGTTCCATCGGCGCGCTACAGGTGGTGCCGACAGCCGCGGTTTACTGCGCTACTAAATTCGCGGTCCGGGCTATTTCCGACGGACTGCGGCAGGAAAGCACGAAGATACGTGTCACCTGCGTCAATCCGGGTGTCGTTGACAGCGAACTTGCCTCGACCATCACCCATCAGGAAACCGCGGCCGTGATGGATGCTTATCGCGCAATCGCGCTTCAGCCTTCTGACATAGCACGTGCCGTAAGGCATGCGATTGAAGCGCCAGCGGGTGTCGATACGACTGAGATAACTATCCGCCCGACTGCCTCAGCAAACTGACGTGCGATGAGAAGTTAAAAAGAGGTCTATATGGCGGTACTTTGGCTTCAGGCGCACGATCCGTGTCCCGGTCATCCCCGCAACTTTTTGGGAATGGACTGAACTCATGATTTTTACCTCATGGGTCGAAAATAGCTATCCCGACGTCCGTAATCTGCTGATTGCGCTGGCTTTCAGCATTGCGGCTGTGCCAGCGCTACTGTCGGATCGGTGACGGATACTGAGGTGCGTAACGAAACTATTGTGCGCGAGGCGTTTGAACAATGGACCGCCGAAAGCGGCAATGTCTTTGGCGTTCTCTCACCGGATATCGGCTAGACGATCCATGGTTCCAGACCGGTCGCCGATACATCCAACGGTGCCCAAGAATTCATGCAGCGCGGTTCAGTCCCGCTGCTAAGCCGCGGGCACAGTCGCTAACACCGAATGTCCAAAATGTCTGGGCGGTTGGGGACAGGATCATTGTTCGTTTCGAAGCTACGGCTACCACGACGTCGGGCGCACCGTCCGTAACCAGTTCGTATGGATATTCCGGATGGAGAGCGGGTTGGTTATTGAGGCGGAGGCATTTCTCGATCTCGTCGCTAATCAGAAAGTCATCGACAACGACAAACCGCGTCCGGAGTAGGGCTCCATGCTACTGTGACGGTCGCATCGGATGGTCGTTCTTTTGCTGACGCCGTTAGAAAACTGAACGAGGAATTCGACCATGCAATGCATATTTGTAGCCCTGGCTATCACAACGTCTCTGTCCCCTTCCATAATCGCGGGAAAAACTGAAATGCTAGCCAACCATCCTTACGTGGGTCTCTGGGTGACTGAGGACGGATACATCCGACATGAACTTCTTCCCAACGGCCGTTACATAGAGGCGCGGGGCGCGCGTAAGCGCGCTTACGAAGGTCGTTACGAAGTGACAGGCACTCACATCGAATACTGGGACGACACCGGCTTTACTGCAGACGGCGGCTTTATCAATGACATTCTCCATCACGCCGGTATGGTCCTCTACCGTCGATGAATACAATTTGTCCGTAGCGACTTCCCCGCGCGCTGAATTACTGGTCTTCGCAGATTACTCCCCCGTTGTTTGTGCCGCTGCAAAACTGAAATTGGCAGGAGCATTCACCTATCAGGTTGACATTCAGCAGCAGTTACGTTGATATCAATATATCACACGCTGCCAATCGCGATTGATGATCGTTGACCTTAAGATTGTATGGGAAGGGAACCAATAGTTGCGACGATGCAACTATCCCTGAATACTTAGTTAGATATACCGGGCGAGCGGTCCGATTCGAGCCTAGAGAGATGGTATCAGACGCGTGACGCATTAAACTTCAATGGGAGAGGCCGTCATGAAGATCGTAACTAGCCTGAGTTTTCAGGGCCAGTGCCGTGAAGCATTCGAATTCTATGCCAGAGTCTTGGGCGGAAAGATCACCGCCGCGATGCCCTATGGCGACGGTCCTCCTGACATGCCTATTACAGATGAGAAATACAAAACCTGGTTGATGCATTGTTGGTTGGAGGTTGGTGACCAGGCACTGATGGGGGCAGACATGGATGTTCAGTGGGCACAAAATATCGACAAGCCAAAAAACGGCTTTGACGTCACTTTGCACACCCAGAACAAGATCGAGGGCCAGCGCTGGTTCGATCAGCTGTCTGAAGGTGGCAAGGCGGTCATGCCGTTCGGCGAGACCTTCTGGTCGCCTGGCTTCGGCTCCTTGGTCGACAGGTTCGGTATTCCTTGGATGATCAATACCATTCCGTCACCTGACTGGAAACCGTCGCAGGGCTGATCCCAAAACGCGGGTCAAAACACAGTCGGTTGCCCGTAATAGCGAAATCGCGTGTGCGTGGGGCATAAACCCTGCCCCAATTTCTGAATGGCGAAAGCAGATGCGGGGAATAATTTGAGCATGCCTTATCGCTGGGTCATCGTGGCTGCAGGTGGCCTATTGGGTTGCGTTGCCATAGGAGCCATGTTTTTCGCTACCAGTTTCCCTGCGGCTGATGGCACAGGACACTGGCTGGTCCGTTACCGAAATGCCAACTCCTCTTCGGTCTTCGGTCTTCGGTTCGGCGCGGCGTCTGCCGCCGTCTTTACGCCTATGATGGCGCACGTGATAGGCTGGTTCGAAACGCAACGTGGTCTGGCAGTCTTGCTCGTTTCCGCGGGTATGGGCATGACTCCGATGACCATAGCACCGTTGGCTGCGTGGCGCGATCATAGGATGTCGTCTGAGTATCTGAAGAACCGGCCGCCGAAATTGTAGCAGATGTCATGAAGGTATTTATCGAATTCTAGGACGCGAGCGTTTGCCAAAGTCTGAAAATTAACAATGTGAAGCTATAATCTCTATTCTAGGTATGGGCAAAGTTACGGAAAAGAGCTTAATTGACAGAAGAGCTTTGGTATAAAAGTGGAAGGACGGCTTGTGTACAGGACATTGATTGTTTTTATTTCACTTCTGTGTAGTTCGTGCTTTTCTTTCGCCGGCGTGGGGGAGCGTACGGTTTCTCGTCTCATTAGAGGTGAAGGCTTCTGGTGTCGTGTTGTCACTGATATTCGCCCGGCATTACATCTGAAAAAGGGTTCTGAAAATCCAGTGATAGTAACATGCGATGATGGCTCTCGGTTCGAGCAGTATCTTTTAGTTTTCACAGAAGATAATAAATTAGTTTCTGTAGAAAAGCGGTAATGTATCCAGCGGAAGCCGGCAAGCGTTCTGGCTTTGCATAGGATATATTTTTCAGTCTGCTCATGCCATCGTAACTTCATTTATACAAAATTACTTGCTGATCGCAAGGCACCTTATTCTGCAGGCCTCCTCATCGGCAACTGGACGTTCATCCTAGCGAAAATTTGCCAACGCGGCGCTCTGGAGCCTTTGTTCCAAACCGTATACTGCGGCTCGCTTCATGATGACTCCGTAGCGAACGATCGTAGTTAGCAACCGAAGCCGCTTAAAAGCGAAAGTGCTATTGTTGAAACAGCAATTCGCGGACGCTGAAGCGTAGTTGTGTTCAGCGGTAGGTCACGTTCTGCCCTAAACAGATTTTGTAGTACAACAACTCTCTATCGCCATTTGCGACTGCAATTCATAAATGTGGTGCAACCGTCGCTGCCGCTAGCGTTTTGAGGTCTACTTTGCCAATAGGCCGCCCAATATCATCTAGTACGACGACATCATTTGCATCGATACGAGCCAGAACCTTAATGGCATCTTCGACCGTTGTCCCTTTTTGTACTGAAGCGGAATCAAAATTATACTCGGTTGGAATGTGTTCCATAACTGATTCAACCTGTATCACTCGTCCACGGTTAACTTCTTTGACAAAATTGGCGACATAGGTATCTATGGGTTTAAGAACAATATCTTGGCGGTTTCCTTGCTGGATAATCTCTCCATCGCGAAGGATAGCGATCTGATCTCCTAGTCTGAGGGCTTCATCAAGGTCGTGCGTAATGAAAACGATTGTCTTCTTTATTTCTTTCTGCAGATCGAGCAATACTGTTTGCATGTCCATTCGGATGAGGGGATCCAGAGCGGAATACGCTTCGTCCATGAGAAGAACCGGCGCGTCATTGGCTAAAGCCCGGGCGAGGCCTACGCGTTGCTGCATTCCTCCCGAAAGCTGATTAGGATACTTTTTTTCGAAGCCTTTGAGACCGACCCGCTCTATCCAGTCTATCGCAACGTCGATTGCTTTCGAGCGTGCAAACCCCTGAATTTCAAGGCCATACAATGCATTATCTAGTACGTTTCGATGGGGAAGCAGGGCGAATTTTTGAAATACCATTGCTGTCTGGTGTCTGCGAAACTCACGCAGATCTGCCGCGTTCATTTTTACCACATCGTTGCCGTTTACCAAGACTTCACCTGAGGTTGGGTCAATGAGGCGATTAATGTGGCGTATGAGAGTTGACTTACCGGATCCAGATAATCCCATGATCACCTGAATACAGCCGGCGGGCATCTCGATGTTTATGTCTTTAAGGCCCAGCACGTGCCCGTATCGCTCATTCAGTTCGGCTTTTGAAAGGCCTTTTCGTACAGCTTCCACATGTGTCTTCGCATCAGGGCCGAATACCTTGTAGAGTTCACGTATTTTAATTCCGTCAAAGTTTAGGTCAGCCATGAACGATCTCCTGGTGCTTCTGCAATCTTTTTCCATAGGCCTGGCTGATCCGATCAAAAATGATCGCGATGCCGACGATCGCAAGACCATTAAACATTCCAAGAGTGAAGTACTGATTTGCGATTGCTTTCAAAACTGGCTGCCCGAGACCTTGGACGCCAATCATTGAGGCAACAACGACCATCGCCAACGCCATCATGATAGTCTGATTGATCCCTGCCATGATGGTCGGCAAAGCAAGGGGAAGCTGGACCTTGAAGAGTTTCTGGGAGTTTGATGAACCAAATGCATCCGCAGCTTCAAGAACGTCTCTATCAACCAAACGTATCCCAAGATTTGTCAATCGAATGATGGGGGGGATGGCATAGATTACGACGGCAATCAGGCCAGGAACGCGTCCAATCCCGAGCAACATGACAACAGGTATCAAGTAGACGAAGCTAGGCATGGTTTGCATGACGTCAAGGACGGGATTAATCAGTCTTTGTAACCGCTCAGAGCGAGCCATAAAGATCCCGATTGGAAGGCCAATAATGATGGCCAATACAGTGCAGACAAATATCATCGATATCGTCCGCATCGCATCTTCCCACATATCGAGGTAACCGATTGTAAGAAGTGTGACCAACGATCCAACAACAATTTTTAGACTTCTGCTTGCGACCCATGCAATCACCAAGATTATCAAGAGAATAATTGGCCAAGGCGTTTGCGTCATGAAACGTTCTGACATGAGCAGAAATTGCTGCAATGGCGAGAAGAAGACTTCTATAATCTCGCCATAGCTTCGCGTGAATGAACGAAAGCCTTCATCTATGACCTGCTTGAGGCGACGCAGTGCATCGTCGTCCATATGTGGGAATCTGGTAAACCAGTCCATTGTGTTCCCCTTTTCTCTGAACGTCACTTCTTTCCCGCGCTTAAGAGATGCTGTTCTCACCTTGGTGATGCTTAAAACGCTGCCCCAATGTTGTTGCGGCCGTCGGCGAACCTATTCGGATCGCTCCTCGTTCGTCGGATGTAGTGCGACCGTAAAAACGAACTTTGTTGTAACTTCCCACCGGTCTCTAATCGCGAGAGACCGGCGGAGTTGAGCGCAATACCTCCAGTACATTGAGGTAAACTAGTGGTGTGTAGTTAGAGCGAAGCTTCGATTTTCTCCGCGGCTTCCGGGGATACCCACTTCGTCCATAGATCTTTGTTTTCCTTAAGAAAATGCTTCGCTCCGTCCTCGCCAGAGGCTTGATTTTCTGTCATCCAAGCCATTAACTTCGCAACGGTGTCATTGCTCCACGAGCGCTTTTCCAAGTAGTTCATGGCATCGGAGCCGAGTTTTTCGATCGAGCCTTTTGCTACGAGTGTCACGATCCGATCGACCGGAAATGCGTTTGGTTTTGGATCTGGGCAATCAGCGACGGTATTACACCGTTTCCATTCCGCTTCATCATGCCGAACGCCGGGATCAAGCCTGACCATTGGGTATTTTCCCAAAAGCGCGGTAGGCTCCCAGTAAAAGGCCACTACGTTCTGTTTGCGCTCGTATGCCTTCGCAATCGCACCATCCAAACCTGCGGCTGAACCCGTATCGACCAAATTGAAATTGGCGGCTTCACCTTTGAGAGCTTTAAACAACTGAGATGTGGTCACGGTTCCGCCCCATCCTTGGGGACCGTTCAACACAGCGCCCTTCGATGGATCATCGGTAGACGGAAACAATTCTGGATGCTTGAGCATGTCAGGAATAGTTTTGATATCGGGATGTTCCTGTGCCGTATAAGCGGGGATATACCATCCTTGAATACCGCCATCTGGTAGAGGCGAGCCGACCTGGACGATTTTTCCGCCCTGAGTACCTTTGCCTACAACATCGGGAAGCAAATCGATCCATGCTTCCGGCGCTATGTCTGGTTGGCCTTTCTCTGCCATAGAGGTGATTGTCGGAACCGTATCTCCAAGGGTAATGTCCGCACTACAGCCATACCCTTCATTCAAAATTAGTTTGTCGAGGTTTGAAAGCACCTCCGCGCTTTGCCAGTTCATACTAGCTATGACGATATTGCCGCAACCAGTGGCATAACCATTGGTTGCTCCACCCAGCAATCCAACCAAAAGACATGTTGATGCGAATAGTTTTTTCATTATCGTTCCCTTCTTTTTGCGGCGTTTCTTTTGACAACGGGAATGCCGCGTTTCCGGCTGTTATCAATTTTCTGATGTTGCCTCTCTACTTAACGATTTGAAATAAGCCGCTGACAGACCTTTGGCGATGATCAGGTCGATATCTGCTACCAGCATCGCTTTAATTGCAGCTTCGGTAGTACCCCGATAGTTGATGAAGGACTCAATCATATCTTTGGGAGAGGCTGCGGTTCTATCCAGCAAACGTCCGGTTCCGATCAGTACTGCTTTTACGGCCCTCTCAGCCAATCTGCTGGAAATGCCGTGAGCAACGGCTTCATCGATCATCAACGATCCGAGCATTGCTGGAAACGCGGGGCCCGCGCCGGAGAGGCCCGTGAAATAGTCGAGGTCATACTCGTTATGAACTTCATCCTCCAATCCACAAGTGCCTAAGATCAAACGTGTCAACGTACGGTCAGGCGGCGAAACTGCAGAGGATGTAAACCACGGCGTGTACGACATTTGCACGGCTGTTGCCGCATTTGGCATGCACCGCACCACGCGCGCCGTGTTGTGCCGTAGTCTGAGCTCGTCGACACGTATCCCCGGCATCACTGAAATAACGAGTTTTCCTTGTGCATTTAGATGCAACTGATCCCAATCGCCTGGACGGACAGATAGAATGAGTACGTCAGACCGAGACGCTAGCTCTTCATTGTCCATCGTCCATTTGGCGTTCGGAAAGAGAGTTGACGGTTTGCTTCGATAGGACAGAGTGAGATCTTTTGGTTTGAGAACCTTAGCATCGATGATTGCTCCAGCAATGGCACTTCCAAGCCATCCTGCACCACCTACAATGCCGATCCTAAGTGAGCTGCTCACGATCGAATTCCCCTAATCCCTGAAACCGTGTCGCGCAAAGAAACGGTTTAGTTCTCGACGTTCAGGTGTGTGCCCGGTGTAAATCGCAATGTACTCGGGAATTCGCTTCATTCTCGTCGCAATATCCTCTCGAGATTGCATAGAGATGTAGCCGATCTGAACCAAATAAGTCGTTCTGGCCCTCACGTCAGCGCTAATGTCAGTCAAGCCAAAACGAACGAACATTTGCTTGATTGCCTCGATACGAACTCTATCTGCGTCTCGAACTTCTTCCAGGATATCCGGAGATTGTAGTGCCCAACTCCGTACGGCGAATTCGAACTTCGAGTCGAAGAGATCGTTATTTAGCCAGCAATCGAAGACATTCAACATGGCTTCTGCTATGGATTCAGCGTAGGCTTCAGATTGCCTGACAATGCCTCCTGTATTTTTATCTCGCCATAGCCGAATAAGTGCAGAGAGCAGTTCTTCCCTATCTTTGAAAAACCAGTAAAAACTGGTCCTAGAAAGATTGAGCTTTTTGGCCAAAGGCTGGATTTTCACTGAATCCACACCGGATTCCAGCAATGCTTGATAAGCCGCCTCCAGCCATCCGTCTGTTGAGCCCCGCCAACCGCTGTCTTGAACCGCTTCAACCATTTCCAACTCCTAGCAAACAAGTTTATCTCGACGCAAGCAAATTGTACAGTTATGTCATATTAAATTACTTTGATGTAATATTACTTGACAGTTATGTACAGTTCGCCATAGTTTCCTGAAAAATATCCATAAATGGGAACACGAGCCATGTCGAATGATCCTCTTTTGCAGCCCTACCAGCTCAAGCATCTGACGCTTAGGAACCGGATCATCGTCACCTCCCACGAGCCTGCCTATCCCGATGACGGAATGCCCAAGGAACGCTACCGCGGCTATACGGTGGAGCGGGCGAAAGGCGGGGTAGCCCTTACGATGACAGCGGGTTCTGCTGCCGTGTCGCGGGATAGTCCGCCGGTGTTTAATAATCTTCTCGCCTACAAGGACGAGATTGTCCCCTGGATCAAAGAAATGACCGATGCCGTGCATGAAGAAGGTGCGGCTATCATGATACAGCTCACTCATTTGGGCCGGCGTACCCGCTGGGACAAGGCTGACTGGCTGCCGGTCGTCGCTCCCTCGCATCATCGAGAGTCCGCGCATCGCGCTTTTCCCAAAAAACTCGAGGACTGGGATATCGAGCGCATCATTACCGATTTCGCCGATGCCGCCGAACGCATGAAGGCGGGCGGCATGGATGGTGTAGAACTGGAGGCCTATGGTCATCTCATCGACCAGTTCAACTCGCCGCTCACCAACGAGCTCGACGGTTCCTACGGCGGTTCGCTTGAAAACCGCATGCGGTTTTGTTTCGACGTCTTTCGAGCGATACGCAAGCGTGTCGGTGACGACTTCATTCTCGGCGTTCGTTATACCGCCGACGAAACCCTGCCCGGGGGAACGGACAAGGCTGAGGGAATCGAGATTTCGCGTCGCCTAAGGGACAGCGGCCTGATCGATTATCTCAACATCATTCGTGGCCATATCGATACCGATGCGGGCCTCACCGATGTGATACCAATTCAGGGTATGGCCAGCGCGCCGCATCTCGACTTTGCTGGCGAGATACGCGCGGCGACCGATTTTCCGACCTTCCACGCCGCCAAGATTCAAGATGTTGCTACGGCGCGTCATGCCATTGCATCAGGCAAGGTTGACATGATTGGCATGACCCGGGCCCATATGACCGATCCGCATATCGTGCGCAAGATAATGGAAAAGCGCGAGGACGATATCCGTCCGTGCGTCGGTGCCAATTATTGTCTTGACCGCATTTATCAGGGCGGTGCCGCCTATTGTATCCACAACGCCGCCACGGGTCGCGAACTGACCATGCCACATGTCGTCGACAGGGCTACGGAGCGCCGAAAGGTCGTGATTGTTGGTGCGGGACCAGCTGGTCTGGAAGCAGCGCGCGTCGCCGCCGAGCGTGGCCACGAAGTCATTGTCCTTGAAGCTTCTGCACATCCCGGCGGCCAGGTCCGCCTGGCTGCTCAAAGCGAACGTCGACGCGAGATGATCTCCATTATTGACTGGCGTATGGCTCAATGTGAGAAGCACGGCGTTATCTTTCATTTCAACAAATGGGCCGATGCCGAAGCAGTTCAGGCACTCGCGCCTGATGTGGTGATAATCGCCACCGGTGGCCTGCCACATACCGAAGTGCTGGCCAAGGGCAACGAACTCGTCGTCTCGGCATGGGATATTATCGCTGCAGATGTAAAACCGGGTTCCAATGTCCTGGTCTATGACGATGCAGGCGATCATTCAGGCCTGCAGGCTGCGGAAATCATTGCACAGTCAGGTGCCAAAGTTGAAATCATGACGCCTGATCGTGCTTTTGCGCCAGAGGTCATGGCCATGAACCTCGTTCCTTATATGCGTTCGTTGCAAAAGCTTGATGTAACGTTCACCGTGACCTTCCGTCTGGAGTCGGTCGAAAAGACCGGCAACCAGCTAGTCGCGCAAATTGGAAGTGACTATGGTGGTGTCGTCAAGCAACGCATTGTCGATCAGGTCGTCGTCAACCACGGCACCATTCCATTGGATGAACTCTATTTCGAACTCAAACCGTTATCGTTCAATGGTGGCGAAACGTCCTATAAACAGTTGCTGGCTGGCCAGCGGCAATCGGTCGTTCGCAATCCAGACGGAACATTCCAGCTTTTCAGGATCGGTGACGCTGTCGCAGCGCGTAACACTCATGCCGCGATTTATGACGGTCTGCGGCTAGCGAAGGATATATGATCCGGAGATAATTCCCGATTTGAAGCTCATGGAGGTTCGCATGACGGTTCGTGATGAAGCATTGCAGGCCTTTCTTGATGCGGCTGAGGCTGCATTCGGTCAATTCGCCGGTCATGATGAATCCAGACGTTCAATCGGTCAGATATTCGATGTACTCAAAACGCCAGGGGAACAGCGCGTGGGCGAGGGGACGCAACTGCCGGTCTGCCAGCATCTTGACGCTGCCTTGGCCATCGATGTCAAGGATCGATTGCTCCGCCGTCTGATAGTAACCTTCCAAGCGATCGCGCCTCGCCTTGACTGGCGGCGACGTGTCGATCCCGAGGGCTCAGCCAGCGCCAACTATGCGGACGGACATGGCAATGCTATGGTAGTCGGTACTGGCGGAATTGAACAGCGTGGCGATGTGTGGATCGGCGCGACGCTGCTTGCCCCCAATGTCCGCTATCCCGATCACAACCATGCTCCTGAAGAGGTTTATCTCGTTTGCTCCGATGGCGAATTCAGTCAGGCGGACGATGATTGGTTCTCACCGGGCATCGGTGGTTCGTTCTATAATGTTCCCGGTATCAAGCACGCCATGCGCTCGCTCGATATGCCACTCTTCGCCTTCTGGGCGCTTCTGGTGAAACGACCGGTCGACGAAAAAACTGAAACATAACATCACGGGAGGAAGAAATGAGCACGAGACTTTTACATCCTGCCATCCAGAACGGACAGCAAAAAGGTAGCAGTCAGTTTCCCGGCGGGACACTTGCCTGCAAATGTTCCGAACGCACAGTCAAGGTGAAGGTCGCAGCCCCGATCACCCATAACCACGCTTGTGGCTGCACGAAATGCTGGAAGCCGGAAGGTGCTGCCTTTTCTGTCGTCGCTGTCGCGCCGACGGAAAAGGTGAGCGTTATTGAAAATGGCGACAAGCTTGCCGTCGTCGATCCTGGCGCCTTGATTCAGCGCCATGCCTGCAAGGAATGCGGTGTGCACATGCATGGTCCCGTTGAGCGTGAACATGCATTCCAGGGGCTATCCTTCATCCATCCAGAACGGTTCGAAAACGCAGACTGGCCAGGACCGGAATTCGCAGCCTTCGTATCCTCGGTCATTGAAGGCGGCGTTGATCCCGATGAAATGGCAGGCATACGGGCCCGGCTAAAAGAGATCGGGCTTGAACCCTATGACTGCCTCTCGCCAGCGTTGATGGATTATCTGGCGACCTGGACCGCAAAAAAGAACGGCGTCCTGCACTGATCACCGGACGCCTGTCCCATCTGCCGTATTGCTCGAAATTCTCTCCTTGTTCCTGAGAAACCCACGAGCGCCACTTAAATGATTGCTTCGGATGCGAAACTGGCGTCCGAAGTTCCTGGCGCTTTGCTTGAAGAGGAATATTTGAATGGCGCCTGACGACCATATGACCGGACAAAGTGCAGCGGTCTTCAAAGATGAGCGAAAACACACTTATCTCAATCCAGATGGTGCGGATCGACCATTAATCAGCCCGATACCCATCGAAACGCTCGATAGGGCAAGACGCTATCGCCTGGACCGCCTTCGCTTCAAGATGCGCCAGGCAGATTGTGGAGCGCTGCTGCTCTACGATCCCGTCAACATTCGTTATGCGCTGGATTCGTCCGATATGAGCATATGGACAATGCACAATCCCTCACGCTACGCGCTTATTCTGGCAGAAGGACCTGCCATCATGTTCGAATTCGAAGGCGCTGAACATGTCAATGACGGACTGCCCGGGGTCGATGAGGTCCGTACAGCCAAATCCTTTCTGTTCTTCACAGCCGGCAATCTGGTTGAACAGCGAATGAAATCCTGGGCTGATGAGATCGCCGGTATCATCAAGCAACATGGCGTCAATGACCGTGTTGCCGTGGATCGCCTGGAACCGGGGCCGGCGTTTGAATTGCAGGCACGCGGCTTTGTCTTGCTGGATGGGCAGGAACTGGCCGAGCGGGCGCGTTCAATAAAAAGTGCGGAAGAAATCGAACTGATGCGCTGGACCATTCGCGTATGTGAGGCAGGTATGGCGCGCATGTACGAGGTCTCCGAACCGGGGCGCACAGAGCGCGAAATCTGGGCCGAGCTTCATTTCGAAAATGCACGCAGCGGCGGCGAATGGCTCGAAACCAAACTGCTGACAGCGGGCCCGCGGACAAATCCATGGTATCAGGAATGCTCGGATTACGTCATTAAACAAGGCGAGATGATCGCCTTTGATACAGATATGATAGGTCCGTACGGCTATTGCGCCGACCTGTCGCGCTCATGGACCTGCGGCCATGCCGCGATGAATGCAAAGCAAAAGGAGCTCTACGCCGCTGCCCGGGACCAGATCGACCATAATCTTTCAATCATTCGTCCTGGTGTGAGCTTCGTTGAGTTCAACGAGAAAAGCTGGCGCATACCTGAGAAATACATCCCCTATCGCTATTCGCTGGCAGTCCATGGGACTGGGATGGCCGACGAATGGCCAGGTATCCTGCTGCATCCGGATTTCGATAATGATTTCAACGGGACGATTGAGGAGAATATGGTACTTAACGTTGAAAGCCTGATTGCCGAAAAAGGTTCTGAAAGCATCAAACTGGAAACCCAGATCCTGGTCACGAATAATGGTGCCGAACGACTCGATACTTTCCCATGGGAAAGTATTTAGGCATAAAGGTTTCAGACATTTCCTACGAGCCATTCCGCAAAAATGCGCGCCTTCGCTGAGACACGCGGATGAATTTTGAGATAGAACAGCATTGGCGAAGTGATGCAATCTGGCACGAGTTGTACGAACCTTCCCTCATGCAAGAGGCTTTTGACCAATCCATCCCACCCCAGAACTGCGCCAAGATCGTCTTGCGCAGTCTGTAGTGCAATCATGTAATTGTTGACGTAGAAATTACGACCCTTCGGAGCGGGCTGGCCAAGCGATGAAAACCAGTCTGACCATTTTGTCCAATTGGTTTCTTCGCCGCTGGAATGGATCAGCGGGGCCGAAACCAGATCCTCGATTGTGGAAATGCGATATTGCTCCGCAAAGCGAGGTGTCCCAAGCGCCACGATGCGGTCGCGAAAGAGACTGCAGCATTCGCTGCCTTCGTCGGGGATGCCATAATGGATGCTAAGGTCACAACGGCTGGTGTCGGACGCAACATCGCTAACAATCTGCGCAATGGTAACTGTGGGGTGGTTTTTCCAGAACGCTGAAATCTTTGGTGTCAGCCATAATGAACTCACAGCCGTCGTGGAGCGCACGGTAACATCCACAGTTTCCGGTCTCTCCCTCAACTGGCTGACGGTTTCGGAGATGGATTCAAAGCCTCGTTGCAGCGCCACGAATAAAAATGCGCCTTTCTCCGTCAGCTCCACACCCTTGTTTTGCCGCATGAACAGGACGCATCCAAGGTCCGCTTCAAGCGCCTTTATCTGGTGACTGATTGCCGCAGGTGTAACGTTCAGTTCCTGCGCGGCTTTCTTGAAACTGAGATTGCGTGCCGCAGCCTCAAAACAGATGAGTGCGGTTATGGAGGAAAGGTCATAAGGTCTGGCCACAGAAACCTCATCCGCAATCTTGAAGCCAGCAAAGTGGCGGGGGAACATTGAGATTACTTAAACTAATCCATGTTGAAAAAAAGTGCTATTGTCAAAATGTGAGACGAGCCTGACAGTTTTTAGACTGGTTCAAAACAAATGGTAGGAACTCGTCATCATGAACGCTCAAGTCTCGGTACCAGAATTGCTGGCCCGTCGAAAGCCTGGCCATGCTCTGGAACAACCATTCTATACATCGCCTGACATCTATCAGATGGATCTGGAGCAGATTTTCTACAAAGAATGGCTCTATGCGATTCCAGCTTGCCAACTGGTGAAACCTGGCAGTTATGCAACCATGCGCGTTGGTGCTCATGATGTGATTATCGTCAAAGGACGTGACAATGAAATCCGCGCTTTCCACAATTCCTGCCGCCATCGGGGTTCCATCATCTGCAAGGCACGCGAAGGGCTGGTCGCAAAACTTGTCTGTCCCTACCACCAATGGACCTATGAACTCGATGGAAAACTTCTATGGGCCAACGATATGGGGCTGGCCTTCGATCCATCTACTCATGGCCTCAAGTCTGTGCACGTGCGCAATCTCGTTGGATTGATCTATATCTGCCTGTCCGACGCACCACCGCCTTTCGAATCTTTTGCCGAAATGGTGCCCCCCTATCTCGAAGTGCATGACCTTGAGAATGCTAAGGTTGCGTATAGTTCCACCATCGTGGAGAACGGCAATTGGAAGCTGGTCTGGGAAAACAATCGTGAATGCTATCATTGCAGCAGTAATCATCCGGCGCTGTGCCGTTCGTTCCCGCTGGATCCCGAAGTAGCCGGCGTCTCGCCGGACGGCTCGGTATCGTCTGAACTTCAGGCGCATTTCGATCGCTGCGAGGCAGCCGGTGCACCCGCACAGTTTCGCTTATCAGACGATGGACAATACCGTGTTACGCGCATTCCTCTGCAGGACAAGGCCGTCAGTTACACGATGGACGGCAAGGTAGGTGTCACCAAGCCTCTTGGTCGCGTTGCCCTACCGGACGCCGGTTCGCTTCTTATGTTTCATTATCCCACCACATGGAACCATTTCCTGCCGGATCATTCACTGACTTTCCGCGTCACGCCAATCAGTCCGACGGAAACGGAAGTGACGACCACATGGCTTGTGCACAAGGATGCCGTCGAGGGTGTAGATTACGATCTCAAGCGGCTGACGGAAGTGTGGATAGCCACCAATGATGAGGACCGCGAAGTAGTTGAGACTAACCAACGCGGGATATTCTCTCCCGCATACACGCCGGGACCCTATTCGCCCAATCAGGAAAGCGGCGTGGTCCAGTTCGTGGATTGGTATGTGCATTGGCTGGAGCGTTCGCTCACATCGTTCCAGATTGCTGCGGAGTGAGTTCATGCATGTGGTGACGAGGCCGAAGCTCGCATTCTGGACGGATGCGGAGGAGCTTGAATGCGTTTCTTATCTACCGGAAGCGCCTAATGTTATGACCTTCTGCTTTCGGTCGCCGTCTGGAGCGCTGTTCAACTTCGATCCGGGGCAGTTTCTGACATGGCAACTGCCCGTTCCCGGGGGACTGGTATATCGGACCTATACGATCTCGTCGTCTCCGTCCCGACCGACGTCGCTGACCATGACCGTAAAGGCGCAGCCGGATTCCGTTGGCACGCGCTGGATGTTCGACCACATGCGGTCAAGCATGCGACTGCGGGTGATCGGTCCTGGCGGAAAATTCACTATCGCGCATCACCCGGCCGACAAATATCTGTTCATCTCGGCAGGGTCGGGCATCACGCCAATGATGTCCATGACCACCTATCTCTACGACTCGGGGCGCGATATGGACGTCGTGTTCGTCAATTGCGCCCGACGCCCATCGGATATTATTTTCCGAGAACGGTTGGAGCAGATGGCCTCACGCGTTAACGGGATAGACCTCAAATGGGTCGTCGAGGACAATGACCCGTATAGTCCATGGACTGGATACAAAGGTTTTTTTAACCAGCTGATGCTGGGCTTGATGGCGCAGGATTATCTGGAGCGCGAAGTGTTCTGTTGCGGGCCGGAACCCTTCATGCAAGCGGCGCGCGAAGCGTTGATCGGGCTCGGCTATGACATGGATCGCTATCATCAGGAGAGCTTTCACGCGCCATTGCCTGAAACCGAACTGGTGCCGGATGATGTGACGCCAGAACAGGAAAACAGTGCCGAAATCGAGTTCGCACTGTCCGGCGTTACGACGACCTGTTCGGAAACGGACACCATCCTTACCTCCGCTCGTGTAGCGGGTCTGATGATCCCTTCCGGCTGCACTATGGGAATTTGTGGGACCTGTAAGATCCAGAAACTCGAAGGGCAGGTCCATATGGTACACAACGGCGGTATCACCGACGATGACATAGACGATGGTTTCATCCTAGCCTGCTGTTCGCACCCCATCGGTCGTGTGAAAGTGGGGGTGTAGAGGGGAGAATGATCGAAAGGCACCGAGGAACATTCACAAAAGCAAATCGAGAAGTATCTACAATGTGACAATCAAAGCAGTTGATGCATTAACGGAATCCGGTCGGTTTGGTCACGCCGTCTAAAAAAGTATCATGACTTTCAAAGCGCAACAGCGGTTGTGTTGGGTTTCAATCTGGCCTCCGATTTTTCCTGTTTGAGTCTTCTCTCGCCGTTGAAACGTTGCGGCTGACAAACTAGGCTCTTGATTTCCAAGCTTATCGTAGGCGCATTGCATCGGAAACCGGAGGCCAGGTGAGTGCGAGCTACGGCGTAGCACTTACAACGCAGCTCAGTGGCTGAGAGGCACCGATATTTCTTCAACGATCCGTGCCCAGGCATGGTCTGTATCTATAGCAAGGCTGGTAGAATCGGTTTAGCTAACAAGATTTTCAAGTTATGGTTGTATGAGTGCCATAACAATGCTGTTGCAACAGCGGCATTGGGACGGTTCTTATATGCTTGCGGCGCAGTCGGATATGCCGATGGCAAAACCTGAACGATACATTGGAAAACATGGAATGTTTTGTTCGACAGTTCATAACAACAGCTGTTGATCTGGGAATCTATCGAGTTGATGAGAACATCTAGGCCTGTGCAGGAGGGGGCGGCGGCGATTGACATGATGCTGCATTTGGTTAAACAAGATTTTGGAGAGCAAACGATCAGGGACGTCTGCGACCACGCCATCAATACGAATGTGCGACGGCAAAAAAACCCAGAAGTTGCAGTTTGTGTACTGTGTTAGCGACTAATTTATCGCCGCCATCAGAGTTGCAACGCTTGACCCATCGCCGAGCAAGGACAGCAGTTCAATCGCGTATAAGACAAGGGGATTATGTTTTCGGACAGATATGGCGATGAAACCTGACTGGCAATCTATATTAGGAGATGACGGTATGCAGGGTTTTTTTTACGTAGAATGATATCCATCTCATTGAAGCGTTTTCTGGAGGTAAAGGTTGCTGTATTTTCAACAGCCGAAAAGTTCAGCTTTCAGTTTGGGCTCCATTCGAAGCGGATGGCAGTTTGTTCGATAGGGTGCAATTTAAATGACATCTAACCACCGTACCGCTCCGGCCGAACCTGACCATACCCTTGGATTCGTAAGCAGAAACGACTTAAAAAGTTCACCGAAACAGGAGCTTCAAACGGATGTTGAATTTCGAGCCATTCAGATGGGCTCTCCGATACTGTGGATGGCCATCGGTGTTCTTTTTCGGGCTGGTTGGCGCCAAGTTCGCCTTCAACAGCAATCATCCTATGGTGTCGTTCACTGTAGTGTACGCCGTCGCCGTTGCTACGCTGTTAATTATGGAGCGCATTATTCCGTATGAGGGCCGCTGGCTCGATGCGGATGGTGAGACCGTGAACGATATCGCCCATACGTTGTTGACCAAAGGGCTTGTGCAATTCGCCGCACTTGCTGCGGCACTATTCCCCATGATGGCTGCCGGTGTTCTGCAGCCGTTGGCTACGCTTCAGTTCAGCTTTTGGCCGTCCACATTGCCTTTCGTGCTACAGGTGGCATTAGCCGTAATCATTGCTGAGTTCGGCCTATATTGGTCGCATCGCATCGCGCATGAACGGCTTTTCTTCTGGCGTTTCCACGCATTGCATCACTCTGTGACGCGGCTTTGGGTCGTCAATACCGGCCGGTTTCATGTCATCGACTCCCTGTTCAAGGTCGCGCTGAGCCAAGTCCCGCTTTACCTTTTGGGTGCGCCGCTGCAGATCTTCTGGTGGTTAGGTGCCGTTACTGCTTTTGTAGGCATTCTCACCCATTGCAATGTCGATATGAGGACGGGGATACTTGACTATGTGTTTAGTACGCCCCGCCTCCATCGGTGGCATCATTCGAAGGACATTCGCGAAGGGAATACCAATTACGGCGAGAACATTGTCTTGTTCGACCAAATTTTCCGGACTTATCTTAATCCGGATCGATCCTCGTCCGCAGACATTGGCATCAAAGGCCAGGTTGCAAAGGGGTTTCTCGCACAATTGACACAACCTTTCTCGAAGGATGGTGTTCGTCAAATCCTTGGTCTGCCTTCAAAAAATTGATGGGCGGCTTAAAAGATGATAAGGTTTCTCCGCCTATTTCTACTTTGCGTCGGTATGTGGAAGCTGGGGGCAAAACAGCAGATTAATCTAATCCATCATTAACAGAATGGTGAGTTTTTGAGGAAGAGCGTGCAGCGATACCAAATGTAGTTTTTGCAGGCATTACATTTCCTCGTTGTATTTCTTAAACTCAGCGCAGGGCTTCGAGCATCGACGCCATGGGCATTGTTGTCGGTCTTGACTGGCGATCTGGGATCGAAAGACGTGATGATCGTCGAGAGTTCTGGGAGTACATTAATCTGCTCACAAAAAGAATAGCTCGGCGCGTGTTAGAAGACACGGTTTCGTTCAGTTGTGAGTAGATTACCGCAAGGAAATTCCGAGACGCGGGGGATCGAATTTTCAAGAAGCTATATCACCGATATCGTTGCGTTATCCGACCCGGATGATCGCGGACTTAGTCTGAACCGGCGCTGTGGCCGAAGTTTTGTCGGCGTTAGATGAGGAGAGTAAGAGCATTTCTCCTCCCCGCAACGGACATTGGTTCTTATGCCATTACGAATGGCGTGCTACGTTGCCGTTTACCAGTCAGTCTGGATAAGGCGTTGGCGATGGCGGGAACGACACTTGGATTTGAAAGTTCTCCAACGCCAGTGGGATGTCCAGGATCCCCCTGTACAACAGTAATGTCGATATCCGGCATGTGAGACTGACGCATGACGACATAATTATCAAAGTTGGTCTGTATTACACGCCCTTCGATGAAATCGATACGGTCAAACAGGGCATGCCCCAAGCCCCACATTATGCCTCCGTAGAGTTGTTCTTCAACGCTTCCAGGATGCACTGCGAGTCCACAGTCGGCAACACATGTGATACGACGTATCTCTATCGTCTTTGGGGTTTGTTCGAGTTCAGCCACAATTGCTACAAAGCTTTTATAGCCCTGGTTGGTTGCAAGTCCCAATGATCGCCCTGGCATGTGGGGTTTGTGCCAACCCGCGCGTTGAGCTGCGTTGCGAAGAACATTTACATGGCGTGGCCTCTCCGACATCAGAGATATGCGAAAGGCAAGCGGATCTTTTCCAGCGAGCTCCGCCATTTCGTCCATGAAGCTCTCTGTGGCAAATACATTGGGAATAAAGCTGACTGCCCGATACCATCCGGTCGGCATACCGGTTTCGTGACGTATCCAACCGATATCCAGGTGTTTGGGAGCATAGGCAAAATCCCATGCGCAGATCGATTCCGTCGTGCTGTAGTCCATCTTATCCTGGCGTTCATTGTAGCCTGGCTCCCATTCTTCCGGAGATGCCGGAGAGACCGCGCGAAGTTTCAACGCCAACAGATCTCCATCTTGATCGATTGCTCCTGTCAGTTCCGTCAAAGTGGCAGCGTGGTAGTAGAGCTGCTTCATTTCATCTTCACGGCTATACATCAATTTAACCGGCCGTCCGGTTTCCCTGGCGAGATAGGTTGCCTCTAGAAGCCAATGCCGCGATTCCCTGGCTCCGAAACTCCCGCCGCCGGTCAGTTCGTGCAGCACCACATTCTCCTCGCCAAGCCCAAGAAGAGTTCTGGCGGCAAACAATGCATTACTGGGTACCTGGATTCCTCCCCAGTAATGGACTTTTCCGTCGCGAATTTCGACAGTTACGCTTTGGGGCTCCATGGGATTCTGAGCCTTGTAGGGCATAATATATTCTGCTCGCAGGGTTTTGGCTGCTCCCGAGATTACCTGTTCAGCATTCCCGTGGCCAATCGTGCGTACGAATTGCGCTTGTGGTGAGATAAGGGAGGACCTTTGTTGACGCGCAATATCCGCGCTGTTGAAACCGGCAAATTCACCATCGTCCCACTCGATTTTCAATTGGTCGCGTCCCGATATCGAAGCCCAGTAGCTGTCAGCCAGTACAGCTACTCCTTCTTGATTGCCGCCCAGGACTGAACGATCTGCTGCAGGAACAATGAGTATCCGGCGCACGCCGGATACTGCGAGACTTTTTTCCTGGTTCATCGTTCTGACCCGGCCGTGAACCATTGGCGCGTGTTGGATGGTAGCGGTCAGCATGTTGGGCAGTTTGACGTCCACACCAAAAGTGTGCTCACCGGTAAGCTTGGCCATAGTATCGATTTTGCGAGTGAGCTTGCCAATTATTCGGAATTCGTCGGGCTTCTTCAATGTTACATCTGTGGGTGTTGCCATCAGCGCTGCGCTTTGAACCAGCTTTCCATATTCCAGTTGCCGCCCTGTCTGCGAGTGGATGACTTGTCCCTGCTCCGCATGGCATTCTCTTGCACTTACACCCCAACGATCTGCAGCCGCATTGATCAACATGATGCGTGCCATGGCACCTGCTTTACGCAGGGTTTGAAACTCAAGCATCACACTTGTACTGCCGCCGGTTGAAAATACGTGCCATTGCGGGTGGATATAGTCGTGAAAGAACGGGTTTTCCGGGGATACTACCGTCACCTGTTCAAGCCCTACCTCTAGTTCTTCTGCAAGAATTGCACCAAGCGACGACTTTGTGCCCGTTCCTGAATCGTGCTTGTGGACTACAAGCTGAACGGAATTATCAGGGAGTACGCGCACGAAAGCATTGGGTTGGAAAGTTTTGTCTATCGTCGGTTCTGGACTACCTTCGGATAAATCAACACCCACTAGGAGCCCCATGCCTATTGTCGCGTTCGACATCAGAAACTGCCGACGGGTAGTGCGGACATCTGAAAAGGGCATTAGTTTACTCCGTAAATGAGTTGTACCGCGGCAAGAGAGGGAAATCACAAACATGTATGCTGAAACGCAAAGGCTTGTCCTCTGGATCATTAGAAACGTTGCCCGTACGCCCGATCAGGCGAGCTCACCCGAACGCCGCCTGCGTTTGCCCAGAGCAAAGCGCACAGAGTTTTGCTCTAATGATCTGTTTCTAGGACGGCCGAAGGAAACTGTACAATACTCGTTTCAGATCGCCAAAATAGCTTCCGCGAATGGTGAAAAGCGGATTCTGCTTCAACATTCCGGTCATTGCAGACAGTCATTCTCTTAGGCTATCGCTCGGTTCCAACGATACTTCTTTCCTATCGCCGTCATGCGAATTTCGTCTTTTACACGCCGGGGACGATCCAACATGCTGTCATAGCGATGGACGTCGTCATCGGGAGAGTTTGTGGCTCACTCGTCATGGCATGACACGGTCACATTCGGGAGGACAGCATGTTGAAGTTCAATATTAACAGAAAAGCCTATCAGGTCGACGTTGCTGGGGATACACCGTTGTTGTGGGTCTTGCGTGATGAACTTGGGCTTACCGGTACCAAATTTGGATGCGGTCAGGGGCTTTGCGGAGCTTGCACTGTACATATGGATGGGGTTGCGGTGCGATCATGTCAGGTGATGGCGGAGGATGTTGGTGGCAGCTCCATTACAACAATAGAGGGCCTGGGTTCTGCGGAACATCTTCATCCAGTACAGCAGGCTTGGTTTGACGAGGATGTGCCGCAATGTGGGTATTGTCAGCCAGGACAAATGATGTCTGCTGCCGCATTGTTGCTCGAAAATCCTGCACCCACCGACGACGATATAACGACGGCCATGGACGGAAATATCTGCCGGTGTGGCACTTACGGACGGATCCGTCGCGCCATTCATCGAGCCGCTGCGACACTGGAAAAATAGGGGGGTAAGCAATGACCAGATCTTTCACCTCACAATGGTTGGCCGTAAGCGAATCGTCCAAATATTCAATGGACAGACGATCGCTTCTAAAGTTTGGCGCGGTTGCGGGACTTGGTCTTATCCTTGAAATTCGGTCTGGCGAGATCGGTAAAGCGTCGGCCGGTACAATTGCATTAAACGAGAGTAAACCGCTGTTTCCCAGTGCTTGGATACGAATTGGCACGGATAACCGGATCCAGGTTGTGTCGCACAAGTTCGACAGCGGTACTGGCATGCGGAATGCACTCGGTCTCATTCTGGCCGAGGAACTTGATGTCGACTGGAACAATGTTGAGGTAGTGTCACCCAATAATCCTCTTGCAAAGGAGTACATTCACCCTCTTTGGGGGATGCATGCGACTGGTGGCGGTACGACAGTCGCTCTAGAATGGAACAATTTGCGACAAGTTGGTGCAACCGCACGCGCGATGTTAATCGCAGAAGCTGCTGAACGGTGGTCGGTTGACGCTGGTACCTTGAGTACGAAACCGGGACGGGTAATTGACAGGTATAGCGATCGCTCGATGCATTACGGGGAACTCGCGGAAGGTGCTGCGAAGCGAGGTCTGCCTGAACACATTTCATTGAAAAATCCACGTGATTTCCGGCTCGTCGGAAAACCACAACGCAGCTACAAGCTGAACGATAAGCTGACCGGCAGAGCTCAGTATGCAATCGACATCCGTCTGCCCGATATGGTGACAGCGATCGTGGTACATGCGCCGGTTATCAAGGCGCGACTTAAAAGCTTCAACGAGGATGAGATCAAGGCTTCACCAGGCATTATTGACGCTTTCGAAATGGAGTTGCCTGAAACTATCTCGCATTTCCGTCCGGACCACCCACCCGCAGCTCCCCTGAATGGCGCCACTCAATCCGGTATCGCGATCGTCGGTCGCAGTTTCTGGGCGTGTCAAAAGGCCCGTGCATTGCTGGAGGCAGAATGGCATCCATCTCCAATGGCCAATTTCAGCTCTGATCAGGCAATTGCTGATATGGAAACACATGTCCATGACGCTGGTCTGAAGTCTCATCATATAGGAGATCCAGACCAGGTCTTTCGAAGCGGGAAAAGTCTCGAAGCGGTATATCGAATGCCTTATAAGGCACACGCTCAGATGGAACCGCAATCCGTGATTGCCTGGGTTAAGGCCGACGAAGTGGAGTATTGGGGAGGCATCCAGGTGCCTTCGCGTTGTGCCCAGGCAAGCGAGACGATTGCTGGCATTTCCAGAGACAGCGTACGCATTCACATAACAGATGCCGGTGGGAGTTTCGGAGCGCGTGAAGGACTGCATCCTATTTTGGAGGTTACCTATATTGCCAAGAAAATGAGCAGACCAGTCAAGCTGCTCTATAGTCGCGAGGACGACATTAGGGGGCTTTATTATCACTCGGCTACTGTGCATAAAGCGCGCTTTGCCTTCGACAAAGGAGGTAAACCAAGTGCTTTTAGCTTAAGAGCTGTATCTCCCTCTATCAAGCAGGCAGATGATCCGGGCTTCCTTTCCAAAGCGCCAGTGGACCCAAGTTGTACTGAAGGCATCCGGGATGACTTCCATTATGACATCGACGCGTTAGACCTTGCCTGGGTTCGCCATGAACCAGGATTCCCCCATTGGTGGTGGCGCGCTGTTAGCTATGTCCCCAATATATTCGCTGTCGAAAGTATGATTGACGAGGCTGCGTATGCGGCACAAAAAGATCCGCTAACGTTTCGCCGAAACATGCTTGGGCGTCGGCCGGACCTTCTACGTGTATTGGATCGCGCCGCCGAACTATCTGGATGGACCCGCTCGGTTGCGTCACGGCGAAAGGGCGAAGCACGTGGTATGGGAGTCGCAACCTATGATGGCTACAAAAGCAATATCGCGGTCGTTGCTGAAGTGAGTGTTGTTGCCGAGAATATTCGAATTCTTGGTTTAACATGTGTCGCCGATTGCGGCGTAGCCGTTGACCCGGTCTCTGTAGAACAGCAAATTGCTGGTGGAATTTATTGGGGCATATCGACGGCTTTGATGAATGAAATTCACATTGAAAAAGGGATGGTACGGGAAAGCAACTTTCACGACTATCCAGTCTTGAGGATGAGCGATGCGCCACCTCTCACGATAGAAATATTCCCACCATCTGACAGACCGCCAAGCGGCGTCGGCGAACTTTCAAATCCTGTTGTGGTCCCGGCGATAGGTAACGCGATATTCGCGGCGACGGGCAAACGCCTGCGCCAAACTCCTTTCCGGATCACGGAATAATTCCAATCCTTTGTTCCGGCTAGCCCTAGATGACCGAAACATTGAATACAGAGAGGAAATGAATGACAAGTTCTCTAATCGCCCTGATATTATCGACAATGCTTTTGCTGCTTGCCGGAGGCGATCATTCCAATGCGGCCGAAATTGAAGTGAGAATGCTGAATAGGGGCGTGAAGGGGCCAATGGTTTTCGAGCCTGATTTTGTTCGAGCTAGCCCAGGTGATACGATCAATTTTATTGCGATAGACCGTGGTCATGACGTTGTGAGCATTCCGGGGATGCTTCCTGAAAATGTGAAGCCATTCAAGAGTAAGTTGGGCGAAAGCTTCAGCATTACGCTGCAAGATGAGGGAGTTTACGGTGTAAAATGCTCGCCGCATTATGGGATGGGCATGGTTGCCCTGATCGCTGTTGGAAAACCTGTCAACGAAGCCGAAGCCGTCAGTAAGAGCCATCCGGGCAAGTCAAAACAGCGGTTTTCCGAACTTTTCAAAATGCTGAATCAGCCCTGACAATATCCTTAGTTCACGTTTTGCCGACGAGCGAAGTTACAAGCTCACGAAAGGGTTCGGCGATTGTGAGGTCAGCATCGCGTCGCATTGTAGCATAAACATCAGCATTCAATCCCTCTGCACTGAAGGAAATGAATGATACCTGATCGCGATAAAAGCCTTGCATGTTTGCGGGGAGTATACTCATCCCCAAACCGGCACCGACGAGACTAAGAACCACTGTGGGATCGGTGGATGTGTGAACGATACGCGCGCAGATGCCAGATTTGCGGCAGGTCGTAAGGATCTCCCTTATAAAGGGACTGCGCGCATCCAGCATGATTAGATCTTCTGAATTGAGATCGCTGATGCCGATGGCCGTTCTGGATGCCAATGCGTGAGACAGTGGCAACGCGGCAACAAGTTGCTGGGGAAAGGCGAGGAAGGATTTCAGTTCGCCATAACTCGTACGGTTACAGGAAAAACCGATGTCTATGTCTCCGTTAAGTAAGGCCTGTTCCTGCTTGTCAGGCAAGAGCTCATGCAATGACCATTCAATGTTGGGTTTCAATTCGCGAAAACGGTGCAGAGCGGCTGGCAGGATTCCATGGAGAAGAGAGTTTATGATGCCGATGCGAATATATCCTTCTAGACCCTCCGCGGCGCGACGAACAATTCGCTCGGTGCTGTCGCAGTCGCTTACAATCACCCTCGCTCGCAATAAAAGCATTTCTCCTGCCAGCGTCAGTTTGGCTCCTTGTCGACTGCGATCGAAGAGCCGCACACCTAGTCTGTCTTCTAGCAATTTAATCTGCTGGCTGAGCGGTGGTTGGGACATATGCAAGCGCTCGGCCGCACGACTAAAGTTTTTTTCCTCCGCGACGGCGATGAAATACTCTAACTGCCTGAGGTTCATGTATTTTTCGCCGCATTTCTTGATTGATGTCGATATGAGTGCGGGAACCGCATGCAATTATAGCCGACTTGATGTTACAGGCAATCCCGCAGTCGGAAAGCGTTGCTTGAATACATATATCAAGTTTTCCCGCATAACCCATTTCTCGGTGACAAGGGTTTGCACATGACACAACTAATGCCAGATGTACGTTTGTCTCACACGACCGATCAACCGCTGGAAATCCTCAGGTTTGCCGATAGTGAATTGAAGGCAGGGCGACGCTGTGCGTTGGTTACCCTCATTGAAATAGAAGGGGGGGCATCGCGAGCGCTCGGTGCACACATGGCAGTAAGCGAAAACGGTTGTTATTGCGGGTACATTTCAGGAGGGTGTGTCGAGGCTACGGTTGCGCGTGATGCCGTAATCGCAATCGCCAAGGGGCAGAGCAGTTTGCTTCGGTTGGGGAGCGGCTCGCCATTTTTTGACATTGTGCTGCCCTGCGGCGGCGGTATTACACTGGCGATACACGTCATAAGTCAGCCAGACGAGATCGCCGAACTCGTGCTATGCATTGAGCAGCGAAAGGAGATGACGCTCGAATTGAGACTTGCAACGAATGACCTTGTGGTTAGTGAGTCGAAGGGGATGAGTGGGTGGAACGGTGAGGGCTTCGTGGTCGGTTATATGCCTCCTCCACAGATTCTGCTTCATGGTCAGGGAATCGAGCCGGAGACGTTTGTCGAATTGGCAAAGGCTGCAGGTGTCGCAGTTGCAAGATCGGAACTGCCTGTTCATGCGTATATAGATTCATATACGGCAGTGGTTTTACTTCAGCATGATTTGGAGAAGGATATGCCCTTGCTGCAAATGGCGCTTGCGACTGACGCGTTCTACATCGGTTGCCTTGGCAGTCGCAAAACTCATCAGAGGCGCGGTCAACGTCTAGCAGAAATCGGCTTTTTGCCATCACAGATCGGACGTATCCAGGCTCCGATCGGTATGTGGGGACCAACACGCGATGCGCGGAGTCTGGCGATATCCGTTCTGGCAGAAATTGTTGCCCGGTATAACAAACTCTAGATCGATATTTCTGTCATCGCTGCCCCGTCCTCACCGTTTTCATCGATGTCCGCGCTCAACAAGACCTGCCTGATCGTTGTCTTTGGAATGTAAGGAGCCACCAGATGGAGAAAGCTTCGGATATTGCTGTAGTCGTGCTTGGAGCTGGGACGGGAAAAAGGTTTGCGAATGACGACAAGCTAGATCAGAAACTCGGCGATAAAGCCGTCGCGCACCATATAATGGGCTCGCTCGCACCATTTCGCTGGGGACGTAAGATACTGGTTCATCGCGGAAACGCCCCCTGGCACGACGCATTCATCGATAATGGCTACATTTTAACACCTGTCGTTGAACAATCGGATGGAATGTTGGGGTCGATGCACAATGGCTTGGCGCATGTTACCCATGAACGGTATGTTCTCGTATGTCTCGCTGATATGCCGTTGGTGTCCATAGGGCATTTGGCGAGCCTTTTGGGCTTGTTCAGGTCCCGCAATGGGGCAATTGTTGCTTCGAGGTCACGGAACTATCGTGGGCCGCCTGCCATCATTCCGTTAGCAAGACTGGATAGTCTTCCGAAGACGGGCGAGGGTGGCGCGCGTATCTTGCTCGATGAAGCACAGTTTGTGGATGCTAACGAACTGCTGCTCGCAGATATCGATACTTCCGATGACCTCGAGAAGGTACGGATCTGTTATAAGCAAGCGGGCCCAGCTTCATTTCTCAATGAGAGAGATTTCGGATAACGGTCTAGCAAGAGGTGCAGCTATTAGTTCATTTGGCGAACGATGTCTCCTTTCACCGATTGTCTTGGTGGCTTGCTAAATTTTTAATTTTGCTTGCTGAACGAAGATTTCTCCCATGCCAAATCGCTAGACAGGACATCGGCTGCTTCAAAAACAGCCAGAAATCTCGTCGCGCTGATAAGCTTCTTGGTGATAATCAGTGAACTGGTAGCCAAATACCGGACAACGAAAGATGCTGGCGAGATGTATTGGCGAGCCAAATCTGTTGAGAGGGTCGCTAGAACAGTTGATTGGGAGCTGCAGCAACTGAGCTAAACATCCTACAGAAATTACGGCCGGGTGTAATCTGCCAAAACAATTTGAACTTACTAGCTTAAAGTCCCGAAACGCTGGCTCGATACTGTTCCACTATAGTGGACTAAACTGGATTCGGGATGTCACGGCCAGAACCCGGTTCAAAAATTGACGTGAAGGATTTTTCCGGAGTGAAAGATTAGAGCGTTTTGCTTTGTTCAGATTCAAGTCATCTTCAGGACGATATGACCCTCTTGGTCGTCCAAAAGCGTCGCTCACACGGCCTGTAACAAAGGAGTAATGATCGTGAAATTCTTGCGTACTACTGTTCCCTTCACAGGCATTGCCATGATGTTGGTCATTGTGGGATGTCAAAAGGAAAACGAGCCGACGGTGTCGATCGAGAACCCGCAACCAGGCGTCTGTAAGAAGGAAGCTGCGCAAACCCTTGTAGGGAAGGGGAAGATCTCGGATGAATATGCAATGAAGGTGACCGGTGCAACTATTGTCCGTCAGATCAAGCCGGGCGATCCTGTCACTATGGACATGAGACAGGAACGCGTTACGGTGGAGACTGACGAAGCCACAGGCAAAATTGTGCGCTCGTTTTGCGGATGAATAAGCATATGTTAGCATGCAGTTAGTTTAACAAAGCGGGAAGGGGCTCACTGTGGTTTCTCCCGCCAGGCTCGGATTTCCTCTAGCCTCCCGGGGCAAGAAATCCACGACATTAAGCTTTTGGTAGCTCTTTGCTGATCAGGCTTCAGCTGTGTCTCCACCGCTATCGATTGGTCAAACTTCCGCAAATGTCAGCCTCTTGGTACGGTCGCTATTGATGATCATCGCATTTCTCGTGAAGCGTACAGTAAAAAGCCAAGGCAGAACCCATGGGCAGACCCGCCAATGGTCGTGGACTTCCAAGCTCATCGGATAGGCAAAGAAGAAGTCTGTACCATGAGAAACCAGCTTAACGCGCTGCCTGCCTTCAGGCGATGAAAGGATCAATTGAAGATCCGTGCCAATAATGCGGGTTTCGCTGTGGAAGTCACCGGATTGAGCGTGAAAATTACGGTTGGCGAAGGGCTCCAACGAAATGACGGTGGGCTCGATGGGCACGAAACGGCGCACTCGGCCAAAACGCTCGGTGAGTACGGTGCCATCGGGTGAGGCCTTCAGTGAAAAGCCGGGAATTGATGCCTGCGCTTGCCATCTGTTATCGTCTATGTTGACAAGCGGCGCAGCACCCATATTCATGATCAGACGCGGCTGCCCCTCGTTGATATCGATTCCGAAAACATCATCACCATTTTCCTCGCGATAGACACTTGGAATGATGTTAAAATCATTGTCGGAACGTGTGGTCGTGATTCCCAAAAGGTCGTAAGCAATAGTTCGCGCCAGTACATACGGTGCGAAATCATCATGGTTAGACAGCATGACAATGCCCATGTCGGCTTCCTCGAAGCGAACCGATTCTGAGCGTGCGCCAGCAATCCAGCCGCCGTGACCTACCGACGTGAGCGGTCCACCAGTTTCCCGTATGAGACCATAGCCATAAGGCGAGGCATAGCCGTTAATCGTGACACCTGCGTCGGCCATCCGGTCGAACAAGCCTTTGTGGCCGAGCTTGGGGTCGCGCAAGTTCTGCTGCCAGACAATCATATCACGGAGGCTGGAAACCATGCCGCCTTCGCCGCCGATGGCAATTCCCCAGGCAGATTTGAGCCATTCGTCCTGTGGTCCGCGCCGGTGATGAACGGCAAGGCGCGGTAGAATATCGTCGTCCCGTGGCATAAGGCAGGTGTCGTCCATCCCTAGAGGGCCAGTGAGACGCTCACGGAGGAGCTCGTTGAAACTCTTGCCTGAAGCCTGCTGCAGGATTTCAGAAAGAAGCAGAAAATTACTGTTGCTGTATAACAGATCTTGGCCGGGGGTAAAATTCAGAGCGCATTGGCGACTGACCACATCGCGGGCATAGGCGCGAGAAGAGGGGGCGAGGATTGGCACGCCGCCTATTGTCATCATCTCAAGAATGTCGCGCAGGCCGCTTGTATTGGATGCGAGGTGATGTAGCGTTACGGGCCGCTCGAAGTTCGGCAACCAAGGCAGGTGTTTTTGCGCCTCGTCTTGCATAGAAAGGAGACCTTCTTGCTCCAGCATCAGAAGCAGGCACGTAGTAAATTGCTTGCTCTGCGAAGCGATACGGACGACGGAACGGTCCGTCAATGGCACTCCATTGGCAATATCGGCCATGCCATAGCTCGCCTCAAAGATGACCCTGCCACGCGAAAGTACAGCCAGCATTACGCCGGGAGACTGTTCGTTGTTCCACCTGTTGAAATAGGGATCGATGCGGTTGCCAAGTGTGTCGGGTTCTAGGATTGGAAATTTTGCGGTCATGACGTGCCTGCGAAATCGCGATGAGGACGAAAAAGCGCTATCGTGCTTTTGAATAGAGCAGACTTGCAGATTAGTTCTGAACCTGAACGTTCCAGAAATACGGCCAGGGTGATGGGTTAAAATCAGCAAGTTTGGGCGATGAGGCCGACAAGGCACTGAAATCACCGATCTTGATAATCGGTGCCTGTTCGAAAATCAGTTTCTGCAGCTCGCCCCACAATTTCACACGCTCCTCCTGAGACGTCGCACGATTGAAGGCATCAAGCGCCGCTTCCTTTTCTGGTGTTTCCCACCAACCGCCAGAGGATTTGGACAGGATGAAGTTTAGTGCGGGTTCGGGCAAGAACGGGCTGTGGGTAATGAACACGTCCCACAGTTCCGGTCTTTTGTTGCGCTGTATCATGGTGGCCCAGTCGCTGACCTGGAGATCTACCGTGAATCCGGCCTGTTCCAGATACATTTGCGCGACTTGTGCCATCTTGTAATGGAACTCATACTGGCGGCTCGTCAGGATGCGTATTGGTGTGCCGTCGTAACCTGCTTCGTCTAAAAGTGCCTTAGCTTTTTCAGGATCTGCAAGGTTATAGTTCTCAGTTCCCGTAGTTGTATGCCAGGCATAACCCTTCGGGTACATGGCTGGCTCGGCGGCGTAGAATTTCGGATCCCCGAAGCCCGCCGCCAGCATATCCTCCTCGTTTAGTGCCAATTGAATGGCTTTACGGATCTTGGCGCTCTTGAGCGGGCCGTCCTTGTTGTTCATGACGAATATCGGCCAGCCGAAATGATCAAGTAGGACCGGTTTGTCTTTGCCTTGTTCCAAGCGTTGATAGGACTCGACCGGAAGAGAGTCGACATAGTCGTACTGGCCAGAAATTGCGGCCTCGATCCTTGTGTTAGCATCGGGAAGTGGGGCGAAGAGGATTTCATCCGCCTTTGCGATACGTGCGCCACCAAAGCCGTCTGCTTTTTCGCTGCGCGGCTTATAATCATCAAAGCGGATGAGTTGGATATATTGATCAGCCTTGTGTTCCTTGAGTTTGTATGGACCGGTGCCGATTACTTCTTTCAATGGCATAGTCAGCGCATCCGAGGGCATGATTACCGCGGCGGAATTGTTGAAAGCCAGTAGTGAAAGGAGTGGTGCATATGGTTGGGTGAGGGTGATGGTAACAGTATCGTTGGCCGTCTTCTCAACGGATTTGATATAAACTGCTGTCTGTTTGCCGCGAGACGCCACGTCCAACCAACGCTTAAGTGACGCGACAACGTCATTCGCCATCATTTCACGTCCGTCGTGAAACTTGATGTCCTGACGCAGTTTGATTGTATAGATGGTACCATTGCTACTCACTTCGGGCATTGACTGCGCCAGAAGCGGTGTGACGTTCCATTTGCTGTCGAAGGTAAAAAGTGTTTCGAAGATATGTTGAGAGATCATCCCGACCAAATCGGTCGCGCTCATCATTGGGTCCAATGAGGCCGGCTCGCCAATGGTCGCGATTTTTATGACCCCGCCTTGTTGCTGCGCGTGAGCGGCGGGAACTGACAAAGCCAGAAGTGAAGTTGCGACATAGGCAAATCTCAAAATGTTCACGGCGGTCCCTCCAGGGTATTCCATTATTATATAGTAATGAATATAATTGGAGAATATCAATGCAGATCGCGGCAAGTCAATAGAAACAGATCGTGGTTTTTAGTTCACAAAGGCTTTGGACGTAGAACCTCTGGTTGGCAACCTGGTGACAACGAGAGAAGCCGCTGCCACGGAAAAATCCTGCGGTTTGAGATGTAGATCTGTATCTGCGAATTGTAGACGATAATCGCTGAGCGAGCATCAGCGCGGGTCTCCCTGTCTGGTATCAACTGTCTGAACTTAACAGATGGTCGAAACTTCTTTAACGAGCCAGTCGCGGAAGAGCTGCAACGCGGAGTTGGAGGCAATGTTTTCGTGGCTGCATACAAACTTGTAGGATTCCTTGGGCTCGAAATATCGCTCGGACACGATGCCGAGGCTTCCGCGCTGCACGTCGTTTTCGACGAGTGGCCGATGAGAAAAACCAATGCCCTGCCCGGAACGAGCAGCCGCCAACAGTGTGTGCTGATCGTCAAAAAAAAGGTTTGAATTGGCGGTTAGATCATCAAAACCGTGGTGAGATATCCATTTTTTCCAGTCGTTTACGTCCCGATAATGCAAGCGAGGAATGTCAGGGTTTACGAGAAGGTCTTCTGGATTTGTTACATTGTCGAGCAGCGAGGGGCTGCAGACAGGCACCAGTCTTTCCCTCAGAAGTTCGATGTTGTACATGCCTGCCGGCGGATACAGACAATATTTGATCTGAGCGTCTTCGCTATCCTGCGCAATGGAATCTATATCGAGATTATTTAGATGAAGCTGAATACCTGGATTTTGCTTCAAGAAACCAGCAATTCTGCTCGCTATCACTTCCATTGAAAAGAAAGGCCCAGCACGAACCCGGAGAATTTGTGTCCTGTTGCCCTGTCCGATCAGCGTCGTAACCGCGCCGATTTCATCAAATGCCCGAGCACAAACTTCCAGCAGCAGAGCACCTTCCGCAGTGACGGATACACCGCGCGAGCCGCGAATAAGCAACTGACAACCCAAAGTCTGTTCCAGAAGCTTGATTTGATGACTCACAGCGCCCTGGCTTACTGCAAGCTCTTCGGCGGCGGCAGTGAAGCTTTGGCAATGCGAAACAGCTTCAAAAGCCCGCAAGGCTCTCAAACTTGGGAGTCTACGTCGTCTCGCCCGTGAAGTCATATTGTCATGAATTTTTCTAATGGCATCGAATAGATCTTTTGCATTGATCGACCTTAGGCACAAGCATAATCGTCAATCAACAAAACCGCCCTTGAGTATTTGAATTCATCTGGTCCTGATCGCGGACGGCAGTGCGCGTCGGTAATGAACCGGACAAGAGGGTGCATAAAAGGAGAACAAACCGTGCTTAAGCAAACTAAAATGGGATTTATTGCCGCCCTTATCGCTGTTTGCGGTACCCTTCCAGCCTATGCTGAGGAAATCCGCATGGGAGCAGAAGGTGCCTATGCCCCTTTCAATTATCTGGATTCGAGCGGGCAGCTCAAAGGCTTTGACATCGATGTCGGCAATGCGATCTGCAAAAAACTTAAAGCTGATTGCGTATGGAGCGCCAACGAGTGGAGTGGGATTATTCCGGCGCTTCAGTCAAAGAAGTTCGACATCATGGCCTCATCGATGGCTATTACTGAATCGCGTATGCAGCAGGTCAGCTTCTCCAATCCCTACTACTACAACACCATGCGGTTCGTTGCTTTGAAAGAGCTTGGCCTGAAGGACGTGACGCCGGAAAGTGCCAAGGGCAAGGTTATCGGCACCCAGACGGGCTCCATTGCAGTCGATGCTTTGCAGCGCTTTTTCCCGGATAATGAGGTGAAGCTCTATCCGACACTGGAAGAAGCTTTCCTGGACATTGAGAACGGCCGCATTGACCTCTTGCTGGAATCAAAATTCGCGCTCAGCGACTGGATTAAGAAAGGCGCGGATTGCTGCGAATTTGTCGGTAACGAGTTTCTTCTAGATGGAACCCTGGGTGCCGGAATGGCCTTCCGCAAGGATGACGAAGAACTGCGCACGCGCGTCAACAAAGCGCTTGCGGAGATCATCCAGGACGGCAGCTACGACGACATCAGTGCGAAGTACTTTGATTTCGACATCAGGGAAAAGCCGAAATTCGCGAGCGAAATCTTCGCGAAGTAATTCGTTCCTCCACGGAGCACCTGATTTGAAGCACCACATCAGATCAGACGTATGCCGCATGTGGGTAAAGTCAGGCGTCAGCCATTTCGTTTCGACCAATCCAGACTGGTCTTTGCCGACATAAGAAAGGTCGATCCCGTGTCCTATCGCGTCGCGATCATCGAATTCATCAATGAAAGTAATACCTTCACGAAAAATCGCACGAGTATCGGCGATTTTCGGGCGTCCCATTATTTCAAGGGTGATGAGATTCCGGCCAATTTCCGTGGCACGGGTTCGGAAGTCGGCGGCGCGATAAAGGTCGCGGATGAGAAGGAATGGACACCTGTTTACATTACCGCTGCCCATGCGGAACCGAACGGCGCGGTGCTTGAAAGCGCACGTCTGGAAATCACTGGCGAATGCCTGCGGCGGTTGAAAGAATCCGGGCCGTTCGACGGTATCTTCGTCGCGCTGCATGGTGCAATGGTCACGGAAACGGATCAGGATGGCGACAGCCAGTTCCTGCGCGAAATCCGCTCGGTGGTTGGGTATGATGTGCCGATTGCCATCACCCTTGATCTTCATGCAAATATTTTCGACGAATTGGCCGATCTGGCGCAGATCGCCGTTTCTTTCCGGACCTATCCGCATATCGATATGAATAAGGTCGGGGTGGAGGCCTGTTCGTTGCTGGATCGGGCAATGAAGGGCGAGATCGAACCTGCTCTGGCTATCGCGCGTCCGCCGATGCTGCTTGGTTGCGATGACGGTCGCACAACGGATAACGGCCCGATGTGCCGCCTGCTCGAAAGCGCTGACCGTGAGATGCAGCAGCCGGGCATCCTCAATGTAGCGATCAATGCCGGTTTCACCGATGCCGATGTCTGGGCGGCGGGACCGAGTGTTATCGTGACATTCGACGCGACAAGCGTTGAACGGCAGACCGCCTTCGATGTTGCGGGCAAGATGTGCGACGAAATCTGGGCCTATAAGGATCAGTGGTCGCAGCCATTGCCTCTCGATGAATGTACCCGGCAGCTGAAAGAGGTGCGCGGCGCTAAGGGCACGATTGTTGTTGCTGATTTTTCCGATAACCCCGGCTCGGGCGCTTATAGTGATTGCACCGCGCTGATTGCGGCGATGCTGGACGCCGGTGTGACCAATGCCGCTGCTGGCGCGCTGCTGGACCCGGAAGCGGTGGCCGAGATTGCAGCCAAGGCAATCGGTGAGACCATCACGGTGGCGATCGGCGGCAAGTCCGATCCATCGGTGGGCGGTGGCCCGCTGACGGTGACAGGCCGTGTCATGGCGGTCAGCGATGGCGCCTTTGTTTTCGAAGGGCCGATGTTTACCGGTCTGCCCGGAACGACCGGGAAATCCGTGTGCCTGCGCGTGGAAGGGATCGACATCATGATCGTTTCCGAACGGATGCAGATGCTCGATCAGAACATCTTCCGGGTTGTCGGCATCGAGCCGAAGGAAAAGTCCGTTCTGGCGGTCAAGTCGATGCAGCATTTCAAAGGGGCTTTCGGCCCGATTGCAACACAGATCATCACGACCGATGCCGGCGGTCTGAGTTCGCCGGATCTCTCGAGACGAACCTATTCCCGCCTGCGGCGTCCCGTTTTCCCATTGGATGTACTCTCCTGAGTACATCAGCAAAAGGCCAGCTGAATCTGTTGGACTTTTGCCCGTGAACAGGGAATTTAGAACCGTTTCGATCTGACGTTACCAGTTATACTCACGGATGGAGTATCCGATGCAGACAGCGCCAATTTTCACCGGATTAAAAATCGAGGCGGTTGAAATACGGGTCATTCGGTTGCCGCTGCTTGTGCCTTTCGTGATCTCCACCGGCACAATGACCGAAAAGGTCATACCGATCCTCACCCTGAAGGCGGAAGGCCTTGAAGGCTATGCCGAAGGCGTGATGGACCCATTGCCGGATTATCTGGAGGAAACCATCTCCGGCTCGCTCTCATTCCTGCGCGATGTGCTGCTGCCGCAGATCGTTGGAAAGCGTTTCAATGGCCCGGCTGATCTTGCCGCTATTCTCGATCCGTGGCGCGGGCACAGGATGAGCAAGGCCATGGTCGAAATGGCCGTGTGGGACCTGTGGGCGAAAGCGCTGAACCTGCCATTGAGCGTTGCGCTTGGCGGCGTTCGCGATGCCATTGATGTCGGCGTCAGCCTTGGCATTGCCGATATTCCAACGACGATTGACCGGGTCGCGGCTTCGCTCGACGCCGGATACAAGCGTGTGAAGCTCAAGATCAAGCGCGGCCATGATCTTGCGATGCTGCAAGCCGTGCGCGACCGCTTCCCCGAAGCCAAGCTGACCGTGGACGCCAATACGGATTATCGCCTGTCGGACCTGCCCCTTCTGAAAGCCATGGACGCATTCGCGCTCGATTATATCGAACAGCCGCTGGCGTTCGACGATATTACCGATCATGTGCATGTGCAGGAAAAACTGCTGACGGCCATCTGTCTGGATGAAAGCATTCGCTCTTCAGTGGATGCGCGCAAGGCGCTTGTCGCGGGCGCGTGCCGGGTTATCAACATCAAGGTGGGGCGTGTCGGCGGCCATAGCGCGTCGCGGGCCATTCATGATGTCTGCGCGGCTTTCGATGTGCCTGTATGGTGCGGCGGCATGCTGGAAGCAGGCATCGGGCGGGCGCATAATATCCATCTTTCGACGCTCGCGAACTTCACCAAGCCGGGGGACACTTCCTCCGCCAGCCGTTATTTCCCGCGCGACATCGTCAACGAGCCGCTTGAAGCCGAAAACGGCCGCATGGCTGTGCCGAAGAACGGCCCGGGTATCGGTGTGACGCTCGACCGCGCCTTCCTCGATACGGTTACGAACCATCGCGAGGAATTTGGGGCATGAGCGAAATCGTCATCCGCGAACTCGAATCTCTCGCCGAGATGAAGGATTCGGAAACTGTGCAGCGGCTTGTCTGGGGCGATGACGATCCAGTCGATGCCTCCGACTTGTTGCTCGCCATCCAGCATGAAGGCGGGCTTGTCGCCGGTGCCTTCGACGGTGAGAAGATGGTGGGTTTCATCTTCGGTTTCCCAAGTGCGACGCCTGGCATTCAGCATTCGCATCGTCTGGCGGTTTTGCCGGAGGCGCGGGGCCTGAAACTTGGCGTGCGCATGAAGTGGTTCCAGCGCGACTGGTGCCTTGCGAGAGGCGTGACCCATGTGCGCTGGACCTATGATCCTATTCGGGCGGTCAATGCCAGTTTGAACATTGCAGGCCTTGGCGCCACATCCTCGACTTATCATGTCGACTATTACGGCCCCATGGTAGGTATCAATTCGGGTCTTCCGTCGGATCGGATCGTGGCAGACTGGCAATTGGACGATCCGCATGTAGAGGCTCGATCTCAAGGCCAGAAACTTGAGTTTCCCGCAGATGCTCGACGTGTAAAAATACCAGGCGATATCGATCATCTGCTTGCAACAGACCCGGCGGCGGCCATGCAGGCACGGCTCTCGCTTCGCGAACAGCTTCAGACTGCCTTCGACGACGGTGAGCGTATTGTTAGCTTCGACCCCCAAGCCACGGCCTATCTATTGGTTTAAAATCGGTCTGAACCGATAGCTGAGTGCCTACGCGACACCCAGTATCCGCTTCTATTTTTGGGAGGCCTCTTTTCCCCCACAAGATTGGATACGGGCTCTAGTAACCGCCTTGCGGCTCGTATCAGAGTGATCACGCTTCCCGCTGCTCTTGGGGCGGTCAAGCGAAGCGCCGGATGATATCGAGCAAGCGGTCACAGTGCCTTGCAAGTCCCTTTGTCGGCGAGGAGGCAACACCTAACAGAAGTCCGGAATGGCGGATATCGTTAGAGGCATACCACGGCGAAAGCGGAGCCGGAAACATGCCGAAGGCCAACATTTCACGTGCAATGGTCAGGTCTGACGTACATCACTCTTTTTTATCGGCTATCTGGCACTGGAAATCCCAAGTGCTTTTGCCGTCAATCGCTTTGGCGCCCGGCTGTGGTTTGCTCGTATTCTTCTCACCTGGGGGCTTTTGACGATTGCAACTGCTTGGGTGACATCAGGCAGCCTCTTTGCTGCCTTCCGCTTTCTAATCGGCTGCGCAGAGGCCGGGGCCTATCCAGGTATTATTTACTATTTCACCCTGTGGTTTCCCAAGGAATATCGTGCCCGCGTGCTAGGCTTTCTGACGCTCGGCAGTGCATTTGGTAATTTGTTCGGTTCGCTCGTCAGCGGCTTCTTGCTCGATCTCGATGGAGTTCAGGGCTTTGCGGGATGGCAGTGGGTTTTTCTTGCCACAGGATTTCCGGCGGTCTTGCTGGCTCCCTTCGTTCTTTTCGGTCTGCCAAACGGCCCAGACGACGCAAAGTTCATTTCCGTTGCGGAGCGCAGGTGGCTTCAAGAACGGCTCGGGCGAGAAACCCCTGAAGGACAACACGGCAATCCAATCACGCATTCTCAATGGGCAACTTGAAGCCCTGACACCTTTCACAATTGTTAAGCTCGCTATCCTGGCAAAGGAGTTCATCGAGGTTCGACGACAGGGTTGGGCAACTGCACCAAATGAAACCGCAGTTGGCCTGAATACGCTTGCTAGTCCGATTTTCGACGCCTCGGGAATGGTATGCGGTGCGACCGGAATCGTGGACATGATACAGGCAGTTGGCGAAGTTCCTTCGGAAGCTCAAGTAGCATGCACCATTGAGACTGCTCACAAAATATCCCTCGGCCTCGGTTACAGAGGGCACTGACCATTGACGTGTGAAGCCTTTCGTTTACTCCAAATCATGGACCGTTCACATAATCAGCTCTGCTACGTCAATTCGGTGACTCGTACTTCTTTCAAAGCAGATTCCAGCGACGTAACCCGAATAATTGTAGTTGTTTGCTCTAAGCCGCAGCAACTGCCCGAAGAGATTTCTCTATCTCCCCGCCACAATAGGCTCCGGCATAATCATTGAAGCTTCTGGTATCCAGCGCAGTCAACGAGGGTATTGCCTGTATTCGTTTAGATAGGCTCATGATCATGGGAGAGGTTTCTTTAATGATGGCCTCGATGACAGCGAAGCGATCGGCCATCGTAGCCCAGAGGATGGATGTCACTATATCGGCGACGCTGGGCTGTTCCGTTCCCAGCATGAATCCTACATCAGATTTAAGCCCGTTTCGCTCGCCGGTGTCTTGAAAAATGCGAAGCCATTTTTGCAGCCGGGGAACGAATTCATTCCACTTTTCACGTGTCCACATTTCGCGCCCGCCATTTAGCGTCAGCTCGTCGATGACGTCGTTTGCATCGCTTACGATCTTGGCAGTTAGCGCTCGGCCTTCGGCCGTTGAGGGCAGAATTTCCAGCCGTTCTCCGAGGTACATGGCTATCGCTGACATCTGCGACACCGCAAAATTGCGATGGCGATCGATCAAGACTGGCGGCCCCATGAACGCTATGGGCTGCTTCTCAACGCCACGCCCCATGAGTTCTACGATCCCGCCGAAATCATGTTCATCCCAGGAACATTCACCATAGGCCAAAATCCCTCGAATAAATTGGCCACGGAACGGTACTGGCCAGTAGTAAAGATCGAAATCGCTCAATTCGCCCTCCTTTTTGCATGCTCCCAAATAACTCGCCAGGACTTCTGTGGTTCCGCGCGTCGGAGACATCCTAATCAGCACAACCACTTCAAGGGGGGCTGACTGGCAATCAGATTTAAAGTGGCAATCGTATGCCATCTTGTGATTAGGGCGATATCAATCCACTGAATCCGTTTAACAGTGGCAGCGCGCAATATGAGAAACAGATTTTTAAGCAAGTTCGGCAAAAGGATATTATATAATTAGTCACTTTCGAATTAAAATAGGATATTACGATTCATGATTTGTGTAAAAGTTCAATTCTATTGGGAGTTCAGCCTGGATTATAACTGTACGAATATCATGTACTGTGTCGTTCCATCGACATTGACGGCGGTATATTTGAGTTAAATTCCAGCGTGGAGCGCGGTTTGTTTCTGAAAAGCGCCTCCTTCGCAAGGCTGTGGTTCGCGCCGGCAGGCCAGACTGCCGCCCCGTCAAATGGTAGATTTGACCTATGCTCGCGTTCAAATCTGAAGCCACAGCCAGCATCGCATTCCTGATACTGAACTCGCTCGAATGATGCGTAAGCGCAAGGCGTCTTCGTATCAACTAAAAGCCCTCGAACAAAGATCCATTCCGGATAAGCACAGCTTAAGTGTGTTCGGAGGAGCGGCATGCTGCGCGTCGCACGCAATTATGCAAAAGAACTGTGTTGTGTAAGCATCGATTCATATCAAATGCATCGACAACTCCAGAAAATATTTTATATATTCGTTCCGGGTACGGGTGGGGGATATAATGCTGTATCGGGTTTGGATCGGTTCCGTTGTTGTATGCGGATTTTTGCCAATAACCTCTTCCGCTCTTGCTATTGTCCTGAATGATCAACTCGCCGCCGACGTCGGCGGCTACTCCAACTATTACGACCGCGATAATGTCTATTCCAATGTAGGCCTCATCAGTATGCCGGTTGACGGTGGCGGGACCTGTTCCGGTACTTTGATTGCTCCAAGGGTCATGTTAACCGCGGCCCATTGCATGATGGGGGATAAGGGGCAACTGATTGCGTCTCCGCAAACGACTATTGAATTCTCGCCCGACGCTGTCAATCCAACAGACGGCTTCAGTTTTGCGGCCGGTGTTGTCGTACATTCGGGCTTTGACTATTTTTCGCTTTCCAATGATGTGGCTCTTGTCGCAATGCGTTATGGCTATTGGGACGGGACCCCGGTTCAATTAACAGCTCCGGGCGCCGCTCTGCCCGATATCGGTACGCGGCTCAAGTTCGTGGGCTATGGTGCAACCGGTACCGGGTCCAATCCGCCTGACAGAGACATCGGACCCTATGATTTTAAACGTAGGGTCGGGGAAACCAATTTTTATGGATACCTGTCCGGCAATGAATTTTGGTCGGATGACGAACAGAAGTTTCTTATCGGTATTTTTGCAAACCCTTTGACATCGGATGAAACGGTATCTTCTCTGCAAGCGGGAACCGCGCCTACTGATAGTGGTGGCCCCCTGTTCGTCGAAACAGCAAATGGCCTCGTTCAAATTGGCATCGCTAGCTGGGTGGAGAATTATACGGGTGCCTCTCAGTTCGGCTACGGAGCCACGAATGCGTGGACCAACGTCGCCGACTATCTCGATTGGATCTATGAAAATAATCCAACCCGATATGTCGCTGCATTGCCCGGTAATTTTAACTGGAGCGATTTATCTGCCTGGAAGGACCTCGAAGGCCGGGCCGTTTCTATGCCGCAAAACATTGATGGGAATTTTGAGAATCATGGCTTTGCAGGTCGATATTACAATGTGCTTCTGGCCAGCGCCGGAACAATCACCGTCGATACCGATCCAACCCTGGATACGTTGTTTATATCGCATCCCCGAGCTACGCTCGACCTACCTTTCGATCAGTACATGCTTGTATGGCAAGACGTTGAAATCAATGCCGGCCGGCTTGTCGTGGATGGTACCCTGGATACGAGCTACGTCCTGCTGAATGGTGGTGCATTGTCAGGAACTGGCGACATCTTGACCTATGACGGTGTTTATAATCTCAACGGATTAATCGCTCCGGGCGGTTTGAATTCTGTTGGCACGCTCGCGATTGACGGTCAGTTCGGGCAGTGGCGCGATGGAACATTGGCGATCCGTATCGAGGGTGATCAATCCAGTCGGCTAGCGATTTCCGGCAATGCGTTTCTCGGCGGCAGGCTGATTGTTAACGGCTCCAATCTGCGTGCGGGTGAGCGGAGACTGGTTCTGTCAGCCGTTGCAGTTTCGGGACAATTTGCTGAACTGATCGAACCCTTTGTTTTCTTCGATATTTCGGCTGAATATAGCGCAAACAGTGTCTTTATCGATATCAATCGCAATGCCCGCACATTTGTAAATGCAGTGACGACCGCAAACGGTAAAGCAATAGCGCAAGCCATTGAGGGTCTGGGGCAGGACAATCCTGTTTACAACGCGGTGCTGCAACTGCAAGAGACGCAGGGCGATGCTGTCTTTCGTAGCCTCAGTGGAGATGTTTATGTATCTTCGCCAGCCATATTGATTGATACAAGTCGCTATGTGCGCGACGCAATAGGCACACGTCTGCGGCAAGCCTTCGCCGATACCGAAACGAGCGTTGGTCCACAGGCACATATGATCGAGAATTCCGACGTCACACTTTGGGCGCAGGGTTTTGGAACCCGTGGCAACTACACGGCCCATGGGTTCGATGATCTCGACACGCGAACAAGTGGGGTGTTCTTTGGAGCCGATGCTCCTATCGGCCTGTGGCAAATCGGTATGGCTGGTGGATATAGCCATACGACAATTGACGGTTTGACGGCATCGTCACAAGGCGAGAATTATTATGCGGCGATCTATGGCGGCACCAGGGCCGGTCCAATACGCCTAAATCTGGGTAGTGCGATTACCTGGTACAGGCAGGACGTCACCCGTAGTATCAATTTCTCGGGCTTGGCAGACCATACTTACAGCGAGCACACGACCGGATCGGTGCAGGGTTTTGTTGATGTCGGTTACGGCTACGCCGTTGGTGCGACAACCATTGAGCCTTATGCCGGTCTGGCATGGGTCCATCTGGGCGGATCAAATGGAACAGAGAATGGAAATGCTGCCGCGTTGAGCTATCGAACGGAACCGATGGACAGTTTCATATCGACACTTGGCGTGCGAACTGAAACGCATTTCGGCTTGAACGGATCAGCGCCCGTCAACCTTTCAACGGTGCTTGGCTGGCGTCGCGCGGACGGAGATCTTGCTGCCGACAGCTCCATGCTTTTTGAGCAGGGTGACGCGCCATTTGCTATCACGGGTCTGCCAATTTCACGTAATGCTCTAGTGGCTGAAGCGCGCATTGGCATGGACATAGCCGGCAATGCGCAGTTGGGCCTGACCTATTCGGGTCAATTTTCTGAAACGTCACGCGATCAGTCGCTGAAAGCTGATCTTCTATGGAGATTCTAGAGTGCATCCCGAAATGTGTGAAGCGGAATATCAGGCAGTTTCGGCATCCCCGTCACTTTCAGCGAGAATTGTTGTTGAAGGGCGACTGCTCCATCCCAATCATTTCCGAGGGCAACACGTGCCAGGATACGAGAATATTTGACCGGCAGATTGATCCTGCTGATATTTTTCGGCAAATCGACTTTTACACCGGCAAGGCAAACCGCGAAATCATCCAGATGGATGCTCGGGAAAAACAAGTTCATTGATATTGGCAAGCGTCTCGACCCGGCCGTTCAGAAACTGAAGGACGTAGTAACTGTCTTTGACTTCGGGCACAGTTACAATAGTGCAGCTCGTCTCGTCGACAGCAGCCGAAGCCTCTGAATAAGCGACATCAAGATTTGGATTGGGCCAGTCGACCGCGCCAGGCTTTCTATGCGTAAACTCGTTCCACTTGAAGCCTTCCTAAAAGTCGAGCTGCTGCTGGCAGGTTAAATACAGGCGGGCGGCCAACTGCGACGGCTGGAGCCCCTACCAAAACGGTCACAGAAACGCAACAGTCGTTGCGAGCCTTGCGTAGTTCGCCCTCATGCTTTCCTCCCCTATCGAATTTATCTTGTGCGCGGCCGATCGGGAGAGGGGAGTGCGTAACAGTAAAAATAATCACCAGCAGATGCAAAGAAATTCAGCGTTCAATGTTATCTCATCGCGCAACGACGCCCGAACTTAGCCCCAGGGCACATTGCGTTCGACTGCGACCTACTCTGTATCATCCTTGCTAGACCTCTAAATAGGAACTCGCGCGCAGCTCTCCAGAGTCTAGCGACTGCGCCTTTATTCTGATCCACAGCTGCGCCCTCAAGGATGAATGTCTTTATATGGTTGAGGCACGGTGTGTGAGGTTATATAGCTGGCGCGGCATCACAGCTTCCGCACGTCGATGATCGAACAGGGATTGAATCTGCAACAGTGCGACCGCTTCTTTAAAAAACGATTTCCATAACGGAAGAATGCAAATAATATAGAATTTTACCTGTGTAGCCTTGCTTTAATATCAGTAACAAATATTCATCTATGTCTGCAAGCATTTACGTCGGCAAGTAGTTGCATTCGTATGCGGAGGGGATACATGCGTCGAATTTCGTTTAGTATGCTAGTGCTGGGCTCGCTTGCGGGGTTGCTGTTTGTTCCGTCGGCCGCAATGAGTGCAGAAGGTGGAGCGGGCTTTTACCTATTGGGCTCCAAAGGGCCCGCGGCGGCAATTACACCCCCTCCCGGTGTCTACTTTCAAAACGACTTTTACTATTACCACGGAGGCCTTGGCGGCAATAAGAGCCTCCCGACGGGCGGTAAGCTAGCCGTCGGTGTGATGGGTACAGCTGCTGTCGATATCCCGACTGTGATGTGGGTGCTGCCGGAAACAGTAGCAGGCGGTTATCTTGGTCTCGGCGCGTCACTGCCTTTCGGCTGGAAAAAGACAGAAGCTGATGTTGTTCTAAATGGTCCTCGTTTTGGAGAAATGTCAACAGGTGTGCGAGATACGGTGTTTACCATCGGGGACCCTATCGTCAGTGGGTTTCTCGGCTGGAAAACGGGTAATTTTCACTACCAAGTCGGTACGATGGTCAATGTGCCTGTTGGAGACTACCAGGATGGTGAGATTTCCAACATTGCTTTTCATCACTGGGGGGCGGACGTATTCGCGGCCGGAACTTGGCTGGACCCCGCAATAGGGTTGGATATTTCAGGTGTGGTTGGCGTCACCTTCAATGCCGAGAATCCCGCTACCGATTACAAAACGGGTAATGAATTTCACTTTGAATGGGCTGCCGTTCAACATTTTAGCAAGACATTTGATGCCGGTCTGGTCGGCTATTATTATCAGCAGCTTTCCGGGGATAGTGGAGACGGCGCTGCGGGGCCATTTAAAGGGCGCGTGGCCGCAATTGGTGCAACGATTGGTTGGAACTTTGAGCTGAGTGAGCTACCACTTTCCACCCGCGTCAAATATTTCCATGAGTTTGCCGCAGAAAACAGGGCAGAAGGAGACGCGGTTATCCTGACGTTGTCGATGCCACTGTCAATGAACAAGTCAACTGCGCCAGCCGATTAAATGAATGTTATTGCGTGAACATTTATCATACGGTCCGGTGTCGAACGCGTTCACACAATGCGAAAGCATCGGCTGGACCTCTTCCTCAAAAAACAGTTGAAGCTGTTGCAGCATAAGTGCGTTCAGTCACAAACTGGTTGTCGGTCAAGCCCAACTGAATGACTACCCTTGCACGCAAATTATGCTTCTGTTGGTGAGCAGTTCGATGACCGCAACATTTGATTGGAGCATTTCCAATTTAAACTGAATCGTTGGTAATGCTCTAATTATTTGTTTTTACGCGTATCCCGAAAACCGTTTCACACTTTTGGGATACGCTCTTGCATCGTAGTGACTGTAGCCTTTAAACATGGAAATTTAATCATAAGTAAAATTTATGGAATGATCTGAAAGAACGATTTTACAAATAGACCACTAAATCACAATCTATGTCCAACCATTTTAACAGGTTTAATCGAAAGACTGTGTGGAGGACATAAATGGTGGAATACAACAAAGTCATTGCGCCCCGATTTGATCCCCCAGTTCTGGGTGAGCCATATCTCCTGACGCCGGGACCGTTGACGACCGCCACCGAAGTCAAGCAGGCAATGCTGCGAGACTGGGGCTCATGGGACGGTGATTTTCGTGGCATGACGGCGGAAATGCGCCAGCGTCTGCTGGAAATTGCCGGAGACCGGAAGGGCGAGTTCGATTGCGTTCCGATCCAGGGAAGTGGTTCATTCGCGGTTGAAGCGATGTTGGGCACGTTCCTGTCACGAGACGGCAAGATCCTGGTTCTGATCAATGGCGCCTATGGTCAGCGGATCGCGCAGACGCTGGAATATCTGGGGCGACCTTACAGCATAATCGACAAAGGTGATTATCTGCCTCCGCGCGGCGATGAAGTGGCCGCTGCTCTCGATGCAGATCCTGCCATCACGCATGTGATCGTCGTGCATTGCGAAACGAGTTCAGGCATCCTCAATCCGGTCGACGAAATTTCCGAAGTGGTTTATGCGCGTGGTCGCAAATTGCTGGTGGATTCGATGAGTGCTTTCGGTGCGATCGATCTCAGCGTCGGCACCATCCGTTATGAAGCGATGGTTTCCTCTGCCAATAAATGCATTGAAGGGGTGCCGGGTTTCGGTTTCGTGATTGCCCGAACGAGCGAGCTGGAGGCTTCCAAGGGCAATTGCCACTCCCTGTCGCTCGATATTCATGCGCAATGGATCGCGATGAACAAGACCGGCCAATGGCGCTATACACCGCCAACCCATGTCGTTGCCGCCTTCATGGAAGCGCTGCGCATGCATGAGGTGGAAGGCGGCGCGAAGGGCCGACTTGCGCGCTACACCGAAAATCGTGATGTCATGGTTGCAGGAATGCGCGAGCTCGGTTTTGAAACCCTGCTGCGCGACCGTTGGCTGTCGCCGATTATTGTGACGTTCTTCACACCGGCCCACCCGAATTTCGAGTTCAACAGGTTCTATGAACTGATGAAAAACAAGGGGTTCATCATCTATCCCGGAAAACTGACGGTCGTCGAAAGTTTCCGCATCGGCTGCATCGGCCGGATGGATGCGGCTGTCATGCGCAAGGTTGTTGCCGCCGCACGGGAAACCCTTGATGCCATGGGTGTCGACACGGCTGTGCCGCCGGCAGCGGCTCTCGATGAAAGAGCGAAACTCGCCGCATAGATTTTGGAACACAAACGGGTTCGGACCCGGCCCGCAAAGGATATCCACGTGAACAAGATGACCAATCTGACTGTTACGGTGAACGACCGCGACTATAGCTGGCCCAAGGCCCCGGCGATCGCTATCTGTCTCGACGGTTGCGAACCAGCCTATCTGGATGAAGCAATAGCTGCCGGGCTCATGCCGACATTGAAGCGGATCAAGCAGACTGGCAGTGTACGCACCGCTCACAGCGTTATCCCAAGCTTTACCAACCCGAACAATCTATCCATCGCGACCGGACGCCCGCCGGCTGTGCACGGGATTTGCGGCAACTATCTCTATGATCGCGAGACCGGGACGGAAGTGATGATGAACGACGTGCGTTTCCTCCGCGCACCGACCATCTTCAAAGGCTTTTACGATGCCGGTGCCAAAGTTGCGGTCGTGACCGCGAAGGACAAGCTGCGCGCTCTTTTGGGGGCGGGATTGCAGTTCGACGATGAACGTGCCGTCTGCTTTTCGGCAGAACGCTCGGATACGACGACCAAGGCGGAAAATGGTATCGACAATGCTTCGAAATGGCTGGATATGCCCGTGCCGGAAGTCTATTCGGCCGAGTTGTCGGAGTTCGTCTTTGCTGCTGGCGTGAAGCTGCTGCAGACATTTCGCCCGGATGTGATGTACCTCACCACGACGGACTATGTGCAGCACAAATATGCGCCTGGCACTCCGCAAGCCAACGCATTCTACGAAATGTTCGACAAATATCTGACCGAACTCGACGCGCTTGGTGCTGCTATTGTGGTGACGGCCGATCACGGCATGAAGCCGAAGCACAAGGCCGATGGTTCGCCAGATGTGGTTTATGTTCAGGATATTCTTGACGAATGGCTTGGCAAGGATGCCGCCCGGGTTATCCTGCCGATCACCGATCCCTATGTCGTCCACCATGGTGCGCTCGGTTCTTTCGCTACCGCCTATCTGCCTGAAGGCACGGATATTGCCGATATCATGAAACGTCTTGCAGGGATTGAAGGCATAGATGTCGTGCTGGATAATCCGGCTGCTGCTGAGCGCTTCGAACTGCCCGCTGACCGTATTGGTGACATTGTTCTGGTTTCGACCGTCAACAAGGCCATCGGTACCAGCGAGCATCGACATGATCTGGCTGCGCTCAACGAACCCTTGCGTTCGCATGGCGGACTGACGGAACAGGAAGTGCCGTTCATCGTCAACCGGCAGATGCCGGACCTGCCGAATGCGCCGGTTCTGCGAAACTTCGATGCATTCTTTTACGCTGTCACTGCGGCTGCGCACGCGTGATACTCCAAAGGCAGATGAAGGAACACGCCATGGTCAAGCCTGAAACACAGATCAAGACACGACACGAGCCGATGCGCATCGCTGGCCGCAAGGTGGACGCCGATACGACATTCGATGTCCATTATCCCTATACGAATGCGGTGATCGGCACCGTTCCCGCAGGTCGGGCCGAGCATGCGCGCGAAGCCTTCAGGATTGCAGCGTCCTACCAATCGAAGCTCACCCGATATGAACGGCAGAAAATTCTGTTGCGCACTGCCGAATTGCTGGTTGAGCGCAAGGAAGAAATGGCCAGCCTGATTACCTCGGAGCTCGGCATTTCCAAGATGGATGCCTATTACGAAGTCGGGCGCGCTTACGACGTTTTCACCCTTTCGGGACAGATGTGCCTGCATGATGACGGTGAAATCTTCTCTTGCGATCTGACGCCGCACGGCAAGGCGCGCAAGATTTTCACCACTCGCGAACCGTTGCAGGCAATCTCTGCGATCACACCATTCAATCATCCGCTGAATATGGTGGCTCATAAGGTTGCGCCCGCAATTGCCACGAACAATTGCGTCGTGGTGAAACCGACCGAACTGACACCGATGACGGCTCTGCTGTTGTGCGACATCATATATGAGGCCGGCTTGCCGCCGCAAATGCTGTCGGTCGTCACCGGCCTGCCCAACGATATCGGGCTGGAAATGATTACGAACCCCGATATCGACCTCATCACCTTTACCGGCGGCGTTCCGGTGGGCAAGATGATTGCCCGTACCGGGGGCTACAAGCGGATGGTGTTGGAGCTTGGCGGCAACGACCCTCTCATCATTCTCAACGATCTGAGCGACGATGATCTGGCCAAGGCCGCCGATCTGGCAGTTGCCGGCGCGACCAAAAATTCCGGCCAGCGCTGCACGGCGGTGAAACGAATTCTATGTCAGGGCAGTGTCGCGGACCGTTTCGTGCCGATGGTTCTGGAACGGGCGAAGAAAATCCGCTTCGGCGATCCGATGGACCCGCAGACGGAGCTTGGCACAGTCGTGCACGAACAGGCTGCGGCTCGCTTCGAGCAGCTTGTTTATTCGGCTGCCGAACAGGGAGCAAAGGTACTCTATGACCCCGGCAGACAAGGCGCATTGTTGCCGCCGATCGTTGTGGATGAAGTTCCCCATGGTTCGGAATTGGTCATGCAGGAAACCTTCGGCCCCGTCATTCCGATCATCCGCGCACCGGAAGATGACGATGCGTTGATCGCTTTGTCGAATTCAACGGATTTTGGCCTGTCGTCCGGCGTTTGCACCAATGATTACCGCCGCATGCAGAAATACATCCGGGGTTTGAAAGTCGGCACCGTCAATATCTGGGAAGTTCCGGGATATCGGATCGAAATGTCTCCGTTCGGTGGCATCAAGGATTCCGGCAACGGTTACAAGGAAGGTGTAATCGAAGCCATGAAGAGCTTTACCAACGTCAAGACGTTCTCGCTGCCGTGGGAAACATAAGGGGAAGCATAGGGGAAGCGCAGGCGGGAAAACACGAAGGCTGAAGCATCGGGGGAAGAGACGCTGATGAAACTGGCGGTGCATACGGAAGGCGAATCCAATCGCTCGGAGGCCCGCCAGCGCTGGCAAGAGCAGACGAACAGTTCAGCCATGCAGCAGCTTTTGAACCGCGACGCAGATATTTTCCTGCATCAAAGCCTGTCCAGCCCATGTCTGACGGCAATTGTCAGGGCGCAAGGCATCTGGATCGAGGATGCCAACGGGCGGCGCTTCATGGATTTTCATGGCAATAGCGCTCATCACATCGGCTATGCGCATCCACGTCTGATTGAAGCCGTGAAGAAGCAGATGGACGAGCTTTGCTTTGCGCCGCGTCGCTTCACCTGTGAGACTGCCGTGCTGCTCGCCGAAAAGCTGGCCACTCTTGCCCCCGGCAATCTGGACAAGGTGCTGTTCACGACGGGAGGTTCGGATGCCATCGAAGTCGCCCTGAAGGTCGCGCGCGCCGCCACGGGACGTTTCAAGACATTGTCTTTCTGGGATGCTTTTCATGGTGCGGGCTTTGGCGCATCTTCGGTCGGCGGCGAGGCGACATTCCGGTCCGGTATTGCCGGGCCGCTGCTGCCGGGAACGGAGCATGTGCCGCCTTTTGCCTGCTATCGCTGTCACTACAAGCACAAGAGCCCGGATAGTTGCGGTATCGCCTGCGCCGATGTTGTGTCGTTTGTGCTGGAGCGAGAAGGCGATATTGCGGCTGTCGTCGCCGAACCGATGCGTGCAACGCCCTATCCGCCACCACCGGGTTTCTGGAAAAAGGTGCGCGAGGCTTGCGACCGGCACGGAACCTTGCTGATCTTCGACGAAATACCGACCGGGTTGGGCAAGACGGGCAAGTTCTTCGCGTCGGATCATGACGGCGTTACGCCTGACATGATTGTTCTTGGCAAGTCACTGGGCGGAGGGTTGCTTCCTATCGCCAGCACCATCGTTCGTCGCGATCTCGATGTCTGCGGCGACTATGCGATCGGTCATTATACGCACGAGAAAAATCCGGTCACGGCCCGCGCGGCGCTCATGACAATTGAGATCATTGAACAGGAGGGCCTGGTGGAGCGCGCGGCAGAGCTTGGCGCTTATGCGATCGGCCGTTTGCGCGCACTTCAAGCGCGGTGTCCTCGTGTCGGGGATGTGCGCGGGCGGGGATTGTTGTTTGGTGTGGAGCTGGTGATGGACCGCGACACACGGACACCCGACAATGCAATGGCGGAAGCCGTCTACTATCGCTGCCTCGACGGCGGCGTCAGCTTCAAGATCAGCCAGGGCAATGTGCTGACGCTTTCGCCGCCGCTGATCATTACCCGAGCTGAGTTGGATCAAGCCCTGGATATCATAGAAGGAGCAATTCTCACGGTCACCTAGAACGCGTTTCGATCTGATTGAATGAGATCGGCGCTCCAATTGTGTGTTTTGACGCGCATCTTATCCGAAACCGTTTCACGAACTTCAGGATACGCTCTCATCGTCTGCTATAAGTTCTGCCTTGGAATTCATAAGATAAATAGATTTTACTTATTCAACCTGACTCCACACTATACTGCTCAAAAAGATGAAAAAGTCTGAGATTCATCAGACAGGGAACATAAAACTAAGCCGCCAAAGGCTCAAAATGGGGAAATTTCACATGCTGAAACAAGGTGCTTTCATATTATCGCTCGTGACTGCCCTGAGCTTGCCCTACGGTGCGCAGGCTCAACAGTCGGAACTGACTGTCTATACTGCGTTCGAGGCTGTCGATCTGCAGCGTTTTGCCGACGCTTTCAACAAGGACCATCCGGATATCAAGATCAACTGGGTGCGCGATTCCACCGGTGTGATGACCGCCAAGTTGCTGGCGGAAAAAAACAATCCCAAGGCCGATATCATCTGGGGGATTGCCGCCACGTCATTGCTGGTTCTGAAAAGCGAAGGAATGCTGGAGCCTTATACGCCGAAGGAGGTCGACAAGCTTGATCCACGTTTCGTGGACAAGGATCGCCCGACGAGCTGGATCGGGCTCGACGCTTATGTCGCCGCCGTCTGCTTCAATACGGTTGAGGCGGAAAAGCTCGGACTGAAACCGCCGAAGAGCTGGGCGGACCTGACCAAGCCGGAATATAAAGGGCATGTGGTGATGCCGAACCCTGCTTCATCGGGAACCGGTTTCCTTGATGTATCGTCCTGGCTGCAACTGTTTGGCGAGGAGAAAGGGTGGAGTTTCATGGACGCCCTTCACGCCAATATTGCCAATTATACCCATTCCGGCTCGAAACCTTGCAAGATGGCAGGAGCCGGCGAAATACCGATTGGCATTTCGTTTGAATTCCCGGCATCGCAGGTCAAGAAGGCGGGCGCACCGATCGATATTATTTTCCCGGAAGAAGGGTCTGGCTGGGAGTCGGAAGCGGTAGCGATCATGGCCGGCACGCCCAATCTGGAGGCTGCCCAGACTCTCATGGACTGGACGCTGACCACCAATGCGATGGAAGCACTCAACCAGAGCTTCGCGGTGGTGGCCCTGCCAAGCGTTGCCAAGCCGGTGGAGCATATTCCGTCCGATCTCAAGTCGAAGATGATCGACAACAATCTGGAATGGGCTGCCAATAATCGGAAGGCAATTCTGGATGAGTGGACGAAACGCTACGATTCCAAGTCCGAATCCAAAGGCTGAAGCACTTTCTGCAGAAACGAAAGTCGATTTGCGTCGCGCAATACGTGAAGCCGGCTAAACGCTTCACCGCGGCGCAAACTGTGCACTGCCAGATCCGCATGGGAGAAACATATGCTCATCCAGAGGAATTTAAGTGTGAACAACGATACCGCTTCGGAGTCAGTGCCGTTTAACGACACGTTATATTCAGTCGCTCCCGCACATCCAGTTCGCAAGGATTACCTTCAGATTGAAGGCCTATGGAAAAATTTTGGGGACTTTCATGCTCTGAAAGACATCAATCTTGAAATAGGCGAAGGTGAGTTCATCTGCTTTCTCGGCCCTTCAGGATGCGGCAAGACCACGCTTCTGCGGGCGATTGCCGGATTGGATCTGCAAACGCGTGGCAGCATTCGGCAGGCGGGGCGGGATATTTCCGTCCTGCCTCCCTCACAACGGGATTACGGCATCGTTTTCCAGTCCTATGCCTTGTTCCCCAATCTGACGATCGAGAAAAATATCGCCTTCGGGCTCGAAAACTGGAAGCGTCCGCGCGCCGAGATCAAGGCGCGTGTTGAAGAATTGCTTGAGCTGATCGGCCTGGCTGATCAGGCGCGCAAATACCCGGCACAGCTTTCGGGTGGCCAGCAACAGCGTGTCGCTCTGGCGCGCGCCATTGCAATCTCGCCGGGGCTTCTTCTGCTGGACGAGCCGCTTTCGGCGCTCGATGCCAAGGTTCGGGTCCATCTGCGGCACGAAATAAAGGAACTTCAACGCAAGCTCGGCGTCACCACGATCATGGTCACCCATGATCAGGAAGAAGCACTCGCCACGGCTGACCGCATTGTCGTGATGAATGGCGGCGCAATCGAACAGATCGGAACGCCACTCGAGGTTTATCGCCAGCCAAATACGCTGTTTGTGGCCGACTTCATCGGCGAAACCAACAAGTATCCTGTTGTGGTCGGCAATGAAGGCGCGGTCGGACTGGGGCGGTTTTCTCTCCATTGTCATGATCACGATCTGCCTGCCGGTTCCGAAGCGGTCGCTGTCATTCGTCCCAACGACATCGTCCCCCATGGTCGTTTGATCGACGATCGGTCTTTTGCCGAAAATGGTGAGAACCTCATCGAGGTGCAGATCGAATCCATGGAATTCCTGGGGTCGTTCTGGCGCACGCATATGCGCAGTCCCGATCTTCAGAACCAGCCTTTGATCGCAGATTTTTCCGTCAATGCCGAGCGGCGTCTCCGGCTTGCCGAAGGCATGTCTATCCTGGTTCAGTTGCCCAAGAGCCGCATGCTGGTCTTTGGCAAGAGGGCACAATAAATGAGCACAGTCAGCGATCATCTGGCCATGCCAGCCGCTCCACGGAAGGCTCTGTTCCGTAAAGTCAGCGCGGACGACTGGATCAAGCGCGGCATGATGCTGGTGATCGGTCTCTATCTTCTCATGACACTGGCCGCGCCGCTTTATGTCATGCTGACCAAGTCTTTCAACAGTTACCAGTTTCAGCTCGGCAATTTTGAAGTTCAGGTCGGCGATGGAAAGGGAAACTGGCAAGACCCGCAAACGCTTGCTGTACTGAATGAAGCGCTTGGCGTCCTCAAGCCCGATGATCTCGCTACATCCAATAGCGGTCGGCTGTCGCCAACGGATCTGTTTCCGAACTTCAGCTTCCGGGGGCCGGAACATTACCGGATTCGCGGTCTGACACCGGATGCGCGCTTCCTGATCGGCTCGACGCCGCATCAAGGTGAAGCCTGGCAGGAGATGGATTCCAATACGTTCCGGCGCGTCATGCTCATGCCGTCGCAGATAAGAGGTCTTGAAAACTACCGGACCTATTTTTCATCGCCAACGCTGTTTCTATCGATCAAGAACTCGTTTTTGATCGCGGTCGCCAGCATGATCCTGACTGTGACGCTCGCCTTCGGTTTCGCCTATGCGCTCAACCGTTCGCAGATGCGGTTCAAGGGGCTTTTCAAGCTGATCGCTGTCATGCCAATTCTTGTTCCGTCATTGCTGCCGGGGATTGGGCTTATCTACCTGTTCGGCAACCAGGGCATATTGAGGGAACTGCTTTTCGGCGTGCCTATCTATGGGCCGTTGGGGATTGTGCTCGGGTCTGTATTCTTTACCTTTCCACACGCATTGATGATCATATCGACGGCGCTCGCCGTCTCTGATGCCCGCCACTACGAAGCGGCGGAAGCTCTGCGCACGTCAAAATGGCGCACATTCTGGACCGTAACCGTTCCGGGAGCCCGCTACGGTCTGATCTCGGCTGCTTTTGTTGTGTTCAATCTGGTGATTACCGACTTCGGCCTGCCGAAGGTCATTGGAGGTCAGTTCAACGTGCTGGCCGTCGACATATACAAACAGGTCATTGGCCAGCAGAATTTCGAGATTGGTGCGGTCGTATCGGTCATGCTGCTGTTTCCAGCCATAGTCGCCTTTTTTGTCGACCGCGCCATCCAGCGCAAACAGGTCGCCCTTCTGTCCGCCCGTGCCGTACCGCTGGTGCCGAAGAAGAAGCCGGTTGCCGACAATCTGAGCCTTCTCTATTGCACCCTGATCGCCATTTTCATCGTCGGTTTGATGGCTGTGTGCCAATTGGCAGCCGTCGTCAATTTCTGGCCCTACGACATGACGTTGAGCCTGCGCAACTTCGACTTCAGTCGTATGGACGGAGGTGGATGGGCTGCCTATGCCAACTCGATCCAGCTCGCCTTCCTGACGGCGATCGTCGGCACAATCGTTGTATTCATCGGTGCATATGCCGTGGAAAAGACGGATGGCTTTTTCAAAGGAAGGATGCTGTTCCAGTTTCTGGCCATGCTGCCGATGGCTGTTCCAGGTATGGTGCTGGGCCTGTCCTATATCTTCTTTTTCAATAATCCGGCCAATCCGCTTCATGGCATTTATGGAACCATGGCCATACTCGTCATTTGCACGGTCACGCATTTTTACAGTGTCGCGCATCTGACGGCCCTGACTGCACTGAAGCAGATGGATTCGGAATTCGAAGCCGTATCGGCTTCGCTCAAACAGCCATTCTATAAATTGTTTGTCCGTGTGACGGTACCGGTCTGCCTGCCCGCAATTCTCGATATATCGCTGTATCTGTTCGTCAATGCCATGACCACCGTGTCGGCCGTCGTGTTTCTTTATTCCGCACATACTGCGCTGGCATCGATTGCGGTTCTCAACATGGACGATGCGGGTGATGTAGCCCCGGCGGCAGCGATGGGCATGATGATATTCTATACCAACGTGATCGCCCGTCTGGCCTATTTTGCAGTGTCACGGTTTCTGTTGAAACGCACGCAGTCGTGGCGGTTCAGGGAGGCCTGACAGTCGCGCTGGCGCTAGCTGTAGCGCGCATTGAAAAGTTCAATTGCCACTCGGGCTTAACCAAAAACCCATGAGTCATACTCACAGGTTTTTGGTATAAGGACGAATTCACGATCCTTTTTGCGCCAGCACAAGAACCGCAGCCGACAAAACCCCTATAACTCGGCAAATTCCGGTTTTATTGCATGCAGGGGGGATTATGACTTCATCGACTGAACGGCCAAAGCAGGATTGGGACCCCAGGTCGGAGGCCGTCCTTTCCGATCAGATAACCGCTTATGACAGCATGCGCCGTCAATGCCCGGTTGCCCATAGCGATTATCTCGGCTGGTCATTGTTTTCGCATGACGATGTGGTCCGCGTTCTGGACGATCACGAGAGTTTCAGCAGCGTCGTTTCAACTCATCTCTCGGTGCCAAGCGGCATGGATCCGCCGCAGCACACTGCCTTCAGGCAATTGATCGAACGTTATTTCGAGCCGGAGCGGGTCAGTGCTTTCGAGCCGGTCTGTCGGGAGATCTCGAAGAAACTGGTTTCCGAATTGCCCCGCGATGCCGAAATCGATCTGGTGACGCAATTTGCACAGCCTTATGCCGTTCGCATCCAGTGCGCATTTTTGGGCTGGCCGGACAGTCTGCAGGGACCCTTACTTGACTGGGTTGGCAAAAACCACGTGGCAACGCTTGCTCGTGACACGAAAGCGATGGCGGTGATCGCGCTTGAATTCGACGCATATATTCGTGAGCTTCTGGACGAACGGCGCAAGCGTGGCGCGGATGCGCCGGACGATGTGACCACAAGCCTTCTGCGGGACAGGATCGATGGACGCCAGCTCTCGCATGAGGAAATCGTGAGTATCCTGCGTAACTGGACGGTGGGTGAGCTTGGGACCATCACCGCCTGCGTTGGGATACTGTGTCATCACCTGGCCAAAAACCGGCAGACGCAAGCCTTGATGCGGGGTGGCCCGGACCTTATGCCGGCAGCTATCGACGAGATATTGCGGTTACACGCGCCTTTGATCTCGAACCGCCGCGTCACAACCCGCTCAGTCATGATCAGCGGACGGGAAATTCCCGCCGGAGAAAAAATCACGCTGATGTGGGCTTCCGCAAACCGCGATGAAGCCGTGTTCGATAAGCCTGATGAATTGCGCCTCAACCGCGATCATGCGCTCAATCTTCTCTACGGGCGTGGCATTCATGTCTGTCCGGGGGCAGAACTCTCACGGATGGAACTGCGCATTCTGATGGAAGAATTCCTGGGAGGAACCCGCAAGCTCGACCTTGTTTCCGGGGCCGAGCCAGTGCTCACGGTCTATCCGGCAAGCGGCTTTTCGAGATTGCCCGCGCATATATCCTAACCTTGCCATCCGGCAAGCGCTGCCATAGAGCATAATCCGACCGCGGTGAAACGAGGACGATTAAGATTATGCTTGAAATAGAAGAAGTTAGAGCGCCGATCTGATCCAATCAGATCGGCGCTCTAACGGCTCTCGCTTGCCGGATAGCTGCCGGATCAGGATTACTTCACTTCACTGACGCCCACGGCTTCAATAACCACGCTTGCGATCGATCTGGCCTATAAGCGGCGCGCCTTCTGACAGTCGCCGCAGATTGTCGACGAGTACATCGGCAGCACCATGGCTGTCGGTCACGCACGCGATGTGTGGGGTAAGGATCACCTTGGGATGCGACCAGAGGGGATGCTTCGATGGAAGCGGTTCGGGTGCCGTTACGTCGATGAAGGCCGATGACAACTGTCCGGTGTCGAGGGCAGCCAGAAGGGCATCATAGTCCGTATGTGCCCCGCGACCGACCAGAACAACGCTCGCGCCCACCGGCAGACGCGCAATAAACGCGGCATTGATCATGCCTTCCGTTTCAGCAGTCAGCGGTAGGAGGCAGACCAGAATGTCTGTTTGTGCGACGAATGCGTGAAGACCGTCTTCACCAGAAAAACATTGCACGTCTGCAATGCTCTTTTCACTTCGGCTCCAGCCGGACAGGGGAAACCCGAACGGCTTGAGCGCAGTCAAAGCGGCCTGTCCAAGATAGCCGAGCCCCATCACGCCGACCCGGCGGCGCGGCGCACTTGGCTGAGGCAAAGCCTGCCAGATCTCATTGCGGCTTTGTTCCAGATAGGCGGGCAACTGGCGGAAAAGCGACAGAACGGCAAGCGTAACATATTCCTGCATCATCCGTGCGATGCCCGGCTCGGTCATGCGGACAATGCGGACGTTTGAGGGGATATCTGCTTCAAAAAATTGCTCTACACCCGCCCCGCTTGAAAAGATGATCTCAAGCGCAGGAAAACGCTCTGCCAGCCGTGCCGGCGTTTGCCAGCAAAGAAGATAGCGAACCCTTGCAGCGGCAGCTTCGTCCAGATCACCGGAGAGAAATTCCAGCTCCGGCAATTCATGTGCAAATACAGCGCGTATCTGCTCGGTGCGCGCTTCGTCCAGATAACAATAGAAAGCCATGACACCCCCTGTAAGACACGCCGCGCGTGTCCTACAAAAATATGGATCAGTGATTGAGAACGCGTCGCAGGAAATCCTGGGTACGCGGATGCTGCGGTGCACCGAGCACTTCCTTTGCTTTACCCTGCTCAACGATCACGCCGCCATCGAGGAAAAGCACACGGTCCGCTACATCGCGGGCAAAGCCCATTTCATGCGTCACGACCAGCATGGTGAGCCCTTCGTCAGCGAGACTGCGCATGACATCGAGCACATCGCCCACCAGCTCTGGATCGAGCGCGGATGTCGGCTCATCGAACAGGATTGCCTGCGGTCGCATCGCAAGGGCGCGAGCAATTGCAACGCGCTGCATCTGGCCGCCGGAAAGCTGGCCCGGATAATGGTTGGCCCGATCTCCCAAACCGACGCGCTGAAGCAGATGTTCGCCATATTTGCGCGCTTCAGCAGGCTTTTCGCCTTTGACATACACTGGCCCTTCGATGACATTCTCAAGCGCAGTCCGGTGTGGAAACAGGTTGAACCGCTGGAAAACCATCGCCATCCGCGTGCGAATATCGCGGATTGAGCGATCCTGCGCGTCGACCCGCTGGCCATCGATCAGAATATCGCCACCCTGATAGGTTTCCAGCCCGTTCAGGCAGCGCAGCATCGTGGATTTTCCCGAACCTGAAGGCCCGATCAGGCAGACGACTTCACCCTTTTGCACCTCGGCACTGATGCCCTTGAGTACTTGAAGCGGACCATAGGATTTGGTGACGTTTTGTAATTCAATCATCGCCATGATCAATGTCCGTTTCTTTTACCAAAGTGCTTTTCGAGGCGCCCGACAGCCATCATCAGGGGAAGGCTCAGGCAGAGATAGAACATGGCAACCAGCGTATAGACGCTCATGTTCTTGAAGGTCGAGGAGGCGAGCAACTGGCCTTGCAGGGTCAGTTCAGCGACGGTGATGGCCGATGCCTGCGAGCTGTCCTTCAAAAGCATGACCATGATGTTGCCGTATGGCGGCAGGATCACACGAACGGCTTGCGGCAGGATCACGCGACGCATTGTCATGAACCAGCCCATGCCGATGGATTGCGCGGCTTCCGTCTGCCCATGGTCGATGGCTTCGATACCAGCGCGGAAATTTTCCGCCTGATAAGCCGAGTAGGCAATGCCGAGGCCGATGATACCAGCCTGAAGGGCGGAAAGTGAAATGCCGAATTCCGGTAGAACGAAATAGATATAGAACAGCTGCACCAGAATGGGGATGCCGCGGATCACATTGACGACAGTTGCGGCGATGGCCGACAGCCAGCGGATTCCCGACACCCGCATCAGCGCCCAGACAAGCCCCAGAAGGGTCGACAGGACAAGAGAACCCAGGGTCACGAGAAGCGTGTACTTCACGCCTTCCAGCAGAACCGGGAAGAACTCGCTAATGTCCGTGAGAAAATTTTGCATTGGCTATAACTCTGTTTTTTGGCGGCGATCGAACGGGGAATTAGGCCCTGCGGCCGGCTGGCCCCGTTGCGCGCGCACCCGAAAAGCATGAAAGGCTTCTGCATGGATGCGCGCGTGGAGCACACCAGAAATCTCGAGCACGAGGAGCAATCCCCGCGCTCGCATCGGAATTATTTCAGTCCGTATTTTGCGAGAATTTTCTGGAGCGTGCCGTCCGACTTGATGCGGGCGATAGCCGCATTGATCTTGGGCATGCGTTCATCGCCCTTGCGCAGGGCAATACCGAATTCGCCGCCAGCCGAAGCTTCGTAGCTCTCGACCATCTTCACCTTCGGGAACTGGCCCTGTTTAAGATAATAGGCAGCCATCGGGCCATCCCCGAAACCGGCGTCGATGCGTCCGGCATTCACATCAGCGATGATGTCGGGAATGCCCTTATAGACCTTTACATCGCTGAACAGACCGCTTTTCTTGAAGAGATCGACAAAGGTGGTTCCCACCTGCACGCCGACGGTCTTGCCTTTGAGATCCGCGTAGGTCTTGTAGGCGGTATCGTCGGAAACCGGTACGAAGACACCTTCGCCATAGCCATAGACCGGATTGGAAAAGTCCACGACTTTTGCACGTTCCTCGGTGATGAACATGGCCGACGCGATCATATCGATCTTGCTTGAGGTGAGCGACGGCACGAGCGCCGAAAATTGCACAGCCTCGAATTCCGCCTTGATGCCGATATCGGGTTCAATCGCCTTGACCACATCGATCAATACGCCGTCCATCGCCTTGGTTTGTGTATTCATAAAAGTGAACGGCAGACCGGTGGGCGACGAGCCCACCTTGACAACCTCTTGAGCCGAAGCGGGCATCGCGCCTGCTATTATGGCCGCTATGGCCGCCAGGCCGAAAATTTTCTTGAGACGCATGACATTCTCCTTCCTAAATGCAGCGATAAGCTTGTTGTTCGTAACGCTGGCTATGAAACCGCGTTCGTTAAAGTGAAATTTGTAGTAGCCGGTGTTCATGTCGGTGTTTCTCATTTTCGACCACCGTGGGAGCCCGAGCCGTTTCTCGATGCACGTTCAGCGGATGCCAATGCTTCCACCTTGCGGTCCTTGCGTTCGAGGTCGGCAAAAACCAGCGGCATGAACCATGCGTTTCCGCGCCATGTCGGGACAAAACGCGGGGGGCGGAAATCAAAACTGCTTTCGCTGTTGGGGACGCCCAATATCTTCTGCGCGACCTTGAGGCCGAGCCAGGGCGCCCAGACGACGCCTGACCCACAAAACCCGGTTGCGTAATGAACCGCCCCGCGCCGAAAGATGCGGGGAACCATATCCCGGTTCATTGCCACATAGCCGAACCAGCTATGAGAGATGCCTACGCCTTCGAGCTGAGGGAAAATTCTGCACATTTCCGTATAGTTGCGGTGCGTGGCACTATGCGGGTCGCCGCGGTTCGTTACGTCGCGACCGCCGAACAAAATGCGTCGCCCATCCGGCGAGGGACGGAAATAGTAAGTCATCGCACGGGTGTCGGTGAGCATTTTCAGGCCCGGCACCAGTTCCCGCACACGCTCCTCACCCAGATCCTCGGTTGCGATGATTCGTGAACGCAAGGGCACCAGTCGCTGACGCAACCAGCGGTCCGAATGGTCGGTATAACCGTTCGTGCAGACAAGAACCTCGCGTGCCTGAGTGCGTCCGCGTTCGGTAATTACCGTTTTGTTATCAATAGTTTCCACGCGGCATTCGCTGTGGATCGACACACCTTCGGCAAGTGCCAGCCGCACCAGTTCCGCATGGAACTTCGCCGGATGCAGGCCGCCTATATCCATACGCACGCTGCCGCCCGCATAGAGGTCCGTCGCGATATGCTGGCGCACTTCGTTCAAGGGCACAGCATATGATTCGATACCGGTCGCACGCTGGATGGCTTCGGAGCTTCGGGCCATGACGTCATATTCGGCGCGTGTCATCGCACCGCTGAAACGTCCCACAAGCTGGAAATCCGCGTCGATCCCTTCATCGGCCAGAAAATCGATCATGAAGCGGCGCGCTTCATGGCCTTCGGCAGCAATCTTGACGGCGCGTTCCAAGCCGAACTTGCGGATCAGCGTCTTGTCGTCGGGACGAATATTACCGCTGGTAAAGCCGCCGTTGCGGCTGGAGGCGCCATAGCCCAGTTGTTCCCGCTCGAAGACCTGAACCTTTCGCCCGGCACGCGCAAGATGAAGGGCGGCGCAAAGTCCCGCATAGCCCGCGCCAACGATAGCAACATCGCAATTCGGCTCGACCGAGCTCTTCTCGGCGCTGAGCGGCGGGGCCGCTTCCCACCAGTAAGGTGTATCCTTGTGAGCCATGTCCGATATGTCCCCCTCCATGTTTTGGATGGATTTTGTTTTTAGTTTATTGAACGTTGATCAAATATGAAGCAGAATAGTGAAAACTAATCAACCCCGATTCAATCAAGTTCGTAGCGAGAGCCACTAAAGGATGCCAAAAGTGAACAAGGCAGAAATATCCCCGATCGCCCCGGCCAGCGAACCTGCACCCAACGACTCGGGGGATGTCGGTGCGCGCATCCGCATGCGAAGGCAGGCGCTGGGTCTTACTCTCGGTTATCTGTCGGAAGTTTCCGGCCTGTCGACAGGGGCGCTCTCGCAAATCGAGCGCGGCCTCGTGTCGCCGACGGTGCGCACTCTCTACACGATTGCCGAAGTGCTTTCGATGAGCCCGGCGCAGCTCATCGATCCGCAGGGCTTTGCGGCGGCTGCCCGCGCCAATCCCTATGTGCTGCGTGGGGGCGAGCAGCCGGAAGTGCTGAACGCTGGTGGTGTCATCAAGCACCGCGCTTCGCCCGAACTTATCGAGACCATGAAATCCTTTGCGGTGCGGATCATCCCGGGCGGCAGCTCCGGTGAGGAATGCTACACGCATTCAGGCGAGGAGCTGGGCTATGTGATTTCGGGCAGCTTCACACTGCAGATTGAAGACGCCCAGTACCTGCTTTCGGCAGGGGACGGGTTTGCACTGCCTTCAACGACCCGCCACAGGTTCTTCAATAACGGTGAAGCCGAAGCTTTTGTGCTCTGGGTGAACAAACCCGAGTGAACCGCCTGGCGAGCCGATTAGAGCATAATCCGACCGGAGTGAAACGAGGACGATCAAGATTATGTTTGAAATAGAAGATGTTAGAGCGCCGATCTGATCCAATCAGATCGAAACGCGCTCTAGAGCGCATTCCGAAAAATATGAAACAGTTTTCGGAACAAGATGCGCGCAAAAGCAAGAAGATAGAGCATTTCCAATGATTCAGGAAAAGCAGGAAATGCTCTAGATACGCTGGAGAAAAATGAAAATGGCAAGCAGCCCAGAGAGCTTCTCGCGCTCATTATGGTGGAACGAAACTGGCGAGGCCAAGCCGAACCACCCCGGACTGAACGGCGTGCATGAGGCGGATGTCGTTATAGTCGGCGGCGGTTTTACAGGTCTTTCAAGCGCATTGTTCCTTGCTGAACGCGGAAAGACGGTGGTGGTCCTTGAAGCGCGCCATGTCGGCTTCGGTGCATCGGGACGCAATGGCGGACAGGTGATTCCGGGGCTGAAACACGATCCCGAAGACCTTCTGGCAACCTTTGGGCCAGAACACGGCAGGCGTATGATCGATCTCGTCGGCGGCGTGGGCGATCTCGTTTTTGATCTTATACGGGAACATGACATCAAATGTGCACCCGTTCGTACCGGCTGGATTCAGGCCGCGCATTCCCAGCTTGCGACTGCTGCCGTCCATAAACGTGCGCGGCAATGGCAGGCGCAAGGCGTCGAGGTCGAGATTCTGGACCGTGCGCAGGTTGCCGCGCTTTCCGGCACAGACCGCTATTTCGGCGGGTGGCGCGATCCGCGTGCTGGCGCCCTGCAACCGCTGGACTATGCGCGCGGGCTTGCACGCGCTGCCACGGCGCGCGGTGTTCAGATTTTTGAAGATTCCCCCGTCACCTCTCTGACGCAGGAAAACGGCGACTGGATCGCAAAGACCGCAAACGGGACGGTTCGCGCGCGTGAAGCGCTTGTCGCGACCAATGCCTATACAGGCAATCTTGTGCCGGGGCTCGCTCAGAGCATTCTTCCTGTGCAAAGCATGCTGATCGCGACCGAACCGCTTTCGGAAAAGCAGCGTCGCGAGGTCATGCCGGGCGGTGTGGTCCTGTCCGAAACACGCAAGATCGCTTTCTACATGCGCCAATCTGAAGACGGCCGTTTTCTCATCGGCGGACGCGGCGCGGTCGGGATGACTGAGAAGAAAGCCCTGATGGACGCGCTCAAGGCTGGAATGGTCAGACTGTTTCCGCAACTGGACGGTATCGGCATCGATTATCACTGGTCCGGCCATGTGGCGCTGACCATGGACGGTCTGCCTCACCTGCACAATCCGGCCCAAGGCTTGCATGTCATGCTTGGCTATAATGGCCGGGGCGTGGCCATGGCGACTGCCTTCGGCAAGATGTATGCGGAATACATCGCCGAAGGTCGCCCCATGGTTTATCCGACCACCAAGATTCCGCGGCTTGCCTGGCATGCCATCCGCAAGCCGGTGATGGATCTTGGCATCCGCTGGTACTGGATCAAGGACAGCCTTGGCTTCGCATCCAAATAATTCCCCATACAGAAAGAATCCAACGTGCTGAAAAACGTAATCAACCTGGGCACCGCACCTTCTTGCGCCTCGGACCTGAAAACGGCCTTTCAAACGATCGGCCTGAACGAACAAGCGACCGAACATTTTGGCTTCGGCCGCGCCATCCTTTCGGGGAACGGAAAAGACGCGGAAAGCCGCTTCTCATCCATCATAATGCTCCGCGATGGTGCTTTAACGATCCGCGACAACAACGGCACCGAGATTAGGCTGACCAAGGGCGAGGTGGCCAACCTCCCGGCAGGCGTATTTTCGTGGGATGCAAAATCGGCGGATTGCATCATCCTTGTTCTGCATCAGGACAATCCGCAGCTATTCCCGGCCAAACTCGATCTTGAGTACCCGATGTCGTCTGGCGGCGCACCCAATGCAGCGCTCCTGACCACGCCTGCGCCGCAAACCGCCCGTCACGAATTCCAGAGCGAGGACTTGCTCTCGTGGGGCACCTGGGCCACCACCCCCTATGCGCGCCATCCGATCACCTATTCGTTTTCGGAATTGATGATGTTGCGCAAGGGCGAAGTCACGCTCTCCAATCCCGTTGAGGGAAGCGCGACATTCGTTGCGGGCGATATTTTCCTTGTTCGCCCCGGTGCTGTGGCAGCATGGGACAATCCAAGCGATCTGGAAAAATTCTGGGTCATCCGCACGGCAGATTAGAGCATAATCCGACCGGAGTGAAACGAGGATCGATAAGATTATGCTTGAAATAGAGGAAGTTAGAGCGCCGATCTGATCCTATCAGATCGAAACGCGCTCTAATCCCAGAGCCGCTGCCCCATTTCTTGCCCTTGGATTTGGCACTGTACATAGCTTTGTCGGCGCTATCGAGGATATATTTTTGGAGCGCCGTTCCGAACTCAGTCCAGTGCCTGAAACCGGCGGCGGCGCGAACGGCGGCGAGGACGCAGTGTATTGATGTCTTGCGCCTGATCGGCCTTATGGCGCGGGGGTGGCGAAAGAAGGCGCATGATGAAGAGAATGCAGCACCCGATGGTGAATATCCAGAATATCTCATCGGTGAGATCGTTGATCATGGCGCAATCCAGAGTAAAACCGCTTGTCAGTTTCCGTGACACGCGAAACAATGTTCCGAGATGAATATCTTCTTGTGAAACTGTGGCCAAGTCACGAAGCCGTGCTTTATTGCCGCGTCAACCGGCAGTTCTGTGGATGGCTTGAAGGCGCTGGTCGCGATTTCTGCGCCGATCTGCGATAGATCGCTGATGCTGCCTTTCACGATCCATTGTTCCGGCCGGGTGCTTGCGGCTGAATTTCCGCACCAGCATAATATTCTGAGCTGGTCACTGACGCGTCCGGGTTTCGTCTCGGCGCGTTCCGTCGCCTGGCTGGAAGTGCGCAATGATGATCTGACGCTTGACGTTGATCCGGCAGTTTTGTTGCAGGAAAGACTGACGGAAGCCGGTTATAGCGAAGCGGTGCAGATGATGACATCGCGCAGCGTACAAAAGCACCATGTCGCAACGCGGCGCTCCGGCGAAGCACATGCTGCCTGTCTTGCTACCGTCGGCCTGTCGAATGCGGGGAGGGTGGGTGAGCTCTCGCAGATGAAGATGCCAGCCGGGACCATCAATCTTCTGGCTCACATCGATAGGCCCTTGTCGGTTGCAGCCCATATAGAGGCAATGTCGATTGCTGCCGAGGCTCGCACCGCTGCCATTATCGAACTTGGCCTCACAATTGGCGGCAGAGCCGCAACCGGGACCGGAACGGATTGCATCGCCGTCTCAGCTCCCCACGGGCAGACAGGAGAGGTAGCATCATATGCAGGTTTGCATACGGATATCGGTGCCGCCCTCGGTGGCGCCGTTTACGACGCGGTGTCCGAAGGCGGCAGGCTCTGGATGAAAGAGCAGGGTTTTGAATGATCGGAGCATTTCCAGCAAAAGTGTGAAACGGTTTTGCGTAGGATAATGCGATGAAACAAATAGTTAGAGCGGTTCCGGCGATTCTGTTGAAATAGGAACCGCTCTAGGCTTCGGCTGCAGCCCTTTTCGGCTTCAGACGCAGGATAAGCGGCACCAGAACAAGGGCGACTATCGGGAAGACGAGCCAGTTGATGGTTTCCCAGCCTGAAGAATGCAGCAGCGAACCTGCAAAGAACGAAGCGCAGGCTACGGTGCCGAACATGATGAAATCATTGGCGCCCTGTGCCTTGCCGCGTTCTGCTGGCGTGTGGCAGTCCGTTATCATGGCGGTTGCGCCGATAAAGCCGAAATTCCAGCCGATGCCGAGGAAGATCAGCGCGCCCCAGAAATGACCGACATCGAAACCGCCCAGCGCAATGATGGCGGAGAAGGCGATCAATACCAGCCCGAGCGCGGTTATCTTTTCCTTGCCGAAACGGGTGATGAGCTTTCCGGTGAAGAAGCTCGGCGCGAACATGGCCAGCACATGCCACTGGATGCCAAGTGCTGCATGGTCGACGGAATGGCCATGGCCGACCATGGCGATAGGCGCTGCCGTCATCACAAATGTCATGAGCGCATAGGAACAAACGCCAGCAGCGACGGAAAGGATGAAGCGTGGCGAACGGAGAATTTCGCCAAGAGGACGGCCCGTGTCATGGACAGCGCCGGGGTCTTTGCGGATCTTCGGCGCACGCAGCATGAAAAGGACGGGAAGGGCCAGAAGGCCCAGCATCGCCTGGCTGAGGAAGCTGCCCGCAAACATCGCATCCGGAATGGTATCGCGCGTCCAGATGACGAGCTGTGGCCCGACGATTGCCGCGACGAGCCCTCCTACCATGACCCATGAGATGGCGCGTGCCTTCATATTGTCCGCCGCCGCGTCGGTGGCTGCAAAGCGATAACTCTGGACATAGGCGGCGTAGAAACCGGCGGTCAGCGTGCCCAGACAAAAGATAAGGAAGGAGGCTGCAAAAATACCTGCCGCTGCGATCACGCCCGCCGAAGCGCCGACAAGTGCGCCCAGCATATAGGCATTACGGCGCCCGAACTGGCGCATGAAGAAGGCTGCGGGCAGCGTGCCGAGTGCGAGGCCGAGATTGAACAGGCTGACGGGAAGCGTGACGAGCGCCGGATCGGAAGACAGTTTCTGGCCCACCAGACCGCCAAGCGAAATTACGATAGGCGGGCTGGAAGCACCAAGTGCCTGTGCCATCGTCAGGACAACAATATTGCGCCGTGCGGTCGTCATGTCGGTCATCACCAACCCCTCAATCGATAAACCGGGATGGTTTTATCGGAAAGCGCATTTGCCAGCAAAATTATTCTATCGCTAGGGTAGAAATTTTCTGGGCAGAATTCCGCAGCGGCAGCCCCGATGTCGTCCGGCTGTCATCGAGTACTTCTAATTTGCAACTCCACTGTTCGATAGGGAGCCAGCAATGTCAGAGAATCTTTCCCAGCCAAGTCTGTTCAAGACCAGCCAGTTGGAAGAAGCAGATGCCGATCCGCGCAATCCGTCCGACAATCCCACCATGGGTGAAATCATTAGCCGGCGCTTTTCCCGCCGCGGTTTTCTGCGTGGATCGCTCGCTGTCTCGGCCATTGCGGCAACCGTCAGCCCGCTCGCACTGATGAGCGCCGGTGAAGCGCGCGCCGCCTCCGGTTCGGCCTTTTCCTTCAAGGAGGTCGAAGCCGGTGTCGATGCGCATCACCATGTCGCCGAAGGCTATGATGCCGATGTGCTTTTGCGCTGGGGCGACAAGCTCTTCGCCGATGCGCCGGACTTCGATCCGGCGAAACAGTCTGCCGAAGCGCAGGCACGCCAGTTCGGCTACAACAATGATTATGTCGGCTATATTGCTATCGAGGGATCGCCGGAACACGGCTTTCTCGTGGTCAATCACGAATATACCAACCCGCATCTGATGTTCCCCGGCCTTGTGAAGATCGTCGATGGCAAGGTCGAGCAGGCCCCGCTCTCCAGAGAGCAGGTGGATATCGAAATGGCTGCCCATGGCGGCACAATTGTCGAAATCCGCAAGCAGGACGGCAAATGGCAACCGGTGCTCGACGGTGCAAACAACCGCCGTATCACCTCCAATACCGAGATGGCGCTGAGCGGTCCCGTGGCCGGTCATGATCGCGTCAAGACCAATGCCGACCCTTCGGGCACCAAGGTTTTCGGCACCGTCAACAATTGCGCAGGCGGCGTCACGCCGTGGGGCACCTACATCATGGCCGAGGAAAACATCCATGGCTATTTCATCGGCGAGCTGCCGGAAGGTCATGCGGAAACCGCCAATTACAAGCGCATGGGTATTCCCGAAGGCTCGTATGAATGGGGACGTTTCTACGACCGTTTCGATGTTTCCAAGGAGCCGAACGAACCGAACCGCTTCGGCTGGATTGTCGAGGTCGATGTGTCCGATCCGAACTCGGCACCGAAAAAGCGGACCGCGCTCGGCCGTTTCAAGCATGAGGGGGCCGAATCCATCGTCAACAAGGATGGACGCGTGGTCTTCTATCTGGGAGACGACGAACGATTCGATTATGTCTACAAGTTCGTGACGGCGGGCAAGTTCAACCCGGATGATCGCGCCGCCAATATGGATCTGCTGGATGAAGGCACGCTTCACGTGGCCAAATTCCACGAGGATGGCAAGGTCGAATGGATGCCACTGGTTTTCGGCCAGGGCCCGCTGACCGAACAGAACGGCTTCAAAAGTCAGGCTGATGTGCTGATCGAAGCGCGGCGCGCAGGCGACCTTCTCGGCGCCACCAAGATGGACCGCCCCGAAGACGTGCAACCGAACCCGGTCAATGGCCGCGTTTACGTCATGCTCACCAACAACACCAAGCGCAAGGATGATCAGGTGGATGCCGCCAATCCGCGCGCCAAGAACGCCTTTGGCCATATCATCGAGATTGAGGAAGATGGCCAGGATTTTGCCGCAACAACCGGCAAGTGGGAAGTGCTGCTGAAATGCGGCGATCCAACCGTGGCTGAAATTGGTGCCAGCTTCTCCACCGATACGACGCGCAATGGCTGGTTCGGTATGCCGGACAATGCCGCCGTCGATAGCGCCGGTCGGCTGTGGGTCGCAACCGATGGCAACAGCAACAAGGATACCGGCCGCACGGACGGGCTTTGGGCGGTTGATACGGAAGGCGATGCGCGCGCTACCTCGAAACTGTTCTACCGCGTGCCGGTGGGTGCGGAAATGTGCGGCCCGCTGTTTGCGCCCGATGATGAGACGGCGTTCGTTGCCGTGCAGCATCCGGGCGATGGCGGCGAGGATTGGGATGGTCATGGCCGTCCGTCCTATTACGAGGATCTGTCCACCCGCTGGCCGGACTTCAAGGACGATATGCCGGTGCGGCCTGCCGTGGTGGCGATCACCAAACAGGGCGGCGGCAAGATCGCTGTCTGACAATTGGATTGGGTGCGGCCTCCAGCGAAAGCTGGGGGCCTTCGTCAAAGCTTCACGGAAGCGTCAAGCCAGCGATACAAAGCCAGCCTAATTGCGTCCCTGTATGTCAATTCCAACGGGGACTTATCATGATATCGCGTCTCGTCGCCTCGACCATGCTTGCCGGTGCCGTCGCATTGGCGTTTCCGGCCTCCGCTGAAGAACAGGCCTTTCCAGCCACGCTCAAGGCCCATGCTATTCTGCCTGCAAACACCATCATCGCCGCGCCGGAAGATGCGGCCGATCATCTGAAGACGTCAGGCAAGTTCACCACCGCCGACCGCAAGCGCGCGGAAGGCACGGGCACTGTTGAAGGCAAGGACGGCGTGCGCAAGACCGGCCTTTCGGTGCCGTTCGATGGTCAGCCGGTGCAGGGCTTTTCCGGCATCAAGACCATGGAAGACGGCAGCTTCTGGTCGCTGTCCGACAATGGCTTCGGTTCAAAGCTCAATTCGCCGGATGCCATGCTGATGCTGCACAATGTCAAGTTCGACTGGAAAAAGGGAACGGTCGAGCGCGTAAAGACTGTGTTCCTCAGCGATCCGGACAGGAAAGCTCCGTTTCCCATTGTCATGGAAGGGGCTGAAAAGCGTTATCTGACCGGAGCCGATTTTGACGTGGAATCCATCCAGCCGGCGGCGGACGGTTTCTGGGTTGGTGAGGAATTCGGTCCGTTTCTGCTGAAATTCGACACGGACGGCAAGTTGACCGACGTCATCCCGACTTTCGTCGGCGAGACGGAAGTGGTGTCGCCGGACAATCCGAAGCTTGCTTTGCCAGCCAATCCGAGCCTCAAGCTGCCGTCTTACAATCTGAAGCGTTCGGGCGGCTTCGAGGGGCTTGCCATGTCCAAGGACGGCTCGAAGCTCTACGGTCTTCTGGAAGGTCCGCTTTTCGTCGATGCTGCGCCGGAAAAGACCGAAAGCGGCAAGACTGGCTTGCGCGTCATCGAATTTAGCGTTGCCGACAAGAAGTGGACGGGTCGCTCCTGGCTCTACCCGCTGGCGGAGGGTGGCGAAGCCATCGGCGATTTCAACATGCTGGATGAAACCACGGCGCTGGTCATCGAGCGCGACAACGGCGTCGGCACGGCGGACAAGGCCTGCGCCGATCCGAAGAAGCCGCAGGCCGATTGCTTCGATGTGCCGTCAAAGGTCAAGCGTATCTACAAGATTGCTTTCGACGACAGCAATGTTGGCAAGGAAGTGCGCAAGATCGGCTATATCGACCTGCTTGCCATTGCCGACCCGGAAAACAAGCGCCGCCAGGGCGGGCGTGAAGGCATTTACGACATGCCTTTCCTGACCATCGAGAATGTGGATCGTGTCGACGACACGCATATCGTGGTGGGCAACGACAACAATCTGCCGTTTTCCGCCGGCCGTTCCCTCGACAAGGTGGATGACAATGAATTCGTCCTGCTGGAAGTGGGCGAGTTTCTGAAGGCTGAATAAGTCCTCCCGAATGGGTCAGATGATGAAGCCGCGGAGAAATCCGCGGCTTTTTCACTCTCTGTGCATGGTGACAAGCCCGGCGTGGAAGTTTTGTTTCGGCGCAGCTATGGTGCGGCAGCTAGAGCATAATCCGACCGGAGTGAAACGAGGGCGATCAAGATTATGCTTAAAGAAGAAGTTAGAGCGCAGATCTGATCCAATCGGATCGAAATGCGCTCTAAACGATGGAGAAAGCCGTTGAAGATTTTTATTTTCGGCAGTGTGAATGTGGATGTTAGTGCCAGAATGGCGGCATTGCCGCGTCCGGGACAGACCGTGAATGCATCGGGCTATGGTATTGGTCTTGGCGGCAAAGGGGCCAATCAGGCGGTTGCAGTTGCCAAGCTTGGCGGTGACATTCGCTTCGTCGGTGCTGTCGGCAATGATGCCTTTGGCGAACTGGCCTTGAAGCAGATGCAGGAATTTGGCCTCAATACCGGAAGCGTGCGCGTGATTGACGGCGTCGATACGGGCATAGCGATCATTCAGGTCGAGGAAGCCGGACAGAACACGATCGCGGTCTGCGCCGGAGCCAATGCGGGTTGGTCGACTGCCGACATCGACGGTTACGCTGCCGATATTGCCAAGGCGAAGATTACGCTGTTGCAGCGCGAAGTTCCGCACGAAGCCAATCTGGCCGTGGCCAAAGCGGCCCGTGCGGCAGGCGGCAGCGTTTTGCTCGATCCGGCTCCTGTCGGTGATGCGAGCCGCATGGCCGACCTGATTTCGCTCAGCGATATTATCTCTCCCAACGAGACGGAGTCCGCCGAAATTACCGGTATCGAGCCGACCGATCTTGCTTCGGCGGAAGCCGCCGCGCGCAATCTTCTGGAGCGTGGCCCGAAGACGGTCATCGTGAAGCTTGGAAGTCGTGGTGCGCTGCTGGTGACGGCAGACGAGGTGAAACACTTTGCGCCGTTCAAGGTCAAGGTGGTGGATACGGTTGCTGCCGGTGACAGTTTCAACGGTGGTTTCGCGGTCGCATTTTCGCAAGGCCAGCCCTTGCATGATTGCGTGCGGTACGGTTCGGCAGCGGGTGCGATTGCGGTCACAAGAGCCGGTGCTGGTTCGGCTGCGCCGACCGCCGGGGAAGTGGCAGCGCTTCTGCAAAGTCAGCAATGATGCTGGCTTGGCAAATTGTGACAAAGTGAAGATTTGGGGCAGTTTTCGCTGATATCGCTCAATTTGAGCTGAAAACTGCGTAAAAAAGCCTCGCCAAACATGGCGAAGAAGCCGCGAGAATAAGGCACTCACGGCTTTTTTGTGGCTAAAATAAGATTTAGAGCGTCGCCAGACGCTCGGTCAGCAGGCTGAAGAAGCCATCCGCATCCACATCCTTGATGAAAAGCGCGTTCTTTGGACGGTCGGTCACTTCCCACCAGTCGATGACTGTTTCACCGATTGTCAGCTCCGAGTTGATCTCGATTTCCACATTGCACTGGCGTCCGGAATAGAGTTCCGGCTTGATGAGATAGGCGATGACGTTCGGATCGTGCAGCGGGCCGCCATCGGTTCCGTACTTGGCTTCGTCATAGCGCTCGAAGAATTCGAGCCATGCCGCGACCACTTCGCCGACATGGGTGCCGATGCCGCGAATGGCGGCGATGCGTTTCTCGGTGGTCAGCACTTTATGGGTGACATCGAGTGGCATCATGGTGATCTTGATGCCGGATTTAAACACAACCGCGGCGGCATGCGGATCGACATAAATATTGAATTCCGCCGACGGCGTGATGTTGCCGCCCTCGAAATAACCGCCACCCATCAGCACGATTTCCTTGACGCGTTCAGCAATCTTCGGCTCGCGGATCAGTGCGGATGCGATGTTGGTCAGCGGTCCGAGCGGGCAGAGCGTGACGGTGCCGGCTTCTTCCTTCATCAGCGTTTCGATGATGAAATCGACGCCGTGCTGCACTTGCAGCGGCATGGTCGGGGCGGGCAGATCATAGCCATCAAGGCCAGTCTTGCCATGCACGTTCTCAGCCGTCACGAGCGGACGAACCAGCGGACGGATGGCGCCTGCGAACACCTTGGTTTCCGGCTTTTTTGCTACTTCGCAGATCGTGCGGGCATTGATTTCGGTGCGCGCCAGCGGGCCGTTGCCTGCCACTGCGGTGATACCGAGAATGTCGAGTTCTGGGCTGGCCAAAGCCAGAAGAATGGCGACGGCATCGTCCTGACCGGGATCGGTATCGATAATGATTTTACGGGCCATGATAGGTTCCTGCGTTAAAGCTTTTCCAGCAAAAGTGTGAAGCGGTTTTGCGTTCGGAAAAGCGTGAAAGAGATTTAAAGAGCGTTGCGCGCTGCACTGACCGTCTGGTCGACGAGCGCGTCGAAGGAGATTTTCGCCGGGCGGCGCATATAGGTAACGATGTCGTCGGCGAGAAGCGGCTTCGACCACCGTTCGGCGATGATGCCGGAACCACGTTGAATGGCGACCATGCTCAGAATTTGCGCGGCGTTGCAGTCAACATCGTGGCCGATACCGCAGACGATTTCGAGCGTGCGGTCGAAATCGCCTTCGCCGAACCACAGTGCAATCACTTGCGCCGCTGCATTTGGATAGACGTGAATCCAGTTATATTCGGCATATTCCGCATCGCATTTCGCCCATGCGTCCTGCCAGTTGTCGGCAGAACGGCAGGCATCGAGCGCGAAGTCCAGAACCGCACCATATTCGGTTTCGGTCGAGAAAAGCGTTGCCGTCGAGACCAGCAATTCCCGCGTATCGCTAACCGCAAAGGCGCGCGCCGCCATGACAGCGTTGAAAACTTCGCCCAAAATTCCGTTTCCGGCATGGGAGATTTCCGCATCCATCCAGGCGAGACGGGCAGCTTCGCGGGCCCGGCCCGGCACCACCATGCCGCAAATTGTGCCGCGCATTTGCGCGCCGATCCATTCGTCGAACGGATTGTCGGATGTGCCGGTTTCAGGGGCGGTGAGGCCGCGCCGCATATTGGAAAGCGCGATTGCCTCCGCCGACCAGCCAAGCGGGATCAATGAAGTCCAGCGCTCGGCAATGTCGGCGCTGGTCACGGCAGAGCCCTTGTCGCCGAAGGCTTCCAGAAAAGCGATCTCGAAGGTGATGTCGTCATTATAGGTGTTGGGTTCACGCACATAATCGCGGATCGGTCCGAAGACCTCTGCGATGTTTTCTGCCGTATAGCCTTCCAGTGCCGTGCCAGCCGCAGCTCCGACAAGTTGCGCCATCCAGGCGGCAGCGGTGCGGTCGCGAAAATCATCGGACTGGACGGCGTAGAGCACATCGTCAGGCCATTGAACGGCAGCGTCGAATTCGTCCCACGACCCGTAACGCACTGTCTTTTGCGACGGGTGGTGCGGATCGGGTTCAGCCGCGCGCATCAGGACACGCAGGCGCATGTCGATACGATAGAGCGTTTCAAAGTCACCGCGTTCAAGTGCTGCCAGCCCGTCACGAAGAAGTTCTTCATAGGGGGCAAGGACAAAGCCCTTGCTTTCCAGCGATTGCAGCGCACCTGCCATCAGACATTCGGGGGCAGCCGATCCCGGCACGTTGCTTTTCCAGAACATGGCCATGAGGTCGTCCTGAGCCTTCATGACGGCGCTCGCATCCCAGGTCTGTTCTTCCGCCGTGCGCACCACCGGTTTCGTGTCGCGCAGCAAATCGCGGGTCAATTCCCAAGCCTTCATTTCATTCTCATTTCAGTATTTTGGACATGCATTTCAGGAGTTTTTCAGTTGCTTTGCGCGCCGCTGACGGCGCGCTGCGTGGATCGTCAGCACGACGACCGGGACGAGATAAGGGATCATCTGCATCAGTTCGAACGGCAATCCGAGGCTTTGAAGCGTGATGGCGAAGGATTCCGCCGCCGCCAGAACGAGACTTGCCACAAGCGTTCCCCACGCGGTTCCCTGTCCCATGACTTCAGCCGCAATGGCGATGAAGCCGCGACCGGCGGTCATGTTCTGGGCAAACCAGGTGACATAGCCGAGCGACAGATAGGCACCTGCTGCACCGCCGAAGAGGCCAGACAGGACAAGCGCCATCATCTGCACCCGGCCCGTATGAATACCGGCGGCGCGCGCCGATTTCGGATCAACGCCAGTGGCGCGCAGATGCAGGCCGAAGCGCGTGCGCATCATCAGGAGGCTGACCGCCGGGACGGCAAGAAGGGCGGCGAAAGTCAATATGTGGATATTGCCGATGAAAGGCACAGGAAGGCTTGGCAGAGCACCGCTTTTCAACGCGCCCGACATGCCCTTGTCGCCGGTTGCGAGAAAAAGTCCGAGCGTCGTTGCCGCCGCAGCGGCGATGTTAAGCGCGATACCGGTCATGATGAGGTCTGTGCCAAGCCGATTGACCGATAGCGACATCAACCAGCCGAGAGCCGCACCTGTGATGAGTGCTGCCAGCAGGCCGATGGCGGGACTACCCGTTGCGGCACTGGCCAGAACGGCAATGAGTGCTGCCGACAGCATCATGCCTTCCATGCCGATATTGAGGACGCCCGCGCGGTCGGAAATCATCACGCCAAGCGCTGCCAGCAGCAACGGTGTGGCCACGCGCAGGATGGTGCCGATGAAGGACGGATCGAGAATTTGTGCGAGAACCATGCTCATAGCTGCACCTCGGGCTGCACTCCGGCCTGCACTTCGGCTTGTTCTCCATCGCGATTGCGTAAGCTTCGGATCAGCCGCAATACGGTCGGATGATTATGAATGACGCTTGCCGTTGCGCCCACCATGATGGCTGCAGTCACGAGCCCCACCACTTCGGTCGGGATATTCATGTTGCGGGCCAGAAGGTCGCCGCCAATCTGTACGAAGCCCAGGAAGAGAGCTGACGGAACAAGCAGGAACGGATTCTCGCGCGCCAGAATGGCAACGACGAGACCGGTCCAGCCATAGCCGGGCAAATCGAGCCAGGCAAAGCGGGCATGAAGGCCGAGCACTTCCAGCGCTCCCGCCATGCCTGCCACCAGTCCGCCGACGATCTGGGCACGCATGATGATGCCCTTGAGCGGCAATCCGAGATGATTGGCAAAGCCCGGACTGGAGCCTGCGATGCGCATGTTGAGACCCGAACGCGTCCAGTAAAGCCAGATGCCGCCAGCGATACAGGCCAATATGGCAATGATTGAACCGCTGTTGAGACGCGTGCCGGCGAGCAGGCGGTCGAGCTTCGCATCCGGCGGAATCCTGAGCGACATCATTCCGCCCGCCGCCGGATCGCGAATGACATAGTTGAGGACGAACAGGCCGAGAAACAGGAAGGCGTAGTTCAAAACGAGCGATGTCACCATTTCCGATGCGCCGAAACGCAGCCGCAGTGCAGCCGGAATGGTGCAGGCGAAACTGCCGGCAACCGCACCGCACAGGATCGCGACCGGTAGTGAAAACCAGCCGAGCGAGGGGAGCAGAACCGCGCCCGCCACAGCACCGAGAGCGCCGAGGAAGAAGCCGCTTTCCGCACCCAGATTGAACAGGCCGGAACGAAACATGATGGTGATGGCAAGGCCGGTCAGCATGATCGGCGTCGCCGCCTCCACCACGTTGCCCATATGACGAATGCTGCCGAACGGTCCGAGGAAGAATGTTTTGAGGACTGCAGCCGGGTTGTCCTGCATCAGCGCCAGCGGCACCAGCAGCACAGCCATGATGACGCCGATCACCAGCACGGTCAGGAAGAATGGAATGAGATAGGAGATAAATCTGCGCATCAGGCGGCATCCCTCGTGCCGAGCATATAGGGTCCAAGAACCGCCGGTGTGATTTCAGGGCTATTTTTGAGAACGGCGACGATACGTCCGTTGAAGAGAACGACGATGCGATCACTCAGGCGCAGCAATTCATCAAGATCGGCGCTGACGAGTAGCACGGCGCAACCGCCTTGCGCCACTTCGTCGATGCGACGGTGCAGGAAGGCTGCCGCTGAAACGTCGATACCGCGCGTCGGTTGGTCGGCGATCAGGAATTTTGGATTGGTGGCAAGTTCGCGCGCGGCGATGAGCTTTTGCGCATTGCCGCCCGAAAGGGAGTCGAGCCTTTCGGTAATCGCGCCTGCGCGCACCGTATATTGCTTGATCATTCCGCTGACACGGGCCTTGATCGCGTTCCAGCGCAGGAACGGCCCCCAGAAGATCTGTTTGTCGGCGGTAGTCGATCCGGCGCGTGATCCGGTTCCGGCTATCGCGTTTTCGGCGAGAGACAGGCCGGGTGCGCCACCCTGTGAAAAACGGTCGGCTGGCAGATGAGCGAGGCCTTGTCGGCGCCAGCTTGCGGTGTTGGCGCGCAGCATGTTCTCACCGTTGAGGCTGATTGTGCCGCTGGAGGCTTCGGCAAGGCCGGAAAGCACCGATACGAGGCCGCGCTGGCCGCTGCCGTCGACACCGGCGACGCCGATGATCTCGCCTGCGCCGATGGTCAGGTTCACATCCTTGATGCGGTCAGCAGGATCGGCCGCTTTCGTTGTGACACCTTTGATGTCGAGAACGGTTTTCATCGCGTCGTGCTTGTGGGCGCGCTGCGGAATGTCGACCGCATGGCCCATCACCATCTCCATGATGGCATCGTCCGGCACGTCGGCAAGCTTTTCCGTGCCTGCGAGAGCGCCTGCACGCAGCACGGTCACGCTTTCGGCCAGCTCGCGCACTTCATTCAGCTTGTGGGAAATGAAGAGGATGGTAATGCCTTCGTCGCGAAGCGACTTCAGCTTGCGCATCAGTTCCTCGATTTCGGGCGGCGAAAGAACTGCGGTTGGCTCGTCGAGGATCAGAAGCCTCGTGCGACGCGCCAGCGCCTTCAGAATTTCAACTTTCTGCTGGGCGGCGACGGAAAGCGCACCCGTAATCGCGTCTGGGTCGGCGTGCAGATCATATTGCTGCATCAGCGCTTCGACCATTTTGCGCGCGCTCACACGGTCGATCAGCCCGGCCTTCACCGGCTCATGACCGAGAATGATGTTTTCGGTGACCGTCAGTGTCGGCACGAGCGAGAAATGCTGGTGCACCATGCCGATGCCCTTGGCGGCGGCATCTTCCGGCGACCATGAGGCAATATGCTGTCCATCGACGATGATTTCGCCTGCCGTGGCATTTTCAATGCCGAACAGGATTTTCATGAGCGTGGATTTGCCGGCACCGTTCTCGCCGCAAATGGCGTGGATGGAGCCTGCGCGGATCGAGAACGACACGTCGCGTAGCGCCTGTGTGCCGTTCGGATAGACCTTGCTCACATCGCGGAAGGCGACGATTGGGCGGAAGGCGACGATAGCATCGCCGCCTTCAATATTTTCAGTTGGATTTTCCACGATCAGGGACGAACCTTGTTGCGGATCGTGTTGAGATCCTCGGTGCTCATCCCGAATGCGGTTGGAACGGTGATCTTGCCTTCGGAAATCTCGTCGGAAGCCTTTTTGATGGCGTCCTTCATTTCCTGCGTGGCCATGGAAGCCATGTTGCCGTCCTGCACGATGCCGACAGCGCCTTCCTTGAGGCCGAGCGCTTCGGCTTTACCGAACGGAAGATCGCCTGCCTTGAAGCGTTCATAGGCCTGCAGAAGGCTGACATCGACATTCTTCAGAACGGAGCTGACAACCTGCTTGGCGATGGCCGGATCGCTGTCCTTGAAGATCGCTTCCTGATCGGAATCGACCCCCAGAACATATTTGCCGGTTTCCTTGGCAGCCGAAAGCTGGCCGAGGCCGGTCTGCGAAGCGACGACGAAGCCGAGTGAAACGTCGGAACGATACTGCGCGAGGCCGAGTTCCTTGCCCTTCGCCGCATCCATGAAGGAGCCGGCATAGGAGATCGCGATCTTGGCATCGGGCATGATCGACTGCGCACCGGCGATATAGCCGACGAGGAAGTCGTTGATGACCGGAATGTCCATGCCGCCAAGGAAGCCGAGATTCTTGCCGGTATCGCCAAGCTTGCCGTCCTTCAGGAGCGAAGCCGCCAGCATGCCGCCGAGATAGGAACCTTCATTCTGCTTGTACTGGATGGAATAGACGTTGTCATAGCCGCCTTCTTCATAAGGCACGCTTGCATCGTAGAGGACATATTTCTTGTCCGGATATTGCTGGGCGACGGAACCAACGGTTTCCGACATCTGGTAGGTGCCGCCGATGATCAGATCCCAGTCCTGCTCGGACGCATCGAGGAACACCGGTTCCCATTTGGTCGGATCGTCACCGATTTCGAGAATCTTGGTCTCGACGTCGTCGCCATATTTGTCCTTGATCATCTTCATACCCTTGGCGGCGCTGTCGAAGAACGACTTGTCGCCGAGCGCGCCATTGATGATGAGCAGGATCTTGTCCTGAGCCTGTGCCGCCGTGGTGGCGAAAGTGCCCATCGCCGTCGATGCGGCAAGAGCAAAGGCAAGGTGGATTATTCCCCGTCTGGTGGATTTGATCACAACAGAACTCCAATACTGTAGCGTTATAGAGATGGATTTTCTGCTTTGGATTATTTGCCTCCGCCCACAGAACCCCCACACCTGACCGCGATCAAACGCTGACGGCGTGTGTGAGTCAATCGCCAAACTTTTTGCCTGCTGTGGACAAAGCACGTCTGTTGCGCGGAACCTTGCTAAAGCTTTCGATTATTTCAACAAAGCCTGATTGGGATGCCGCAGCGTCGGGTCGAACGGATTGAGCTTTTGTGAGATGATCGCCGCTTCCTTGCGTAACAGCTCGGTCACGGTCTGCTGGCGCTTTTCGGTCAGTCGGGCCGCAAGCGTCCCGATACTGAGTGCGGCCACAGCTTCACCGTCGCGGTTCAAGATAGGTACACCGAGACCCGCCATGCCATCGATCATATTGAAGTTGAAGGTAGCGGCACCCGTGTGGCGTACTTCCTCGATCATGATGCGCAGGTCGACCTCGTCGACGGAAGACTTGTCCAGAATGCGGGGCATGTTGAAACGGATGATCGCCTCGCGCTCTTCCTCGGGCAGGAAGGCGAGGATGGCGAGACTGCCCTGACCAATGCCGAGCGGTACCTTGCCGCCAATATCGCCCGTAAAGGAGCGGATCGGAAACGGCCCCTCCACACGGTCAAGGCAAACCGCATCAAAATTGCTACGTACCAGCAGGAAGACCGTGTCGTTGAAAGTGGTCGAAAGCCGCAAGAGCGACGGGCGGGCAATGCTTAATATGCCGTCGCGCTGGCGCGCCTGCGCGGCCATCGCAAAAAACTCCAGCGACAGGCGATAGGCCTTTTTGTCGGGAAGCTGTTCGACGAGGTTTTCCGCAATCAGCGTCTTCAGCAAACGATGCGCCGATGGCTGGCTGAGATCGAGATCCCGCGCCAGATCGATGAGCCGCACGCCGTTGTCCGTGCTGGCATCAGTGCTGGCAGCCAGACCTTTCAAAATATGGATGGCTTTCACCAGACTTGAGTTAAGTGCGGCGCCGGATTTCGGATTCTCAGATATATCATCCATAAAATTGCTTCCAAATTCTGCATTCTGAAAGAAATATATAATTTCTTCCGGATTTGAAAATTATAATTTGCTTTCATGCGGATTTTTCCGCCATTTGAAACCGTCGCCAATGGGAAGGTCCGGCAAGGCATTGGAGAAGTGCCCGCAAGCGGATCGGCGGTTTTACTTGTAATCAAGGGGAACGCTGCGGCTGCGTAAGCGGCTGGATAGTCAGGCGTTCAAACGGACAAGTCGGATCAGCGCTTCAAAGCGCGATCAAGCCGCTCCCGCCAGCCAGCCCTATTGAAGAGGCGACGTGAGACAACATCACGGCGCTTCCGCTCCCCCGCACAATGGAAGTCATGCCGAGAGGGAGACGCAATGAACTTTTTGACCCTTTCCGGAATTTCCCGCCACTACGGCAAGTTCGCGGCTGTCGACAATTTCAATCTGACGATTGAAAAGGGCGAGTTCATTTCGCTTCTCGGCCCTTCCGGCTGCGGCAAGACCACAACCTTGCAGATGATTGCCGGTCTGGTGCCGCCAACGGCAGGCACGATCACGCTTGATGGGCGCGAGATCACGCGCCTTGCGCCAGCCAAGCGCGAACTCGGCGTTGTCTTCCAGAGCTATGCGCTCTTCCCGCACATGACAGTTGCGCAGAATGTGAGCTTCGGCCTTGAAATGCGCAATGTTCCAAAGGCAGAGCGCGAAAAGCGCGTTCGCGACGTGCTGGAACTGGTACATCTCGGTGCCCTTGCCGATCGTTACCCGCGTGAAATGTCGGGCGGTCAGCGTCAGCGTGTGGCCATTGCGCGCGCGCTGGTCATCAATCCGCCGGTTCTGCTGCTCGATGAGCCGCTCTCCAATCTCGATGCGCAGTTGCGTGAAGAAATGCAGTTCGAGCTGCGCCGCATCCAGCGCACCGTCGGCATCACCACCATCATGGTGACGCATGATCAGGCCGAAGCGCTTTCGATCAGCGACCGTATCGTGGTTATGGAAAAGGGCATCATCACGCAGGTCGATGCGCCCTACAAGCTCTATGAGCATCCGCATAACCACTTCATTTCCAACTTCGTCGGCAAGTCGAACTTCCTGAAAGCGCGCGCCGAAGGCGATATGATCGCACTGGCCGAAACCGCGATCCGCTTCCCGGCAAATGGCAGACAGGTTTCCGGCGAGCTTTCGGTCTTCATCCGTCCTGAAAAGGTGCAGCTTGTTGCGGCGGGCGAAGGTCATGTCGCTGGTGAAGTCTCGACCCGCTACTTCATGGGCGCGCAGTGGTTGCTTGGCGTGACGACACCTGCCGGCCAGCTTTCGGTCGCCCTGCCTAATCTCGGCAACCCGCCGCCGGCTGAAGGCACGGCGGTTGGTCTTAGCTGGAACCATGACGATTGCCGCATCCTCACCGCTGGGGTGAACTGACCATGTCTGCTGTCACTTCACAGGATACATCCGCCGCGCCCAAGCGACAGCGCGATCTGACGCCGCTCTTTCTGGTCGGACCATCGACGCTTTTATTCTTTGCGCTGGTGCTGCTGCCGCTCGGCCTCACCGTGCTGCTTTCCTTCAACAGCTACAGCTACGACAAGGGCATCGAGAACGTCTATTCGCTTGCCAATTATGTGCAGGTTCTGAAAGACCCTTATTATCTTTCGATCTTCTGGCGCACACTCAAGCTCGCGCTGATCACAACCGTCATCACGGTGCTGATCGGTGTGCCGGAAGCCTATATTCTGTCCAATATGCGCAAGCCATGGCGGTCGATCTTCCTGCTGGTCATCATCGGCCCGCTTCTGGTTTCAGTCGTGGTACGCACATTCGGCTGGAGCATGTTGCTGGGTCGCAATGGCCTTGTGAACAGCGCGCTCGACATGATCGGCCTGCCGACCACGCAGATCCTTTACAGCGAAACGGCCATTGTCATCGGTCTGGTGCATATCATGCTGCCATTCATGGTGATCCCGGTCTGGACCGTGCTGCAAAAGCTCGACCCGTCGGTGGAAGCAGCGGCGCTGACGCTTGGTGCATCGCGCCTGACCGCGCTTCGCCGCGTGGTGTTTCCGCAGGCCGTGCTGGGCATTCTGTCGGGTAGCCTCATCGTATTTGCGCTTTCGGCCAGCTCCTTTGCCATTCCGGGTCTGCTTGGCGGACGTCGTCTCAAGATGGCGGCAACCGTTGTCTATGACGAGTTCCTGATCGAGCTGAACTGGCCGCTGGGTGCTGCCATCGCCATCATCGTTCTGGTCGCCAATCTCGTGATCATGATTGCCTATAACCGTCTGCTCGAAGGGCAGGCCAAGAAGAAGCTGGGATAGAACCATGGTCAAGAACGGTCCTTTTGCCCTTTTCTTCCACACGCTGATCGTCATCTTCATGCTGGCGCCGATGGTTGTGGTGTGTCTGGTGGCTTTCACGCCGGAAAACACGCTGACCATGCCGTGGGCTGGCCCAAATGCCGGCTTGTCGCTGCGCTGGTTCCGGGCGGTTTTCGCGCATAACGACTTCATGACGGCCTTTGGCAACAGTCTGAAGCTTGCTCTGTTCTCGGCAACCATTTCAACGGTACTTGCCGTGCCGTCAGGCCTTGCAATCGCACACTATGCATTCCGTGGCCGCGATGCGCTCAACGCGCTGTTCCTGTCGCCGCTGATCATTCCGCATCTGGTTCTGGGCGTTGCGTTCCTGCGTCTTTTCACGCTGATGGGCTTCACCGGCACATTTGGCTGGCTGGTCGCCGCACATACGATTGTCGTCACGCCCTATGCGCTGCGCCTGATCCTTGCCTCGCTTGGCAGCATGGACCGCAATGCGGAAAATGCGGCGCGGACGCTCGGTGCCGGAGAGTGGACCGTGTTCCGTCGTATCACCCTGCCATTGCTTTTGCCGGGGCTGTCAGGCGGCTGGCTGCTTGCCTTCATCAATTCGTTCGACGAGCTGACCATGTCGATCTTCGTCACTTCGCCGTCCACGGTTACGCTGCCGGTTCGCATGTATATGTATGCAAGCGAATCCATCGATCCGATGATGGCGGCTGTGTCGGCCCTGATGATCCTCGTTGCCACCGTGACCATGATCATTATTGATCGCATGTTCGGCCTCGACCGTCTTCTGGTGGGCAAGGGCTGATCCGATCATGACGATTCCGGTTTCACCTTCGGCGGCCCAGTTCCGCAGACGGTATCGGCTGACTGAGCAGCCGATCAGCTTCTCGCTTGACGGTGCGCCTTGCGAGGGCCGCCGTGGCGACACGGTGTTGACCGCCATTCTCTCGGTGCAGGGAAAGGTGCGTCATACCGAATTTACCGGCGAACCGCGTGCGGGCTTCTGCCTGATCGGCGCATGTCAGGATTGTCATGTGATGACTGCCGAGGGCTACAGGCTTCGTGCCTGCACCACGCTTCTGGAAGACGGCATGGCATTTGTAACGGAGCCAGCATTATGAGCGCGTTGCTCAATCCGGTTATTGTTGGCGCTGGTCCCGCAGGCATTCGCGCTGCCGAAACGCTGGTCAAGGCGGGTCTTAAACCCATCGTGCTTGATGAAGGCTTTCGTTCAGGTGGTCAGATTTATCGCCGTCCGCTTTTCGATGATGGCCGCAGCTATAAAGCGCGCTATGGTTCGGAAGCGCATAAGGCCGAAGCGCTGCACAAGACTTTTGACACGCTGCGCGGCGCAATCGATTATCGCCCGGAAACGCTCATCTGGAATATCACGCGCAGCGAAGGTGATCGTCTCGATCTTCTGACCAAAGGCGCGCATAGCCAGTTGCCCTATAGCCATCTCATTCTGGCAACCGGCGCAACCGACCGGGTTCTGCCGTTCAAAGGCTGGACCAAGCCCGGTGTCTATACGCTGGGTGCATCGCAAACGGCGCTCAAAGCGCAAGGCTGTACGGTTGGCGAACGCGTGGTGTTCATGGGTTCGGGGCCGCTGCTTTATCTGGTGGCCTGGCAGTATCATCATGCAGGTGCGAAGGTCGCAGCGGTTCTCGACACAGCACCCTTCACCTCCAAGTTTCATCTGGCACATCTCGCGCTTTATGCGCCGCGTATCGTGGCGCTCGGCGCCTATTATGGTCTGCGTCTCAAGCTTGGTGGCGTGCCGATCCATTATAATGTTCGGCCGGATGAGGTTCTGGGCGAAGGCCATGTTGAAGGCATTCGCTTTCGCACGGGCAAGCACGTGCGCGAGGCTCAGTGCGATGCGCTGGCTTATGGTTTTGCGCTGCGTCCTGAAACCCAGCTTGCCGATCTCGCCGGTTGCGAATTCCGCTTTGAAGAACGCGACCGTGCATGGCTTCCTGCAGCCGACAGGTTTGGCCGTTCAAGCCGCGAAGGTGTTTATGTAGCGGGTGACGGTGCAGGCATTGCCGGTGCCGATGCTGCTGAAATTCGTGGGTCATTGGCCGCGATTGCTTTGCTGCGCGATAGGGGCCTGCCATTTGACGAAGGCACGGAACGCGGGCTTCTCACGAAGCTCGATCATATCTATCGCGAGCGCCTGATCGTCGAAAAAGCCTTCCCGTTCCCGCGCGACTGGTTCGACACGATTGCTGGCGATGTTACGCTTTGCCGTTGCGAAGAAATCGCGGTGCGTGATGCGAAGGCAGTCATCGGCCAAGGTGATACGCGTGAGATCAACCGGCTCAAAGCGCTTACCCGTGTCGGCATGGGCCGCTGTCAGGGGCGCATGTGTACCGCTGCCGCCGCAGAACTTCTGGCGTCGATGCAGGACAAGGCGCCTGCTGAAGCCGGGCGCATCCGTGCTCAGGCACCGGTCAAGCCGATCCCGCTCGGCTTTGGCGCTCCGGCCAAGGAAGGCGCTTCGTCATGATCAGGCAACTTCAGGCGGATGCGGTGATTATTGGCGGCGGGATTGTTGGCGGATCGGCGGCACTTTTCATGCGTCAGGCCGGATTGTCGGTCATCCTGCTCGACAAGGGCTTTTGCGGTGCGCAGGCAAGCGGCGTCAATTATGGCGGCGTTCGCAGGCAGGGTCGCGCACCAGAACAGCTTCCGCTTGCGCAGCGTTCGCACAAATTGTGGGCGCGTCTGCCGGAACTGATCGGTATCGATGGCGAATATAACCGCAGCGGACATTTGAAGCTTGCCCGTACCAAAGCGCATTTCGCCAAGCTTGAAGCCTATGCAGAAAAAGTCAGACCGCTCGGGCTTGATGTCGAGCTGATCGGCGGCAATGCCGTGCGCGAACGTTTCCCATGGCTTCCGGGCGATGTCGCAGGTGCTTCGCTTTGTGCGGAAGATGGTAATGCCAATCCGCGTCTGGTTTCGCCTGCTTTTGCCCGCGCCGCGCTGGCTGCAGGTGCCACCGTTCTGGAAAACACACCGGTCATCGAAGCGCGTGAAACCGGCGACGGTTTTGCCGTTCTGGCTGGCGACGGCATTGAGATCCGCTCGCGCCTTCTGTTCAATTGCGCCGGTGCCTGGTCGGATCAGTTCGCGGCTTCGTTCGGCGAGCCGGTTCCGTTGACGCGGATTTATCCCACAATGGTTGTGACCGAGCCGATGCCGTTTCGCTTGCCGATGAGCCTCGGCGAAGAAGGCGGTGGTTTCTACGGCCGTCAGGTCACACGCGGCAATTATGTCATGGGTGGCGGACGCGGTACGCCGCTTGAAAACCCGGACTTTTCGCGGCCTTCGGTCAATGCGGCTTCCTCGGTAATGCTGCGTGCAATCGAGCTGTTTCCGCATCTTCAACATGCACAGGTGATCCGTTTCTGGTCAGGAACCGAGGCTGAAATGCCGGACGACAACCCGGTGATCGGGCCAAGCAGTCGGGTCAAGAACCTTTATCACGCCTTCGGCTTTTGCGGCGCCGGTTTCCAGACCGGACCGGCAGTCGGCGCGGTCCTCGCAGACCTTGCGCTCAAGGGCGAGACAGAAACACCGATCGATGCATTTTCGATCAACCGCTTCAATCTAAAACTTAACCACGAAGGGAACCAAGCATGAAAAATCAACGTATTATCGCCATGGCGACAATGGCACTCGGCCTATCGGCAGCTTTTGTATCGGGCGCATCGGCTGAAACCAAGACGCTCTATATCGGCATGAATGGCGGCAACATGGAGCGCGCCTATACCGAGCACGTTCTGCCGGAATTCGAAAAGGCCAACGACGTCAAGGTCGTTGTCGTGCCGGGCACTTCGGCTGATATTCTGGCCAAGGCAACCGCGCAGAAAGACAAGCCACAAATGCATGTCATGCTGCTCGATGACGGCGTCATGGTGCGTGCGATCAATGCTGGCCTTTGCCAGAAAATCTCCGACGATCCGGTTCTTTCTGACATTCAGCCGGCGGCTCGTCTGAAGGACGACATGGCAATCGGCGTCGATATGGGCATGACCGGCATTGCCTATAACAAGAAGCTGTTCGACGAAAAGGGCTGGGCAGCTCCAACCTCATGGATGGATTTCGCTGACGAAAAATATGCGAATGCCGTTGTGTTCCAGTCGGCTTCCGCCTCGACTTTCGGTCTCCATGCATTTCTGATGTTCAACCGCATTCAGGGTGGTGACGACAAGAACCTCGAACCGGGTTTCGAAAAGTTCCCGGACACCATTGGCAAGAACGTTCTGGAATTCATCCCGTCCTCGGCCAAGATTTCGGAAATGGTTCAGACTGGCGAAGCCGCGATCTTCCCGCTGACGCCAACCGGTGTAAACAACCTGAAGGACAAGGGCATTCCGGTTGAATATGCACAGCCGAAGGAAGGTTCCGTCATTCTCGCAGTGACTGAATGCGTTCTCGCAGGCAACAGCGAACCTGAACTGAGCCAGAAACTCGCACATTACCTGCTTTCCGCTGATGCGCAGAGCAAGGCGCTCGATCATGGCAACGTCATTCCGTCGAACCAGAAGGCAAAGGCCGGGACACCGGAAGCACAGGCCAAGCTCGACGCTTTCAATGGTTACATGAAAACAGCAAAAACGCTCGATTGGGACGCAGTCAATGAAGGCCGTCAGCAGCTCAACAGCCGCTGGAACCGCACCATCGAAAAGTAAGATCCGCGACACGGTTTGAAAAAAGCCCGCCTCGGGAAACCGCGGCGGGCTTTTTGCCGGAAAGCTGCTTACGCATCGCCCGCTGATATTGTAGCTTGCCCGCAAATCATCCGGGCAAATCGATGGATCGGGGCAAGCGTTGAAAAAAGCGGCAGCATTCGCATTACTTGGAATTGTGTTGGCGGCACCCGCACTCGCTGAAGACAACTGGAAAGCCGTCGAGGAAATCAAGACCTACGCCATTGCCGGGAAAACCGGTCCCGGACTTTACGAATCCATTGGCGAGCGCGGTCCGAAGATCGGCGGCGGCAAAACCCGGGTCATCGCCCATACCAGCTATGTGCTGACCTGGGACCGGCAGTTCGACCGCTCCAATAATGCCTGCACGATCCTGTCGGCCACGCCGAAGCTGAAGATCACCTATACGCTGCCGAAGCCCTCGCAGAAGCTTGCCTCCCCGGTGAAGGAACATTGGGAGACTTTTGCCGAAGGCATCCGCAAGCACGAGCTTGTGCATGGCGACCATGCCAAGGATATGACCCGCGAGATCGTGCGCCGGACCGTTGGCCTGTCGGTTCCAAACGATCCCAAATGCCAGAAGATCCGCAAGGTTCTGATCAAGGAAATCACCGATATGGTGGACGTGCAGCGCGCTCAAGGCCGCGCTTTCGACAGGGTGGAGATGGGCAATGGCGGCAATGTTCACCAGCTTATTCTGGCGCTGGTGAACGGCGGCTAGCACTACTGTTGCATTCTTCGTGATGCCGGTCTGCAAAGAGCAATTTATTTGCGTTCCGGCGCTCACGTACCTTCAAGTACGCTCCGCTCCGGTACTCGAAAATCATTCTTTTCACCAGGCCTGACGAATTTGAAACAGTGGTGCTGGAACGTTCGGGTACGACGGTCGAATTACGGCATTTTGAACCAGATGGAACATTTCTGGTATCCAGCAAATGAAGGGCTTATCGCGCTCGCCCAAACAGAAATTATTGACATTCTAACCAGTTAGTACATTTTAGGGAAATGGCGCAGCTGGCCGATGCGATTCCGTTCTGAAGTGGGATGGACTGAGGAGCGATGGATTGCAGGTTGCGATAGGGTTCTGCCGAAAGCCGCAATGGTTTTCTGACAGGGCTTTCGTTGCGATGGTCGGCCCGGAATCGGACAAGGACTGTGGGAACGGCGATGTTTCACCCTGGATGCATGGCGCATCCTGCCGGTGATAACGCGTCGCTTTCGCCTAAAACTTGGAAAAGGGGCAGCAGTCTGCAAGCAATGCGCCAGGAGGAGGCCGGGAGGAGGAACCGTGAAAGTTTTAGTGGATTTCTATTTTACGGCGGCACGGTTCGCTATTGCCTGCCTTCTCGGCGGCATGGTGGTACTTGTGTTCGGCAATGTGGTGCTGCGCTACGCCTTCAATCAGGGCATAACGGTTTCAGAAGAACTGTCGCGCATCTTCTTTATCTGGCTCACGTTTCTTGGCGCGGTGGTCGCCCTGCGCGACCATGCTCATCTGGGCGTGGATTCGCTGGTGCGCCGCCTGTCGCCTTCAGGCGCACGCATTGCGCTGGTCGCCGGTCATATCATGATGTTCGGCGCAACATGGCTCGTTCTTTCGGGAAGCTGGACGCAGACCCTTATCAATATTCCGACACTGGCTCCGGCGACGGGTATGTCTATGGGCTGGTTCTATGGCGCGGGACTGGCCTTTGCCGTCCCCGCACTTTTGATCATTGCGTGGAACGGTTTCGGCATCGCAACCGGGCGGATCGACGTCGCCAAGACGCATTTCGTGACGGATAGCGAGGAGCATGTCACGCCCGTCCCGACCGATGAAAATCGCAAATAGGGCGCGCTGACCATGACTTTGCTCATCTTTCTTGCCGCCCTTCTGGTTCCGATGGCGCTCGGCGTCCCGGTTGCCTTTGCACTCATCATCAGCGGTACGGCGCTGATGATGTATATGGATTTGTTCGACGCCCAGATCGTGGCGCAGAACGTGCTGAACGGCGCCGACAGTTTTCCGCTGATGGCCGTTCCCTTTTTCCTGCTTGCCGGAGAAATCATGAATGCGGGCGGCCTTTCGCGTCGCATCGTCAATCTCGCACTGGTCATGGTGGGGCACGTGCGCGGCGGTCTCGGTTTCGTCGCCATCTTTGCTGCCTGTGTGATTGCCAGCCTTTCGGGTTCGGCGGTCGCGGATGCGGCAGCGCTCGGCGCATTGCTGTTTCCGATGATGCGCAATGCCGGACATGAACCGGGCCGTGCTGCCGGGCTGATCGCCTCGGCCTCGATTATCGCGCCGATCATCCCGCCATCCATCGGTTTCATCCTGTTTGGTGTGATCGGCGGAGTATCGATCACCAAGCTCTTTCTGGCAGGTATTTTCCCTGGCCTGATGATAGCCGTCGCGCTGTGCGTGACCTGGTTCATCCTCGCGCGTCGCGAACAGTTCGAACTCCCGAAGAAGGCCGAGCCCGGTGCACGGATGCGTGCTTTCCTCGACAGTATCTGGGCCTTGATGCTGCCGGTCATCATCATCGTCGGCCTTCGCTTCGGTGTGTTCACGCCGACGGAAGCGGGCGTGGTTGCCGCTGTCTATTCGCTGTTCGTCGCAACGGTGATCTATCGGGAATTGCCTCTTTCTCGGCTCTATCCGGCCATGGTGGATGCAGCAAAGACGACCGCCGTCGTGATGTTCCTCGTTGCGAGCGCCAGCGTTTCGGCCTGGATGATTACGGTTGCCGATGTGCCGGGTGAGCTGGCCGAACTGGTGCGACCTTTGATGGATAACCAGACGCTTCTGCTGCTTGCTATCATGCTCATCGTTGTTCTTGTCGGCGTGGCCATGGATATGACCCCGACAATCCTGATCCTGACGCCGGTGCTGATGCCGATCATCAAGGAGGCAGGCATCGATCCGGTCTATTTCGGCGTGCTGTTCATCATCAACAATTCCATCGGCCTCATCACCCCGCCTGTCGGCACGGTGCTGAATGTGGTGTGCGGTGTTGCGCGCCTGCCGTTTGAAAAGGTGATGACGGGTGTGCTGCCGTTCCTGATCGCGCAGCTCGTGGTGCTTTTCCTGATGGTGCTGTTCCCGCAACTGGTGACAGTGCCGATGGGCTGGTTTCACTAAATCAAAGGCGGGCGCTGCGTGAAGCGGCCCTGAAAACATTGAATTTTTGAGTGGGAGGAAGACATGAAGAAAATACTGAAGACGATGGCACTGGGAATGGTGCTGCCGCTGGCCCTGATGATGACGACGGCCATGGCTGAAATCCGTTCGCAGACGATCAAGTTTGCTGCCGCCAACAGCAAGGGCCATCCCCAGGTCACGGGCATGGAGAAATTTGCCGAGCTGGTGAAGGAAAAGAGCGGCGGACAGATCAACGCGAAACTGTTTCCCGGCGGCGTTCTGGGCAGCGACCCGCAGACGCTTTCCGGCTTGCAGGGCGGCGTCGTGGAAATGACCGTGATGAATGCAGGCATCCTGTCCAGCACCATCAAGGCATTCGAAGCAGTCGACCTGCCGTTCCTGTTCAACAGCGGCGAGGAAGCCGACAAGGTCATGGATGGCCCGTTCGGCACCAATCTGATGAAACGCCTGCCCGACACAGGGCTGGTCGGGCTTGCCTATTGGGAGCTCGGTTTCCGCAATCTGACCAATAATCGTCATCCGGTCGCAAAACTGGAGGATATTGCCGGGCTGAAGATCCGCACCCTGCAATCGCCGGCTCCGGTTGCCCTGTTCAATGCGCTCGGCGCCAATGCGGTGCCGCTGCCCTATACCGAGCTTTATACGGCGCTTGAAACCGGCACGGTCGATGGGCAGGAAAATCCCAATGCCAACATCATCAATGCCAAATTCTATGAAGTGCAGAAATATCTGACGCTGACCCGCCACCAGTATAATCCGCAGATCGTCATGATCAGCAAGAAGTTCTGGGATCGCCTCAACGATGAGGAAAAGGCGGTGATCGAGCAGGCAGCGGTCGAGGCACGGGATTATCAGCGCAAGGTTTCGCGCGAGCAGGATGCGACCGCGCTCGATGAGATCAAGAAGACCGGTATGCAGGTTACCGAACTGACGCCGGAAGAAACCGCGCGCCTGCGTGACGCGGTCAAGCCGATCATCGAAAAGTTTACCGCCGAAATCGGTGCGGAAACGGTCGATGAACTCTTTGCCGAATTGAAGAAAGTGCGCGGAGAAAACTAGAATAATCACGGCGCAGGCCGATACTGAACAAGATGATCCGGGCAGAATTGCCCGGACCATGAGCAGAAAACTCCGGTCTGGCCGGAGACAGGAGCGTGACATGAAGACTTCGATAGCAACCGTCTCCATCAGCGGCGATCTCCAGCAGAAGCTTGGAGCCATAGCCAAAGCCGGGTTCGACGGGGTGGAGATTTTCGAGAACGATTTTCTCACCTTTGACGAAAGCCCGCGTCAGGTGGGCCAGATGGCGCGCGATCTCGGTCTGGAGATCACGCTTTTCCAGCCTTTCCGCGATTTCGAAGGCATGCCGGAGCCTTTGCGCAGCCGCACTTTCGACCGCGCGGAGCGCAAGTTCGACCTGATGCAGGAGCTCGGCACCGATCTCGTTCTGGTCTGTTCGAACGTGTCGCCAGCCGCTATCGGCGGCATCGACCGCGCTGCAGATGATTTTCGCGAGCTTGGCGAAAGAGCGGCGCGGCGCAATTTGCGCGTCGGTTATGAAGCACTCGCCTGGGGTCGCCATATCAGCGACCACCGCGATGCATGGGAGATCGTGCGCCGCGCCGACCACCCCAATGTCGGCCTTATCCTCGACAGTTTTCATACGCTGGCGCGCAAGATCGACGTGAATTCGATCCGCTCCATTCCGAAGGACAAGCTTTTCATTATCCAGATGGCTGACGCGCCGCTGATCGACATGGATCTGCTTTACTGGAGTCGCCATTATCGCAACATGCCGGGCGAAGGCGACCTGCCGGTTCTGGATTTCATGCGCGCCGTGGCTGCGACCGGCTATGATGGCTATTTCTCGCTCGAAATCTTCAACGACCAGTTCCGTGGCGGATCACCAGCCACAATCGCCGCCGATGGACGCCGTTCGCTCATCTATCTCGGTGATCAGGTTCGCCGGGTGGAGCCGGACAACAAGTTGACGGTTGCTACCATGCCGCCCCGCGCAAAGGTGCACGGTGTCGGCTTTGTCGAGTTTGCCACCCATGCCGACGATGCCGAGCGGCTGGTTTCCGCTGTTGGTGCGCTGGGCTTCAGGCTGGCAGGCAAGCATCGCACGAAAGACGTTGCGCTCTACCGGCAGGGCGACATCAACCTCGTCATCAATACGGATACGCGCGGCTTCGCAAGCTCGGCCTATGCGGTCCACGGCACTGCTGCCTACGCAATGGGGCTGGTCGTGGACGATGCGGCTGAAGCCCATGCCCGCGCCGTCGCCATGGGGGCGGAGAGTTTTGAACAACCGCTCGATCCGGGCGAAATCGGCATGCCCGCCATTCGCGGTGTCGGCGGCGGACTGGTTTATTTTCTCGATGAGAAAACCGATCTCGGTCACATCTTCGATATCGAGTTCGAGCCGGTGGCGGGAAATGATACCGGGATCGGCGTTGGCCTCACCCATATCGATCACGTTGCCCAGACGATGAAGTTCGATGAACTTCTGACTTGGCTGCTTTTCTACACTTCACTCACGGAATCGCGGAAGTCGCCCATGGTCGATATCGTCGATCCGGGCGGCGTCGTGCGCAGCCAGGTGGTTGAAAACGACGAGGGAACGTTGCGTATCACGCTCAACGGCGCGGAAAACCGTCGCACTCTCGCCGGTCGCTTCATCGCCGAAACCTTCGGGTCGGGCATTCAGCATCTGGCCTTCGCGACCGACGATATCTTTGCGACGGCTGCGGCTTTGCGTGACAACGGGTTCCACACGCTGGAAATCTCGCCGAATTATTATGACGATCTGGAAGCGCGTCTCGGTCTCGATCCCGAGTTCACCGACCGGCTCAAGGCTGCGAACGTGCTTTATGATCGCGATGAGAGCGGGGAATATTTCCAGCTTTACAGCCCGACCGACGATCAGGGCTTCTTTTTCGAAGTCGTGCAGAGGCGAGGCTATAAAGGGTATGGCGCGGCCAACGCGATATTCCGCATTGCCGCGCTGCGGCGCTACATGCGCCCGGCGGGAATGCCGAAAAGTGCCGCAGCACTCTGAGCGCTGAAGGGGAGGACTATGGCAAAGGCACTCGCCAAGACGCAGCCGCGCAAGAACGATCCCGATGCGACGCGTGAGAATATTCTCGACATTGCGGCGCGTGAGTTCGTGGCATCGGGTTTCTCAGGCGCGCGCGTGGATGAAATCGCGGCGCAGACCCGCACGTCCAAGCGCATGATCTACTATTATTTCGGCAGCAAGGACGGGCTTTATCTCGCCGTGCTGGAACGGGCCTATGGCAAGATACGCACGCTTGAAAGCTCGCTGTCGCTTGACGATCAAGACCCGGAATCCGCCATGCGCAGTCTGGTGGAAAGTACCTTCGATCATGACGATGCCAATCCGGATTTCGTGCGGCTCGTCGCGGTGGAAAATATTCACCGTGCCGAACATATGGAACGCTCCGATGTTCTGTCGCGCCAGAATGTAACCATTCTGGAAACGATCGAGAAAATCCTTGAGCGCGGTCGTGAGCAGGGCATCTTTCAAAGGCGCATTTCCGCGCTCGACCTTCACATGCTGATCAGCGCGCAATGCTTTTTCCGCGTGTCCAACCGACATACGTTCGGAGCGATCTTCGGCACTGATCTGATGGCTTCCGAGGTGAAAGCGCGGCATCGCCGCCTGATCAGCGACACGATCATCGCCCTTCTGAAAAGTCCCGAATGATCGGCAGGCCAAGCTTGATTTGGGATCGGCGTGGTCCGGTCCTGCGGAGAATTAGAATTGATAAGTGAAGTGACCAAACGTCGTGTGCATGTCGGATTGATCGGCGCAAATATTCAGCGCTCGCTTTCGCCGGCAATGCATATGCAGGAAGGTGAGGCCGCTGGTCTTGCCTATCGCTACGACATTCTCGACATCGCCGAAAATGGACGTTCGGCAGGCGATCTGCCCGCACTTGTCGATGAGGCCGAAGCTGCGGGATTCGCCGGTCTCAATATCACGCATCCCTGCAAGCAGGCTGCGGTGGCGCTGGTCGATGAACTTTCGCCCCATGCTTTGGCGCTGCAATCGATCAACACGGTGGTGTTTGCCGATGGCAGGCGCATCGGTCACAACACCGACTGGTGGGGCTATGCGGAAGGGTTTCGCCGTGGTCTGCCGGGAGCATCGCTGGAACGTGTCGTGCTGCTCGGTGCGGGCGGAGCAGGTGTCGCCGTTGCCTATGCGCTGGCCGAAATGGGCGCGCGGGAAGTCCATATTTTCGACCTCGATGCCGCGAAGGTCGATGCGGTAATCGGCAAGCTTGTTTCCGTGCAGCCGGAATGCAGTTTCATTGCCGGGGGCGATCTGGACGAAACATTGGCTCAGGCCTCGGGTCTGGTCCACGCGACGCCGATGGGCATGGATGCGCATCCGGGCCTGCCGCTTGCGCCAGTATTGGTGCAACCGCATCTCTGGGTTTCGGATATTGTCTATTTTCCTTTGCAGACGGCGCTGGTTCGGCTTGCCAAAGAGCGCGGCTGCCGGGTGCTCAATGGCGGTGGCATGGCCGTTTTTCAGGCGGTCGGTGCCTTCGAACTCTTCAGCGGCATCAAGGCCGACCCGGACCGGATGCTGGCCCACTTTGCACGGTTGCAAGTCGCACGCGGCTAGCCTGTTTCTCCATGCCTGCCTGTCATTTACAAGGTGCGTCGGTCCCCGGCGCACCTTTTTATATTCAGAGGTTTTCGGAATCGATGACGCTCTGTCGTAAAATCGTTCATTAAGAATATGCAGATTGTTGACAATATTTCGGGTGCGTGTTTAGCTTGCTAATCCTTTCTCCGCCAAATGAGGGAAAGGTAAAGCTAATTAAGGGGAACTAAAATGATCAATAGACGCGCAGTTGTGAAGACTGCGGCGCTTGGCGCCGTTTCTATATTTGCGCTCATGTCCGCGTCGGCCTCCCAGGCTGCGGACAAGGAGTTGAAGATCGGGTTCGTCGGTGTCACCAGTGGCCCTGCTGCGGCCTGGGGCACATCCAATGTTCGCTCGATGCAGGTTCGCGCCGACTGGCTCAATGAGCAGGGCGGCGTAAAGATCGGCGACGACACCTACAAGATCAAGGTGGTTACTTTCGACGATCAGAAGGACCCGAAGCGCGCCATCGCCGGGATGGAAAAGATGGCTCAGGAAGGCGTCCATTACGTGGTCGGCCCGAATGTCGATGATGGCGCTGCCGCCGTTCGCCCGGTGGCGGAAGCCAAGGGCATCATCTATTTCCCTTATTCCTTCCCGAAGGAACTCTATACGCCGCCGGCATCCAATGCCGTTCTCGGCATGATTGCCAACTACCAGTCAGGCCCGGCGATCTATAAATACCTCAAGGATAACAAAGGTATCAAGACGGTGGCCTTCGTGGCGGCCAATGAATCCGATCCGCTCAGCCAGCGCGACAGCGGTATCGAGGCGGCCAAGGCGCTTGGTCTCGAAGTCGTTTCGACCAACGATGCCTATCAAAACGACACGCGCGACTTCACGCCTGTTCTGACGCCGATCATCATGCAGAAGCCGGACCTGCTGGTATTGTCGGGCGTTGCGCCGGGCAATGCGCCGCTGCTTATCCGTGCCGCGCGCGAGCTTGGCTATCAGGGCTTCATTTCCACCGAAACCGCGCAGGATGCCAAGGTTCTGGAGGAAGGCGCAGGTGAACTCGCCAACGGCTTCATCTCGGTCGGTGGCGCTTCCACGCCGGAAATCGCATCTGACGCGATGAAGGAATTTGTCGACCGTTATACCAAGGCCTATGGCGAGTATAACGACGAGTCCAACACCAAGGTCTACGCGCTCGAATACATCGTCGAGACACTCAAGGCCAACCCGGCTGCGGTCGACAATGTCGAGGAATTCAAGAAGACGATGGACACGTTCTCCGCGCCCAATCCTTTCGTCAAGGGCGATGGCGACGGTTCCAAACTGACTTATGTCGGCACCTCTTCTTTCACGCAGAAGCGACAGATCGGCATTCCGATGGTTGTTACGGAGTACAAGGACGGCAAGTTCGAAACGCTCTTCGTCGGCCAGGTCGATTAGCAAACAGGCCTGAACAGCCCGAAGCGGAGCTAGAATATTTCCGCTTCGGGCCTCCCACCCATCAGGAACTGTCACGGAGTTTCGGGCCTGCCTTTGAGCTCGCCTGATGCTTCGCACGAGGGAGTTTGCCTTCATGGAACAAGTGATAGCCAATGGGCTATATCTGGGTGCGCAATATGCATTGATCGCGTTGGGACTGACGCTGATTTTCGCGCTCATGAACGTCCTCAATTTTGCGCACGGCCAGATGTATGTGCTGGGCGGTTTCGTCACCTATACGGTCTACGGGCAGCTCGGCCTGCCGTTTGTTGTCGCGCTTCTGGCCTCCGCCGTCACATTGATGATCGTCGGTGCGCTGATCGAAAAATTTCTCTTCCGACCGGTCATCAAGCGAAGCCTGCGCGATGAAAGCACGATGCTGCTTGCCGCCGCTATTGCCTTTTTCCTTGATGCGGTGATCCTGCTTCTGTTCGGTGAAAAACAGCGCGGCGTGCCGAAGATCGTCAATGGCGTCTTCGTGTCTGACTGGCTGATCATGCCTTATGACCGCATCCTGATCGGTGTGCTTGCGGTGGTGTTCATCGCAGCCTTCGTTCTTTTCATGCAATATACAAAACCCGGTCGCGCGATGCGCGCGCTCGCCCAGGACCGCGTGGCCGCGCAGTTGATGGGCGTGAATGTTGACCGCTATTCAATGATAGGTTTCGCGCTGGGGGCAATGCTTGCGGGGCTGGTCGGTGGATTGCTGGTCGCTATTACCGGTGTCAATTCCGGCATTGGTGGCGCCATTTCCATCAAGGCCTTCATGATGGTGATGATTGGCGGCGCGGGCGTCGTCAGTGGCGCCATTGCCGGCGGCTTCATCCTCGGCATGATGGAATCCGTCGGTCTGACGGTGCTGCGCTCCTATGGTGACATCACCTATCTCGTCATCTTCGCTGCATTGATGGTGTTCCTGAGCATCCGTCCGAACGGGCTCATGGGCAAACCGTGGGGTTGAGGGGGCTGTCATGACAAACACAAGCAAGTATATCGGCAACCATATTGGCAAGCTGATCGGTGTCGCTGCCTTTCTGGCCCTGATTTTCATCGGTATTCCGGTCTTGATCGAGGCGACCGGACGGCACGATCTCTATTATACGCTCACGTCAGTGGCGCTTCTTTCCATCGCCAGCAGCGGTGTGTGGCTTACCTTTTATATCGGGCGGATCAATATCGGCCAGGGCGCTTATGCTCTCATGGGCGGCTATGTGTCGGCGATCCTGATGGTGAAATACGGCGTTTCCTTCTGGCTGACGCTGCCCATTGCCGGGCTGTTTTGCGCGGTTGCCAGTATTCTGATCGGCCTGCCGATCCTGCGGCTTCGTGGTGTCTATTTCGCCATGGTCACGCTGGTTCTGACCGAAGTTGTCCGTCTTCTGGCGATGGCGCTGCCCATCACCAACGGCGCCAAGGGCATGGTCAGCATTCCGATGCCGGGCGGAATATCGCTTTTCGGACTGACCATCCTGCCGGATTTTGCAACACTGCAGAACCCGCGCGCTGCCTTCTATTTCGTGTCCATCGTGCTGATGGTGCTTTGCTTCGCTGGGCTTTACCGTCTCATCAACTCGCGTATCGGCGGCCTTTGCCAGTCGTTGCAGCAAAATGAGGAGCTTGCCTCGTCTATTGGCGTCAACATCACCAATCTGCGTGTGCTGGCCTATGCGATCTCGTCCTTCCTTGGCGGGCTTGGTGGCGCGATGTTCGTCGCGATCTCGCAATCGATCTATCCGTCGAGCTTCACGGTCACGGACTCGGTCAATTTCATGCTCAACTGCTTTCTGGGCGGGCTTGGCTATGTGTTCGGCCCGATCATTGGAACCTTCGTTCTTTATTTCGGCTGGGACTTTTTGTTCCAGACCGGCAAGTTCCAGCTTCTCATCTTCTCTAGCGTTCTCATCATCCTGATGCTGTTCCTGCCCAACGGACTTCTCAGCCTCAGACTGACCGGACGGAAGGGAACAGGATCATGAGCGATCTTCTGGAAGTCAAAAACCTGACCAAACGCTTCGGCGGTCTGGTGGCGGTCAACGATGTTTCCTTTTCGGTGCGGGAAAAGGAAATCCTGTCGGTCATCGGGCCGAATGGCGCGGGCAAGTCCACTCTGTTCAAGCTGATCGCCTCTTTCCTCAATCCCACCACCGGGGAAGTTCGCTTCAAGGGCGAGCGCATATCGGGTCTGGCACCGCATATCGTGGCGCGAAAGGGCGTGGTGCGCACCTTCCAGGAAACGACGATCTTCAAGGGCATGACGGTACGCGACAATGTGATTGTCGGTCACCATCTGCGCGCCAAGGCGACTTTCCTCGGTTGTTATGTGGGGTCGAGCCTTGCCCGCCGGGATCAAGAGGAATTCGGACGCTCTGCCGACGAAATCCTGCAGTTCCTGGGGCTGTGGAAGCAGCGTGACGAGGTAGCGCAGAACCTGCCGCATGGCCATTTGCGCGCACTCGGCATCGCCATCGGTCTGGCGACGCAACCGAAGATATTGCTTCTGGATGAACCTTTTGCCGGGATGAATCATGACGAAACCGTCAAGGCCGTGGAATTGGTGCGCGCGGTCCGCGACAGGGGTGTCACGGTGTTGCTGGTGGAACATGATATGCCTGCGGTGATGAATATTTCCGACCGGATCGTCGTCATCAATTTTGGACAGAAGATAGCGGAAGGAACGCCGAAGCAAATCCAGGAAAACGAGAAGGTGATTGAAGCCTATCTCGGTGCAGAAGACGAAACGATTGGATATTGACCATGGCAGAGCTGCTCAAAGTTTCCGATGCCGAACTCTATTACGATCACGTCTATGCACTGAAGGGCGTTTCCCTGAGCGTTCAGGAGGGCGAGACGGTTGCGCTGATCGGTGCCAATGGTGCAGGAAAATCTTCGATCCTGCGGGCGATCACAGGGCTGAAAAAGATCCGCAAGGGCGAAATCCACTATGAGGGTCGCCGGATCGATGGCACCCGGTCGGACGAGATTGTCAGGATGGGGATCGCCATGGTACCGGAAGGCCGCCGCGTCTTTCCCTATATGAGCGTGCGCGACAATCTGATGATGGGGGCATTCACCCGCTCAAGCAAGGCGGATATCGCCAACACGCTGGAGATGGTTCTGGGGTGGTTCCCCCGCCTGAAAGAGCGCTATTCGCAGGCTGCGGGCACGATGAGTGGCGGCGAGCAGCAAATGCTGGTTATCGGGCGCGCGCTCATGGCCAAGCCGAAGCTTCTGCTGCTGGACGAGCCGTCTCTCGGGGTCGCGCCCAAGCTGGTGCAGGATATCGCCCGCTCTATCGTGGCTATCAACCGCGACGAAAAGGTGAGTGTCCTTCTGGTCGAGCAGAATTCGCGTATGGCGCTGCGCATTTCGCAGCGCGCTTATGCCCTGACGATCGGAAAGATTGTTCTGTCCGGTAATTCGGAAGAACTGGCGACGGACGACCGGGTCAAGAAACTCTATCTGGGTGGGGAGGTTTGACTACCGGCGCCGGATGACGGGCCGAAGCGCTTCCAGAAAAATGAACTAGGCAGAGTGTCCGAAAAGGCGCTCTGGACCATCCAGAACGACAACAAATATTTTGATGGTTTGAGGAAAATGGAAATACTTGTCATCAACCCCAATACGACTGCATCGATGACGCACAAGATCGGCGAAGCTGCGCGCAGCGTGGCAAACGCCGAAACAACAATCATCGCGACCAATCCGCTTGACGGTCCGCCAAGCATCGAAGGATATTTCGACGAGGTTTTTGCCATTCCCGGCATGATCGGGGAAATGCAGAAGCACCCGACTGCCGATGCCTGTGTCATCGCCTGTTTCGACGATACCGGTCTTGATGCAGCGCGCTGTGCCGGAACCATGCCGGTGATCGGTATCGGCGAGGCGGCATTTCACATGGCAAGCCTGATTGCCGGAAAATTCAGCGTCGTCACTACGCTATCCCGTTCGGTACCGGCCATCGAACATAACCTATCCCGCTACGGCCTTATATCGCGTTGCGCCCGTGTGCGGGCTAGCGATGTGGCGGTGCTCGATCTGGAAATTCCGGGTTCGGATGCCCGTCACAAGGTCTCGAACGAAATCGCGAAGGCGGTTCGGGAAGATCATGCCGAAGCGATTGTGCTCGGTTGCGCGGGTATGGCTGACCTTGCCGCTTCCCTTTCGAGAGAGCACGGCCTGCCCGTTATCGATGGCGTAACCTGTGCGGTGAAACTGTGCGAAAGCCTCGTGGGACTCGGCTTGAAAACGTCGAAACTTGGAGGCTATCAACTGCCGCGAATGAAGGGCTTTCAAGGTATTTTTGAACCTTTTTCGCCGCAAAACTGATAAATGATGTTGGATTTGATCCGAAAACGTGATGTCCCGAATGATTTCAGCCGGGTTTGTGCATCAAAACTGGCGAAATTGTTGACACTCGTGGGACCTGTGTTCGATATGTAAGCGAGCAAAAAATTGGATATGCGGATGGTGTATCGCCCGATCACCTCCGCCATTTCTACAGCTTCTACTGGATGATGATGACCCTGGCTGAGACGAACATGACAGACCAAAACGGCGGCGGAAATCTCCGCTGGCTTCCGGTCTATAACGGCTTGCGCGATGCGGTTGTCAGCCATCGTCTGCTTCCTGGGACCAAGCTCCCGGAGGACGAGCTGGCGACGATCTATTCCGTCAGCCGCGCCTTCGTGCGCGCGGCCTTGCAGGCACTGGCCCATGACAGGCTTGTGCGTCTGGAACCCAATCGCGGAGCTTTCGTTGCCGAGCCCTCACGCGAAGAAGCGCGCGAAGTGTTTGAGGCGCGCTTGCTGATCGAGCCGGAGGTGGCTTCACTTGCGGCGAAGGTCATCAAGCCCAAGCAGGTCAGGCAGCTACGCCAGCATCTCCACGACGAACACGAGGCGCTTCACGCTGGACGCGACAGCGAGGCTATCATGCTGTCGGCGCTTTTTCACACGCATCTGGCCGAGATTTCAGGGCATTCGATTCTGGCGGGTTTTGTCGGTGATCTGCTGCCGCGTTCCTCGCTCATCATTTCGCTCTATTGGGAACGGCGCGAGACAACCTGCCAGTGCGATGCACACCACGCGCTGGTCGACGCGATTGAAAAGCACAAGAGCGGCGAGGCTGCGGTCTTGATGAAGACCCATATTCTCGATCTGCTGGCAGGCCTCAATCTTGAGCGTGTCGACAAAGAGCAGAAGCGTTTGTCGGATATTCTGCGTTAGAGCGCATTCCGAAACGTGCGCAGCGGTTTTCGGAAATGATGCGCGTAAAACAACTGGATAGAGTATTTCCAATGGCTCAAGTTAAACTGGAAATGCTCGTGAGCATATTTCGATCTGCTTAAATCGGGTCGGCTCGATTTTTAAAAGTAACGCCATGTGCGTTGTGATCCTCTCACGCCATTTATCTGTTTTCATTCACTGTTTGCATGCAAGTCCGTTGGGGAGACTTGTCATCCTGAATTAACGCGCAACAGAAAATAAAGAATTATACAGAAGATGTTTTAGCGACCAAAAACATTTGGGATTTCTTCCAGAATGCGATAGCGTTTCCGCAGTTCCGTGGGAGGACATTATGAAATGCGGTGGGGGAAGTGATTTGCAAAAGCTCCCCGCTTAGCTGTGGTACTTGCACAACGGCAAAATCTATTGGAGTGAGGAGGAAATATGCAAATCTTTAATCGGAAGACGACTGTTTCTCTGGCGACGGCGCTCGGGCTGGTTTGGGGCGCGGCACAAGCGAAGGCCGAGGAATTTGTAAATATTCTGACTGGCGGTACCAGCGGGGTTTACTATCCGCTGGGTGTCGCGATGGAAAAAATCTATTCGGGCATTCCCGATGTGCGCCCTTCTGTGCAGGCCACAAAAGCATCCATCGAGAATATCAACCTCATCAATAGTGGCCGCGGCGAGGTTGCGTTCACGCTGGGCGACTCCCTGCGTGATGCCTATGAAGGAAATGAAGCAGCCGGTTTTAAGAAGAAGCTCACCAATCTGAGCACCCTTGCAGCAATCTATCCGAATTATGTCCAGATCGTCGCCTCCAAGGAATCCGGCATCAAGACATTGGCCGATCTCAAGGGAAAGCGGCTTTCCGTCGGCGCACCGAAATCCGGAACCGAACTAAATGCGCGGACCATTCTGGAGGCTGCCGGGCTTTCCTATGACGATCTGGGCAAGATCGAGTATCTGCCCTTTGCAGAATCTGTCGAACTCATGAAAAACCGCCAGCTGGATGCAACCTTGCAATCCTCCGGACTTGGCGTTGCCTCGCTGCGTGATCTTGCCAATTCGGTCGACATCAACGTCGTTGAGGTTCCGGCAGACGTCATCGAGAAGATCGGCGCGCCCTATCAGGTCAACACGATCCCGGCGGATACCTATAGCGGGCAGGACAAGGATGTCGTCACCGCTTCCGTGATCAACTATCTGATCGTTCGTCCCGATATGGATGAGGAACTGGTCTACCAGATGACCAAGGGGCTGTTTGAGAATCTCGACCAGCTGACTGCCGCCCATTCTTCGGCAAAGGCAATCAAGCTCGACAAAAGCACCATCGTCTCACCTGTCCCGGTTCATCCCGGCGCGCTGCGTTACTACAAGGAAAAAGGCATCGAATAGTCTGGCGGCAATCCTGCCCGGCAGTCGGTACCCGAGTGAGATTACGCGGGTACCGCCCTTTTCCGGCCAACGGCGCTCGATCCCTGTCAATCGGATCGCTCCCGTAACTGTTCATTTCAACTTGCATAATCTGATGAAGGTTCGTTCATGACGCAGAGCGAGAACAGCGCCGTTGAATCGGCTGAGCATATTCCCGCCTGGGGTACGGGCGCAGGCGCAAAAATCCTGTTTGCCATCGCCGTGGCTTTTTCGGTTTTCCAGCTTTGGACTTCTGCCTATTCACCCTTGCCAAGTCAGGTGGTCCGCTCCATCCATGTCGGATTTCTGCTCCTGCTTCTCTTCGGCCTTTATGCCAATGCGAGTACGATCGCGGCCAAACGAGCAGCCTTCTGGCTGGCCGCCATCGTCGCCTTCGCGCTCAGCCTTTATCATTGGATTTTCTACGAAGATCTGGTGATCCGGGCTGGCGAACCCAATACGCTCGATATCGTGATCGGCATTCTCGTGGTCGGTCTCGTCTTTTGGGCTGGGAAAAAGATGATGGGCTGGACCTTGCCGCTCATCTGCGCGATCTTTTTGGCTTACGGTTTGTTCGGGCAATATCTGCCGCATCCATTCAATCATCGCGGATATGATTTCGAGCAGGTGGTCGAGGTTCTCTTCCTTGGAACAGAGGGAATTTACGGCACGCCGATCTATGTCTCGTCGAGCTATATTTTCCTTTTCATCCTGTTCGGGGCATTTCTCGAACGCGCTGGCATGATCCAGCTCTTCAACGATATTGCCATGGGAACGGTCGGCGCGTCACGGGGCGGGCCTGCAAAAGTTTCGGTAATCTCGTCCGCACTCATGGGGACTATCAACGGTTCCGGCGTCGCCAATGTTGTGACGACAGGCGCGTTCACCATTCCGCTCATGAAGCGTTCCGGCTTCCGTCCGGCCTTTGCCGGCGGTGTCGAAGCGGTGGCCTCCATGGGAGGCCAGATCATGCCTCCGGTCATGGGTGCGGTCGCGTTCATCATGGCCGAAACGCTCGGCCTGCCCTATGTCGAGATCGTCAAAGCGGCAATCGTTCCTGCAATTCTCTACTTCATAACTGTCTTCGTGATGGTTGATCTTGAGGCGCGCCGTCTCAAGATGAAGGGCCTCAACAAAAGTGAAATGCCAAGCGCACTGGAGGCAATCCGAAAGCGCTGGTTTCTGGTTCTGCCTCTGGTCGCATTGGTCTGGCTGCTTTTCTCCGGTTATACGCCGCTTTTTGCAGGCACGGTTGGCCTCAGCCTGACCGCGCTCATCATTCTGGGTGTGCCGGTTTCCGGCTCCATGTCCATGCCTTTGCGCGTGCTGTTCTGGGTCGCGCTCGGCGTCATGTCGGCTGCGGCTTTCGGCACCACCTTCAATATTTTCGGCTATGTCCTGCGCGGCATCACGCTGATCATCTGTCTTGTTGCACTCTTGGTCGCGATAAACTTTCTGGTGCGCGGCGGACGTGAAACGCTGAGGCTTTGCCTCGAAAGCCTCGCGGAAGGTGCCAAGAATGCGCTGCCCGTGGGCATCGCCTGTGCGCTGGTCGGCGTCATCATCGGCGTTCTGGCGCTGACCGGTGCCGGATCGACTTTCGCGCGCGTGATCGTCAGTGTCGGAGAAAACTCGCTCTTCTTCTCGCTGGTACTGACCATGCTGGCCTGCCTCGTCCTCGGCATGGGCATTCCGACCATTCCAAATTACATCATCACATCCTCGATCGCTGGTCCGGCACTCCTTCATCTCGAAGTGCCGCTGCTGGTGTCGCATATGTTCGTCTTCTATTTCGGGATCATGGCCGACCTCACTCCGCCTGTCGCGCTTGCAGCTTTTGCGGCAGCGCCGATTGCGCGAGAGTCCGGCATGAAGATCGGCATGCAGGCGATCCGCATCGCGGTTGCGGGTTTTGCAGTGCCCTTCATGGCAGTGTACGAGCCGGTTATCATGCTTCAGGAGGGCGGGCCTCTTTCCGAAAAATTCGGCTTCTGGCCTGCCTTTGTCTATATGTTCATCAAGGCGCTGCTCAGCATTCTGCTTTGGGGCGCCGCAGCCATCGGCCATCTTCGAACACCGCTGAATATGTGGGAACGCATATGGGCTTTCATGGCCATTGCTCTGATGCTCGCGACCTACCCGTTTAGCGATGAGCTCGGCTTTGCGGCCTGTGCGGCCTTTCTTGTATGGCATTTCTGGAGATCGCGACCTTCCGTCGTCGCGTCATCAGGTTGATGGCAGTCTGCATTGCAACGGCTGGCGGCGTCCTGAAAATCGCCGCCACAAGCTTTCTGCTCTCATGGATGCACAGCGTCGAGAAAGTGCCGTGGCAGGAGTCCTGGAATGTGACGCCGCAGGGGCTGGTCCTGTCCGAGGCACGGATCAAGGGCTCCGGCGCTGGCATGGACCCGCCTGCAGATGCAGTTCTCAAGAATGGCTGGTATGTCTATCACCCAAACATTCCTCCACGCCGGGAAATCGTTCTTGCTGCCTCCGGCAAGACAGGCGGGGGCTGGACGTTCTGCTCAGGGCAAAAATGTATCGAGCTGGGCAAGGCCGAGGAAAAGCCAATCCATATCAAACCTTGTGAATAGGTTCTTCAGCGACCGGGACCGCCTGGCGTCAAAAATGGACGCAAGGATAAGTTTCCGGATTCTACGCTAACGACTCATGTCTTCAGCGCCGCTATCTTCAATCATCGAGTAAAGCAAGCAAAAAACCATTGATCAGAGCGCTTCTATTCGAACGCGCCGACGGGAATGCTTTGCGTTTTACCAGATAGCGCAAGTGAATTAGTAGCGTTGGAGGCTCTCGTGAGTATAAACTTTAGATCATCGGGTATATCTGCAGAGCGCATGGCAACACGGCGTATTCTCGTAGCAGGCGGCGCGGGATTTCTCGGTTCTCATCTTTGCGAGCGTCTTCTGAACGAAGGTAATTTTGTCATCTGTGTCGACAATTTTTCGACAGGGCGGCTTGAGAACATTCGCAATCTGCTGCGTTACGACACGTTCAGCTTCGTGCGCCACGATATTGTCCATCCGATTGATCTGCCGGTAGACGAGATTTACAATCTGGCGTGCCCGGCATCGCCGCCGCATTATCAGGCCGATCCGGTTCACACGATGAAGACGAGCGTCATGGGCTCGCTCAATCTGCTTGAGCTTGCAGCGCATTATCAGGCCCGGATTTTTCAGGCTTCGACGTCGGAAGTGTACGGTGATCCGCAAACACATCCGCAACCGGAAGCCTATTGGGGCAATGTAAACTCCTTCGGTCCCCGCTCATGCTATGATGAAGGCAAGCGTTCGGCCGAAACGCTGTTTTACGATTTTCACAAGCAGTATGGCGTCGATATCCGTATCGTGCGCATCTTCAATACCTATGGCCCGCGCATGCGGCCTGACGATGGCCGTGTCGTGTCGAACTTCATCGTGCAGGCGCTCAAGGGCGAAGAGATAACCATCTATGGTGATGGCTCGCAGACCCGGTCTTTCTGCTATGTCGATGATCTTATCGAAGGTTTCAGCCGGTTGATGAACAGCCAGCTTCAGAAGCCCGTCAATCTTGGCAATCCGGGGGAATTTACCGTCCGTGAGCTGGCCGAGCAGATCATTGCGCTGACCGGTTCGGCGTCGCGCATTGTCTATCGTCCGCTGCCCACAGACGATCCGCGCCAGCGGCGTCCCGACATCATGCTGGCAAAGCGCGAGCTTGGCTGGGAACCACAGATAGCACTTGTCGAAGGGCTGAAGCAGACGATCGCATATTTCGAACGCCAACTGGCCAGACCCTCAGGCGAGCTGTTCGAGGTGGCGAGATGACCCGGCCGAACATACTCGTAACCGGTGGCGCGGGCTTCATTGGCAGCCATACCGCCAAGCTTCTGCATAAAAGCGGGTTTTCGCCGGTCGTCTATGACAACCTGTCGACCGGACACAGATCTTCTGTGCGCTGGGGCGATTTTGTCGAAGGCGATACGCTTTCACAGGAACAGCTTACCGCTGCGATCAGGACCTTTGATCCGGCAGCCATCATCCATTTTGCGGCCTCGGCCTATGTTGGAGAGTCTGTCACGGACCCGGCAAAATACTATCGCAACAATGTCGGCGGCATCCATTCCGTTCTGGAAGCCAGCCGCCTGACAGGCGGGCGTCCGGTCATATTCTCGTCGAGCTGCGCGACTTACGGTATTCCTGATGTGCTGCCGATCCGCGAAGGCGAAACGCAAAATCCGATCAATCCCTATGGACGCACAAAACTCATCGCGGAACATATGCTGGCCGATTATTCGGCAGCCTATGGCATGTCCTATGCGGCGCTGCGCTACTTCAATGCCTGCGGTGCGGATCTGGATGGCGAACTGGGCGAAGAACATGATCCGGAAACTCACCTGATACCGCGCGCCATGCTGGCTGCGGCGGGTAGGACGGACTGTCTCGAAGTGTTCGGCGATGATTATGATACGCCGGACGGCACCTGTATTCGTGACTATATTCACGTGGCCGATCTGGCACGGGCGCATGTGCTTGCGGTCGAGCATCTTCTGAACGGCGGCGGTAATCTCGTCCTCAATCTGGGAACCGGGCGTGGAACATCCATCAGGGAAATCGTGGATGCGATAGACCGGCTGACCGGGCGCAAGGTGCCTATCGAAATGCGGCCGCGCCGCGCAGGCGATCCGCCGGCCCTTTATGCCGATCCGGCTGAAGCTGCAGCAAAGCTTGGCTTTCGCACGCTCCATTCCGACCTTGATACGATTATCCGCACAGCCGCACCCTTCTTCGGTCTGGAGATGCGGACATGAAAAAGCGCGTGTTTCATCCAGCTCATCACGGCGATACAGGCGACAGCGGACCGTTGCTCGCGCCTGTCTTCACCGGCCGCAAGCGGGTGGAATATCTGGTGGGTATTGTCCTGTGGGCTCTCGCCATCGCCTATTTCTGGCAATGGTGGTTCATCAGTGCAAAGCACAACCATCTGCTTGGCTCTATTCTGGTGACGGCACTGCTGGCCTGGATCACGATCCTGCCGCTTTACTTCATCACCGTCTTCTTCCATGCAGCACGCCCGACCGGGCCGCTTCGCATCCCGGCGGGAAGCCGCGTTGCCATGGTTGTCACCAAGGCCCCGTCAGAACCTTTCGAGGTGGTGGCTGAAACATTGCGCGCCATGCTGGCGCAGGATGTGCCGCACGATACCTGGCTCGCCGACGAAGACCCATCGCCCTCGACGCTCGCCTGGTGCCGCGAGCATGGCGTGTTCGTTTCCACGCGCAAAGGCCGTGCCGACTATCACCGGCAGACATGGCCACGCCGTACCCGGTGCAAGGAAGGCAATCTCGCTTTCTTCTACGATCACTATGGTTATGAGCGCTACGATTTCGTCTCGCAGCTCGATGCCGACCATGTGCCTGAGCCGGGTTATCTCTTCAATATGCTGCGGCCTTTCGCAGATCCGGCTGTCGGTTATGTTTCGGCACCGAGCATTTGCGACCGCAATGCGCATGAAAGCTGGTCGGCCCGTGGACGTCTTTATGTGGAAGCCAGTATGCATGGCTCTCTGCAGGCCGGTTACAATGGCGGCTTCGCGCCTGTCTGCATCGGCTCTCACTATGCGGTGCGCACGGCAGCACTGAAGGAAATCGGCGGCCTGGGACCGGAACTGGCTGAGGATCATTCCACGACCCTGTTCATGAATGCGCATGGCTGGCGCGGTGTTCATGCGCTGGACGCCATCGCCCATGGCGACGGCCCGCGCACTTTCGCCGATCTGGTGACGCAGGAATTCCAGTGGTCACGTAGCCTTGTGATGATCCTGCTGCAATACACGCCAAAGCTGATCGGACGGCTGCCGTTGCGCCTGAAGATCCAGTTCCTGTTCTCGCAGCTCTGGTATCCTCTTTATGCCTTCTTTCTGGCGCTGACATTCGTTCTGCCGATTGCCATTCTGGCTTATGGCGATAACTTCGTCAGCGTTACCTATCCCGCTTTCCTGATGCACTTCATGCCGCAATCGCTGGTGATTTTGGCGCTGGCATTCTGGTGGCGGTCGAGCAGGACGTTTCGCCCTGTCGATGGCAGGATATTCAGTTGGGAAGCCATGCTGTTTCTGCTGGCGCGCTGGCCCTGGGTTCTGGCTGGAGCCTTTGCCGCCTTCCGTGACTGGCTCACCGGCTCTTTTGTCGATTTTCGTGTCACGCCGAAGGGCTCGTCCGAGGTCGATCCGGTGCCGCTCCGGGTGATCGCCCCCTATGCGCTCATCTCCGGTCTGTCCATTCTGCCGGTTCTGTTCGTCAACGATGCCGGTCAGACGCGAGGCTTTTTCATCTTCGCCATCGTCAATGCCTGTTTCTACCTGTTCCTGATGGCCATGATCGTCATCCAGCACACCCGCGAAAATAAGGTGCGAATGACAAGCCGCCTCTATCGGCCGGCAATGGCATGCAGTTTTACAGCGCTGGTAGCCCTGACTGGTTTTACGACCGTCGAACGTGGGCGGGACGGCATCGAAGCACTGAGCTGGGGCACAAAAAGCTTCACGGTATTTGACGACCGCTTCTCGGTCGCCGGTGCCGGCGTAGGTGGACGTGACGTCCACAGGACGATTTTCAATCCACGCTGGCGCACGAATGCCGCCAGCGAAACGAACTAGCGGGAAAGGCGCGACGATTATGAAGATCGCTGTCATCGGTACGGGATATGTCGGATTGGTCAGTGGCACGTGTTTTGCTGCATGGGAACACGAGGTCGTCTGCGTCGACAAGGACGCCCAGAAGATCGTCCGGCTGGAGCGCGGCATCGTGCCGATCTACGAGCCGGGGCTGGATGAACTGGTGGAACGCAATTTCGCCTTTGGCCGGCTCAGCTTCACAACCAATCTGGCGGAAGCCGTCAAGGGTGCCGAGCTTGTCTTCATCGCCGTTGGCACGCCAGCACGCGCCGGCTATGGCGATGCTGATCTCTCCTTCGTTTACATGGCCGCTCGCGAACTTGCGCCACTGATCGACGACAATACGGTCGTCGTGGTCAAGTCCACCGTTCCGGTCGGCACAGGCGATGTCGTGCAGAAGATCATCGGCTCGGTTCGCAGGCCCGGCACCTTCTCGGTCGCATCCAATCCGGAATTTCTGCGCGAGGGTGTCGCAATCCGCGATTTCCTAGAGCCTGATCGCGTCGTCATCGGCGTCGAAGATGAACGGGCGCGTTCTGTGCTTGTCGCGCTCTACGGACCCGCGCTCGAAGCCCGGAAGACGCCGATCGTCATCACGCAGCGCCGGACGTCGGAGCTGATCAAATATGCGGCCAATGCCTTTCTCGCCACCAAGATCACCTTCATCAACGAACTGGCGGACCTGTGCGAGGAAGTCGGCAGCGATGTCACGGAGCTGGCGCTCGGAATGGGGTTGGACAAGCGCATCGGCACCAGTTTCCTCAATGCAGGGCCGGGCTATGGCGGCTCCTGTTTTCCGAAGGATACGATTGCGCTGCTGCGCACCGCTCAGGATCACGGGATTGCCCTGCGGATCGTCGAGGAAACGGTCACCGTCAATGAAGCGCGCAAGCGTCGTATGGCGCTGAAAGTGCTGGATGCACTCGGCGGTAGCGTCGAGGGCCGGACGATTGCCGTTCTCGGTCTGGCCTTCAAGCCCGACACGGACGATATGCGCGATGCGCCGTCCATTCCGCTCATCGAAACCTTGCAGCGCTTCGGCGCCAGCATTCGGGCCTACGATCCCGCCGGGATGGACAATGCGCGCCGCCTTCTCAGCGACGTCGAGTTCCATGACGATCCTTACGACTGCCTGGGCAATGCCGATGCAGCCGTGATCGTGACCGAATGGGACAGTATTCGCAAACTTGACCTTGTCCGGATGAAGCAGGTCATGCGGCAAGCCGTACTCATCGATCTGCGCAATGTCTTTTCACCGGCGATTGCAGAGAACCTGGGCTTCCGGGTTTCGACAATCGGCCGTCCCGTTCAACAGCGGCAGGAAACAAGACCAACAAACGTCCTGCCGCACGCGCGCATCCGTCAATCGCAAGAACCCTTGGCGGGTGCGCGCAACCTGAAGGTCGTGGGAGGTTCAAATGAAACATTTGATGTGTGATGGCCAACAGTCCCGGCCAGATCGGGGCAAACGCGCTCTGGCGTTCTTTGTCGTGCTTGCCGGGCTGAGTGCTCCGGCCAGTGCAGCATCGGTCACCAAGGACGGCTTGCCTGACGGCGCTCGCGTGATGACGCCCGCCGAGCTTTATTTGCTCTATCGCGACAAGAACTGGCAGTGGGCCGATGGTACTGGCCGGATGGAAAGCCAAAACCGCCGTTTCACGGCCCGCGTCGAGGGCGAAAAGGGCAAGGCCTGGGCTGAAGGCCGCTGGAGGATCACCTGGTCGGGCCAGATGTGCTTCGATGCAAAATGGCATCTGGATCAGGGGATCTTTCCGAACAAGACCTGTTTCTCCCACCGTATCGCCGATGGGACGATCTACCAGAAACGGGAGCCTGACGGTGTCTGGTATGTCTTCCGCCATGCTGGCGGAAACAAAAATGACGAGGCGCGCAAGCTCGTATCCATCGAAGCCTTAACGCCGAAAACGGAGGCGCTGAATCTGGCGCTGCCCGTTCCCCAATCGCCCACACAATAAAGGAGGCGGCGATGAAAAACTCATACAAGATTGCTGCAGCTATTCTCTGCGGCGCACTGCTTTCAACCGCTGTTTACGCGGCGAGCGGCGTTTCGGGTGCCAATGTCGATACCCGAAACATGTTCCACGACAAGCGCCCGGTCATAACCCCGCAATCCATCAAGTTCGGGGCCTATGATCCGCACGGGGATTTCACCAACGATCCCAATTCCCGCATCGAGCATCTGTTCCTTCCCTGGGAAGATGTGGATCTGACGAGCCTTTCGACAGCCGATGCCTATGCGCAGGAACGAGGCCGCGAACTGCTGATCACCGTGGAACCGTGGTCATGGGCCCGCGACTGGCGTGTTGCGCCAGATGATCTCCTGAGCGGCATCGTGCGTGGTCACTATGATACGAACATGGCTGCTGTCTGCTCGGCTGCTTCGAAGCTGAAAAGTCCGGTGACCATTCGCTGGGCGCAGGAAATGGACGACAAGACAGGCCAGTTCACCTGGTCCTATTGGTCGGCGCAGAGCTATATCCGCGCATATCAGCATGCCGTCAATGTCTGCCGGAAGTCCCTGCCGAACGCCAAATATATGTGGTCGCCGAAGGGAGATGCCGGGCTTGAGGCCTATTATCCGGGCGATGGCTATGTCGATGTGGTCGGCCTGTCGGTTTTCGGCTACGAACCCTATGATAAGCTTGAACTCGGACACGCATCCACTTTCGTCGAACGGGCAAAGCCGGGATACGACCGGGTAGTGGGCTTCAAGAAGCCGATTGTCATCGCCGAGCTTGGCTATGAAGGAAGCGACGCCTATGTCCGCGCCTGGGCACAGGAGACCAACAAGCCGCGACCTGAATTTCCGGCCCTGACTGCGACGGTCTACTTCAACGACCGGGAAGTCTATCCGTGGCCACGCGGTGTTGGACGGCCTGACTGGAGGGTTGCGAACCATCCGCTTGATTGATCCGAAAGCTCGATTGCGTCTCGATCAGATCGGCGCTCCGGGATTTTATTGGAAGCATAGTCCGGCCGTCATGCATTTCAGAGCGGTCGGATCATGCTCTAACTTCTGAACAGGAACACGACAATGTTTTCGATCAGTTTGAGAACCGTAAGCGCGGCACTGTCCGTGCTTCTTCTGGCCGGGGCGGCCGATGCGGCGCCGAAGCAGAAAACCGATGACGCGACCGCAATCAAAGCTGCTGCAGCGTCGCCACTATCAGCCGAAGCGCTTGAGGCGCTTTATTCGGGCAAGACTTGGAAATGGAAGGATGGCGGCGGCTTCTTCTCTGCCGAGAAACACCGCTTCATTGCCTGGTCACAAAAGGGCAGGGCCTGGTCTTACGGACAGGGCCGCTGGTATGCCACCAACCGCGGCAAGCTCTGCCTGCAGGCCTATTGGGTCAACAAGATGGGCGGCGGCGGCGATATCACTTGCTTCATTCACCGCGAGAAAGATGGCGTCATCTATCAGAAGCGCTCGGTGGGGGGGGATTGGTACGTCTTTCGCAACAATCCGCAACGCTCGACCGATGAAGCTGCCAAGCTCATACGCGGTGACCTTGTAAGCAAGGGACTGGCGCATATGAAAGCCAAAGCGAGATGATCGCTGGATCGCATCCTGAAAAGTGTGAAAACGGTTTTCGGAAAAGATGCGCGTAAGAACAAATATCTGGAGCGCCGACCTGATTCAAACAGATCGAAACGCGCTTCAGGCGCGCCTGTCGGCTCGCTGGTTTGTACGGAGTATCAGCGAGCCGATAGGTCTTGGAGCGTATTTCACTCCGGTGGGATTATGCTTTATCTTTTTTTGCCACGCATTTTATCCCGAAAACTTTTCGGGATGCGTTTTAGTCACGGATGAAGCATCGGGATTTCTGCCCAAAGCCGCTCGGCGTGCACACATAGGGCGTACCGGTCGCATATTGCGAGGCGGATACCTTGATGACCCTGGCCGATGCTGGCTTGTTGAAGCGGGCTTCACTATTCGCCTTGTACTTGGCGAGGTAAACGGAAACCGTGGCGTTGTTCTGCTTGCGGGTGTCCTTGGCTTGAGCGCCCGCCGTCAGGCACAATGACACCGACAGTCCAACGACAGCAGCGGCAGCCCATTTCAAGCTTTCACGGCGCACAGTATATGCGAATATAGTGTTCATGCGATTGCCTCCGGTGGTTATTGCTGCGTTTTATCGGATGCGGTTTAATATTCCGGCCGGATTTTCAAGAAAATTTTCATCAAATGGGATGCAATCAAACCGTTTCATCCGGTCTGCTTTGAAGGCTTTGATATATCCGGCCAAATCTGGCACTGAGCCAGGAATACGCGGTTTCAACACGCAAGAGGAAACATCGGCTACCGGTCTGAACGGTTACATGGCCGATAGAGTTCCGGCTCATTTGGATTTTACTCCGGCAAATGCTAATATCGACGCAGGGACTTGGGTTGCGGTCTCCGCACCTTAAGCCTGCGAGTTGGTTTAGGGAGTTGCCGTGACATCCCCAAGCGACAAGGCCACGCGAGATCTGAAGCCGGAGTTTGTGGAGCGCCGCCAATCTGCGCGAGTGCCGCTTGCCCTGCTTGGGGAAGATACACGAAGTGCCAATATCCTGGCTCCGCTGATCTTTACAACCGAAACGCTGGAGCCTTGCGCGCAGTTTTCCGCGTGGCAACAGCACATGGCTCCGCTTTACGATGTGCGTATGCCGGATGGCGTCAGCGCTCACGATGGCTTTGCCGTGACCCAGAAAGTCTGGGACCTGCATGGTATGCTGCTCATCGAACAGATGGTTCCTCCGTTCAGTTATGAACGTACGGCAGAGAAAGTTCGTTTCAGCCCGGTCGATCACTGGCAGATCAGTTTTCTGCGCAGCGGTCATACATGGACGGCAGTGGATGGCCGCGTTGCGGAAAATGAGCCGGGCATGATCAATATCCGTTCGCTTGGCTATCCGTTTCGCGGTCGGGCACTGGCAACGGAAGCGGTGCTGCTGATTATTCCGGTCGACCAGTTTTCCGCTCTCGGCGGGATGCCGGAGGCATGCAATAACGGGACGCTTGGAGGTTATCGCGCCAAGCTGCTGATCGATTTCGTATCGACTATTCAAACGGGTCTGGATCACATTACAAGCGAAGACCTGCCGGAGCTGCGTGATGCCTTGCGGCAGCTCGTATTCGACACGATCGCCCCTCTGGTGAAGGAAAGTGATCCGAACGAGCACAATGCTTCTCTGGGACTGATGACGAAGGCCAGACGTTTCATCCAGAAAAACCTCATGTCCCGCGATCTCACGCCCGATGCCCTGAGCAGGGAACTCGCGATATCGCGCACGAATCTTTATCAGCTGTTCGAAGGCTCGGGAGGGGTGCTGAACTATATTCGCCAGAGGCGGTTGCTTGCGGCCCACGAACTGCTCGCGGATGTGTCCGACAATCGCAGAGTGTCCGATATTGCCCAGCTAATGGGCTTCGAGACAGCGGCCAATTTTACGCGAGCCTTCACACAGTATTTCGGCTACAGCCCGAGCAATGTCCGCAAGGCCCTCTCGCGAAACGACGGCGTCAGTGGCACTCAGCCTGACACGAACCGTTCGGCCACTTTTTCAAACTTGCTACGGACATTGGCGATGTTCGATACGTGATGTCGCGCAAGAATGAGCGTTTCCGTTTGGCTGGCCTAGATAGGCGCTCTAAACGTTTGTATATAAAGGGTAATTTTTTTTGATCCTCGTTTCACTTCGGTCGGGATAGCGCTAATAAAGCGAGGCGCGGCGACCGGTCACTCCTCTTTGTCGCGGCTGAAGCCTTCGTTAAAGTTAAGGTTACAGCGCCGTTATTTTGGGTTTTGGAATTGTCGATTCATTGAACCCGTATGTCGATTGGTCCGAAAGCTATTGCTGATTTAAAGAAACACACGAGAAAGTACTCGCTGATTTAAATATATTGCGGGGCAGCGAGGAATGACTGTTTTTGGTTTGGGACGTGGCAACGCTTATGTCCTTATTCCGCACCATCGCGGACAAACAGATTTTGCCAAGCAAGCAGATCCCAATATTCAAATTAGACGGCAATCGCTCAAAGCATCGACAGCGATGTCCGGTGTGCTTGCTACTATCGCAGCCATGGCTGCTTTTTCTGGTCTTGCTTTTTCGACAACTCCAGTGCTGGCGCAGCAAGTGTCAGGCCAAGGCGGGGCTGGCGGACAACATGCAATCAGTCTCCCTCGGGCGGGAGGCTCCGGCTCTGCTGCCATCTCCTATTCAGGTGGCGGTGGCGGTGGCGGTGGCGGAGGCGGAAAAAACTCGACCTCTGCTTCTGAGGGCATTGGCGGACGTGGCGGTAGTGGTCCAAAGGCTTGGGGCGGCGGAACAGGTGGCCGCTGGAACGAGCGTGGTAACGACGGCACCAAAGGAGCTAACGGTTTAGCGAAGGGCTGGATTTGGGCACCCGGTAACTTCGGTCATGACGGTGGAAGTGGTGGAGGCGGCGGAGGCGGTGGCGTGACGGCCAGACTCTCCTCGCGTATGCTTTACGACATTTCCACCTCTATTACTGGAGGTAAAGGCGGTGGTGGTGGCAATGGAGCCATAGGTGGGATTGGGTACTCGGCAGCAATGTACCCATTTTCCGCATTTTGGGATGGAACCGGTGGCGGCGGCGGCGCTGGCGGCGGCGGCGGCGGTGGTGGAGCCGCTCTTGCTTTCAGCTCTTCAAGCCAAGGGCCAATGCCAGCCGGGCAAGTCGCAGCCAATATTCATGCCAACATCACTGGTGGAGCAGGTGGCGATGGTGGTTACGGCGGCGACGGTGGTGCCGGTGAAGCAAAAGCGAGTTTGCACAACGCGGTTGGCGGCGACGGCGGTTCTGGCGGCAATGGCGGTAACGGCGGCGCAGGCATTCTGGCGGATGGCTTTGTCGCGTCATTCTACCTTACTCCGGGGACCGCCATTGCTGGTGGTAATGGCGGAAAAGGCGGCAACGGTGGCTGGGGTGGCAATAGCGACTATGCCGACAGCTATAACCTTGGCAATGGCGGTAATGGTGGAGATGGCGGGGCGGGTGGAACGGGTGTTGTGTTGGGTGGACCGAACGCAGACCAAAGCCAAATCTATCTGGGCGACGGTGCCAGCGTTAAAGGCGGACAAGGGGGCGAGAAAGGTTTTAGCGGAGGTGCCGGATCCGTTTACAAGGGAACAATGTCCCCAAGCAACGGCATGACTGGTCGCCAAGGAAATGGCGGTCAAGGCGTCTGGCTGAGTTCCGGAAACCGGCTTCGCGTTGAGGTGGGGACCGGCGCAGTTATTCAGGGAGGGGATGGGGCCTCCGGCGGGATTGGTATTGAGGGCTCTGTATCGCAGTCGTTCGTAAACGCTGCAGGCACCATATCGGGCGGACTTGGCACGGACGGAACGCGCTCGGCGGCTGCCTCCATCAATGGTACGAACAACGTCCTTCAGCTTCTCAATGGATATCAGTTTGTCGGGGGCGTTAATCTTGGCACTGATGCCACGTTATCCTTGGCTGGTATGGAGAATTCCACTTTCGATCTTTCTTGGGCGGGTACGCAGTTTCGAGGGTTTAACCACTTCCTTAAGGATGGCCAGAGCACATGGACCCTGAGTGGAAAAGCCAACGCAAAATTCAAAGATGTAAGCGTCTCCGGTGGTGTTCTGGCGCTTGGTGTTGACCAGACAGCGCTGCGATCCGAAACCGGTCTTATCGATGGCGGTAAGGTCATTGTAACTGGTAACGGTGCCCCCACCTCGGCAAACTGGTCCGTTGAACAATCTCTGATCGTTGGCAATATCAAAGCAGGCGGCCTGGAGATTTCCAACGGTGGGACGGTTAAGGTTGGCGGTGATTTGATCATAGGTAGCCAGAACTCAGCGTCAGGCACCGTAAATATCGCCGGTTCGCAATCAAGCCTGGCGGTGGATGGCATGCTGGCTGTTGGTGATTCCGGTAATGGCACAATGATCGTTTCCAATGGCGCGCAAGTTCAGTCCGGTAAAGTGGCAATTGGTAGAAACACTGGTTCGACTGGTGCCGTTCTTATCACTGGAGCAGGCACGAAATGGGCGGCGCGGGACATCTATGTCAGTGGTGGTAATGCGGATAATGATGGTGGACATGGCTCGTTGACCATCGCCGATGGTGCGGTTGTTGGCTCGCCTGGCGGAATGATCGATGTCGGCGATAATGGCGCTTATGGCGTCCTGAATATTGGTGCGGCTGAAGGTGAAAGCGCTGTTGCTCCAGGTATCTTTGCCGGTCGCTATCTGATGCTCTCGCCATTTACCGATACGGTCTTTAATCACAATGCCACTGACTACAGCTTTGATGCTTCAATATTGGGTTCTGCAAACCTCAAGTTTCTTTCAGGAAACACGAAGCTGACAGGAGCCAGCTCGTCTTTCGACGGTAATGCGACCGTATCCAATAGCACTGTGAAAGTCGCTGAGAGAGCGAAACTGAATGGTACATGGACTGTCAATCATGGGGGGCGACTGGAAGGATCGGGTCAGGTTGGTGCAACGACCATAAATGCCGGAGCTGTTCTCGCACCAACGGGCACGCGTTCATTAACACTGAATGGGGGGCTTACCCTTAATGCGGGTGGTTCCATTTTACCCAGCGATGCGGCTTCGCTCATTGTGAACGGTAAGGCAACGTTCAACAGCGGCGGGCTTTATACTTACAATCTCGCTACAGGCGGTTCAGGGACGACGGCAACGACTGTTGTGAATGGTGATGTTGCGCTTAACGGGACGGCGCTGAATGTAACGGGTGCACCTGCGATCGGTTATCACCGCCTCATTTCATATACAGGCAGTCTGACACAAATGAATGGCGGACTGAATGTTGGAACAACGCCCGACACAACACCATTCGGCTTCAACTATACGGTTGATACAACACAGGCGCGGGCCGTTGATCTTTTCGTCAATCCTCAAGGCTTGAACATTCTTCAGCTATGGGATGGTGGAACTCCGGGTAGCAATAATCAGAACGGTGTATGGAACAGCGCCAACCAGAACTGGTTAAATCCTGTTGGCGGTACCGCTGACACCACATGGGGCCACGGCTATGCCATTTTCCGTGGATTGGGCGGCACAGTCGCGATTGATGGTGCGCAGTCAGCCGTTGGATTGCAGTTTGCGGGCGGTAATTTCAGAATTGAGGGTAATTCCGGCGCAACGCTCAATCTGACTGGCTATAGCGGATCTGGTATCAATATCGAAGTCCCGGAAATACGTGTCCTTGATAACGAAGGGGCACTGATAAGCGCATCGATTACCGGCACCTCGGGTCTGGAAAAAACCGGAGATGGATTGCTGGTTCTTTGGGGAGATAACACTTATTCCGGTAACACATATCTCAGCGGCGGCATTCTTCAGATCGCGTCCATGCAAAATCTGGGGTCGGCAAACAACACGCTGAATATCAACAACGCTACCTTAAGAACCGCCGATAGTTTTGATCTGACACAAGCCGTAACTCTGGGTGGCGTGTCGACAATCAATGTTCTTCTCGATCAGGAAATGAAACTCACAGGCGGCGTTTCCGGCGACGGAATGCTGTTCAAGGATGGCGGCGGTACACTTCTGCTCAGTGGAGCAAATAACTGGTCGGGTGGCACATGGATCAATGATGGCACGTTACGTCTTGAAGCAAACAATCTCTCGGCGATCGCTTCGAACTCCGATTATGTTCTTACAGGTGGACAGCTTGATCTGAATGGCAATGCCTTGCAGATGCGCTCTTTGATCGGAACCGGTGGCGAAATCTCAATCGATGGGACGACACTGACAATTGCGCAGGACGCCGACACTGTTTTTGCAGGTAGAATAACGGGTAACGGCTTCAATAGTAACCTGGTCAAGAGCGGCAGCGGGATGCTCGTGCTTTCCGGGAGCAATAGCCACTGGGGGAACACCACCATCAATGGTGGATCGCTGGCTATTTTCGATGCGGCAAATCTCGGAATCAATTCAAGCACCGCATCGCTCGAAATTAGCAATGCAGCGCTCGTAACACTCGGCGATATTGATCTCAATCGTCGTGTGGATCTGGTTGGAACAGGAACAATCAATACGCTGTTTGGAACGACGCTTGAACTGAGCGGTGCAATTTCCGGACCTGCGGGAACGTTGCATAAGGATGGCGCAGGACGGCTCATCATTTCCGGAAATGGAACCTATGCAGGTGGCACGACGATTGCGGGTGGTATTCTGCAGATCGGTGATGGCGGAACAACTGGCTCCATTATCGGTAACATCACCAATGACAGTTTGCTGGCGTTCAACCGCTCTAATGCTTTTAGTTATGATGGTTCGATATCCGGTGCAGGTGCATTGCTTCAGGCTGGAATCGGGACGACTGTTCTGACTGGCAATCACAGCTATACGGGCAATACATTCATCACGGATGGCACATTGCAGATCGGGAATGGCGATATAACGGGATCGATTGCCGGTTCTGTGCTTAACAACGGCACGCTCGCATTCAACCGCAGCGATGAATACACTTTCTCAGGTTTGATTGTTGGTACCGGTGCGCTGGTTCAGGCAGGCTCGGGCACTCTTATCTTGGATGCTGACAACTATTATACGAGCGGCACACGCATTGAGAATGGGGCACTTCAGATCGGTAGCGGCGGCACGTCGGGCTGGATCACAGGCGATGTCGCCAACACCGGAACACTGGCCTTCAATCGCTCGGATGCGTTTGAGTTTTCCGGCAAGATCAGCGGATCAGGGGGCTTTCAACAGAAGGGGAAGGGCACTGTCGTTCTGACGGGCGACAGCAGCTATACAGGTACCACCGATGTTCTGTCGGGGCGGCTTGCAGTCAACGGCTCCATTGGGTCCTCGATGCTCACAACGGTCTATGAGGGTGCCGAACTCGGCGGCACCGGTACGGTGGGGCAAACATTCATCAATGGCGGCACGCTGGCACCGGGCAATTCAATAGGCACACTCAATGTGGCTGGAGATTTGCGATTAACAGCGTCCTCTCTCTATGAGGTTGAAGTCTCTCCTTCAGGTTCTGACCGCGTGAATGTTACCGGGCAGGCTGATTTGGGTGGCGCGACGGTGCATGCGTCTTTCGATCCGGGTGCCTATGTGATGAAACGCTATAACATTCTAAATGCAGGGGGTGGTTTGACTGGAAGCACATTTGGCGACGAGGTGACGACAAATCTGCCGGAGAATTTCGTCTCGCTCTTGCGATACGACGCCAACAATGCCTTCCTTGATCTTGAAATGAATATTGGTGGCTTAAATGTGAACCAGCAGAATGTGTCTGCGGCGCTGGTCACCTACTTCGATGAGAACGGGCAAATCCCATTCGCATTTGGCGCGTTGGATGCCAACGGGCTGACTGCAGCTTCAGGCGAGTTGGCAACGGCGGCACAACAAACCACCGTCGATGCTATGAACCAGTTCATGAACACGCTCGCAGATCCTCTGGTGACAGGCCGGGCAGGACGTATCACAGAAGCGCAAGCATCTGACGCAGATCTGTTTGAGAACCGCTGGAGCGTGTGGGGCGCGGGTTACGGCAGCTCACGTACAACAGATGGTGATGCGATCATTGGATCGCATGACGCGCGTGGACGTGTTTATGGCGTTGCTGTCGGCGCGGACTATCTCGTGTCGGCCGATACGATCCTTGGCTTTGCCGTTGCTGGTGGAGGCACCAAGTTCAGTCTTGCTGATGGTATGGGCAGCGGCGACTCCGATCTGTTTCAGATGGGTATCTATGGCAAGCAAAATATCGGCAATGCCTATATTACCGGTGCACTTGCCTATGGCTGGCAAAGCGTCGATACCGAGCGCACGGTTTCGTTTTACGAAACGGATCAGCTCAATGGCAGCTATCGTGCAAATTCATGGTCGGGGCGGCTTGAGGCGGGCTATCGTTTTGACACGCCTTGGCTGGGCATAACCCCTTATGCGGCAGGGCAGTTTGTAAGCTTTGATCTGCCATCCTATTCAGAAAAAGCCTATGCAGGCAGCGATATTTATGCGCTCAGCTATTCATCTCAGCGCGAAACTGTCGGGCGCAGCGAACTTGGTCTGAGCCTCGAAAAATCTCTTACACTCTCGGACGGCGCATTAACGACACGCGGGCGTGTTGCCTGGGCTCGCAACTTCAATAATGATCGTAGCGTCTTTGCCGCGATCAATGCATTGCCGGGAGCGGGCTTTGTGGTCAATGGTGCTTCCCAGCCCAAGGATGTCGGCCTTGCAAGTGTCTCGGCCGAGATGGTCTGGAACAATGGCCTGTCGCTGGGCGCAGCGTTTGACGCCGAGTTCTCCGGCGTCAGCACCAATTACGCTGGCAAGGGCGTGCTTCGCTACACATGGTGAAAACAGGAGCTTGGGTTGTCTTTCACACCCTGGCTGTGTTGCAAGCTGCGAGAGCGCCCTTGGAACAAATATTCAATTGCCTGTCACGGATTGTTGGGCCTTCTTCCAGAGGCCAAAGCCGCTTGCGTTGTAGAAGTCGATATTGAAGCCCCGCACCTGCCCCTGATCAACTTTGAAAGCGATAGATGCCAGAGAGCCAACAAGCTCTGCTTCACCGATTGGCACGAATGCGAACGTGTCACCGTCCCAATGTTGCAACGGGAACTGCAACTCTTTCGGCCCCAGCACGAGCGTCAGCGCTCCGTTGATCTCCTTGATGTCAGCCTTACCGTAATAGGAGTTGTCGAAGCTGCCGGTGTATTCCTGCAAGGCTTTAGCTGGCTCTGGTTTGCCGGGCCTTTCCTTGAACGACAGGTCGCCTTGCGGCTCGAAGAAGCCTTTCATCACTCCGTTATAAGCTGCAAACCAGTCACGTGTTGATTTGCCGTAAAGGGCCATGTCTGTGAACTGCGCGACGACGGATTCCGCTGCTCCGACCGGCGCTCCATTTGTCAGAACGATAATGCCTATATCGGCCGACGGCACGATCTTGAATGCCGTGCCCGCGCCGAGCAGGAACGCGCCGGAATGGCCCATGGACGGGCGGCCGCCGAGTTCCGTGTTGACGTTGAAGCCATAGCCGTAGAAACCGGAGCGTGCACCGGTATCGTGCGCGCGAGCGCTGAAGGATTGTGGCGAAAGTGCTGGCACAAGCGCGTCCTCGGCTATCATTTGCTTGCCCTTGTATTCACCATTGGCGAGCAGCAGTTTCAGCCATTCCGCCAGATCGATGAGGTTGGACGAAACACCGCCTGCAGGGGCCTGCTCGTCTGCATTGCGTTGTCCGAGCGGCTTGAAAGTACCATTCTGATAGGCATGCAATGCAGCGCGATTGTCTCGAGCTGTGAAATCGGCGTAGCGATAGCTGGTCGATTTCATGCCCAGCGGTTTGAGAAGCTGTTCGTCGGCCAGCTTGTCCCAAGGCTCATGCGCTGCCGCTGCAACCGCCTCTGCGCCGATGGTCGTGCTGAAATTCGCGTAATGATAGGAGATGCGGAACGGATCGAGCGGCAATTGCTGTAAATGTGCGATGACGTCGTTGCGCTTGAAGCCGAGGTCTTCGAGATCGTCACCTGCCGTGCCCGGCAAGCCGCTACGATGCGCGAAGAAATCTCCGATCGTGCCATATTCCGACACATAGGCATCATTCAGTTTGAAACCGGGCAGATGTTTTACAACCGGATCGTTCCACTCAACCGCGCCCTTCGTCACTTCAATGGAAGCAATGGTCGCAGAAAGCGACTTTGAAATCGAAGCGATCTGGAACACCGTTTCAGCATTCACAGCGGCGTCCTTGCCGACCTCTCTCTTGCCAAAGCCCTCTGCAAAAACGGTCTTGCCGCTGCTGACCACAGCAACCGCCATGCCCGGCACAAGGCTGCGTTTCATTATGCCGGTGACGATCTGCGGCAGGGCCTTGAGCGCCTTTCCGGTGCTCCCTTTCGGAATCTGAACCGCATCGGCGGCCGGATTAGGCCGGCTCTCAATGGAAATGGGCTGCGACATGGCAGATGTCGACCAGCCGAGCGCGAAAAGACAGGTAATGACGATGGAAGGCGTTCTCGTTCTCATGCTGGTGTTCATGGCTGCCTTAAAACCCCGTTTGATAAGCGATGCGGAAAACACCCTGATTGATATTCAGGGTCTGGTCCCGTTGATGGACAAGTCCTGTTTGCACAATGATACCGACGGGTGTGACATAGGTGACGGTGCCTGCCACGCCCCAGTCCCAGTCGGACTGGAGCCCGTATTGCGCCAGCTTTTCCTCGTCGCCGGACAATTTGCGTATCGCGGTTGTCGCGTTGAACTGCCACCGGTCATGGGAAAGCGACACGGATGTCACGCCATTGCCGTTGGAAACGGGCATGCCGCGAGAGGCGCTGGAAAAGGTGGCTTCGTTGAACCAGCTCAGGTTCCACTTGTCGGTCAGCGCCGTGTCGTAACGCAGCCTGGCGGAAATCGTGTCGGCGCTGTCACCGTAACCGGGTTCCGCCTCCAGCCGGCCGACATCCACGCCGCCTGATATGTTCTTCAGGCCGGGCATAATACGGAAATCATAGGACAGGATGAAAGAGTTCAGGTCCTTGCTGAAGGCGGGCGGCTGCCCTCTGGTGGGCGAGATGAAACCGTCATCGAAGCTGAGCCTACGGCCGAGTGCCGTATCATCGCGCTTGAATACCAGTCCGGCGAAGGAATGCGCGCCCATATTTTCGGTGTTGAACGTATAGCGGCCACCAAGACCGATGGAGCCGATATATTGAAAATCGTCCGTGAAGCCGCTGTAGAGACCGTCAATAGCATGCCAGCCATCGCCGAAGCCGAGATCCATTTTGCCGCCATAGAGCGCAAAATTGTCGTTGGTGTAGGAAGCGAACAGGTTTTTCAAATTGAAGCCGAGATCGGAAAAAGCGTTGTCCTCCGTCGCTTCGACGGTGGAATCAAGCGTCACTTTCGACAGAATCGCAAACTGCTGCGACAGTTGCCAGACAAGCGCAGCTTCCGCAGTCGGCTGCACGCTGTTCCAATGCGAACGTGGAATCTCGCCGTTGCTGTCCTCGATGCCGAAATAGCCGGTATAGCTGGTCATGAACAAGAGCTGACCATTCAGCCGTGGATAGTTTTCCGCATCGCCGAGCTTGCTGTAGGGCGTCAGGAATATTTCGGTTTTGAAAATGTCGCGCTTTTCCTGCGCGAATACGCCTGGCACGCCCGACGCAAGAAGGAGCGCGGCACCCAGCAGGGTATTGCAAGTCAGGAGACGGAAGGTGGTTTTCCCTCGTCTGGCGATTGATTGTAACGATAGGGGCGTGAACGGCTGCATGATTAACGGGCCAGTTCAGCCGCCAGTTCGCGCACTTGGGAATGGATATTTTCAAACATACCGAAGTTCACCCGGCTGGCGACGACGAAAATGCCGAGCTTGCGATTGGGCGACAGAACCACGTAACTCATGAAGCCGCCGAGACCGCCGCTTTTGCCCAGCAGAAGCGGAGTTTCATCACGAGGCAGCGTGACAACCCAGCCAAGCCCCATGCCATCGCCTGCCGTCACTTCGGTTCCCACGACATGCTTAAGGCCGTCATAAGGCAGCCAAAGTGTGTGATCGAGCAGGGTATCTTCCCGAAGCTGGCTTGCGCCATCGAGATGCCAGCGCATCCAGCGGGCCATGTCTTCCGCTGTCGTGTAAACACCGGCGCTGGCATACATGATGTCAGGAACGGGACTGTTAGAATCCGGTTTGTCGAAAGGGTCCAGTCCGGTCATCAGCCGCTTTTTCTGGCCTTCGTTCAACACATTCGTCGTGTCGGCGAGACCGGCCGGTTTCAGCACTTCATTGGCGAGGACCGTGGAATAATCAGCGCCGCCAGCCTTGGCCAGAGCATCACCCAGAAGGCCGTAGCCGAGGTTGGAGTAAATTGTTGTCGTGCCGGGCACATAGGCGGGCTTATTGCTGGCTATCCACTTCCAGTAATAGTCGCGGTCGAAGGCGGCAAACGGGTTGTCGGTGATTTTCGTATCAGGATTCGGCAGTTCGCGCGGCAGACCTGCCGAATGCGTGGCCAGATCAAGCAGGGTGATGGGGCGGCCGTTGCTCTCGATTTTCGCCCCTTCCGGCGCATATTTTGCCAGTGGATCCGTCAGCTTGAGGTTGCCCTTCGCAGCGAGCGCGGCAAGCACGTCGCCAGCAAAAACCTTGGAAACGGATGCGATCCGGAAAATGGAATGCTCGTCCGGCTCGACATTGCTCCCGGGAGCCGTCTGCCCGTAGGCCTGAATGACACTGTTATCGCCTTGCACGACGGCAATGATCAGACCCGGTGCGCCAGAGTTCAGGAAAAGCTGCATGCCTGCCATGGATACGGCATCCTTCAAGGCAAGGTCTTCCGCTTTTGTCTGGCTGTTATTGGCGAGGAGAATGCTGGAGGCGACCAGCGAGACAGCAGTAAAATGCGCTAGCGTCCGAGACGACATGTGAGGCCCCTCAAAGAACTGTTGGGGAGGATATCCCGATGCAAGCACCATCCAAGAAACTGCGGGAATAACAATAATCCAAGGACGAAACGACGTACCGGTTTGACGAATGACATGACGTCAAAAGCGCAACGGTCCCAATAGCCTAAGCGATTATATTCCCATGCGTTCGCGCAGTTGCTTCCGGTAGGAGCGTGATACGGGCCATGCCTGATCTACGGACCGCATCTTGATCTGCCATTTATCGATTTTTCTGCGGTCCACATCAACGACATGCAGCGTATTCACGAAGGCGGTTCTGTGTATCCGGAGGAAGATTTTCGTCGGAAGCAGGCTGGACCACATGCCGAGCGAGCGAGAATCGAGCAACATCGAACCGTCTTCGAGCCAGATCTCGCTGTAGTTTCCAGCCGATCTTACGCCGACAATGATTTCGGGCTGAACGCCACGCACGACGCCGCGATTGCTGAGATAGACAAGGGGCGCCGAGTTTTCTTGCGCGAAAGCCTTTTCGGGGCCATGGCTGATCGCATATTTTGCCTGACCGATGAGATTGGCGCACTGGAACAGCGCGGTCACTTCGTTTGCCGACCAAATCTTTTTGGCAACGGTCGTATCGAAGCCGATGATGCCGCGCAGTTTGTTGTCGTAGAAGACCGGTACGCTGAGAACGCTTTTATTGCTTTGGCGAAGGAACTCAACCTGAATTGTCCGCGCAGTCCGGGGTAAATCGGTAACATCGTGGACTGCCACGGCGTGCCCCAGTACCAGATATTTGTGCAGCCAGGCGATGAGGGTGGTCGGCGTTTCCTGAAGTTCCGAAATATAGGCTTTTGTCTGGCCCCGACACCATTCATGGGTATTGCAGAACCGTAGCAAATCCGGGCGATATTCGATCATCCAGGCTCTGTCGGCATTCGATGCGTTGCCCATCAAGGCGAGTTGCTCCGATATGGCGTCGTTTACCGGATATCTGAGCAGGCTCATTCCGCAAAGATACGCCCAATCCGTTATGCAATCTTGTGCGACGACCGCAGTAGGATGGATTTCATAAGCGTTAGAAACTGATCGTGCATCTGGGCACTGTTTGTCCGGGCTGAGTGGCGAAGGTTTCGGATGTACCATCTTGCTATTTTTATACCATATCTTTCGTAGCGATAGAGTTGTGTTCGATTCACGCAAGAGACACCAGTAAATTCAATGAGTTAGATGTTTTTCATTTTTGCCGTATCGACGCTAGTGATCTGATTCCGACATTTGCATCCCTCGGATTTGGATGTCGAACAAATGTCGGAATCGAGAGGACCACTATTAGGTTTATGTTCTCGTAGATTTTTTGAATTCGACGTTTGAAACGGGATCTATGTCGGACTGATATCAAACGTCAAATTCAATCCATTAGCAATCACCCTCGATAAGCGTAATCTTGAAGCGCGCAAATTCAGCAGGTAAAAAATGGCAGGAACTGCGAAAACAAATGGCAACACTTTGATTGTCGTTTCGAGCCGTTCTGACGACCGCGATGAAGTGGGTAGCGCTTGTGTTAATCAGGGGTAGATCAGCCCCGATTATTTGTCCACGGTCTGGCCCGTTTTATGCGCCTCGCGCGCCCTATCCCAACGGAATATGCGGCAGCGAGAGAAACGTTTTTGCCGCTCCGAATCTACGGCGACATTTCTTCAGCATGTCTGCCATAGGATGACGCCTGATGTTCGACCAACTGGCGCTGTTTATTCAAAAGCTCAAAAAGCCATTCAACGGGATCAGAACGAAGTCTGATCCCACCAGTCCTAGCTCTCTGAGAGCCTTTAAATCGTCCTCTGTCGCCACGGCGGTTATATCCTGCTGACGACGCGCCGTCGAGCGGCGGTAATCTAAATCATAAAAATGCCAAGCAATCTGCCCACGTGCCGAGAGCTTCGAGGTCTTGCCGAATGGTTTGATTTTGACACTTGCTCGGCATCCAAATCCGAGGGATGCAAATGTCGGAATCAGACCATCAGATGTTGGGTTGTCGAACGAACCTTCGCCTGGTCCAGACGGTGCCATAGATCGGTTAAAGAGTCTGAGAATCGCACACGCAGCATGTGGTATTTTCTCTATCTGGATTAAATGAAGAAAAATAGGTGGATCTTTTTAGTTATTTTTCAGTTGTTCCAAATTTGAATTCAATTGGAGTGGATTTATTCAAAACGAAATTACATATAAATCTTGTTTAAACTGTCGTAATGCTAAGGATTTTTCAGAGTGCGAGTCATTTTTTAAGTTTACAACATTCGATTCAGGCCTTCCCTTTTGGGCAATTTTGAAGCTCTGAAACGCAGGGCTGAACTAATCACCATTCAAAACATATCAGTTGACGAAACGAAGAACTCTGGTCACTATAAATGCAATACATAATATTGCATTGCAATACAAACAGAATGGGGATCATGCCATGACTTTCGCTGCGGATACCGTTTCCGTTCGGTCCAAAATGGATCGAAACGCGAAAAAGGCCATTTGGGCCGCTTCAATAGGGAATATGCTGGAATGGTATGACTTTGGCGTCTACGCCTTCCTGGCCACCATGATTTCGGTCAAGTTCTTTCCTTCGGACGACCCCACAGCATCGTTGCTCGCAACCTTTGCGGCCTTCGGCGTTGGTTTTCTCGCGCGACCGTTCGGCGGTGTGATAATTGGTCGTCTCGGGGACACGAAAGGCCGCAAGTTCGCTTTGGTGCTAACCCTGATAATGATGGCAATTGGCACCATTGGTATAGGTATATTGCCATCCTATGAGCAAATTGGTCTTCTGGCCCCAGTTTTGCTGGTAGCTTTGAGAATTGTCCAAGGTGTTGCCGGCGGTGGTGAATGGGGTGCTTCTACTGCTTTCATTATCGAATGGGCACCCAAAGATCGTCGCGGTTTCTTCGGCTCTTTCCAACAGGTAAGTACTGCGGGGGGGACTCTGCTTGGCTCCGCCGTCGCTGCGGTCCTAACATCCCTCATTTCCACGGAGGATATGATCTCCTGGGGATGGCGAATTCCATTTCTGCTGGGGGCCGCGCTACTCGTGGTTGGGGTGTTCATTCGGAGGAGTGTCGATGAAACGCCTGCATTTGAAGAAGCACAGTCGGCGACCGATCCGCTGCCCGAGCCCGAGATCAGCGGTCCACGTTTAGGTCTGCGCGCCTTTGGTTTCACAATCTTCTGGACCGTCGCCTATTATACATTGCTGGCCTACATGCCCACATTTACGCAGAAATACGGCGGCCTCTCAGCTTCACAAGCGCTTTGGGCAAATACGGGTGGACTTATCGCCATGATTCTAGCTGTACCGCTTCTTGGTCATGTCTCGGACAAGATTGGCCGCAAGCCTCTTTTGATCGGAAGCACCCTGGCTGCGATCGTGTTGGTCTATCCTCTTTTCTCGCTTATCGCAGATGGCGCGTCATTTGCAACGATACTGGCAGTCCAGATCGTGTTGGGAGTAGTCATGGCTCTTTATTCCGGGCCAGGGCCTGCCGCCATCTCCGAGATATTCCCCACTCATATGCGGTCAACATGGATGTCGATAGGATATACGATGGCGGCGGCGATCTTCGGTGGCTTTGCTCCCTTCATGGCAACGTGGCTGATCAAGGTAACGGGATCTCCGCTATCACCGACTTACTTTTATCTTATCCCGGCCGCACTGATTACGATGTTGGTTCTTTCCCGTTTGCCCGAAACGGCAAAGTTAGAACTGAAGTAAAGGAGGATTTTCATGACAGATTTTGAAACCTTGAAACCATGGCAGTGGCCGGATGACGTCTGGCGCAATCGCGTCAACAAGGTTCGCGCGGGAAAGTCACTGACTCCACCGTGGCCGGATGGCAAACGTTGCGCTATCGCCCTCTCGTTTGACGTGGATCATGAAACTAACGAGCTGAGGGATGGAGGTAAATCTCTCGGGCGTTTGTCATGGGGACAATACGGCAATCGTCGAGGAATGCCTCGTGTCCTTTCCCTCCTGAACAAATACGCTATCAAAGCGAGTTTCTATGTTCCCGCTGTTGTTGCCCAGCTATATCCGGAAGAACAGAAGGCGGTCATCGACGCCGGACACGAGATTGGGATGCATGGCTGGATTCATGAATTGAATTCCATCCTCCCCGCTGAAAATGAACGTGATCTTATGCTGCGGAGCGCGGATATGCTGGAAAAGATCACCGGTATTCGCCCTGTGGGGATCCGCACACCATCATGGGATTTTTCCGACAGTACACTTTCCATCATTCGCGAGATGGGATTACGCTACGACTCGTCTCTGATGGCTGACGACAATTGCTATGAGTTGATGGAAAACGGGGAGCCGACTGGGGTTGTCGAAATACCTGTGGAATGGATCAGGGATGACGCTCCGTACTTCATGATGAGCAGGTTTGAGTCTTTGCGTCCGCACATAGGACCGGAAGACGTCCTTGCCATATTTATGAGAGAATTTGATCAGGCCTACGAGGAAGGCGAGCTTTTCCAGCTCACGATGCATCCTCACATCATCGGATATCGCTCTCGCATATGGATCGTTGAGGAGCTTATTCGGGCTGCTCAGAGCAAAGGCGATGTGTGGTTCGCAACGCATCGGCAAATAGCAGAGCACGTTGCTCAAGCTATTTAATCCGTATTCCTTTAGTCAAAGTCGGTGAGGCGCGATCAGCGTCTTCGCCGCCTTTGAACACGTCCGATTGTGCGTGTCCAATCATCCCGATGAATGACTTATTCTGTAGGCGGTAATGAACTCTCAGCACATATCCAACGAATACAAGATCGCGGGCATCGGTTCGACTATCAGCATTAAAGTCGACCAATGGGGTGTTGCCCATATCGAAGCGGCCAACCTGTATGATCTTTTTTTTGCGCAGGGATGGAATGCTGCGCGGGATCGTTTGTGGCAGATTGATATCGCACGGAAGAGGGGGCTCGGGTTGCTCGCTCGAGATTTCGGGCCAGGATATCTTGAGCAGGACCGGGCATCGCGATTGTTTCTCTATCGCGGTGAGATGGGAGCAGAGTGGAAGGCATATGGACAGAATTCAGAAGAAATATGCACTGCGTTTACCCATGGCATCAATGCTTATATCGATGGCTGTGACGCAGGTGATTTCTGTTTTCCGCCGGAGTTTGAGCTGCTCGGGAACCGACCAGATCGCTGGAAACCGGAAGATGTTGTTCGCGTCAGGACACATTCGCTGACGAGAAATGCCTCGTCAGAGGCGCTTCGCTCGAAGATATTTGCATTGGTCGGCGGCGAACAGGCAGCGAAACTGGACGGACTTCGCAAAAAACTCTCTCACAGTAAGGTTCCAGAACTAGTAGATGGTTTTGATCCGGCGATCATTTCCGATCGGATTCTACGCGACTTTCAGCTGGCTGTGAGCCCGGCGACGTTTTCAAACGAACGCTTGATCGCAAGTCTTGACGAAGCCCAAAGATGGACGTCGGTAACACCATCCGGCGAAATCGTCAGAGCCTCGTTTGAAGAAGGCTCCAACAACTGGGCCATTTCTGGAGACAAGACCGTCACAGGTCGCCCAATTCTCGCGCTCGATCCACACCGCACACATGTGCTGCCGTCGATCCGTTATGTCGTGCATCTTTCCATGCCCGGATTCGATGCTGTTGGTGCTGGTGAGCCGATGGTTCCGGGCATATCAATGGGACATAACGGAACAGCTGCATTTGGCCTCACAATCTTCGGTGCCGATCAGGAAGACATATACTTCTACGAGACATGCGAGGATGACCCATCGTGCTATTTCTATAATGGGGAATGGGAGAGCTTTAGGATCGTCGAGGAGCAGATTCCAGTAAAGGGCCATGACGATCAGAAGGTCGAGTTGAAGTTCACCAGGCATGGTCCCGTCATATTTGAAGACCGTGCGAATAACAGAGCTTTCAGCCTGCGGACGGTATGGATGGATGCAGGCATGGCTCCCTACATGGCGAGCCTCGCCGTGATGCGGGCGCGCAACTATCTTGACTATACGGCGGCACTGGAAGGGTGGGGCTGTCCATCTGTCAATCACATTTATGCGGATACTTCTAATACGATAGCGTGGAAACCTTCAGGAGCTGCGCCGATCAGAAAGAACTGGGATGGATTGATGCCCGTTCCCGGAGATGGCCGCTATGAGTGGGAAGGATACTTATCGCCGAGCGACACACCGGCGGAAATCAACCCTGAACGGGGCTTTATCGCTACGGCGAACGCAATGAATATTCCCGACGAATGGACGAGAAGTAATGCTCCTATCGGGTATGAGTGGCTGGATAGCAGCCGTCACGATACCTTGCATCAGAAACTGGCGTCAGAGCAATTACTGACGTTGCAAGACAGCATTCGCCTCCAGGCTTCGACCGTTTCTCCAATCGCCATACGAATCCTGAGCAAACTCAGAGAAGTGCGTGGTTATCTTTGCGATGAGCCTTCCTGGCAGTTGCTAGATCTATGGAATGGCGATCTGGAGGCTAGTTCCTCATCAGCAGCGCTCTTCGAAGTATGGCTTACTAAACATCTCGGCCCGCTCATTGCTAAGCTTGAAGGTGCAGACGACAAGGTGATCCCGCTTCTTATGCCTCTCGATCCACCAAGTGTCGCGGAGTGGGTGGAAAGAGCTACGCTCGACGGCGAGACACAGGGTGCTTTAAAGCAAAGCCTAGCGGCAGCTTTGATGGAGTGTTTCCAACTGCTGGGCCAAAAGCCATCAGAATGGTCATGGGGGCAACTGCATAAGTTGCACCTTTGTCATCCCCTTCAGAGACTCACCGATCATAACTGGTCGCTTGATCCGGTCGCCCTCGGTGGCAGCGGCTCTACCCTCAACTATGCAACGTATCGTTGGAGCGATTTTAGCGTCGTAGGCGGGCCTTCGGTGCGAATGGTTATTGATGTAGGCGGTTGGGATAACAGTCTTTTTATCAACAATCCGGGGCAAAGCGGTGTACCCGGATCAGTACACTTCGCGGACCTTGGTAAAAGCTGGCAAGACTGCGAACTCAAGCCGCTCATTTATTCCCGAGACAAGATTGAGGCACATACGACAGCCACGATAAAGCTGTTACCTGCTGATCGAAAGCCGGTGAATTGACCGCTGGATGGAAAAGTCGTTCAACGTTAAGAGGAAGGGTCTTAGATGGCACTCGCAATCGTGACAGGAGCTGGCGGCGGGATTGGTCGCGCTACAGCCCGAAGGCTTGCCTTAGATGGTTTTCAGGTCGCTTGTTGTGATCTCGACGCGGAGTCTGTTGAGAAAACCGTAGCGCTTGTCCAGAAAGACGGGTGTGATGCCTTTGGAGCTTCTTTCGATCTGACAAACGAGGGTGCGCATCAGGATTTTCTGCGTAAGCTTGGGATCAGCCCGGTTGTTCTTGTCAATAATGCAGCCATCTTTTCCGTGAAGCCCTTCAACGAAATCAGCGGTGACGACTTTGATCGACAGTACAACGTCAACGTCTCGGCTACTTTTCGTTTCACGAAAAATGTTCTGCTGGCGATGCCTGATGGTGGTCGCATAATCAATCTGACTTCGAGAGCCGCGTTCGGTGGCCGGGGCACCGCCCACTATAGTGCGTCAAAGGGAGCGGTCATAAGCATGACGAAGTCTTTGGCCCTGGAACTGGCTCATCGGTCAATATGCGTTAACGCTGTTGCGCCTGGAGCAATCCTTACGGACATGCTGTTAAGCAGGGGCGAGGCGTGGAAAGACATGGTTGCAGAACAACCAATCAACCGGGTGGGGACCCCCGAAGACATTGCCAATGCCGTAGCCTTTTTTGCAGATGAACGTGCGAGTTTTATTACGGGGCAAGTCCTCGTCGTGGATGGAGGTCGCTCTGTAGGTGGGGCGCCGACATTTTGATCAAGGAGGATGACATGAAGGTCGACTATATGTCGCTGCAAGGGAAATGGGCAGTTGTAACCGGTGGCGCACGGGGCATAGGGGCGGCAACATGTCGTGCCCTGGTGCGTGCTGGTGCCCGCGTTGTTGCGGTCGACGTGCTTGCTGAGGATCTTCAACGTCTTTGCGAGCGCGAAGACAACATATGGCCTCATATAGCGGATGTATCTGATCCCGAATTGCCAGAGCAGTTGGACGATGTTCTTGCAAAGCTGCAAGGTGATATCGATGTTCTGGTCAATAATGCAGGCATCGGAAAAGGTCATCATGCTTTGGATACCACCGATGAGGAGATGCACCGCTATCTCGATGTCAATCTTGTTTCAGCGTTTCGGCTGTCTCGGTGGGCCTCAAAGCGCTTTGTTGCTCAACGGCGGAGCGGAGCAATTGTAAACGTTGCATCTGTCTTTGGTGTTGTAGGCGCTGAAAACTGTGCTGGGTACTCAACTTCGAAGGCAGCTCTGATCGGATTGACCCGGCAGATGGCCAACGATCTGGGCCCCTCGGGAATACGCGTGAATGCTGTCGCGCCGGGGTTGATTGAAACGCCGCTCGTTCAGGAGCGAATTCATACACAGCCGTGGCGTACCAAGATATTGGTGGATCAAGCGCCTATCAGAAGGCTAGGGCAACCCGAAGACGTGGCGCGAGCAATACGGTTTCTCGCGTCCGATGAAGCTGCCTACATAACCGGACATACATTGGCGGTCGATGGCGGGTGGATGATCGGTCGCTTCCCAAAAGAACATCCGATCGATCCGGTACTGATTTCACTATCTGAGGAATGAAACTGCTCTGAGCATACCGGGCACGACTTTGTCCGCGAATTCCTTATCCGTCCAACGAGCAGAGTTCGCGGCCACATGCACCGCAGCTATGGGGGTATTACTTTCGTCGGTAATCGCCGTAGCGATCACCAGTTCATTTTCAATGAGCTCATTTCGCGCAAGGCCATAACCGCGCTTCCGCGTTGCTTCAATCTCAGCAAGGATATCATCATCCTTCACGCGAGTGAAACGAGTGAAGGATTGTTTCTCTGCCGAGGTCACGATGTCCTCTGCTTTGTCGGCAGGGAGACAAGAGAGCACCGCTCGACCACCAGCCGTACAATAGAGGGGAATTCGCCGCCCCGCCAACGTGGTGTAGTAATGCTCACGCTGGCTTTGAAGGCGTTGGGCATAAACCAGGGTACTGCCGTCAAATAGGCTCAAATCTACGCGCTCATCGAATTCTCTCCGCAACTCGATGAGCATTGGTGTTGCTCGTTCAATAAGAGGATGGTTGCGGAGGAAATGATAGGACAGATCAAGCGTCCGGTTCGAAAGCGCAAAACGACGCGTTGTCGGGCATTGTTCAAGATAGCCTAGTTCGGCAAGGGTGTGGGTCATCCTTTGAACCGTGCTTTTATCAAAGCCGGAGCGTACACATAGTTCGGCGAGGGTAAAATAGCGGGCACCGGAAAAAGCCTCGATTATTCTGAAGCATTTTTCTACTGAGCCAACGAACAGTCGACTACGCTCCTCAATGGCAGGGTCATCCATGGTGCAAATCCACTTTTAAAAAAGAATTGCATTGCAATACATCGATGTGTTTGGCGCTACAAGAGGTCGTTGTATCTACTCGGCCTGAATAATTCCTAGATTTGTAGAAGCCTCCCTTCCTAATTTTGAGGCGAGAAGAGCATCATGAGCATATCGAATTTCAGCGAAGAGTTTAAGCGTGACGCAGTGCGTCAGATCACGGGGCGGGGATATCTGCCATCCGGGCTTTGTCGCCAAAACCCGCCAGTCAGGTTTCCACTCGATCTCAGACAAGCGCATATGTAACCAGCAAAAACCGGTTTGGAATTCCTCGCTGTCGTTTACAACGCGGCGTTTCATTCGGCTTCGGCGGATCTCGCGAGCATCAAGGTCGCGTGCATGATTGGCAAGAACCAGTTCTCTAATGAAATCCGGGCCCCGTTCACGGTCTTCGCTGAACGATCATCGAACAAGTCCAAGTCATGGCGAAAACTTTACTGGGTCTCAGGTTGTGCCTCTCGCTCGAGCCATTCCGGGTCTATTTCCGGCAGCGGAATCGCGTCGAGCAGAGCGCGCGTATAGGCTGACTTCGGATTAGCGAAGACTTGTTCGCAAGCCCCCGCCTCAACTACCTTGCCGAAACGAAGCACATAGACGCGGTCGCAGATAGCCCGGATGACACTGAGATCGTGACTGATGAAGGCCATGGAAAGGCCCATATCACGCGACAGGTCCTTCATCAGGTTGAGAACCTGTGCCTGCGTCGAGACGTCAAGGCCGGAGACGATCTCATCAGCCAGAACGAAGTCCGGTTCGAGAAGGGCGGCGCGGGCGATGCCCACTCGCTGGCGCTGGCCGCCCGAAAGTTCGTGGGCGTTGCGGCCAAGTACGACCTTGGGCAGAGTGAAGCGGTCGAGAATTTTGAGAACCTTCGCCTCGGCCTCCGCGGCGTTGGTAGCCAAACCGTGCAGCAGCATCGGCTCCACCAGGATACGGCGAATGGAATGGCGTGGATTGAGCGACGCCATCGGATCCTGGAAAATCATCTGCATGCGCCGACGCAGCGGTCGCATCCTGCTATCGGGTAGGTGGGTGATATCCTGACCGTCGAACCGGATTTCGCCGGCGGAGGTATCGACGAGGCGCAGCAGCGCCCGGCCAAGCGTCGTTTTCCCAGAGCCCGATTCGCCGACGATGCCGATCGTTTCGCCACGTTCGATGTCGATATCGATGCCATGCAGCACCTTGTGGCCAGCAGACTTGCCGAAAATACCGCCGGCACCATAAGCGACCTCGATGCCGCGAGCTGTGAGAAGCATGTTGGTCATCAGCTTATTCCGATCTCGGCGCGCAGTTGCTCGAACACCGACTGCGGCACCGGCTCCAGACCACTATCGGGGCGGTCGTAGCGCGGGCCAGCCGCCATCAGCGCCTTGGTGTAAATGTGTTTGGGTCGCTGCAAGACATCGGCGGTGCTGCCCTGCTCGATCACCTTGCCGGAGTAGAGTAGCGTTACGCTGTCACAGATTTGGGCGACGACGCCCAGATCGTGCGTAACGAATATTACGCCCGTGCCATGAGCGCGCTGCATGCTGCGAATGAGGCGCAGGATCTGCTTTTGCACGGTCACGTCGAGCGCGGTTGTCGGTTCGTCGGCAACCACGAGCTTGGGTTCGAGCGCAAAGGCCGAGGCAATCAACACGCGCTGGCGCATGCCGCCCGATAGCTCGTGCGGATAAGCGCGCAGAACCCGCTCCGGATCGCGGATATGCACTTCCTCCAGCAAGGTCAGCGCGCGTTCGCGGGCGGCCTTGCGCGACAGGCCGCGCTTGAGGCGCAAGCCATCGGTTAGCTGTGCCTCGATGCGACGGCCCGGATTGAGCGCCGTCTGGGGATCCTGTGGGATCAGCGATATCTCGCTGCCCATGATCTGGCGCAATTGCGGTGCCGGCATGGTCAGCAGGTCGCGGCCATCGAAATCGATGATGCCGCCGGTAATGCGGACCGTACGTGGCAGGATGCCAAGCAGTGCCTTGGCGATGGTCGACTTGCCAGCGCCGCTCTCACCGACGAGGCCGCGGACCTCGCCGCGCCCGAGCGCCAATGTGACGTCGCGAAGAACGGGCGCGCCGCCGTCCCGATCCGAGACCGCCGACAGGCTATTGATGGAGAGAAGGGGCTTGGTCATCGGCGCATCATCGGGTCGAGGGCGCGGCGCAGGCCGTCGCCGAGCTGGTTGAAAGCAAGAACGGTCAGGAAAAGCATTATGAGAGGTGCCACCAGCACCCACCATCCCTGATAGATGATCTGGCGGCCCTGCGCGATCATACCGCCCCAGGTAGGCGTGTCGGAGGAGACGGAAAGGCCGACAAAGGAAAGAATGGCTTCGACGATCACCGCGATGCCCATTTCCAGGCTGATAAGCGCAATCAGGACCGGGCCGACATTCGGCAGGATCTGGCCGATCAGGATCTTGAAACGGGAGAAGCCGAGAACCTTCGCTGCCGTCACGTAGTCCATTTGCGCCTGTGCCATGGTTTCCGAACGGACGACGCGACAGAAACGTGTCCAGTCGATGATGACGATGGCCGCGATGACCGAATGCACGCCCGCGCCGAAGACTGCGACCAGCAGGATCGATAGCAGCACCGGAGGGAATGCCATCCAGATGTCGACGAGACGTGAGATGACAGCATCCACCCAGCCGCGATACCACCCGGCGAGCAGTCCGAGCGCGGTGCCGACCAGTGCCGCAAGACCTGCGGCGATGAAGGCGACAAGCAGGGCGATGCGCGTGCCGTGGATCAGGCGCGAAAGCACGTCGCGACCAAGATCGTCGGTGCCGAACCAGTAGCCGGGTTCTGCACCAGCATAACCTGCGGGGGGCAGTGTGGCGAGCATCAGGTCCTGTTCGAGCGGATCCTTCGGGGCGAGCCAGGGCGCGAAGATGGCGACCAGTATCAGGCAGAGGATAAAGCCGCCGCCGAGGATTACCTTGCGTTCAGAAAGCGCCGCGCGCAGTGACTTAACCATGGCGCAGCCTCGGATTGAATGCGGCGACGAGGACGTCAACCAGAATATTGATAAGGATGAACAGGGCGCCAAAGACGAGGACAAGGCCCTGAATGAGTGGCAGGTCGCGGTTGATGACAGCGTCGATTGCCATATTGCCGATGCCGGGATAGGCGAAGATGCGCTCGACGATGACTGTGCCGCCGATCAGGAAGGTGAACTGCACTCCGGTCAGTGCGATGGTCGGGCCAACGGCATTGCGTAGCGCCTCCTGCAACACCAGCCGGAGTGAGGACATGCCCTTGAGTTTGGCGAGCAGGACATAGTCCTGCACCATGGCTTCGAGCAGCGCCTCTTTGAGGACGCGGGCGATAATCGCCGCGAGCGGCAAACCGAGTGCCAGGACGGGCATGGTCATGTGGGCAGCGATGTCGGCGAACTGCGCGAAGCGCAGGCGTAGCAGGCTTTCGAACAGATAGAAGGGGGTAGCAAAATTGCTCTGCACGCTTGGATCGATGCGCCCGGACAAAGGCAATATGGGGAAGAACACACCCAGCAATAGCACAAGCGCCAGTGCCCAGACGAAGTCGGGCACAGCCAGCACCACGCCGTTGACTGTATCAATGACGGGCTCGACCGGCGTTCGACGCACGAGGGTGCCGACAACGGCGACGATGGCGCCGAGCAGAATAGCGAAGACCAGTGCGATGAAGGCGAGCTCAAGGGTTGCTGGTAGGCGCTCGGCCAGTAGTTCCAGAACATTGCGGCGCAGCGAGATGGATGTGCCGAAATCACCTGAAAGCAGTGACGTCAGCCAGATAGTGAACTGGCTGAAGATACTGCCATCGAGTCCGTAGTTCGCGCGAAGCTGCGCAATCTGTTCGGGTGTAGAGCCCGGCGAAATCATCATGGCGATAGGGTCGCCGGGAACGACGCGCAATAGAACAAAAACCACGACCGCGACCCCAAACAGGGTCACCGCCGCGAGAACCAGACGGTTCAGGATAGAAAGAGCAAGCAATTGCATGGCTATGGAGTCTCGCGCAGGCAGACATAGACACTATACGAGTGTGTCCGGCCAAACAGGCCGGACATCAATCAAGCAATGGAAGGCTGGCACAGTGCGTGCCGGGCCAACATGCTATCAGGCCTTCGATATCAGGGTCGGCTGCAGCGCGCCCGAAACGTTCGGGGTGACCTTCAGCGTTGATTTGTAAACAATCGGCTGTGCGTATTGCAGCAACGGCAGCACGTAACCCTGCTCTGCAATATATTTGCAGACGGCTTTCCAGCCGGCGATGCGCTTGGCCTCGTCTTTCTCGCCCCATAGTGGCGCGATCATGCCATCAAGGTCATCCGTGTTCCACACCGAGTGCGGGGAAGGGCCAAACATAGCAAATCCTGTTGAGGTGGTCGGATCACCGATTGCATTGCCCCAGTTGTAGAAGGCAGCGGGCGCGAGTTGGTCGGCGGCGCGCAGCTCATAATGCTTGGCGATCTCGTAGACCTCGATCTCAGCTTCGATGCCGACCTTGCGCCACATGCCCACGATGGCCTGAACCATTTCGTAGTCCTTCGGCTTTAGGCCCCGCGTGGTCTGGATCTTGAACTTTACTGGTTTGTCGGTCGAATAGCCGGACTCGGCCAGCAGCTTCTTGGCAAGCTCGGGATCGTAGGGAACCTTGATAGACGGATCGTAGGCCGAATATTCCGGCGCTTCGAGCGTATCGATCGGTACGCCATAGCCGCGCAGCAGGCGCTTGACGATGGCTTGCTTGTCGACGGCGTGACAGGCGGCCAGGCGCACGCTCTTGTCGTTCATGACTTCGATATTGTTAAGGAAGATCATGCCGATATCGGAGATCGGGGTTGCGACGCCTGCGAGACCATTCTTTTCCTTCAGGCGATCGAATTCCTCATAGGGGATTTCCAGCGTGACATCGGACGAGCCGGACTCGATCTCGGCAACCCGGCTGGTACCATCGGGCACGAACTTGAAGATGACTGTCTCGAAAGCTGGCTTGCCGCCCCAATAGTTGGGATTAGCCTTGAGGCGCAGGAAGGCGTTGCCTTCATAGGCGTCAACCATGTAGGGGCCGGTACCAATGGGCTTCTTCTCAAAACCTTCCGCACCGACCTTCTCGTAATAGGCTTTGGGCAGGATGTAACCGGTGAGGAAAGCCATCCACATGAAATAGGTGGGTTCGAACCGCAGCACGTCGCCAGTGATCTTGTTGCCTTCGATCTTGTAGTTGCCGGCTGTGGACCAGATGAACTGGATCGGGTTGCCGGTCTTGTCGTTGGCAGCGCGTTCCAGTGCCCACACCACGTCTTCCGGGGTGAACGGCGAGCCATCATGCCAGGTCACGCCTTCGCGAACATCCATCCAGACCTTGGTTTTGTCATCGTTCCAGCCCCAGGCAGTCAGTAGTCCCGGGACAAATTTGAGGTCGGGATCCTGGCCGATATACTGGTCGAAGATCGAGCGGTAAATTGCCTGGATCGTCGGATTGACCGCCGACGGACCGACAGTGGGGTCGAAAGACGGGAGATTGACGTTAAAAGCGATGGTAAGCGTGTCGGCTTTGGCTGCCTGCACCGGCGCGCGTCCTGCCAGGATGCTTGAAAAAAAGACAGCAGCGCCCATACCCAGCGTCTGGCGACGGGTGAATTCAGTCATGTTTTGCTCCGCGTTCCCCTGGTCCCGGCTTTTTTTGAGTGTTCCCCCACTCGCCAGGATATTTATTGTTCGGAATACTTTAATCTTAAAATAGCTCCGATTAGCTGGCAAGCGAATTGTACAATCTGAGAGCAATTTCAGGTCGAGCTATATGCTTTTGCATATTACTTCTTTATCGGCTTCGCCCGTAGATCGCTGCGAGTGCGGGCTTGAAGTGCTCGTACTCACAGTTTCTCGAATATGCAGGCAAAGAAATATGATTCTGCATGTGTTCAGTAGTTCAGTTGCAGATGGGGTGTATCACATGCCCCAACTCGCCATTCGTCATATTGCAATTCTATTTCAGCGAGGACGCGAGCAGCATGCCGGAGCCGCCTCCCAATCCCGGGCCGGGGTGGGTCGACGCGCCGATATGATAAAGACCGGGCACGTGGGTGCGGTGATTCACCGACGACTTGAACGGACGCCAGATGAAAAACTGATCGACGCCGCAGAAGCCGCCATAGGGGTCGCCACCCACGAGGTTCATATTCATCGCTTCAAGATCGGCTGGTGAATAAGCCTTGCGGGCAATGACCATCTCGGCAAAGCCTTCTGTGTGCTGGGTGAGAATACGCTCGACACGGTCGGCATATTGTTCGCGCAGTTCGTCGGTCCAGCGGCCATCGGCAGGCGTGTTCAGTTTTCCCGCAGCATCGCCTTCGATGTGTCGCGGAGCTTCCGGTAACTGCAACCAGAGGATTGCCTGGCCTTCGGGCGCGCGAGACGGGTCAAGCGCGGTCGGCTGGCCGACACAAATGGTTGGCACCGCAGGCAGCATGCCACGGTCACATTCATTGGCCGCGCGGGACACGCCGTTGAGACCGGGCGTAAGATGCAAAAGTGCTACTTTCGACAGGTCCTCGCTGCTCTTCCAGCGTGGCTGCGACTTGAGCGCGTAGTGAATCTGCATATTGCCTTTGCCATAGCGATAGGTTTGTAGCCCATCCGCAACGGCTGAGGGCAGCGGTTTGCCGGAGTTCTTCAGAAGGCGGCCATAGAGTTGGCTGGGCGTGACAGAGGTAATGACGCCTTTTTTCGCCTGCAGAACCTCGCCACTGGCAAGCCGGACACCCGTCGCCTGGCCATTGTGGCCTTCGACTATTGTCTCCACATCCGCGCCGGTACGGATGGTGCCGCCCTGGTCCGTGATGAGCTGCGCGAACGCCTTGACGAGATTGTCGGCGCCGCCTTTGACAATCGGGCAGCCCGCCAGTTCGATGGCAAAGCCGATGACCCGGAGCATTGCCGCAGAATAGGTGCTTTCGGGATTGAGCCCGCAATGGAGCACCCAAGGCGCAAGGAGCCCGCGCATCACATCCGACCGATAAGTGGTTTCGAGATGATGGCGGCCATTGACGAGCGCCTCGCCGAACCACGCGGCGAGATTACGGGCCCCGCGCTTCCACGCCTCCTTCAGCATGGTCTTGAAGATGCCACCGGACCAGAGCGAGCCGCCAAGCAGAGAGAACATGAAAGGCGCATCGGCACCCATCCGGTCCATCTCGCGGGCAAAAGCCTTGCCGTCGCCGTCGGCCAGCGCATCGAAGGTTGCGATGTTGGCTTTGCGGTCTTTGGAGAGGATCGCATGTCTGCCGTCGGCGAGTATGACGCCGGTGGGCAGATCTGCATGGGCGAATTCGAGGCCGCGAGCTTCAAGATCCTTGCCAAGCACGCCATAGGCGGGCGAGGTCAGGAACAGCACCATGGTTGTTGCCATCACGTCGTGGCGGAAGCCCGGTACAGTGATCTCTTCGGTACGCAGGCAGCCGCCGAGCTGGTCGTTGCGCTCGAGCAGCAGTACCTTCTTGCCCTTTTTGCCAAGCATGGCGGCCGCTACTAATGCGTTGATGCCGCTGCCGACCACGATATAGTCATGTGTCGTCATTGTGCCGTCGCTCCCCAGAAAATGGCCGGTAGGCCCTGCTAAGCTGGCCCTGTATCGATTACTTCGTCACCAGTGCGAGCGCGCGTATCGGCGAGCCCGTTCCCTCAAGTCCAACAGAGAATTTTGCGACATGTACTTCCCCTTATTCGCTTCTTGAAAAAGCTTGATATGAATTTCCTTGAAGCTTAAAAGATATCATATGTGAATGCAATGAAATGCCTGCTCTCAAAGTTGAACTTTTCGACGTATCCACCTTCTCGATCCTTCAATACACCCGGTATACACCCGGTAGCCTCTTGATCTAGATCTGAGACGTCAGAAGCTCTGCTGACATAGAGTTGCGCAATTATATGCATTTGAAAATAATGGGGGCCTAAATGGGTGGACAAGACATGGAATTCGATGCGGTCGTCGTCGGCGCAGGGCATAATGGCCTCGCTGCGGCGGTGCATCTGGCGTCAAAAGGTTGGCGGGTTGCTGTTGTCGAAGCAGCGGCTTCTCCTGGCGGGGCGGTGAAGACCTTGGAACTGACTGAGTCGGGCTTCCGTCATGACTGGGCTGCCATGAACCTGTCGATGTTCGCGGGCTCAGCTTTTCATGCAACCTACGCCGCAGATCTTGCAGCACACGGTCTCGAGTTCGTACCTGCACAAGATTGCTTTGCCAGTGTCTTTCGCGATGGCACCCAACTTGGCGTGTCCAGCGATGTGACCGTAACGAATGCCCGGATTGCGGAGCTGTCGCCCGTTGATGCCGAGGCGTGGGCGGCGATGCTCTCTGATTTTGAGCGCAATGCGCCGCATATTTTCGGCTTGCTCGGCTCGCCGATGCCGTCTCTGGCCGCCGCAAGAACAGTCTGGAAGGCCTACAGGTCACTCGGTATGGATAATCTCTGGCGCGTCGCACAGCTTTTGCTGGCGACGCCACGTGATTTTCTTGACGCAAATTTTGAAAGTCCCAAACTCAAAGCCATGATGGCTGCTTGGGGTCTGCATCTTGACTTCGCACCTGACGTCGCAGGCGGAGCGCTGTTTCCCTATCTCGAGTCAATGGCCAATCAGGCGTTCGGCATGGTCATCGGCAAAGGAGGAGTCGACACGATCATTCGCGCGATGGTGGGACTCCTGCAGGAGAAGGGTGGACAACTCATTCTTGGACAGCGTGTTGAAAAGATCAGTCTCGACAAGGCCGGAAGGGCCACGGGTGTGGTTCTGTCCGACGGACGCGCGTTGAATGGGAAACGAGCGGTGATCGCCAATCTCAATCCCAAAGTGCTGTTTGGCAGTGACATGCTGCCCCAGTCGGCTGTTCCGCAAAAAGTTCACAAGGCGACGAATGCTTTTCGTGCCGGCCCCGGCACGATGATGATCCATCTTGCCATGGACGAGCTGCCAAACTGGACTGCGGGCGCTGAACTCAAGCGTTTCGCTTATGTCCATATTGCCCCTGACCTCGCCATGATGGCGCGCGTTTACGCGGAAGCTATGGATGGATTGCTGCCTGGAGAACCGGCCCTTGTGGTTGGCCAGCCCACGGCCATTGATCCATCGCGTGCTCCGGAAGGCAAGCATGTTCTGTGGGTACAGGTGCGTGTTCTCCCGGCAGAGATCAAGGGCGACGCGATCGGTGAGATCGCCGGTGGAGATTGGAACAGTGTGAAGGATGCCTATGCCGATCGGGTCATAAGCATCCTCGAGCGCTATGCGCCCGGGATTGGCGGCATGATCCGGGCGCGCTCGGTCTTTTCTCCCGCAGACCTTGAGCGTGAGAACGCCAATCTTATCGGTGGTGATAATCTAAGCGGCTCACATCACCTTGACCAAAACTTCCTGTTCCGCCCCATTGCAGGCTATTCGCGCTACAAGACGCCCATCCGCTCGCTTTATATGTGCGGTGCTTCCAACTGGCCCGGTGCTGGCACCGGTGCCGGCTCGGGCTTCATGCTTGCAAAGATGCTGGCCGGAAACTGATATGTGGCGCGGATACTGCAACAGGTTCGGGTTGGCGGTATGATTTAGGGATTGGCTTGCTTTGCGACTGGGTGCGAATTGGTTTATAATCTAGCGCGTATGACGGCGTCACTAACCTCTCGCGAATCAAACTCCAAATCTCTCGAACTGAACATCCGATCGACAGGGACATAAGATTTGAAACCATGGCCTGCTGCTGGTTTTTCGGGCGCCGAGTTAAGCCGGTGATGCCGTGTCAGGCCATGAAGTGCTGGACTGCTCGCTGATATACCGGCTACTCTGGTCCGAGTGATGTAGTCGCGCATCCGGCTTTCCTGCGTGCCAGATGATCAGCGCGTCGGTCACGAGCTGGGAGGTCATAGTGTTATTCATCGACCAGTCGACGACACGGCGAGAGAACAGCTCGATGATAGCTGCCACATAGAGCCAACCTTCAGCCGTTCATAGATTGGTAAAATCGGCCACCCACTTCTGTTTCGGTCTATCCGCCGCAAACTGGCGATTCAGAATATTCGGCATGATGGCCGGACGATCACTGCCGTCTTGCGGCAAGCTACACCTTCTCTGCCTCTCGATCTTGCGCTGCTCACCGATGATGATGGCACTTGGGGTGGCATCGGTGCCGGTGGCACCTACGCCTGGGCCGACAACAAATATGCGTTCTACGGCGAAGGCTCGCTCAACACGTCGCTCAATCATTTCGCCGACAGCTATGCCATCAAGGGTAATATCGGCTTCAAGGTCAACTGGTAGGCAACACGATTTAACCTCCCGCGAACTCAAGCCCCCGGTCCATACCGGGGGCATATTTCAGAACAGGAATAACGGTTTCGTTGCAAGAATTTCCATTGCACGAGATGGCTTATTTTTGAACGCAGTTACACTGACTACACAGCATTCCACGATTGCTCTATGAACGTCATCGCTGACCGGACCTTTGTGACGAGCGCCAGATCATCGGCGGATTATTACTGTTCGGTTTTATCAAGACAACTTCGCAATGCCTTTTTGCCAATACATTCTTGCACCAGCTGGATTGGGTGTGCACCGATTTGAAAACAGGCTCATGATAGCAGGACCTTGTTATAGGAGGTCGTCATGAAATCGCACCTATCCTTTCTTGCTGTCGGTTTTATTTTGCTCGGCACCGTAGGTGTATATGCGGCACCCAGTTCGGGCCCGATGAGCGTGTCAACAATCCCTAACGCGCTTCCGACTTTAAAATTTGCAGCTATGACAAAAAAGATGAAGCCTGACTTTTGCGATTATGGGTCTTACTGGACATGCAGAGTCTTCTGCGACGAAAAAGGTGGGCAGTGCCTCCCGTGTTCATTTGGCAGTTATGAATGTGTTGTGAAGCGCAGATAGTTTGGAAACGTCACAAGCGTTTCATCTAGGATGGCGGCAGTAACATTTTGAATGTTAAGAAGCTGAGACTGCTTGGATGTTTAGAGCGCATCCCGAAAGGTGTGAAACGGTTTTCGGAAAAGATGCGCGTTAGACCAAATAGCTAGAGTATCGATCTGATTCAGTCAGATCGAAACGCGCTCTAAGGGCCGCCATTTCGATAAGTCCGTCAAGGTGCAATTGCTCGACGACGAAAAGTGGCAAGTATTCCGGATAACATGCCAGATGGTCGCACTGCAATTTGGTCGAGATTGTCAAGGCGCAAAGCATTTACAGAAATCTGGGCTTCTATCTGCGTCAGGACGAGCCATGCTTCCGCGAGGGCCATGTCGAACGGATATCAAACATCAAATTTAGTCCGCTAGAACCATGGCATCTTTCGGATGTATATTGAAGAAGCTCTTGAATGCTTTGGTGAACTGGTTCCCATCGTTGAAACCGCACATGTAAGCGAGTTCTTTCGACGTAAATCGTTTGCCTTGGTTTGTAACGATCAATCGATGCGCGAATGCGAGCCGTTTGTTCCGGATCAGCGTCATCACACCTCCATCCCGTTCGAAACAGCGATAAAGATGTGAGCGTGATATATTGAGTTCGCGGCGCACCATATCAGGGTTCAGTGCGGGGTTCAGCAGATTGGCGTCGATATAGATCAAGACCCGGCGACGCAGCGAAAGATTGATCGCGGTAGATTCTTCAGTGCATTCTGTTGCGCTGTTTAAGCAGGCAACCAGAAGCGATATCAACGCGTCCTGTGCCGCCATGGCCTCGCGATTGGTGAGGTTGCTGGAATTTTCAACAAGACTGGCTAGAAATTCCATCAAAAGACGTGTGGTCGGTTTCGCTTGACTGAAAACCATACCGTGCGGATCTGAAGTTGAAAGCGACCGTTCAAGAAGCTCACGTGGCAAGATCGCGACCGTATGTGTGCTACCAATGGTGGACTTCACCGCTAAAGGTTTCGACGTATCGATAACAATCATGTCGCCCGGCCCGACGAAAACATCGAAGCCATTGTGTTGGAACGTAGCATCGCCTGTAAGGACTGCCTGAACAATATACTTGTTCTGGAATTCCACAGATGAACGCGTGAGAGTGAGATAAAGGCTTTGCTCTTCAAGTTCTGCCTTGGCAATCGTAATGGTGTCCACCCGATAGCATCGGATAGCTGGCGAAGGCTCGTTCCCAATGCCCGGTGACGATGGGATTTTACCGCGACCGGCCTCGTTGATTGAATTATAAAGACGAGGATTGCTTCGAGAAAAGCCAACTGTATTTATCCGGCTCTCCAGAAATTGCAGCTCTGCAATCGTGTCCAATGCCTGCGTTGCTGTCGACATTTGAAACCAATCCATCTTCAAGATCTGATCATCTGGAACTTGTCGGGTTGCGTTACCTGTTTGGTGTCGATAGCGTTTCAGAAATGGGGTTCTGAAACGCTATCGAAACACCGGGTGAAGCTTTCATGCCATGCGTTTCGCCGTAGTTTCAGCCGTTCGTGCGCCCCAGCTCGAGCAAGAGACGGGCATAGGCTATCTGCCCCTGGCGAAAGACCGGAAGGCGGAAAAACTCGTCTGGCGCATGAAGATTTTCATCGCCATGCGAGAAGCCGAACATTGTGGCGTGAACACCGAGAACGTCGAGCAAGGTCTGCATGACAGGTATCGAACCACCGAGCCGGGCAATGTAAGGCTTGCGGTTATAGACTTCCTCCAGAACATTTGCTGCGATCTGGCTGGAATTATGCCCATAGGGAACGATGAACGGGTCGGCGTCGCCGGGCAGATGAACGACCTTCGCCGTTACACCTGATGGAAGATGCCGTTCGACATGCTTGGTGATAAGCTCCACCACGCGTCGGGGTGTTTGACCCGCAACAAGGCGACAGGTGATCTTGGCGGTCGCCTGGGCTGGCAGAACGGTTTTTACACCACTTCCCTGCCAGCCGCTATATACGCCGTTCACGTCCAGTGTCGGACGTGCCCAGAGGCGTTCATAGGTTGTATATCCCGGTTCGCCGGCTGTCGCCGGTGCGCCAGACTGGGCTAGATAGTCGGCTTCGTCATACGGAATACGCGCCATCGCAGCTCGGTCATCATCGGTCAGGGGCAACACATCGTCATAGAAATTATCGACAGTGATGCGACCGTCGACAGACTTCAAGGAGGCCAGGATCTGGGCAAGTGCAGTTGCCGGGTTTGCTATGCCGCCGCCATGCAGGCCCGAATGCTGATCGGAGTGCGGGCCGGTGACAACGATATCCAGCCCGACAATACCTTTCAGTCCCATGACTAGCTGCGGTGTATCTGCACTCCACTGTAGTCCATCGGCTGAGAAAATCATGTCTGCAGCAAGCCGCTCGCGATTTTCTTCAACAAAGGGCGGCAGATCAGGCGAGCCGATCTCTTCTTGCCCCTCGAAGATAAACTTCACATTGACCGGTAAGGCTTTTTCGGTGGCCAAAAGCGCTTCTACGCCAAAAACCGATGTCAGCAGGCTGCCCTTGTCATCCGATGCCCCTCGACCGTAGACACGTTCGTCGCGGATTTCAGGTTCGAACGGTGGTGACGTCCACAGGTCGAAGGGCTCGGCTGGCTGTACATCGAAGTGACCGTAAATAAGCACGGTCGGTTTATCCGGCCCGGCATGAAGCCAATCGGCATAAACGCAAGGATGGCCTGCGGTTGGTAGCACGACAACATTTTCAAGGCCGGATTTGGTGAGGCGGTCGGCAATCCATTGAGCAGCACGCTTTACGTCGGGAGCATGTTCAGGCACGGCCGAAACCGAAGGGATGCGAATGAAGTCCAGAAGATCCGCGACAAAGCGTTCCTGTTCCCGATCAATGTATTCACGCCAGCTCATGTTGCTTTCTCCTGCCTGATTGTTCTGTTTGGTGCCAGTTGCCGATAACCGTCTGTATCGATCTTGTTATCTGTGTTCCGGCGCTCTGCCTGCAGACGGTCCAGCCAGCCGATTTCGAGCTTGGGAACGCTGTCCAGAAGCAATTTCGTGTAGTCATCGAAGGGTGGCGACAGGACAGATGTCTTGTCGCCATAGCGTATGATCCGACCGTGATGCATGACGGCAACACTATCGGCGATAGCCCGCACGATCTCGATATCGTGGGTAATGAACAGATAGCTGATCGCTGTTTCGGCCTGGAGGCGGCACAACAATTCGAGAATGCCTTCGGCAACCAGCGGGTCGAGCGCCGATGTCGGTTCATCGCAGACGATAAGCTCTGGTTTGGCAGCGAGCGCGCGGGCAATTGCGACGCGCTGCTTTTGTCCGCCGGAAAGTTCCGATGGCAGGCGATCCAGAAATTGCGGTCCGAGTTCAATCTGGTCGAGCAGTTCGCGCACACGCTGTTCCCGGTCGGTCTTTTTCATGCCGAAATAGAGCGACAGTGGTCTACCGATCAGCTCTCTGACGCTGTGTCTGGGATTGAGTGCCGTATCCGCCATCTGATGGATCAGCTGAATACGGCGCAATAATTCGCGGGGTCTCTTGTTGAAAGAAGCGGGGAGTGCCGTTCCATCAAATTGGATCGTTCCGGCTGACGGTGCTAGCAGTCCCGTAATCACGCGTCCAAGCGTTGACTTGCCCGAACCGGATTCACCGACGACCGCAAGTGTGGTTCCGCGCCGCAGCTTAAAGCTGATGTCCTCCAGTATGTTAGTCGCAGCACCATAGCCAGCGCTGACCTTGTCTACGACAAGGAGTGGCAGGCCGTCGAGGGGTGCCTTCTTGGGTACCGGGTTCTTGGCGCTCACCAATGCTTTCGTGTATGGTTCAACCGGCTTTTCGATGATCTGGCTTGCGGTTCCGTGTTCGACCATCGAGCCGTGGCGCAGCACCATGATTTCATCGGCAATCTGCGCCACCACTGCAAGATCGTGGCTGATATAAAGAGCGGCCGTTCCAGTTTGTCTTATCGCGTCCTTGATGGCGGCAAGAACACCGATCTGGGTTGTCACATCGAGCGCGGTCGTCGGTTCGTCGAAGACGACGAGGCTCGGGCTGGGACAAAGGGCCATGGCCGTCATTGCGCGTTGAAGCTGGCCACCGGATACCTGATGCGGATAACGTTTTCCAAACTGTTCCGGTTCCGGCAAACCGAGAATACGGAAAAGCTCGACGGCACGCTTTTGTGCATTCTGCCGCGTAAAAACGCCGTGGTGAACCGACGCCTCTATAACTTGATCGCCAAGTTGTTTAGCCGGGTTAAAGGCGCTCGCAGCGGATTGCGCAACATAGCAGACTTCCGTGCCGCGGATGCCGCGTACTGCCTTGCCGGGCAGTTGCAAAATATTCTGTTCGTTGAGCCAGATTTCACCGCCGGTAATCCGGGCTCCGCCACGTGTATGGGCGAGGGCGGACAGGCCGATGGTGGATTTCCCAGCTCCGGATTCGCCGATCAGACCGAGTACCTGCCCGCTGCCGACCTCGAATGATATGTCGTTGACCAGAACTATTGGTGATGCTGCCGGAACTTCTATCCGCAGGTTGTGAATGCGAAGCGTATTGTGCTGGCCGCCAGACATTATCGGCTCCTCCGCGTAGAAGCGCTCTTGTTGATGAGCCAGTCGACCACAAGGTTGACGCAGATCGCGAGTAGGGCAATTGCGGCACCGGGGACGAGTGCTGCCGAGATGCCAAAGACGATACCGTCCTTGTTGTCCTTCACCATGCCGCCCCAATCCGCAACTGGCGGCTGAATGCCCAAACCAAGGAAAGAGAGCGCGGAAAGATAAAGAACGGAGAAGGCAAACCGCAATCCGAATTCGCCCAGCAAGGGTGCTGCCACATTCGGGAGGATTTCACGAAAGACGATCCACAGCGTGCTCTCACCGCGCAGACGGGCACCTTCGATATAATCCATGACACTGATGTCGAGCGCTACGGAACGTCCGATGCGATAGACACGGGTCGCTTCGATCAGTCCCATGACTGCAATCAGGGTCCAGGTTCCAGATGGTAGGGCAGCAAGAACGATCAGTGCCAGAATGAGCGCGGGGATCGACATGAAGAGATCGTTGATCCGCGACATAAGCTGGTCCGTCGTGCCGCCGACGGTGACTGCAATGAAGCTGAGTGTAACACCAAGCGAAAAGGCAATGATGCTTGCCGCAAGCGCTACGAATACGGTCGCCCGCGCGCCGAAAAGCAGACGTGACAGGAGATCGCGCCCAAGATTATCGGTACCGAGCAGAAATTCAGCCCCCGACGGTGCCCAAACTTCGCCAACAATCGCGTTGCTGTCATAAGGCGCGATCCAGGGTGCAAGGAGAGCACATAGCAATATCGTGACAAGGCCTACCAGGCCGATCCATGCGCTGAGTGGAGCAGATTGAAAATTCATCGCGGATGCCTCAGGCGAGGATTGGCCAGCAGAGAAACAATATCGGCAATCGTATTGAGCACGATATAGATCGCTGCAAAAACGAGGCCGCAAGCCTGAACGACAGGCATGTCGCGCACCGTAACGGCATCGACCATATACTGCCCGATGCCGGGATAAACGAACACGACCTCCACAACCACAACGCCAACAATGAGCGCGGCCAGATTGAGGGCGACCACCGTGACGATAGGGGCGACGGCATTGGGAGCGGCATGTGATGCGATGACACGCAATGCCGAGAGCCCTTTCAGTTCAGCCGTTTCGATATAGGGTGCGGACATCACGTTGAGAATTGCCGAACGTGTCATGCGCATCATATGGGCGAGGACGACGATCACCAGTGTTGCAACCGGAAGGGCGACGACCGACAGGCGTTGCAGAAACGGCATGCCGTCATAGACTGTGGCCGGAAAGATTGCCCAACCGAGTTGCACGGCAAAATACTGGATCATCAGATAGCCGACGAAGAATTCCGGTAACGAGATTGCGGCGAGTGCCCCAACGCCGATAAGACGGTCTGTCAGGCGATTGCGATGAAGGACGCAGATCATGCCGAGCAAAATGGCAAGTGGTATGGCGATGGCGCCGGCGACCCCGGCAAGGAATAGGGAGTTCGCTAAGCGCTTGCCCAGTTGCTCGGCGACCGAATTGCGGTTTGCCCATGATGTGCCAAGATCGCCATGTGTGATGCCCGAGAGCCAGGCGACATAACGCTCGCCAGCCGAACGGTCGAGGCCGAGATCGTGGCGGATATTGGCGACGGCCTGTGGTGTCGCAGATTGCCCCAGATAGGTGGAGGCAAAATCGCCGGGCAAGGCCTCGACGCCTGCGAAGATCAGCAGCGTCGTGCAGAATAGAAGCACGACGCTCAGACCGAGACGGCGCGCGATCAGTGTTCCGATCGAGCTGCCGCTAAGCCATCTTCCTATGATGTTTGTCTTGTTTGCCAACACGCTCATTGCTGCGTCCGCTCCCTTGCAATCAGGACTCTAGCCAGACGCGTGAGGTGACGTAACCGTTTGAAAGGTCATTGCCGACATCTTCGACATATCCTTTCACAGAGTTGAGCTTCGCGCTGATATAGTTGTTGAAGATAGGGATCAGCGAGCCACCCTGGTCGCGGACGATCACGGCGGCGTCCTGATAAAGCGTCTTACGCTTGTCTTCGTCCTTTTCAGCGCGAGCGCTCTTCAAAATCCCGTCGAGTTGAGGACTGTTGAAATAGGTCTCATTCGTTGCGGCCGTTGAAAGATTTTCGGTCGAATACATCAAGTCCTGTGTCAGGCGGCTGCCGTAATACGACATACAGAAAGGCGCGACACGCCACACATTCGTCCAGTAGCCGTCCTCCGGTTCGCGCTTGACGTCGACCTGAATACCGGCAGCTTTAGCGCTCGCCTGCAACAGAATTGCCGCATCGACGGCACCGGCAAAGACGGCATTTGAAGCCTGCAGAACGATAGGGCCGTCATAATTGGCCTTCTTGAAATGGAAAGCGGCCTTGTCCGGATCGTAGGCGCGCTGCTCGATATCAGCAGGAAAATTCGGATAGGTAGTATTGATCGGGAAATCATTGCCGATCGTGCCGAAGCCGCCAAACGCGTTGCGCAGCATCTGCTCGCGATCAATGGCATATTTCATCGCCATGCGAAGGTCAGGATTGGTAAACGGTCCGGTGTCGCAGCGCATTGGAAAGGTGACATGACCGCGTCCCGGCACATTCACGATTTCAACGTTTGGTACCCGCTTTAAAAGCGGAACGGTCTTCGCACTTAATTGATTTATAAGATGAACCTGCCCGGAAGTAAGGGCAGCCGTTCGCGCGGTCACATCATTGATGACCAGCAATTCAACACTGTCGACATAGCCGCGGTCATCGCGCCAGCCGTCCTTGTTGCGCTCCAGAAGAACGCGGACACCCGGTTGGAAACTCGCGATCCTGTAAGGACCGGTGCCGATGCCTGCTGCCGGGTTATCGATGCCACCACCAGGCTGCACAACGAGATGATAGGCATTGAGGATCAGCGGCAGATCGATGTTAGGCTCATTCAGCTTGAGAACCAGATCTCCGTCCTTTACGCTGATGTTCTCCAGCGATGATAGAAAGCCGAGAGCACCGGAACGCGACTTTTTATCACTATGACGGCGCAAAGTTTGCGCGGCATCCTCGGCAGTCAGGAGCGATCCGTCATGAAATTTTACATTCTTGCGGATTTTGAATGTCCAGGTTTGGGAATCCGGCGAAGATACCCAGCTTTCGGCGAGATTGGGCAGTGCTGCACCCGTTTTCGGATCTGTCTGAACGAGCGTATCCCCCCAGCTGCGCGAGAGACAGAGAGCGAACGAACTGATGTATGTCGCAGGATCGAGCGAGTCTGTTGATGCTCCGCCGCTCAGTCCGATCTTAAGGTGTCCGCCGCGCTTAGGCGTTTCATCCGCCAAAGCTGTTCCAGCTTGCCATTGCCCGAACGTCAATCCGACGCCCGCCGTTACCGAGGCCTTCAGAAATTTACGTCGGCTGAAGCCACCTGATAGCAGCGAGCGGTTGTCAAAATTGTCGTCCATTGCCTTCTCCCCGTGCAACAAACCAGATCACGAACTGCCATATCGAGACCCGCCCGAAGGTGCGAGGCCGGATTTTGGAAAGCTCGATTTCTGGCGGAATTGCTGTTCCCATTTTCTTGATGGTCGTTGATTGACCTAAACACATATGTTCACTTATGTCCAGTTGAGAACCAGCATAATGTGGAAAGAAGCTCTGCTTCTATTAGGGTTGGATCTGGCGCATCATTTTCATGCGCTAATGCAAACAAAAATAAATATAACAATTTCATGATGTTAATAAGTAATACCTAGATTTTCCAGCAAAGGGGGTCTCGCAGAATCCTCTGCTGTTCAAGCGAAGGGGATTGCATACATTTATGTATGGACGCAGTATGCCCCATACGTTAAATGAAATTATCATCAGATCTGGCTTAGGGAGGGTAAATTGAAAGCAAACGAGGCGCAGGTCTGTGGAGAGGTCGGACTCCTCTACGCTGATATGATCGTGTGGGATTCGCATTCCGGATTTATGCCGGATGCCGATGCAACACTCAATAATCTCGACCTTTGGCGTCGCGCGGGTATTAGTTACCTGTCCGTTAATGTGGGTTTCGATGTGATGTCATGGTATGACACGGTCAAAACCCTCTCCTCCTTCCGTAAATGGTTTCTGGCGCGCCCTGAACACTATCTGCTCGCAACATCTGCAGAGCATATCCGTGACGCAAAACGCCAGGGACGGATGGCAATCACCTTTGACATTGAGGGTATGAATGCACTCAACGGGCGGCTTGATATGATCGAATTCTATCACGCGCTCGGTGTACGGCAGATGCTTTTCGCTTATAACAGGAACAATCTGGCTGGCGGTGGCTGCCATGATGAGCCTTGTGGGCTGACTGCTTTTGGTCGGGCAGCGATCGACGAAATGAACCGGCTCGGCATTTTCGTTGATCTCTCCCATACAGGCTACCAAACGACAATGGATGTAATGGCCTATACGGACAAGCCGGTTATCTTCTCTCATTCCAATCCTCGCGTCTTGTGCGATCATGAGCGGAACATCAACGATGATCAGATTCGCGCTTGCGCACGCACGGGTGGCATTGTCAGCATTGTTGGTTTGAACCGTTTTCTGGGAGGTGATCATGCGTCGCCAGAACGTATTGCGGACCATATAGACTATGTCATAGACCTCGTCGGGCCCCGCCATGTAGGTATTGGTCTCGACTATTTCTTTCCCGATACAAATATACCAAATGTCGAAATCATTCGCGCCGCTCATCCTGAATATTGGCCCAAGAGTGCCAATTACGGCTCCATGAAAACAGAATATGCGCCACCGTCCAGTATGATCCAAATCGCTGAAATACTTTTGCGACGCGGCCATCCCGAAGGCATTGTAAGAGACGTTATGGGTGAAAACTACATGCGGCTTGCTTCGGAAATATGGAAATGAAAAATATAAGACAGGCGTGTGAAACCATTTACTGTTTCTCGTATAGTGCAAGAAATGTGCGTACGATATTTGGGAGCGCATCCCGAAAAGTATGGTTGTTCGGAACAGGGTGCGCGTTAAAACGAACAGTTGCAGCCAGCAGTGGAGAGTTGAAACGATGAACCACGTGGATAATTCCTTGGAGGTAGCTGGCGGTGGTCGCTCCACCAAGGAAGATTGGCTTAATCTGGCCAAGGAAACGTTGATCGGCGAAGGCATCGATCAAGTCAAAATCCAGGTGATGGCGAAAAAACTACGTGTTTCTCGCTCAAGCTTCTATTGGTTTTTCGAAAGCATTCAGGACTTGCAGGATCAGTTGCTGGATCACTGGTTGAGCAAGAATACCGGGCCAATTATCGAGCGCGCCATGCGGCCCGCGCCAACGATCAACAAGGCGGTCTGCAATGTGTTCGAATGCTGGATTGATGACAATCTCTTCGAGCCCGATCTTGATGTTGCCGTGCGTTTCTGGGGGCGTCACGAGCCACGTATTCGTTCGGTCGTTGAAGAGTCAGACCGCCAGCGCATGGAGGCTCTCACACGCATGTTTGCGCGTTTCGGCTATCCGGAAGATGAGGCGAGCACGCGCGCCAGGGTGCTTTACTTCACGCAGATCGGCCACTTTACGCTGCAGATGAAGGAGACGCTTCCCATGCGAATGGGCAGGGTAAAAGACTATCTCAAAACCTTTTCCGGGATTGAGCCAACGCCGGATGACATGGCTGTTCTTGAGAAGGCGGCGGCAAAGCGTCAGGATGATCATCCCGACGTCGTGTCTTGATATCCCATTTATAGACAGAAATGAATACGCTTTCAGAGGTGGCTCGGTTTGTCTGAACAGTTTCGGGCGTTTCGCTAAGTGGATTTCCGCCTCGATTATGCCGCCACCATCATTGGTGCCAGCGCGTTGAAGTAGGCCTGATCCGGTGTCTGCCGGTCAAGGGATGAATGTGGGCGTCGGCTATTGTAAAAGGTCAGATAGCGGCCGATGCCAGCGCGGGCCTCGGACACTGTTTTATAGGCGTGGAGGTAGACTTCCTCGTATTTGATCGAACGCCAGAGCCGCTCGACGAAGACGTTGTCTCGCCACGCACCCTTGCCATCCATCGAGATGGCGATTTCCGCCTTCTTCAGCACCGTCGTGAAGTCCATCGAGGTGAACTGCGAGCCCTGATCGGTATTGAATATGTCGGGTCTGCCATAACGGGCCAGCGCTTCCTCGACTGCTTCGATGCAGAAGGCTGCCTCCATCGTGATCGACAGTCGCCACGACAGAACCTTCCGGCTGAACCAGTCCACAACGGCGCAGAGATAGACAAATCCGCGAGCCATCGGAACATAGGTCAGGTCCATCGCCCAAACCTGATTGGGTCTGGTAACCGCCAGCTTGCGCAGGAGGTAGGGATAGATTTTGTGCCCAGGTGCCGGTTTCGACGTGTTCGGGCGACGGTAGATCGCCTCGATGCCCATCTTCTTCATCAGCGTGGCGACGTGCAGTCGACCGGTTTGTAACCCTTCTCCCCTCAAGAGCCCTTGCAACATCCGGCTTCCGGCAAACGGGTATTCGAGATGCAACTCGTCGATCCGGCGCATCAGAGCCAGATCGCCGTCAGACACCGGACGCGGCGAATAATAGACACTGCCACGGCTGAAGCCGAGAAGCTTCGCCTGACGCACGACGGACAGCTTGTGCTCGCGGTCGATCATTTCTTTCCGCTCAGCAATCCCGCCTTGCCGAGCGCTCCGGCTAAAAAATCATTCTCCAGCGTCAGCTCCCCGATCTTGGCGTGCAGCGTTTTGACATCGACGGTTGGACCCGTCGGTTCCGCCTTCGCTTCATCGCCGAAAACGCCTGTCGCCCCCTCAAGGAGCTGGTCTTTCCATTGCTTGATCTGGTTGGCGTGCACGTCAAACTGTTGGGACAGTTCCACCAGCGTCTGCTCGCCTCGAATGGCGGCGAGCGCCACTTTTGCCTTGAAAGCCGGGCTATGGTTCCGGCGCGGTCGTCTCGTCATGGTATCTCCTGTTCACGGCATCTAAGCCGAAGTCAGGCAGAAATTCCACTTATCCCCCCTGTTCAAATTTCCCGAGCCAGCTCTTTCTTCGTTGACGAAAAGTCGTCGTAGAAAGCTTCGCTGTTCTAATTAATTGATAATAAAAGAAAATTGGTAGTTGCCGATGGCGTGGCACAGTTGAATTTATCGGATTGAAGATCAGAGCGCAGAATCTTTGATCATAAAGATTGCATATTGTGGACACTTATGTACTTTATGCGAGCGGTTCAGGCAAAATCGTTAGCCTGACATGTGAGAAGACATTGGCGGACAATCTTAAAACACCACCCCGGGTGATGCAGTTTTCATCCTTGGAATTTCAGCCTCGTTTTGCTTTTCCTGAAATGGCGAATGTCGTTGAAGTGGCAGGCGTCGAGGACGGAAGCAAGCTTGCGGGTGGCTTCGCTCGTTTCAACAATGCTCGTATTCCCTGGCAGGTAAAGTACGACGAGCTCGTCCTTGTGCTTGACGGACAGCTCTCGATTGAAACCGAGCGGGAGACGCTGCAAGCTGGCCAGTTTGACACGATCTGGCTGCCTTCTGGAACAGAACTCACCTATTTCGCTGAAAATGCACTGGTATTTTACAGCCTTTATCCGTCCAACTGGGCGCAGCAGCTTGAGAGCAGACCATGAAGAAGATCGGACTACTCCCGCAGGATGACAAGACAAATGGCTGGAGTGCACTTCTGCCAGCGCGTGCACCAAAGCCGACCTTGCGTGGTGATGTCGTTGCGGATTTCGTTGTGATCGGTGCCGGTTTTGCCGGACTTGGTGCTGCCCGTCGTCTCGCAGAGCTGCGGCCGGATGCTAAGATCGTCGTGCTGGATGGGCAGCAGCTTGGTGAAGGATCGTCGGGGCGCAACTCCGGTTTTGCCATCGATCTCCCGCACAATGTAGGGTCGTCTCTGGAGGAGCTGGCAAAAGGCCACGCCTATCTGCGGTTGGCTCGTGCAGGTATAGGTTCCTTGCGCGATAGCGTTAAAACGCATGGTATTGATTGCGACTGGAGTGAAGACGGAAAATATCACACAGCTTCATCGGAGCGCGGTGCGGAAGAGATTTTACAGCCGACGCTGGAGATGCTGAAGACGCTGAACGAGCCTTATGAATGGCTGGACGGCAAGGAAACGGCGAAGCGTCTCGGCACACCGCATTTCGCCGCCTCCATCTATACGCCAGGTACGGTTCTGATTAATCCGGCTGCGCTCAATCGCGGATTGGGTGACACTTTGCCGGAGAATGTGACGCTTTATGAATCGTCGCCGGTGCTGGAGGCGGATTTCGGTGCAAAAGTCGTTCTGCGGACCGCTGACGGAACCGTAACGGCCCCAAAGGCGATTGTGGCGGTTAACGGCTTCGCGATGCGTTTCGGCTTTTGGAAGGGTCGACTCTTGAACTTTGCGGCTCATGCCAGCTTCACCAGGCCCCTGACCGAAAAGGAACAAGCCGTTCTTGGCAATATAGGGTCTTGGGGATCCACACCTGCCAACGCCTTTGCAGGCATCACGATGCGCTATACCAACGATCGTCGCATTCTCATCCGGCAGAATATCCATTTCTGTCCTGGTATGCGTCAGTCGGATATGCGCCGCGCTTCGATCCGTCAGGATCATCAGCGCCTTTTCGACGAGCGGTTCCCGATGCTCCACGGCGTCGATGTCGAACACACATGGACTGGCTATATCTGTCTGTCTCGCAATGGTGCGCCGGGTTTCGGGAAGGTTGCAGCGAATGTCTGGAGTGCCGTTTGCCAGAACGCTGTTGGCGTCGCCAAGGGCACGATCAGCGGAAGGCTCGCTGCCGAAATGGCACTGGGTGAGGATAACGGGCTGATATCCGATATGTTGAGCCTTGGAACGCCGTCGGCTGTTCCGCCAAGGCCGTTTCTCGATATCGGCGTTCGCGCACGTTTTGCCTACGAGCTATATCGTAACCAGCACGAGGCGTGATCGAGTTTCAGCCGCTGCCAATTCTCCAGACGGCAGCGCCTGCAAGCATTCCAGCGCCAGCTGCCGTTAAAAGCAGCGGTTCGCCGGGTTGGAAGGGGCGCGAACGCGATGCCAGCGACAGCGACAGCGGAATCGTGGCTGCCGACGAATTACCGAATGTTTCAATCGTTCTGGCGGCGATGGAAGCAGGCAGCTGCAACTGGTCGCAGACTGTGTCGATGATCCGCGCATTTGCCTGATGAGGAAAAAACCGGCCCACATCGGCGGCGGTAAGGCTCGCTTGTTCAAGGGCATTTGTTGCGCAACTTGTCATCATGCGAACGGCTTGTGCGAAGACGGCTTTTCCGTCCGGCATGGTCATTCTTGTATCGCCAGCCGGAATGGTTATCAGGCCATAACTGTCGCCATCAGACGTCAGTGCTGCTCCAGCAAGTCCTTCGCGCGGGTCGCTGGACGGTGCCAGCAGGATGGCCCCGGCAGCATCGGCAAAGAGAATTGCCGTGTTGAGTTCCGCCATATTGATGCGGCGGCTCAATATATTGGCCGCCACGACAAGAACCGGTTTTCGGAAGTTTTTGACAAAGCTGTCGGCCAGCACAAGCGCATAAAGGAACCCCGAACAGGCACCCGCCAGATCGACGCCACCGCAATTTTTCAGGCCGAGCTTGAGGGCGAGAAGCGGGGCGGAGGGTGGCAGAAGATGATCGGGTGTCGATGTGGCAAGAATGACGAGTGCCACGGAGTTGTGCGGCAGACCGGAATCGTCGAGCGCCATTGCTCCGGCCTTCATCGCCATATCGGTCAGCGTTTCATCCGGTTCTGCCCAGCGCCTTTCCCGAATGCCGGTGCGCTTTTCGATCCAGCCTGCATCAAGCCCGAAACGCTGTTCCAGTTCGGCATTTTCGATTCGGCGGTCGGGCACATAATGGCCGAAGCCTGCCATTCGGCTCGAAATGCTCATCGCGCAGCGACCTTTATCATGTCTGCTGCCGCATCAATCGCTTCATAGGCGAGGTCGAGATCGGCGGGTGTTACGCAATAGGGCGGCATCAGATAGATCACATTGCCAAGCGGACGCAAAAGCACACCTCTGTCACGGAAGAAGGCTTTTATTCTCGGTCCTGCATCGGAAAGATAACCGGTTTGTTCTGCTGCAAGATCGAGAGCCGCAATGGTTCCTTGCTGGCGGATATTGGTGAAACGAGGGTCGTTCCGGAATTGCGCCAGTCTTTCCGAATGCCAGCGTCCCAGTGTTTCGATACGGTCCAAAACGGGCTCCGTTTGCCAGACTTCGATATTGGCGCATGCAGCCGCACAGGCTATCGGATTGGCCGTATAGGAGCTTGAATGAAAGAATGTGCGGCTGCGGTCCTTCGAGAAATGTGCCTCGAAGATTTCCGCCGTGCTGAGAGTTGCAGCCAGCGGAAGAGCCCCTCCGGTAATGCCTTTGGAAAGGCACAGAATGTCTGGCGCGATGCCTGCCTGTTCGCAGGCGAACATGGTGCCAGTGCGTCCCCACCCCGTCATCACTTCGTCGGCGATCAGGAGGGTTCCGTAACGCTGCGTAATCTGTCGAAATGCAGCCAAAAGATGTGCGGAGTAGGTTTTCATTCCGCCTGCACCCAGAACCAGCGGCTCAATTAATAGGGCGGCAATCTCGCCACTGCGGCAGAACTGCTCCAGTGCATCGAGTGTTTCCTGCTCCCGCTCCGCTGTGGGAAACGGGATCGTATTGACCTGAAACAGCAGGGCTTCATAAGCCGCATTGAACACGCCGCGCGCGCCGGTGGACATAGTGCCGATCGTATCGCCATGATAGCTATGCTCCATCACCACGATGCGCGAGCGCCGTTCGTTTCTATTGTGATAGAAGCCAAGCGCCATTTTGAGCGCGACTTCGACCGAGGTGGAACCGCTGTCGGAATAAAACACATGGGCGAGGCCCTGCGGAGCGAGCTTGACCAGTTCTTCCGCCAGCTTTTCTGCCGGTTCGTGGGTGAACTCGGCAAAAATAATCTGGTCGAAGCGTTCCAGTGCGTCCCGGACTGCCGTCATGATTGTCGGATGGCGATGCCCGTGGGTGATCACCCACCAGGACGATATGGCGTCCAGCACGGAACGGCCGGTTTCATCCTGCAGATAGGCGCCGTCAGTTCTGACGATTTTGCGAAAAGCCGGTTCCGTAGCGTGCTGCGTGAAGGGATGCCAGACAGGAGACAAATGCCCGGTCATTTGGAAGCCTCACTAAAAATATTCAGGTCGAAGTGCGCCTGAAAAGCGCTGCGGAGCGTTTCCGGATCGAGCGTTGCAAGGCGCGGCAGTCGGCCCAGTTTACGCACGCCGCTCAGTTCCGGGATGATCTGTTCGGTGTCCGGTTGTGGATCGCCGATGAAGGCAATGCCGTGCACGGGAATATTGCGCCGGTTCAATACCTCAAGCGAAAGCAATGTGTGATTGATCGTGCCTAGACCGGTTCTGGCACAAAGAATGACCGGCTTTTGCCACCGCGCAAAAACGTCGATGAATGTCGTGCGGCGCGTCAGCGGTACATGCAATCCACCTGCGCCTTCGATCACCAGAGGAGCATCGACCGACGGCACTTCGAGCGCATCCGTATCGATCTCCACCCCGTCGATCTGTGCCGAGAGATGCGGCGAGGCCGGTGTTTTCAGGCGCCATGTTTCCGGGATGATTTTCCGGGATGGAAGTCCGGCAAGCTGGATCACGGTTTCGCTGTCGGTTGCCTCCTCCAGTCCTGACTGCACCGGCTTCCAGTAATAAGCGTTGAGCGCATCCACGAGGGCTGCGGAAAAGATGGTCTTGCCAATGTTCGTATCAGTGCCGGTAATGACGAAAATGTGGCTCATATCATTTCCTCTGCCATGACGGCTGCAAGATGCTCGAACATGCGTTCTATCGTGGGTTCATCGACATTGAGCGTGATGGTGATACGCAGCCGCGCCGTGCCCGCAGGCACTGTCGGCGGGCGGATGGCACGTATGTCGAAGCCCTCGGCCTGCATGCGATGCGCAATGCGCGATGTGCGGTCGGCATCGCCGATGATGTGCGGTAATATCTGCGTTCCGCTGCCGCGTTTTCCGAAACGGTTGGCGAACTGTTCATTGGCGAACTTGATAAGCCGGTGCAATTCGTGCCGACGATGGCCTTCGGCGGCCATGGTCTTCAGTGCAAGCCGCGTTGCGGATACTTGCAAGGGCGAGGGGGCAGTCGAATAGATGAAAGGTCGTGCACGGTTGACGAGAAAATCACGAAGAACTGGATCGGCTCCAACCAGCCCACCGGCATTGCCCATGGCCTTGCCGCAGGTGTGAAGCACAATCACATTTCGTCGGCCTTCCAACCCGGCAGTAAAGCCCCGCCCATCTGGGCCGTGCACGCCCGTGGCATGAGCTTCGTCGATGAAGATAAAGGCATCGTGCCGGTCAGCAATTTCAACGAGGTCGGTTAGCGGTGCACAGTCGCCATCCATCGAATAGAGGCTTTCCACCACAATCCAGGGAGTGCCGTTTCCGCCCTTCGCGCGCCAGGCGTGGATTGCCCTGTCGAATGCGTTCGCATCGTTGTGCGGGATCGAAACGGCTTCGGCCTTTCCGGCTCTCATGCCTTCATGTGCGCTGGCATGGATGAGCGCATCATAGGCGATCAGGTCGCCGCGCTGCGGCAATGTAGCGAGAACCGCGAGATTTGCCGCATAGCCATTGCTGAAATAAAGCATCGACGGCGAACGGAAATAGGCGGCGGCTTCGGCTTCCAGAAGTTCGTGTTCCCGGTGATTGCCGCGCAATAATCGTGAGCCGCCAGCCCCGTTGACAAGGCCGTTTTCCAGTTGGGCAATCAATGCCTCGCGGATAGCAGGCGCGGCGGCAAGGCCCAGATAGTCGTTCGAACTGAAATCCGCCCCGCCCTTATCTGAAAGGGTGCGCAGACGTCCGCGCCGCTGCAAGTTTTTCAACTTCGCGGCATAGCGGGCCAATGGATCGGCATTCATGCATGGGTGTCCAGTGAATCGGCAGTCAGGCCGAGCCGCCGCATGAGGCTTGTGTCGCGGTCTTCGCCCGGATTGGCGGCGGTCAACAGCGTGTCACCGATAAAGATCGAGTTTGCGCCGGCGAAGAAGCAAAGAGCCTGCATTTCGTCGCTCATCGAATTGCGTCCGGCTGTCAGGCGCACATGCGATTGCGGCATCATCAGACGCGCAAGTGCGATGATCCGAATAAAGGCGATGGGATCAACGGGAGAGGCTTTTTCCAGTCGTGATCCGGGCATCGGGATCAGCATGTTGATCGGCACGCTTTCTGGAGGTGTCGGCAGATTTGCCAGTGTCACCAGCATGTCGATGCGGTCGTCTTCGGTTTCTCCAAGGCCGAGGATGCCGCCGCTGCAAACCTTGATCCCGGCTTCCCGGACATGGGCGAGCGTTTCCAGACGATCATCGAAACTGCGCGTCGTGATGATCTGTGGGTAAAATCGTTCCGACGTATCGATATTGTGGTTGTAGTAGTCAAGGCCGGCTTCCGCAAAGGTCTGTGCCTGATCCGGATTCAACATGCCGAGCGTCATGCAGGTTTCCAGACCGAGCGCCTTCACCTGCTTGACCATTTCCACGATGGCCGGTTCATCACGCGGCTTCGGGCTGCGCCAGGCCGCGCCCATGCAATAGCGGGTCGCGCCGCTATCCTTTGCCTTCTGTGCTTCTTCGAGAACTGTGTCCAGGCTCATCAGTTTAGAGGCTTTCAGGCCCGATGCATGATGCGCCGACTGGCTGCAATAGCCGCAATCTTCCGGGCAGCCACCCGTTTTGATGTTGAGCAATTTGCTGAGCTGGACGCGGTTGGGGTTGAAGTTCGCGCGGTGAATGCTCTGTGCATCGAACAGAAGATCGTTGAACGGAAGATCATAGAGGATGCGGGCTCTAGCGAGCGTCCATTCGCTTTCTTCCGATTTGAACGCTGGTTCTTCGTTGTTTTTCGACGCCGCTTTCACCGTATTCAACATGCGCGCTCCATTTTATCTATAAAATTGGAAAGAATCTATGAAATATAGATTATTGCGGAGCGAGAACGTGACGCAAGTGAAATTATTATAGATAATTTGGGGGCGCTGCGCAAAAGGCTAACTGGCCTGAGCTCCAGTTCTGCATGTGAAGTGCGGTCAGCACGGAAAAAGCCGCGATCTGCGGATCGCGGCATGAGGGGTGATCGAGCGCACTGCCTGAAATGCGGGCTAATCTGGTAGGTTGATGCCAGCCTGCCTGCGAGGAAGTCTAAACTTACACGGTCGAAATCACGTCCTGATCTTTGTAAGGTTCTTCCTTGAGGCGATGCCGTCCCAAGGGCAGCATGATGGGGCGACCGGAGGTCGGGTCGGTCATGATGCGGCTTTCCAGGTGAAAGACGTCGCGGATATTCTGTTCCGTCAGCACCCCGTCGGGCGCCCCGGTCACATGCAGCCGCCCGTCGGCCATTGCGACCAGAAAATCTGCATAGCGGGCGGCAAGATTGAGATCGTGCAAGACCATGACGATTGTGGTTCCCCGTTCCTGGTTGAGATCGGTGAGCAGATCCAGCACTTCGACCTGATGGCTGATATCCAGAAAAGTCGTGGGTTCGTCCAGCAGGAGAATATCGGTCTGCTGCGCCAGCGCCATGGCGATCCATACACGCTGGCGCTGACCGCCTGAAAGTTCATCTACTGGTCTATCGGCCAGTTCGGTTGTCCGGGTGGCCTCAAGAGCTGATGCGATTGCTTCGTCGTCTGCCCGCGTCCAACGCGAGAAAACGCCATGATAGGGGTTCCGTCCCCGGCTGACGAGATCGGCAACCAATATGCCTTCCGGTGCTATTGGCGACTGTGGCAGCAGGCCGAGTTTCTGTGCCAGTTGCCGGGATGGAAGCGTGTGGATCGACTTGCCGTCAAGCAGTACCTGTCCGCGGCGCGGCGTCAGAAGTCGCGATATTGTTCGCAGAAGTGTGGACTTTCCGCACGCATTTGCTCCGACTATTGCGGTCACCTTGCCGGACGGTATCTCAAGATCGAGACCGTCCAGCACAAGCCTGTCGCCATAGCCGGTGGTCAATTGGCGAACGATAAGCGTGTGGTCGGTCATAGGGATGCCCCGCTGCGGTTGGCGCGTATGATGAGATAGATGAGATAGGGAGCGCCGAGAGCCCCGGTAATGACGCCGACCGGGTAGCGACCCGGCAGCAGGAACTGTCCGCAATAATCGCCGACGAGAACGAGTATGGCTCCGACCAGCGCAGACGGGATGAGAAGGGAACCGTTATTGCCGATGATGCGCGCGGCAATAGGCCCGGACAGGAAGGCGACGAAAGCAATAGGTCCGGCGACGGATGTGGCAAAGGCAATCATGCCGACGGCAGCGATAATGATGACGATCCGGGTTCGCCCGACCTGGGTTCCCAGCGCTGCAGCACTGTCGTCACCAAGTCGCAATGCTTCGAGATCGCGCGACCGGCTCAGCAGCAGCCCGCCAAAGACGATCAGAGCGACCAGAAGCGGAAGCATCTGGTCCAGCCGAGCACCGTTGACGCTGCCGGTCAGCCACCGCATGGCTTCCTGCAAGCTCCAGGCGGGCGCGATAGAAAGAATATAGGCGATGAAGCTTTCGAGCATTGCCGAAACACCGATGCCGACCAGAATAAGTCGGGTTCCGGCAATCCCGTTCCTGAAGGAAAGGCCATAGACAGCGAGCGCCACGGCAAGTCCGGCGACAACAGCGAAGACGGAAACAACCGGCCCACTCATTGAGAGCACGACGATTGCAAAAACGGCGGCAGCGCTTGCGCCCGAACTGATGCCGATAATGTCAGGGCTTGCCAGCGCATTGCGAAGCATAAGCTGGAATGCAACACCGCCGAGGCCAAAGCTCAGCCCTGCCAGTACGGACAGAACGGCACGCGGCAGGCGCAGTTTGCCGACCGTGAAGCTTGCTCCGTGAACCTCTTCACCCAGAAGCACCCGGATGACATCTTTCGGCGGAGTAAAGGATTGCCCGAGCATCAAAGTGAGGAGGAAGAATGCGGCAAGAATGACCAGAAGTAGGCCGATGACAAGATTGCGCTTGCGGGTGCGACTGTGGCGGTTTCGGGCGATGAGATCGGCGGCGGGAAGCAGCATTGTCACAACTCGCCAATCCGTTGGTGTCTGACGATCCAGATGAAAAACGGCGCTCCGATCAGGGCCGTCACGATCCCGACGTCAAGTTCGGCCGGGCGCGCAATGAGCCGTCCGACAATATCGGCGGCAAGCAGGAGACAAGCTCCGCTGAGCGCCGAGAATGGTAACAGCCAGCGATGGTCGACCCCGACCAGCAGGCGACAGAGATGCGGCACGACCAGCCCGACAAATCCGATGGGGCCGCAGATGGCGGTGGTTGCACCACAAAGGAGAATTGCGCCGAGCGCCGCGACGGCGCGCGCGATGGCAACCCGTTCACCCAGACCGGCGGCAAGTTCGTCGCCAAGCGCAAGCGAGTTCAGTTTGCGGGCTGACAAGAGACTGATGACGAAGCCGACAACGAGAAACGGCAGCACATAGTTGAGGCGATCGAAAGTCGCTCCCCCGACGCCGCCGATCTGCCATGCACGGATGCCACCGGCAATATCGTTGCGCGGCAGGACTACGGCAATGACCAGTGAGGAAAATGCGACGGATGTGGCTGCACCTGCAAGAGCAAGCTTGAGCGGTGTCGCGCCGCCGCGACCAAGCGATCCGATCGTATAGACGAAAACGGCGGCACAACCTGCGCCGAATATGGCTGTCCAGATATAGGCGGGTGCCGAGACGATACCGAACCAGGCGACGCCGATGACGACGGCGAGCGATGCGCCCATGTTGACACCCAGAATGCCGGGGTCCGCCAGCGGATTACGTGTAATGCCCTGCATGATGGCACCCGCCAGTCCAAGTGCTGCCCCGGCGAGAAGCGCCAGCAAGGTGCGTGGAATACGCATGGCGACAGCGGCTTGTCCGACCGTGTCTAGATGGCCGCGCAATGCTGCGACAATATCCGACCAGGGAACTTCGCGCGTGCCGAGCGATACAGACAGAACGCAGAGGATCAGGAGAATAAAAACAGCAGTGCCAAGCCAGCCTGTTTTGGTTCTGCTGGACCGATATGTGCTGATCGGCGGGCTCGAATGCCGGGTATGGCGGGTGACGGTCATTTCGTTTTATCGGCCGCACCGGCAAGAAGGGCTACATAGTCCTTCAGCACCCAAGAAATCGAAAGCGGTGTCGGATTGGCGGCTGTTCCAAGCGGATTTCTGCCCAGCATAACCACCGCGTTGTTTTCGACGACCGGCATTCTGGCGAGAAGAGGGTTGCCCTTCATGGCATCCAGCAATTCCTGACTGCCATAGGTCACGACGATGTCGACGTCGTCGAACATGTCTACGCGTTCGGCGCTGATGGAACCGGAGAACTGGCCCGGTCTGGAGGCGTCGACGACGCTCTTGGGCGAGTTCAGGCCGAGGTCTTTGAAGAACTTCACCCGTGTGTCGTTGGTGGTGTAGAAATTGACTGTACTGAGGTCCGTCGCGTCGAGATGCGTGACGAACATGGCCGACTTGTCCTTCAAGTGCGGATATTGGCTGACCGTCTGGGCGATTTCGGCTTCAATCTTGGCGATCAGCGCTTCGCCTTCCGCCGCCATGCCCATGCCAGCGCTGTTGAGGCGGATCATATCCCGCCAATCCGTGGACCAGGCCGCTTCGGGATAAGCAACCACCGGGGCAATCTGGCTCAGCGTATCATAATCGGACCGGCTCAAGCCGGAATAGGATGCAAGGATGACATCGGGCCGTGTTTCGGCCACTGCCTCGAAATCGATTCCGTCGCCTTCATCGAAAAGGACAGGCGCATCTGCGCCGAGTTCCTTCAACTTCGCCGCCACCCACGGCAGGAGACCATCATTGTCGTCATCGCCGAAATTGGCGCGCGCAAAGCCGACCGGCACCACGCCGAGCGCAAGAGGAACTTCATGGTTCGCCCAGGCAACAGTGACAATCCGCTCGGGCTTTTTCTCTATCGTGGTTGTCCCAAAAGCATGTTTGATGACAATCGGATAGGCAGTCTTTTCACCAGCCTGCGCAGCGTGCGGCATGATGATTGCAATGCAGGACAGAGCCACGAAAAATAGAGAGCGAATGGACCACGTCATCCGGCGCATTCTCCTTGTATGTAAAGTGGCCTTTCACTCTCAAGTTAAACCCATTGCGTCAAGGCCGAAGCGTGCACCACGATAAAGCTGGTGCGAATTAACCGTGATTTCGTACAAAAAAGCAGTTTTCTACAATACTGGACAAACGTTCTCAAGTTAGTGGCGGTGCGGGGACAGTTTCAGTTTCTTCATCGTATCGATCGCCGGGCTCATCCCGCCGTTGATCGAAGCGCTGGTCAGTGTCTCCACGATTTGAAACGCCGTCGCAAAAAAGCGACCACCGCAAACGGCATATCGGACCTGACCATGACTATTTCAAAGACCGTCGAGACGAAGAAAACCAACCGGGTCCGCTATCGCAGAGCAATTCTTCTGGGATGCACGGCGCTCGTTGTGTCCTTGCCAAGCCTGGCTTCAGCGCAGCAGGCAACGACGATGGAAGCGCCCACAGTGCTGAAAACCATTACGGTCGACGGCACAGGTGGAAGCGATGACGATTCAAAGTCAATTGTCGCAACAAGAACCACTGGCGGCGGCAAGATGGCGACGGACATTATGGATACGGCAGCTTCCGTATCAGTGATCACCGCCAAGGAAATGCAGGAGCGCAACGCGCAGACCGTCGAACAGGCGCTGCAATATACGGCTGGCGTTTCCACCAATTTCTATGGATCGGATGATCGGTTCGATTTCTTCCAGATTCGCGGTTTCGACGCCAACACCTATCGCGACGGGCTTTCCCTTGGTCGTCCCTTCGGTGGCATACGGGAAGAACCCTATGCGTTCGAACGTATCGAAGTCCTGAAAGGCGCCAGCTCCACGGCCTTCGGCGTTTCCGATCCCGGCGGTCTGGTCAATTATGTGACCAAGCGACCGAAGAGGGAGCGCTTTGGCGAAGCCTATGTCACCGGCGGCTCCTTCAACCACAAGGAAGTCGGCTTCGACTTTGGCGATAATCTCACCGGCGACGACATGCTGTCCTATCGCTTTACCGGCAAGTTCAAGGATGCCGACGCCGAATACGATTATTCGCGCGACGATGAAAAGTTCATCATGGGCGGGCTGACATGGCGTCCGAGCGACGCGACCAATCTGACGGTGATTTTCGATCATCTTCACCGCAATGGCGTTCCGGGAAGCGGCGGTCATCCGGTTGGTACGGATTTCAACAGAAGCCGCTTTTTCGGCGAGCCTGATTTCAACTATCGGGGCACAGACAGAAATACCGTCAGTGCCATGTTCGATCATGATTTCGGCAATGGTTTGAGTTTCAGTGCGAACGGGCGCTATAGCAAGCAGGACACCGATTTCGGCTATGCCTATATTTCGACTACGCCCACCGATGGTTCCACAATCGCCAAACGCGATTTTTTCGGGAACGAAGCTTCAGCCGAGAATTTCGTCGGCGATGCTAACCTGAAATATGAGACCAGCTTTGACCGGTTCGAAAGCCGGACGATGGCAGGCATCGAATACAATAATTATTCCGCCACCAACAAGACGTTCTGGGGAGCGGCTCCGGGTATCGACTGGACCAACCCTGTCTTTACAGGCGCTCCGGTCAGTCTGCCTCTTATCGGCAGCACGTCGACCAGGCAGAAAACCAAAGCGATCTATTTCCAGCAGGATCTGACATTCGCAGAAAAGCTGATCGCCAGCGTTGGCCTGCGCAATGACTGGCTCGACCTGTCGCAGACGAACAATCTGAAGAACACGACTGCGGATGGTGATCTTAGCGAATTCACGAGCCGGTTCGGTCTGACCTACCGGGTGACCGATGAATGGGCGGTCTATACGAGTTATGCTGAATCGGTTGCTCCTCCGGCCATCGGCATTGATCCCGAGCGCGGCGAACAGATTGAAGTCGGCGTAAAATACCAGCCGTCCGCGTTTCCTGCCTTGTTCACAGCGTCGGTTTATGACCTGACCAAGAACAATATCTCGGTTACCGATCCCATCACGCTTCAACCATCCACAATCGGCGAGGTCCGCGTTCGCGGCATCGATCTGGAAGCCAAGGCGGAGTTGACCAACAATATCAACCTGATCGCAGCCTATTCCTATATGGACTCGGAGATCGTCGAGAACGGCACCAGCGGTAACGAGGGCAACCGTCCGCAGTTCGTTTCAAAGCACCTTGCGTCGCTTTGGGCAAACTACAAACTTGAAGGTAGCGGGCGTCGCGGCGACATGACATTCGGTGTCGGCGGTCGCTATATCGGCGCCTATTACTTCACGCCGGCCAATACTTCGGGCACGAGCGGCAATGTCGTATTCGATGCTGCATTCACCTATGAGTTTCTCGATAACTCGGCGCTGCAGGTCACTGTCAGCAATCTGTTTGACAAGAAATATGTCGCCTATGGCGGCTTTGGAGCAGATTTCTATAATCCCGGCCGCGAGATTACGGCAACGCTTCGCCGCACCTGGTAGGATTAACGGTTGGACTGAAAACGTCGCCAGGCGGCTGGCGTTTCTCCCACGACCTGGCGGAAGGCCTTGGTCAGGTGAGCCTGATCGGTGAATCCGAGCTGGGCTGCAATACCGGCAACGGTCATTTCGCTTTCCGCCAGCAATTGTTGCGCCAGATCGATGCGCTTCGCCATTTGCCATTGCAGCGGGGTTTTGCCTGTCGTCTGTTTGAACACATTGGCGAACCAGCTTTCCGACAGACCAACGGACGCTGCCATTTCTGCGATGCTCAATCGGCGATCGCTGCAGCTATCGAACCGTGCGTTCAGCTTGTTCATCTGCGCCATGGTGAGGCGGCCATAGCCCTGTTTGTTCTGCTCTCCCGGTATATCGAGGAGGCCGGTCAGAATACTGCCGATCAGGTTTTCCGCAAAAAGCCCATGTTTCGACGGATTGGCCGTTTCGTCGACCAGCAGGCGGGCAAGTGTTTCTATCGCACCGAGATCCTGAATTTCAACCGGACTGCGCATAGCGGCCATGGCCATGGACGTACCGAGCGCAGGGCTGAGATATCTGAGCAGCCGATCTTTATGGAAATGCAGGTTGAGGTGCGAAAAACGGTGGAGCGAAACCGTACTCGTCCACATCGGGACGCCGGCCGGTATATAGATCGCACGTGTCATCGGGCGGCGATGCTGGCCAAAGACACCATTGTCGTTCGATATGCGAATGTTGGATGAGACATCCTGGAAAAAGATCATGATGCGGGGATCATGCGACAGGAAATAGCCGTTGGCTCCCGTCTGGCTTTCGGCCTCCCAAAAGACACTGACCAGCCCGTCCAGTACACGCCATTGGACCGGCGCAACCACCCGGATGCCTTCGGCTTGCCAGATCATAGAATGCCAAAAGCCCAAACTGTTCCGACCCGTATTTAAACAGTGTTCCAATGAGTGGCCGGCCTGTTTGCCGGAAATGCGTCAGGATATCGTCGCATTAATATGACTAAAATTATCATCTTTTAGTGCCAGCGCAAGATAATTCTGCCAATAATGGGGGAGGGGAACTTGCGTTCACTCAAGGTCTTCCTGCTCGAAATGCTGGCTGACATGAATGTCGGTTGTTTCCAGACGCCCGGGCCCCAGATTGATGAATTTGTGCGGTATGTTTGCGGGACCGAAGACGACCTGTCCTTCTGTCGCCTCAATCTGTTCATCGCCGACAATGAACAAAGCTTTCCCCTGGCGGACGATGAAAATCTCGTCATAGGGGTGCCGGTGCAGCTTGGGGCCATGTCCGACAACATCGGTTGAAAAGAATATGATTGACGCGTCGGTGCCAAATCTCTTGCCTTCGACACGACCGGACCAGGCATCTTCGCGCCTCGCCCACTCTTCTCTTTTCAAGACAACGGGTTGTTTCGTCAAAACGGTTCTCCCGGAGCGCTCCCAGTCAGTATGAGATCATTGGAAACGCTCTATCTCGTTGTTTGCGCGCATTCCCCGATCAGGAAGGCCTCGATCAGAAAGGCCCCGATCAGCAAGGCAGGTCAAACTCTAACGAGACCCGAGCGCTTCAACAACCCCATGAGAACCAGCGGTAAAAGCGTGGTGATAAGAATGGCGATGAATGCCATGGCCATGCCGAGGCCGACCGATCCCTGTTCGAACTGGCGCCAGATGAAGATCGAGATGGTCTGCATTCCAACCGGAGCGACCAGTATGGACGCAACCAGCTCACGGGTCGCGACGGCAAAGACGAGCAGCATGGCGGTGATGAGGCTGGGTGCGATCAACGGCAGCATGATGCGACGGAAAGCTGTGAAGCTGTTTGCACCGCAGACCCGCGCCGCAGCTTCCAGATTGTCGCCGATCTGGTGAAAGGCAGCCGATGCATAGCGGATCGGCTGCGGCAGAAGAATACAGCAATAGGCAAGCAGCAGGATCAGCGGTGTGTTGTATGGCGAGACGGGCAGCATGGGCTGGTTCCATGCCAGAATGAGGCCGACCGCCACAACGACGCCGGGCAAGGCATTTGGCAGAACGGTCAGCACGTCGAGCCAGAAGCGACCCCGGAAACGCATTTTCACCACGGCATAGGCGGCAACGGCGCCGAGAAATCCCGTTAGCAGGGCACTTGCAATGCCGAGCGACAAGCTGTTGACCAGTGCACGTATGCCACCTGCGCTGTTGTCGGCAATGGCGGCAAAATTGTCAAAGCCGAGGTTGGACAGGGTCAACCCGCCGGAAACGGTTTTGGAAAGGGCACTCGCCAGAATGGCCAGCAAGGGAATGCCTGTTGCGGCAAAGGCGACGATGGCGAAGAGAGCCACCACCGGAATGGTGAGGGCTCCGAGCGAACGCTTGTCTTTGGCTTGCGGCTTACCACCCGTCGTCACATAGGAGCGGCGCGTCAGTATCCAGCGTTGCACCAGAAAGGCTGCAAGCGACAGGCAGACAAGCGCCAGCGAAAAGACGGCTGCTCCGGCAAGGTCGATGGGCCAGTCCGAGATGCGCAGGTCGATTTCCGTCACCAGTACGTCGAAACCGGAACGGCGCCCAAGCGCTGCGGGCGTGCCGTATTCTTCAATGGACGCTGCGAAAACCAGAAGAAGGCTTGCTGCCAGACCTGGCGTCGCAAGCGGCAGGGTAATGCGAATAAAGGAGCGCCACGGCGATGCCCCGAACACGCGTCCGACATCGGAATAGCGTGCGCCGACCGCTTCAATCGTGCGCGACACTGCGAAATAGACGAGCGGAAACGTGTTCAGCGCCATGACGAAGCTCATGCCCGCGACCGAGAACAGGAACGGAGCCAGATTGAAACCGGCGAGCTGTTCGAGATAGCCGCGTGGCTGCAAGGTCATGATCCAGCCAAGTGTGGCGATATAAGGCGGGATCATGAAGGGCACGAGCATCAGCACGTCCCACAAAACGGCGAAAGGCACCTTGTAGAGCGCCCTGAAAACCGCAAGCGGAACAGCGATGAGCGCGGAAAGCGCCACCACAGAAAGCCCGAGCAGCACGGTATTGCCGCTCATGCGCAAAAGTTTCGGATCTTCGAACAAGGCGGACAGATGCAGGAAAGGCTCGGCGAGCGAGCCTCTCCCCAATTGCGGAAAGATTGCCTGAAGGACAATAAAGACAAACGGCACCGCGACGATGAATGCGAGCCCTGCAACCGCAACGAAACCGAGCGGATTGCCAGCCGCCGCACTGCTTGTCTTCATGTCTGCCTGTCCTTCAAAAATCAGTTGCTGACGGCAAAGGCAGCGCCGAATTCCTTCAGCGTTTCGCTGCGCTTGCCATAGACTTCCTTGGCGTCGACCGGCAGGATTTTGAGATCGCCGATCAGTGGGCGATTGGCCGGAATATCGGTGCGCGACGGCATCAGATAGGTGTCGGCAACCATTTTCTGGCCTTCATCGGACAGCATGTAATCGACGAACTGCTTGGCCTCGTCCTGGTTCTTCGACCATTTGAGGATCATGGCCGGGCGCGGCGCGATCACGGTGCCGGACGCCGGAAAAATGACGTCGATGGATTCACCCTTGGCCTTGCCTGCAAGCGAGATGTAGTCGACCGCACCAAACACTGCGGCCTTGGCGCCCTGAAGAACGGGGTTCAGAGCCTCTGCATTGGCGCCGGCGACAGCGGCACCGTTTTCGTGCAGGTTCTTGAACAGATCCCAGCCCTGCTGCGCCTGAAGAGCGGCAACGAGTTCAAAAGTTGCGCCTGACTGTGCCGGGTCCGGCAGGTTGACCAGATCCTTGTATTCAGGCTTGGCAAGATCGGCCCATTCGGTGGGCTTCGGCGTCTTGCTTGCCGGGTTCCACGCAATGCCCAGGGCGGAGACGCCTTGTGCGACTGCCGTTTCATTCTTGAGGAAATCCGGCACTTTCGCGGCGTTCGGGCTGGTATAGGCGACCAGCCAGTCGCGCTTGGCGAAATCGGTTGCCGTGTCCCACGAAGCTGAAATCAGAACGTCGACAACCGGATTTGCAGCTTCGGCTTCGATGCGGGCCATAACCTTGCCGGTCGTTGCCTGAAAGACATTGACCTTTGCGCCGGTCTTGGCGGTGAAGCCCGCAGCCAGCTTCTCAATCAGACTGCCGGGGCCTGCCGAATAGACCGTGATGTCCGCATAGGCCGCCGTGCTGGCGAGCAAAGCGGTGACAAGCGCAAGTCCCGCGCCGAGAATGGATTTCTTCATCTGTGCCTCCTGAGATATTGCCTGATGTGATGGTCTTATTTCGAAAACCAGCGTAGCTGGCTGGCATCGACGGAAATGCCAACCGGAGCGCCGGGTGAAAGGCGGATACTGTCGAGATAGGTCAGTTCGTGACCGTCCTGATGTGAGCCGATGCGCACGGTGGTCAAATGGCCGTCACCGCGAAACTGCGAGCGCAGGACTGTTGCTGGAATTGCAGCGTCATGAACGGGAACGCTGCGAACCGAACGTGACGGCAACAACACATGCGTTGCATGTCCTGCGGCGGAATCATGGGCGATGTGGATTTCGGTGCGCGCAATTCGGTAGGCATCGTCGCGCCGCTCCACCGGCACCACACAGCCGAGCCGCAGAAAATCGGCGACCTCCGGTGTCGTCGGTTCGGCGACGAGGGCTTCGGGTGCCGCGAGCTGTTCGATCACACCGGCGCGCATGACGGCCACCTGATCGGCAAGCGAGAATGCTTCGCTCTGGTCATGCGTGACGTAGATCGCGGTCAGGCCGAGATTGGCGACAAGCTGCCCGATCTCGGTGACCATGTTTTCGCGCAGTTCACGGTCGAGATTGGAAAGCGGTTCGTCGAACAGCACCAGTCCTGGTTCGGCGACGATGGCGCGGGCAATGGCAACACGCTGCTGCTGGCCGCCCGACATATCACTGATGGCACGCTCACCGAACCCGGTCAGGCCGACGCGATCGAGTGCAGAGGCAACACGCTTTTCGCGCTCCGCGCGGCCGAGCCCACGCATCTCGAGAGGGAAGGATACATTGCCGAAAACAGTCATATGCGGCCAAAGCGCATAATCCTGAAACACCATGCCGAGATGACGCTTTTCCGGCGGAATGAACGAGCCTGTCGAGGCATTCGCAACGGTGACGCCGTTGATTGTGATTGTCCCTTTCGTCGGAGCGAGAAGACCAGCTACGAGACGAAGCAGAGTTGTCTTGCCGCAACCGGATGGTCCGAGCAGGGCGAGCGTTTGTCCTCTGGGCAGCGAAAGATCGATATTTTTCAAGATGGTGGCCGGGCCATAGGCCAAATTCAGCCCTTCAGCCCGAACGGCGATATCCGCTTTTATATTAGAGGAGTGTAACATTTTCCCGCAATCCAAATGGCTTGGGAGCTTCTATTCCGATTGCGTGACAGTTGGATGACGCTGCGGAAATGCGTCTTGTTTGGGCTTCGGAACCAATCGCCATCGCATCGGTTTGTCCTTTCATGCGACAAAGGAAGGGAAGACGATGAGATTTGGAAAACTCGCTCTTGGCCTGACGGGGCTGGCTGTGGGATACGCGCTGACACGGGCAAGATCGCCCCAAATCCCGCAGGGAATTGTGCCGGTGAAGCCCTTCGATCTCACACGCTATCTGGGTAAATGGCATGAGGTCGGGCGACTGGAAAACCGCTTTGAGCGCGGCCTGACCCGGACGACTGCCGAATATTCATTGAAGTCCGATCAAACCGTCAAAGTGGTCAATCGCGGCTTCGATCCATGGAAAGGGCGCTGGACGCAAGCCACAGGAACCGCCAGCTTTGTACGGTCCGCCGACGAAGGCGCGTTGAAAGTTTCTTTCTTTGGGCCGTTCTATGGCGGCTATAATATCGTGGATGTCGATGAAGAGGACTATCAGTGGTCAATCATTGTCGGTTCGACGCGAAGCTATTTCTGGGTGCTTTCGCGCGAGCCTGACGCAGGCGCGGAATTAAAGGCACGTGCGGTCGCGCAGGCGTTGCTGCTCGGGATCAACCCGGACGCTATTCTGTGGGTGCCGCAGTGAGCGCAGACCGCTCAACAAAAGGCCCGCGAAAGCGGGCCCTTTGATGTGTGATCCTATGCCCCGTAAGGCACCCAGATGTTCTTTACCTGTATCGCGCGGCGCAGATAATTCCGGCCTTGTCCATTCGCCTTGTTGAGCCAGTTGGGCTGGCGGCCATTGTTGACCCAGGTTGCTTTGAGATTGCCCGCCGACGCCTTTTCCACCATGGCACTGCCCTCGCGCGAGCCGAAATACCAGAGTGCTGCAACATCATCATGCTCGGCAAGTGTCTTCGTCAAAAGGTCGCGTTCGCCAGTGACGATATTGACCACACCGCCGGGTACGTCGGACGTGTCGAGTACCTGATAGAAATCGCCTGCGATCAGCGGATGGCGGCTCGAAGGCACCACCACCGCCCGATTACCCATGGCGATGGCAGGCAGAACCAGGGAGACGAGCGAGAGAAGCGGCGCTTCGTCCGGGCAGACGATGCCCATTACGCCCCATGGTTCGTGCATTGCCAGCGTCACATGACGCGACTTGGTGGAATGAACAGCTCCATCGAACTTGTCGGCCTGTGCGGCGTAATAGAAAATGCGGCGCAGTGCGTTTTCGAATTCTTCTTCGGCCTTTTTCTGACTGATGCTGGTGCTTTCGACCAGCCGCGCGATGAAATCCGTACGGCGCGCATCAAGGTTCTCACCGAGATAGTACAGTACCTGCGCACGGTTATGGGCGGTTGCACTGCTCCAGCTGGAAGCCTTGGCCGCTGCTTCAACCGCATTGCGGATGTCTTTGCGGTTACCGATGCCAGCCTGACCGATGACCGCCCCGCCTTTGCCTGTTACCGAATAGCCGTAGCCGCCGTCGGGGCGGGCCTGCTTGCCGCCAATATAGTTTTTCATCGTGCGATCAATGCCGTCGATGATGATCTTGTCGTCGCCAGATGGTGAGGCTGAAGGCGCGAAGTTTTCGATAGCCTTGGGAGCGACGAGCGCCTTTTCCCAATCGGAGACGAGATATTCGTACATGCCTTCGCGTGCACCCTCGCGACCGAAACCGCTTTCACGATAGCCGCCAAAGCCCGCGCCTGCATCCAGCATATTGGTGCAATTGATCCAGACGACACCGGCCTTTACCCGAGCAGCGAGATCAAGCGCGACATTGATGTTCTCGGACCAGATCGAGGCGGCTAGCCCGTAGCGCGTGTTGTTGGCGAGCGAGACGGCCTCGTCCGGAGTGCGGAAAGTGGTCGCCGCCGCAATGGGCCCGAAGATTTCCACCTGACAGACGGTTGATGCCTGATCCACCTCGGTGAAAAAGCCGGGCGCGATATAGTTGCCCTTGGCCGGAAGCGGGTTCGGCGTCTGCCAGAGAGCACCACCTTCCTCGATGCCTTTCTGGATGAGATCGGAAATGCGCTTCACCTGACCGGGCGAAACGATGGCGCCGACATCTGTGGATTTGTCGAGTGGATCACCAACGCGCAGTGTCTCGAGGCGCTTTCTGAGCTTGGTATAGAAGCGGTCGGCAATGCCTTCCTGCACAAATAGGCGCGAACCGGCGCAGCAAACTTCGCCCTGATTGAACCAGATGGCATCGACGACGCCTTCAACTGCGGCATCGAGATCGGCGTCTTCAAAGACGATGAAAGGTGATTTGCCGCCCAATTCCAGCGACAGCTTCTTGCCCGAACCGGCAATCTGCTCGCGGATGACCCGGCCTACCTGCGTCGAGCCGGTGAAGGCGACCTTATCCACACCGTCATGACCGCAGATTTCTGCACCCGTGGTCCCGTCGCCCTGTACGATGTTTACGACACCGGCAGGCAGACCGGCCTCATGGCAGATTTCGGCAAAGGCGATAGCGGTGAGTGGTGTCAGGTCGGCAGGCTTCAGCACGACCGTATTACCGGCGGCAAGTGCAGGCGCGATCTTCCAGGCAAGCATGAGAAGCGGGAAATTCCAAGGAATGACCTGACCGCAGACACCAACCGGCGAAAAGCCCTTGAATTCGTCTTCCACCATCTCGGCCCAGCCTGCATGATGATAGAAATGACGGGCGGCGAGCGGAATGTCGATATCGCGGGTTTCGCGGATCGGCTTGCCGTTGTCCATGGTTTCCAGCACGGCCAGAAAGCGCTCGCGCTTCTGGATGTGGCGGGCGATGGCATAGAGATATTTGGCGCGCTCATAGCCAGACAGTTTGGACCATTTGCCGAAGGCAGCGCGGGCGGCTTTCACCGCCTGATCGACATCTTGCGCATTACCGCAGATGATTTCGGCGAGCTTGTCGCCATTGGCCGGATTGGCGACGACAATCGCCTTGCGGCCTTCCGGTTTGACAAAAACGCCATTGATATAATGGCCGAAAGAGCAGCCATGCTGTTCCAGCCACAGGTTCACATCGCCGTTTGCTTCGGGGGAAGGTCCATATTCCATGGTCTTCAGGATGTCCTTGATGGGTCGCATTTGAATGTATTCCTTACGCAGCGGCATGGCGGTTGGCGGCGGAGTAGCGTCCGGTCACGAAGTGCTCCAATTGCCGTTCGATATCGCCAAGCATCGACGATGCGCCGATGCGGAACAGATCGGGTTCCAGCCAGCGATTGCCGAGTTCTTCTTTCATGAGGCTGAGCCAGGCGAGCGCGTCCTTGGAGGTCTTGAGGCCACCCGCCGGTTTAAAGCCGACGATCTGGCCGGACAGCTCGCCGTAATCGCGTAGTGCCCGCACCATGGTCAGGCTCACCGGCAAGGTGGCGTTGACGTCTTCCTTGCCCGTCGAGGTCTTGATGAAATCGGAACCTGCCTGCATCGCCACCATCGAGGCGCGATAGACATTGGTCAGCATGTTGAGATCGCCGGTTGCGAGGATCGCCTTCATATGCGCTTCACCGCATACTTCCCGCATGGCAGCGATTTCATCGTATAGCGCTGACCAGTTTTGTGTCAGCACATGCTCGCGGGTAATCACGATGTCGATTTCATGTGCGCCCTGTTCGACGGCATAGGCGATTTCAGCAAGGCGGAGCGGCAGCGGGGTCAGTCCGGCGGGAAAGCCGGTCGCAACGGAGGCAACCGGAATGCCGGAGCCTTCAAGGGCCTTCACCGCATGCGGCACCATGGTGGGATAAACGCAAACCGCGCCCGTGGTGATGCCCGCATCTGCAAGGTCCAGCGCTTCCAGAATATCCTCGCGCACCGGGCGGCGTGCCTTGGCGCAGAGCCTGCGCACACGGCCCGCCGTGTCGTCGCCTGCAAGTGTGGTGAGGTCGATGCACTGGATGGCGCGGATGAGCCAAGCAGCCTGATATTCCTTTTTCACCGAACGGCGGGCGCTGATTGTAGCAGCGCGGCGCTCGGAAGCGCTGCGATTGACGGACACATCCTCAAACCATTCCGGCTTGAGCGGCGTCCCGTTATTGCGGGGGAGGGCTTCGGTCATTTCATTGTCCGTTCATAAGTTCAGATGCGTTCAGGCACATTCGATCGTGGGAGCGTGATCGCGGCAGAACGTTTCGAATTCTTCCTGGCTGGCATAGGCTTTCTGCGTGCCGGGCCGGGTGATGGAATGGGCCGCATAAAGTGCGGCTTTGCGAAGCGAGGCTTCCACATCGCCGGTCCCGGCGTAAAAGCGGGCAAAGGAGCCGATAAAGGCATCGCCTGCGCCGGTGGTATCTTTCGGCGTTACCTTGACCGGCTGAATATTGACGATCTCGCTTGCGGTAATCATGCGCGCGCCGCGTCCGCCGAGCGTGACGATGACGGTGCGGATGCCGCGCGCGATGAGCGAACGCGCTGCGGTGGCGATTTCATCGTCCGTGCCGGTTGGCAGGCCGGAGAGGATTGCCAGCTCGCTCTCATTCGGCACGAGAAACGTCACCTGCCGGATACGTTCCGGATCGAGATTGGCGGCAGCAGGCGCAGGATTCAAAATGGTTTCGATGCCGTTTTCAGCGGCGAAAGCGATGGTGTGGTAGACGGTCTCGACCGGCACTTCCATCTGCATCAAAATGAGGCCGCACCCTTTCAGATCATCGGCAGCCTTGTCGACTTCGGCGGGCAGAAGATCGGCATTGGCACCCTTGACGATCAGGATCGAATTTTCACCCGATGGTTCGACAAAGATCGGCGCAACGCCGCTCGATTTGCCGGGAACTTTGCGCACATGGCGCGTATCGACGCCGAACTGGTTCAGGTTGCGGATCGTATTATCGGCAAAAACATCATCACCGACCCGCGTGACCATCATGACATCTGCGCCAAGGCGCGCGGCAGCGACGGCCTGATTGGCGCCCTTGCCGCCACAGCCTATTTCAAATGTCGGCGCTTCCAGCGTTTCGCCGGGGCCGGGCATACGGTTCACATAGGTGATGAGATCCACCATGTTGGAGCCGACCACTCCGATCTTTCTGGTCATGAGACGTTCCTTTGAAATTTCAGAGTGCCTTGATCCGGGCTTCAAACTGCTCGGCGGCTGCCGTATCGAGATAGCCGACGCGTACGGGGAAGATGGCGCGCTCGCCCGACGCCAGCACCTGCACATTGTTCTTGGCCTTTTCCGCCAGGTAGCCTTCCGGCTCGCAGGTAGAAGGCAGGGCAAAGGCTGCAACCTGTGCATCCCCGTTCACGAGAATCCAGCGCACGGTTTTTGGGAAGATTTCGGTCGGATACGAAATGCCAAATCCGTCGCCCTCGGGAAGCTGCATCATCAGATGCGTGTTACCGTCGGCGTCCCTCGGCAGTCCCCGAATATAGAAGACCTGTTCGGGGTCGTAACGCTCCGGTTCATCCAGCACTTCCATCGCGGCTGGATCGGTGGCCAGTTCGTCGATCAGCGACAGGTAGTCGTCATTGGGCGTAACATGGCCGGGAACGGCGGTGCGCACCTGCACGTTATCCGGCGCATAGGGCACTGGCTGCACAATCTGCGCACCTTCCGCATAGGCGAAATTGACGTGGCACATATACATCAGCTCCATCGGAGCGGATGAAAGATTCTCGACGTCCATGGTGATATCGAACAGCGTTTCATCGGCATGAAGCCGCACACTGGGCCGTGCCAGATAATGCGCGCCGAAGCCCATCACATATTCATATTCGCCGGTAATCTCCACAAAAGTGCCGCGCTCGTCATGGCCGAACAGAAGACCGGCCTTGTCCATCCTCGCGCAGGCCATTTCGCCATGCAGAAGATGATTGTCCTCAGGGGAGGGGCAGCCATTGCGCAGGATGCCGCTGTGGAACGCAAAGCAGCCATAGGTCTCGACGATGGTGGTTGCCGGGCGCGGCATGGAAAAGCTGTTGCCCATGGTCAGATCGACGCCGTCGAACTCCGCTCCCCAGATCATTTGCCCCATGAAGGGCAACACGATGATATTGCCGCGCTCGTTCTCGACCAGTAGCGCCTCGATACCGCTTGGATAGCGAAAGGCCGTAACGCTGAGACCGTAGGTATTGGCGATGACATGCGGCTGGTCAGAAAAATCCTGACGGCGAAGATGAAATTCGATGTCCTGCCCGATAGTCTTCATGGGGGATCACCTGCCCTGATTGCGCGACGCATTGATCGCGATGACGAGAATGAGAAAAGCGCCCCAGATGAAATCAATAAGATGGTTGGAGAACCGCATCATCTGGAAGCCGGAGGAAAGCAGCATCAGGGCAATCAGCGCGATGGCGATGCCCAGCACTCGCCCCTTGCCGCCTGCCGGGTTGGTGCCGCCGAGAACGGCGATCAGCACGGCTTGCAGCAGATAGGATGCGCCATAGTCCGATTTGGCTGCGTTGGTGCGGCCCGACAGGATGATCCCGGCTATGGAGGCAAGCACGCCGGTGAGCATGTAGGAATAGAGGATCATGCGATCCTTGCGGATGCCGGCAAAGACGGCGGCCCGCGGATTGGTGCCGATCAGCATGAGATTGATGCCGAGCGTCGTGCGCGTCAGGAGGATTGCCACGACGATGCATACCGCGATGAACAGCAGGAATGGCGTGGCGATGCCGAACATCTTGCCGTTGCCGACCCAGTTCCACGCATCTGGGAAACCGACGATGGCCGGTCCGCCGGTCAGAACCAGGGCAAGCCCCATCAACACTTGTCCGGTGCCGAGTGTGGCAAGGATCGGCGTGATGCGCAGCTTGGCTATCAGCAGGCCGTTGACCAGCCCAGCTACCAGCCCGATCAGCAAGGCGAGCAATATGCCGATGATGGTATAGAACAGCATTCCCGAGCCGGAAGCCTGTGCCGCCTGCACCATGGAAGAATGGAAGTAAACCCCGGCCATGATGCCCGCCAGATTGGCGATGCCCACCACCGAAAGGTCGATACCGCCCGTCAGCATTGCAATCATCATGGCGACGGAGAGGATGCCCAGCTCCGGCATGATGTAGCTGATGGATTCGAAGTTGTAATAACGCAGGAACTTGTCCGGGTTCATCCAGGTCATCAGCGCAAAGACTAGTATGGTGATGACGATGAGCTGGATGATGTTGTTATCTCCGCCAAGGATGCGGCGCATGTCGAAAGACTGTTTCATGTCGCGCTCTCCCTTCAGGCGATGCTTTTGCGGTCACGCCATGCGGTGATGGCCGTGGCGACGATGATGATGAGGCCCACCACGACGCGCTGCCATGTGGTGTCCACCTTCATGATGATGAGTGAGTTCTTGACCATGACGAGCATGAAGACACCCATCAAAGTGCCGAGAACCGTGCCGCGTCCGCCGAAGATCGAGGCGCCGCCCAGAACAACCGCTGCGATCACGTCCAGCTCAAGCCCGACGAAATCGCGCGGATTGGCAAGCCAGATCATGGAGGAATGCAGAAGTCCCGCGAAGCCTGCGAGCGCTCCGGCCACGCAATAGACGAAGAAGATCGTGCGGCGGGTATTGAAGCCGACGCGCTTTGCTGCTTCCGGCGAACCGCCATAGGCATAAACGCTGCGCCCGATCATAGTGTAATTGAGGATCAGGTGGATCAGCAGGGCCAGCGCCAGATAGACCAGAAACATCGCGGTGAGGCCGAACGTCGTGCCGGAGGCCGATGTCAGCGAGATCACGTCCGTCTTGCCGAATTCGATCAGTTCCTTCGGCATCTTGTTGATGTTGACGGTGCTGGTGCCGACAAGGCCCAGCACCAGCCCGCGCACGATGGAACCGGTGCCGAGTGTCACGATCAGCGGGATCATCTTGAAGCGATGGATGATGAAACCGTTGAATGTACCGAGCAGCAGGCCGATCAGCGTTGCCGCCACGAATGGAATTAACACCCCGTCATAGCCGAGATAGACCATGGCGCGGACGGTCAAATACATGGCTGCGATGGCAAAGGCGGTGAAGGAGACGTCGATGCCGCCTGAAATCATCACCAGCAGAACGCCGAGCGCCATGATGCCGATCACGACATTGGAGCGCAGAAGGCCGAAGATATTGTCCAGCGACCAGAACGCCGGATTGATGAGGCTGATGATGACCATCGCCGCGAACAGCACGCAGGCAATGATGAATTCGGTACTGCGAAAGAACTTCATGTGCCGGTTCCTCAATTCAGCGTCTTGAGCCGGTCATTGACGGCATCTTCGGTCATGGTTTCACCGGAAAGTTCGTCGACGAAACGTCCGCGATGCATCACCAGCACACGATTGCAGTTCTGCACCAGCTCGGGCACATCGTCGGAAATCATCAGGACGGCAAGCCCTTCGTCGCGGGCGAGCTTGCGGATGATGTTGTGAATCTGCGCCTTGGAGCCGACGTCGACACCGACGGTCGGCCCGTTGAGGATCAGCACTTTTGCGCCCGTCAGCAGCCAGCGCGCCAGCACCACTCGCTGCGCGTTTCCGCCCGACAGGTGATTGACCGGCGTATGCGGACCGGGGGCGACGATGTGCAGTGCCGAGAACATGTCGCGGGTGGTGGCATCGGCCTTGTTGCGGTCGATGAAAAGACCCCGGACGAATTTCTCGATCGACGTGACGATGATGTTGCGCTCGATCGATTGGGTCAGAAACAGGCCTTCCGTCAGGCGGTCTTCCGGTACATAGGCGACGCCGCAGGCGATCCCTTCCTGTACGGTGGTCGGATGGACTTGCCTGCCGTCGATCCGAACGGAGCCGGTGAAATGCGGCTTCATGCCGAACAGCGCCAGCGCCAGTTCCGTGCGACCGGAGCCGATCAGCCCCGATATGCCGACGATCTCGCCCGCACTGAGAGTGAGGCTGGCATTTTCCACCGAGCCCGGAACAGAAAGGTTCTTGATTTCGAGAGCCGGATTGGCGGATGAACCTTCACGCGGTGTCCAGTGATAGTGGTCCGATGTGAGTTCCTGGCCTGTCATGGCGCGGGTGATCGACGGTTCGTCGAATTCGGAAATCGGACCTTCGGCAACCTTCTTTCCATTGCGGAAGACGGTCAGTCTTTCACTGATTTCCAGCATCTCGCGCATCTTGTGGCTGACGAAGAGCACAGCGATTCCCTGCGCCTGAATATCACGCACGATCTTGAACAGCGCATCGACCTCGTGCCGCGTCAGTGCGGTGGTCGGCTCGTCCATGATGATGAGGCGGGCGTCTGCCATGACGGCGCGCGCGATCGCCACGATCTGCTTGCCCGATGTCGGCAGGCTGTCCACATCCGCGTCGAGATCGATGCTGACGCCAAGCCGGTCCAGCGCCTTCTGCGCCAGTTCGCGCACGCGCTTCCAGTCGACGCCCTTGCGGCCTTCGATGAGGAAAGTATTGATTGCCAGATTTTCGGCAACGGTCAGGTTCCCGAACAATGAGAAGTCCTGATAGATCACCTGAATGCCGTGATGAACCGATTTGACGGGGTTGAGCTTGCCGACGGGCTTGCCGTCGATCAGTATCTCGCCGTCTTCCGGCGTGTAGACACCCGACATGACCTTGATGATGGTGGATTTGCCGGAACCGTTCTCGCCTGCGAGACAGTGGATTTCACCGGGCTTGATGGCAAAGGAAACATCGTCCAGTGCCCTGACGCCGCCGAAGCGTTTTCCGATATGGCGCAGTTCGATCAGGTTTTCACTCATAAAGGGCCTCGTGCAAGGCTGGAATGCAATTTGTCCGGCGGGAAGGGCAGAAAACCCCTCCCGTCAGAGACAGTCATGGATATTAGAAGTCGTATTTATCCATGTTTTCCTTGGTCACGCCGACCCAGCCCGCGCCGTAAAGCAGGTTCGGTTTGGCTGCATCCGGCGCCAGCAGGCTTTCATAGCCAGGCAGGCCCAGATTGAGACCGGCCTTGATCTGGTCGTTCTTCTTCTCAAGTGCGGCGACAGCCAGCATGTTCATGGCGTAGCCTGCAACGGCAGGGTCCCAGAACTGGATGTACTGGATGTCGTCGTTCTTCAGATATTCGCCAGCCACCGAGACGAGGCCCGTGCCTGCGAAGAAGACCTTGCCCTTGAGACCGCCTTCGGCGATCAGGCGTCCGGCACCGGCAGAGGTTGGCATCGGTGCGCCGAGAACGCCTTTGATATCCGGATAGGCGGTCATCGCTTCCTTGAGCTTGTTGTAGTCGGTATTGGCGTCGTCATAGGTTTCGAGACGGCCGGTCGCCTCTGCCATTTCGGGGAAATTGGCCTTCTGGTATTCGACGGCGCCGTCGATCCATTCCATCTGCGACTTGGAGGTCAGGCTGCCGACGGTCGTGACATATTTGCCCTTGCCGCCCATCGACTTGCCGAGTTCCTTCATGAGGTTGGCGCCGTAGGCCTTGTTGTCGAAGGCTTCGATATCAAAATCGACGTTCTGGATATTGGACGCTTCGTGGCTGATGACCACGATACCGCGTTCGCGCGCCTTCTTCAGAACCGGTTCCACCGCTTCAACGGAGAACGGAACGATGGCAATAGCGTCAACGCCCTGCGCAATCAGGTTTTCAACGATCTGCACCTGTGCCGCGGCATCTGCCTGGCTTGGACCGACCATCCAGACGTCATTGCCCGTATCCGCCTTGAACTGGTCGACGCCGTCGCGCATACGATCGAACCAGGCAATGCCGTCCACCTTCACAACAGTCGCAATAGTGTACTTCTTGTCGTTGGCAGTGGTGATCAGCTCTTTGTTGATTTTCGTTGTGTCAACGACACCTTCCGCAAGAGCCTGCGGAACCGCCACGGACATGGCAATCGCCACGGATGCTAGAAATTTTTTCACTGGTATTTCCTCCCGAGACGCATCCCTGACCGTCGCGGACAGAGTGCGCGTTACTTCAACATGCCGACGCACCCCGGAACGGTGGGGAGCGTCAGCGTTCTCCTCCTTGCCCGGCTTCCCGGCCGGGCGAAAATTTAATCTGTTTTCCCGCCTGTCTGACGCTTCCCGGTCTGTTGGCCGAAGAACGGAATTCTGTTCGGCGCGCGCAAAACCCTGTTGTCATATCCTCCCAACAATGCGAATTATAATGTTACAATTCGATCATTATGTTTGGATCGTTTCACATTTATATTCAGCCTGTCAAGATCGGATGATCGCAATTGCGTGAAATGTGACGGACGTATAAACGGGTGAGCGAACCGCGAAGAATGGGGACAGCGTGAGCAGAATCAGCCGGAAGGAAGAGCGGATTGCCGAATTGGCGGCGCTGGTCGATGAAGTCGGTGTGCTTCGCCTGCGTGATGCGGCAGCGCGTCTCGGCGTGTCGGAAATGACGATCCGCCGTGATATCGGCAGCGATGGTGGGATGCTCAATTGTTTGGGTGGTTACATTATCCCCACTCAGGACGGCTCGAACGGCGATTATGTCTTTGATTTTGAAAAAGACAGCCACGCCAATGCGAAAGCGCAGGCTTGCTCGGCAGCCGCTGCATTGATCGAACCCTATGACACTGTTTTCATCGATTGCGGAACCACGATGCCGCACCTTGCTCACCGCATCCCGCAGAACCAGCACATTACGGTTGTCTGTTACGCTCTCAACATTGCGGAAATCCTTTCGCAGCGCGGCGATGTCCGGCTCATGGTTCTGGGCGGGCTCTATCACCCGGAAGCGGCATCGTTTTCAAGCGACGAGGGGATCGACGTTCTGAAGCGCGTCAACATCAACAAGGCTTTTCTGTCGGCAGGCGGCGTCGATGATCAGCACGGGGTCACCTGCTCGCACTTCCATGAAGTGCCGATCAAGCAGATGGCCATGCAGCGCGCCGTTCAGAAATACCTCGTCGTTGATCCGAGCAAGCACGGTAAGGTCCGTGCCGCGCGTTTCGCAGGCATATCCGACTTCACGTCGATTGTGTCGGGTTAGAGCACATCCCGAAAAGTGCGAAACGGTTTTCGGGACAAGATGTGCGTCAAAACAAGAGATAGTTCATTTATTTTCGGATCAGCAGGCCTTCCAGAAGCGTCCGGAACGCCTTGACGGCTCGCTTCGATGTGGCTTCTGGATCGTCTGAATTGGCGATCCACTGCGCAGCACTGCTGCTCGCTGCATTGATCAGCCGGGCGGCTGCTTCCGAGTCGATATCGACGATGACACCTTCTTCACACAATGCATCGAGGCTTGTGGTTATCGTGCGGATACAGCCATTGGCGCTCGGCCAGCTGGAGGGGTCGCCGAACACTGCCGGCCCATCGCGAAACATGATGCGCTGGATTTCCGGCTCAAGCGCCATCTCGATATAGGCTGTATTCTCGTCGACAAAACCCTGCCACCGGTCGGATGCCCTGGCAGAAATGGTGCATAATCTCGCGGCCATTTCGCAATCGATTTCGTTGATCACGGCCTGGAGAAGGCCCTTCTTGTCGCCGAAATGATGATAGAGCGCGCCGCGTGTCAGCCCGGCGGAAGCGGTAAAATCATCCATCGAAGCTTCGGCATAACCAACGGTCCCGAAAGCCTTGCGGCCCGCAGCCATCAGCTTCGTCCTTGTTTCGGCAATCATTTCGCTTCGTGGTTTACGCATCGTCGCTCCAAAGCTTTCTGTCTGGGCGTAATCTTATCGATCCCCGTTTCACTCCGGTCGGATTACGCTTTAATTTTCATACGCTGCGTATACTAGTTGACATACGCCGCGTATCAATTATTTAATTAACATACGGACCGTATGCAAGTGACGTAATTTCCCCTTTCAAGGACCCACTCCGATGTCCAATCCATATAGAGAAATTTTCAGCGCTCCAGGCGCTATCGGCTTTTCGGCGGCTGCGTTCTTCGCTCGTCTTCCTTTTGCGATGGCGCCCGTCGGCATCGTGGCCATGCTTGCGCAGACCCATGGCGAATATTGGCTTGCGGGCGCGGTTTCGGCCACCTTCGCGCTGACGAATGCATTCATATCGCCGCAAATATCGCGGCTTGTCGACCGTTATGGGCAAAGCCGCATTGTCATGCCTGCCACAATCGTTTCGGTGATAGCCTTCGCCCTTCTGATTGCGTCAACAAATCAGGGCTGGGCGAACTGGACATTGTTCGTCTCGGCATTCTTCGCCGGTGCCATGCCAAGCATCCCGGCCATGGTGCGGGCAAGATGGACGGAAATTTTCCGCAACCGTCCTGAATTGAATACCGCTTTCGCATTCGAGTCGGCTGCAGACGAACTGGTCTATATTTCAGGTGCGTCCCTTTCCGTGGCTTTGGCGGTTTCGCTGTTTCCCGAAGCGGGGATGCTTATCAGCACGGCATTTCTGGCTGTGGGCACGACCGCCTTCCTTCTGCAGCGTTCCAGCGAGCCGCCGGTTCGTGCGCTCGATCAGAATAGCCCGCAACGCTCCGCAATCTGGTCGCGACCCGTTCAGATTATTACGCTGGCACTCATCTTCGTCGGTTCCACTTTTGCGACGGCCGAAGTCAGTGCCGTGGCGATCACACGCGAGCTCGGTCAGCCCGGCGCGGCCAGCCTTGTGATCGGCGTCTATGCCATAGGTTCGTTCCTTGTCGGGATAACGCTCGGGGCACTGGCGCTTCGTATGCCACTACAGCGCCAGTTGATGATTGCCGTCAGCGTGCTGGCACTGACTGCGCTGCCGCTACCCTTCGCCGGTACGTCGACCACGCTTCTTGCAACTGCGGTGTTCGTCAGCGGCGTTGCGATTTCTCCGACATTCATCACGGCCTTCGGTCTGATCGAACGCCGCGTGCCTGAAACAGTGCTGACCGAAGGCATAACCTGGGTGATGACCGGCATCGGTATCGGGATGGCGTTCGGTGCGTTCGTTGCCGGCTGGGTGGTTGACAATTTCGGTGCCGCAAACGGCTTCTGGGTTTCGGTCGCAGCCAGTTTCAGCGCCGCAGTCGTTGTCGCGCTGGGTCAGGACAGCCTGTCCGGAGCAACGGAAACTGTCGAATGTGATGCACTATGCGCAGCGGAAGCAGCAGAATAAATCCATAGGGCGAGCGGGCATGACCCGCTCGTCAATCTCCATAAATGCGGTCTTCCAGTGGTGTAGAAGCAATCAACGTCTTCAATCCGGCCAGCATGGCCTTTTCGGCCTTGTTGAGATTGGTTTCCGGATTGTGGATCAGGAAAACATCGATGGCGGGTGGGGTATCGTAAGGTGGCAGACGCCAGAGAAGACCGTCAGCAATCTCGCGTCGCGCCACATGCAGCGGAAGCGGGCCGATGCCAAGCCCGGTGATGATCATCCGGCGCACTTCTTCGAGGCTCGATGAGGTGCCGACGACATCCGGTGAAAGCCGCGCTTCACTGCGCAGCAGGGCCACGGGGCGTAGCGCGTCGGCAATATGGTCGGTCTGAAACGACACCGATGGTTCCCCTTTCAGATCGGCAAGCGTCAGACCGGACTGGCCGAACATCCGGTGTCGGGGACCGCAGAAAAAGCCGAAGAACTCACGATAGACCATGGTGTAATCCAGCGCCGGATCGCGATTGCTCACCAGACCAAGGCCGAAAGAGGTACGCTTCTCCCGCACCAGCCGGGCGACTTCTGTGCTGGCGGATACGTTGATCGTCAGCGTTGCACGGGGATGCTGCTCGTGAAACAGCGCAAGCGCCTGGTCGAAGATCGGCGATACGATGTGGCTGGCGACCGAAATGGTGACATGGCCGGTTACATCGTCACCGACCCCCCGCACAAGCTGCGGCAGTTGCGAAATGGCACCGAAGACTTCGATGCTCTGTTCATAGAGCAGTTTGCCGACTTCCGTCAGCTCAAAATGTGTGGCGTCACGCTCCACCAGCCGCTGGCCGATACGCTCTTCCAGCCGGCGCAGCGCATTGCTCACGCTCGGCTGTTTGAGGTTGAGGCGCTCGGCGGCGCGGGTGATGCTTTTCACTTCGGCGATCACCACAAAACTGCGCAGAAGGTTCCAGTCCAGATCCCAGACAAGGCGCTCGGGGCGGTGTAGCGACATGGGTTCATCCATTCATGAAATCTATGCGATCTATTCCCATTATCTATTTGCGAAATGCATCCATAAAAGCAATCATGAATATTGAGGGGCATCAAATAGCCTCAAGAAAAACAACAAGAGGAAGTCGGGAACAGCATGTTCAACAAATTCACGGGTTTCATTGCCGCTGCCGCGATTGCCGCCACCGCAGTTTTTGCGGTCGCGCCCGCACAGGCGGATGATCTTGAAAAGATCAAGGCATCGGGCGAACTGAAGATCGCCATGAGCGGCCAGTATCCGCCGTTCAATTTCGTCAACGAGAAGAACGAGGTTGTGGGCTTTGACGCTTCCATCGGCGCGGCTATTGCCGAGCGCATGCAGTTGAAGCCGCAGCTCATCACCACGGCCTGGGACGGTATCGTCGCCGGTCTTCGGGCTGGCAAGTTCGACACGGTGGTCGGCTCCATGACGATTACGCCGGAACGCGAGAAGGCCGTGGACTTCGTTGGGCCGTATTATCACGCGGGTCGCGCGGTTTTCGTGAAGGAAGACTCTGCCGTTCAGAAGCTGGATGACCTCAAGGACAAGACCTTGGGCGTGACGCTTGGTGAAACCCATGAGAAATGGGCGCGTGAACAGGGCGGCTGGACCATTCGCACCTATAAGGGCCTGCCGGAACTGATGCTCGAACTGAATTCGGGTCGTGTTGACGCCATCGTTGTCGACAACATCCCGGTCATGGTGGCGATCAAGGAAACCGGCCAGAAGGTCCGCAAGCTCGATACGCCGGACATTGAAGGCGGCAGCGTTGCCATCGGCATCGCCATCCGCAAGAACAATCCGGAGCTGAAGGCTGCGATGCAGAAGGCTCTCGACGAGATCATGGCCGACGGCACCTACGAGAAGATCTCGATGCAATGGGTCGGCAGCGACATTCGCTGATATGTCGTCATCCCGGCCCGGCATATGTCCGGGCCGGTTGAGAACCGATTGACCGGAGTTTTCCGATGGATTTTGCGTTGATGCAGCGCGTCCTCCCGTTTTTTCTGGAGGCGGCATGGGTAACTGTGCAAATTTCCGCGCTGGCCCTCATTCTGGGCCTTGCGGTGGCTGCGATACTTGTGGCGGCACGCCTGTCCCGCTCACCGATTTTGCGGGGGCTTGCAGCCGCCTATGTCAGTGTCTTTCGCGGCACGCCTTGCCTTGTACAGCTCTTCATCCTTTATTTCGGCGGTCCGCAGGTCGGCATCAATCTGGAACCGTTTGCCGCCGGCGTCATCGGGCTCGGGCTGAATATCGGCGCCTATATGTCGGAATCGATCCGCGGCGCAATCCAGAGTGTCGATCGCGGCCAAAGCGAAGCGGCGCGCTCCATCGGCTTCGGGCGCGGCCAGACCATGCGGCTCGTCATACTGCCGCAGGCCGCGCGGCTGATGATCCGTCCGCTCGGCGTCAACGCCATTGCTCTTCTGAAGGGCTCGGCGCTGGTCTCCACCATTTCGGTGGTTGAGCTGACCTATACGGCGCAGCGTTTCATCGGTTCGACCTACAAGCCGTTCGAGATTTTCGGTGTCGCCGCCGTTCTCTACATGATCATCATCTATGTCATGGCGCGTGGGGTCGATTTTCTCGACAAGCGCTTCGCGGCGCAGTGAGGGAGGACTGGATGCAGGCTCTCGATTTCAGCATCGTCACTCCCTATACGGATCTGCTTTTGACCGGACTGTGGTGGACGCTTGTTCTGACCGTTGCTTCTGCCTTCTTAAGCTTCGTGCTCGGCATCGCATTTGCGCTGGTGGTGCTTTATGCGCCTGCCATCCTTGCATGGCCGGTGCGGTTCTTCATGTGGCTGTTCATGGGAACGCCGCTTCTGCTGCAACTGTTCCTCATCTATTTCGGGCTGGCTCAGATCGGCATCGATATTCCGGCCCTTGGTGCTGGCATTATCGGCCTCAGCCTGCACTTTGCCGTCTATAATGCCGACATCATCCGCGCAGGCATTGTGGCTGTCGATCCCGGTCAGATGGAAGGTGCACGTTCCGTCGGTTTCAGCCACAGTCAGGCTTTGCGCTATGTCGTCATTCCGCAGGCGATCCGCAACACGATCCCGCCGATTGGCAACAACATGATCGTTCTTCTGAAGGATACGTCGCTGGTCTCTATCATCGGCATCGCGGAACTGGTGCACAGCGCCCAGCTTGCCATCAGCGAAACCTTCAGCCCGTTTGAATTCTATATCACCGTCGCGGCCATCTATTACCTGGTCAATCTTGTCCTTGAGGCAGGCCTGCGGCGCATTGAAAGAAAAGTGGAGGTCACGCGATGAGCAGCTCCAAATCGGCAAAACCGATGGTCGAAGTGAAGGATGCCCGCAAGGCTTACGGTGCGCTGGAAGTGCTGAAAGGCATCGATCTTTCAGTAGGGCGCGGCCAGATCGTTGCGATCATCGGTCCGAGCGGTTCAGGCAAAAGCACGCTTCTGCGTTCGATCAATCACCTGGAAACGCTGAATGGCGGTGAAGTCTGGCTCGATGGCGTGCAGGTCAACCAGCCGCTGGCAGGACAAGCCTTCGAAAAGCACATCAATGCGGTGCGCCAGCAGATGGGCATGGTGTTCCAGCACTTCAATCTGTTCCCGCATCTGACGGTGCTGGAAAACATCACGCTCGGCCCGATCAAGCTCAAGGGCATGACGAAGAGTGCAGCGCGCGCACTGGCGCTGGAACTTTTGTCAAAGGTGGGGCTTGCCGACAAGATCGACGTCTACCCCTCGCGCCTGTCGGGCGGGCAGAAGCAGCGCGTGGCCATTGCGCGTGCGCTCGCCATGCAGCCGAAGGTGATGCTGTTCGATGAGGCCACGTCGGCGCTCGATCCCGAGCTGGTGGATGAAGTCAATGCTGTCATGAAGCAGCTTGCCGCCGAACATATGACGATGCTGATCGTCACGCATGAGATGCGATTTGCGGGCGAGGTCGCCGACCGCATCCTGTTCATGGATGGCGGCGTGGTGGTGGAAGAGGGGCCGCCGGATCAGATTCTGAGCAATCCGGTGCAGGAGCGTACCCGCTCCTTCCTCAAGAAATATCTGGCTGCGTGAGGTATCGGAATGAGCGATAGAAACGTCAACGAGTTTGCCGATTTTGGGGAGTTTCCCGATTTCGGACTGACCCCGGCGCAGCGGCGCGAAGCAGTCCTTGGCCATTATTACGAATATCCCGGCATGGACGGGCCACGCGGTGAAATCTGGTGCTATACCGATGCTTATTCCTATCTGCCGGGTGCGATTGTTCATCTGCAGGTGAGCGCGACCGCCTCGCGCTTCGATATCGAAATCGTGCGGGACGGGGCAGTGGAAACGCCGGTTTTCTCCAAGCGCGGGATCGACTGCAAATGGCAGGAAACACCGGCACAATGTTCGGTTGTCGGCTGCGGCTGGGAAACGACATTCGCCTTCAAGACGGATGAGAACTGGCCTTCAGGCGCTTATCGCATCACCTTGAAGGCGCATGGTAATGACGGTCAGCCGATCCATTGCCATCACCTGTTCATTCTGCGACCGGCAGCGGGCCGCAAGCCCGGTCGTATCCTGCAGGTCGCGGCGACCGGCACCTGGACGGCATATAATACCTGGGGCGGTTCCAACCACTATCAGGGCATTACCGGGCCAGATGGCGATCAATATGCAACGACGGTGAGCATCGAGCGCCCGTTCTGCCGTGGCTTTGCTGTCCTGCCATCCGATGCGCCTCGCGTGCCGCTGGAGTTTGTGACGCCGCCCGCTGCACCGCCGCGCTATCCGCATATGGAGTGGGCCTATGCCAATGGCTACTCCAAGAAATATGCCTCCTCCGGCTGGGCAAGCTATGACAGTCTGTTCTTCCGCTGGGCCGAACGGGAAGGTTTTGCGGTTGATCTCGCCAGCCAGCACGAACTGCATTTCTCGCCGGAAATCCTCGACGGTTATGATTGCGTGGCCTTTGTCGGTCACGACGAATACTGGACATGGGAAATGCGCGATGCCGTCGATCATTATGTCGATGGCGGCGGGCGTGCGGCACGTTTTGCGGGCAACTTCATGTGGCAGACCCGGCTTGAGGATGATGGCAAGCGCCAGACTTGCTACAAATATCGCGCCCGCGCCGAAGACCCGGTCTATCGCTCCGCAGATCCGCGTCGTACCAGCGGTTGCTGGGAAGCGACGGAAACCGGACGGCCTGCTGCCGAAACCTTCGGTCTCAATGCGTTGCGCGGGCTTTATGTCGGCTGGGGTGGTTGCGCCCCACGCGGCGTGCGTGGTTTTCCGGTCTATCGCCCCGAACATTGGGCTTTTACTGGTACCGGCATCTATTATGGCGATCTTTTGGGCGCAGACGGTCATGCCTTCGGCTACGAAGTTGATGGGCTCGATTATGTGATCCGGGGCGGCCTGCCGGAGCCGGAAGAGGGTAGCGGCGTACCCGATGGATTGCAGATTCTGGCGCTCGGCATGTCGTCTCTCAAGGAAGAGAGCGCGGATATTCCAGCCGACGACCAGTTCCTCTCCGATGCCGATGCCAAATTTGTCGCCGATACGCTGATCGGCGACAATGGCGATGCAGCCGTCGAACGCATCAAGCGCGGCTGCGGCATGATCGTCAATTTCCCGCGCGGCAAGGGTGAGGTTTTCCACGCCGGAAGCTGCGAGTGGGTGGCGGCTCTCAAACGCGGCGACCGTATGGTCGAGCGTGTGACCGCCAATGTTCTCAACCAATATCTCAAGCGCTGACAGAGTAACGCCATGCTCAACACAAAAGCACAGAACGAACGCCCCGCATCGCATCTTTTCTACCAGTCGCGCCTGCGCAGGCCGCTGGTTGATCGTGCCGAGGGCATCTACATCTGGGATCAGGACGGACGCCGCGTCATCGACGGGTCGAGCGGCGCGATGGTGGTCAATATTGGTCACGGCAATCGCTATGTGCTCGACGCCATGAAAGAGCAGATGGATCGCGTCACCTTCGCTTATCGCCTGCATTTCGAAAACGAACCGGCGGAAGATCTGGCGCGCATGGCCGCCGAGCGTATGCCGGAAGGTCTGGACAAGATTTTCTTTGTTTCCGGTGGTTCGGAAGCGGTCGAATCCTGTATCAAGCTCGCCCGCCAATGGGCGGTTGCGACCGGGCAGGGCACGCGCTGGAAAGTGATCTCGCGCTTTCCATCTTACCATGGCGGCACGCTTGGCGCTCTGGCTGTCACCGGCTATGCGGCTTTGAGTGAGCCTTTCGCACCCATCATGCGCGAAATGCCGAAAGTCCCGGCACCGACCGCCTATCTCGACCGCGACAATCTCACGATGGAACAGCGCGGCCAGAAATATGCCGACATGCTGGAGGAGAAGATTCAAGAAGAAGGCCCTGAAAGCGTCCTCGCCTTCATCATGGAGCCAATTGGCGGCGCCTCGACCGGGGCGCTGGTCGCGCCCGACAGCTATTATCCGCGCATCCGCGAAATCTGCGACCGTTATGGCATCCTGCTGATCCACGACGAGGTGATGAGCGGCGCCGGGCGCACCGGCAAGTTTCTCGGCGGTGACCACTGGAACTGCAAGCCTGATCTGATCGCGCTTTCCAAGGGCTTTGCCTCCGGCTATTGCCCGCTTGGCGCAATGGCGGCACCTGCCCGTATCGTGCAGCCGGTTCTGGATGCCGGGGGCTTCCTGCATGGTTTCACCTATGCTGGCAATCCGCTGGCTTGCGCGGCAGGCAAGGCGGTGCTGCAGGAGATTGACCGTCTTGATCTGGTCGGCAATGCCGCCCGCATGGGTGATGCGCTGAAGGGCGAGCTGGAAGGGCTTGCAAAACGCTTCCCCTTCATCGGCGATGTGCGCGGCAAGGGCTTGCTGCTGGCAGCCGAGTTCGTGTCCGATCCTGAAACCATGAAGCCGCTGCCGAAGGAACTGAACGCTCATCAGCGCATGGTCGATCTCGCCTATGAACGCGGGCTGATCATTTATTCGCGCCGCACGCGCGGCGGCGTCGAGGGTGATCACTTCCTCGTCTGCCCGCCCATGGTCGTGAACCGCGAACAGGTCGGCGAGATCACCGCCATTCTTGGCGATACGCTGGAGGTTCTGGCGCGTGAACTCAACCTGCCCGTGAATGCGTAAGGAAACCGGATCATGACCGACAAGAAGAAAACGCGTCGCAAGGTGATTATCACCTGCGCGGTGACGGGCTCCGTCCATACGCCGACCATGTCACCGCATCTGCCGGTGACACCGGATGAGATCGCCAGCGAAGCCATTGCGGCGGCGGAAGCGGGCGCATCCATCCTGCATCTTCACGCCCGCGATCCACGCGACGGCAGGCCGTCCGCCAATCCAGACCTGTTCATGCAGTTCCTGCCGCGTATCAAGCAATCGACGAGCGCGGTGGTGAATATTTCCACCGGTGGCTCGTCGCTGATGACGCTGGAAGACCGGCTGGCCGCGCCGCTCAAGGCAGAACCGGAAATGTGTTCGCTCAACATGGGCTCGATGAATTTCGCGCTGTTTCCGGCCCTCGACAAGCCGCGTGAATGGAAACATGCGTGGGAACCGGAATTGCTGGAAGCCACGCGCCATTCGATTTTCAAGAACACTTTCGCGGATATGGAAGGCATTTTGACCAGCCTCGGACAGGGCTGCGGCACGCGCTTCGAGTTTGAATGCTACGATGTCGGCCATCTCTATTCGCTGGCATATTTCCGCGACCGGGGACTGGTGTCGGGCCATTTGTTCATCCAGTTCGTCTTCGGTGTTCTGGGCGGTATCGGGGCCGATCCGGACAATCTCATGCATATGAAGCGCATCGCCGACAAATTGTTCGGGGACGACTATTCCTTCTCCGTGCTGGCGGCGGGACGGCATCAGATCCCGATGATCACCATGGCGGCTGCCATGGGCGGCAATGTTCGCGTCGGGCTGGAAGACAGCCTCTATGACGGGCGCGGCCAGCTCGCCAAAAGCAATGCCGATCAGGTGCGGCGCATCCGCGGCATCCTCGACGGCCTGTCGCTGGACGTTGCAACGCCTGACGAGGCGCGTGAATATCTGGGCCTTAAGGGTGGAGACAGGGTGGCGTTCTAGAGCATGTCTCCCGAAAGCGGGAACCGCCTCCGCAGGGAAATCAGTCCACTGGACTGATTTCTGACCCCGCTACGACGGGATAAAGACATGCGTAAAACAGGAAATGCTCTAATGCCGAAGATCGTGTTGGACAACAAGACAGGCGTCGTGGTCAGGCTTGGCGAGCTTGCCGATGCTGAACAGATTCACGCAGCAATCTGCACGATGGGCGCAGGACTTGGCGCAGCGGGCAAAATCTCCAGCACGGTTGAGGATTTCCGCCGTTACGGTTTTGGTCCCTATGCCGCTTTTACCAGTCTGATCGCCGAAGTGGACGAGGTATTTGCCGGGCTCGCCCTGTTCTTCCCGATCTTCTCGACATGGTTGGGCAAGCCCGGTGTTTTTGTGCAGGACCTCTACGTCGATGAAGCCTTTCGCGGCAAGGGGATCGGCGAGGTGCTTTTGCGCCATGCCGCCTCCTGGTCGATGGCGCGCGGCGGCGTCTATCTGCGGCTGGCCGTGGACCGGGACAATGTCGCAGCGCAAAGATTTTATGACCGGCTGGGTATCGGCTGGATCGAAGCCGACCGAGATCACGGCGCCTATGGCGATGATTTCGCCCGTCTGGCGCGTATCAATCAAATGAGGGAGCAGTCATGAAAGCCTTTTACGCTGTCGAGCAGAAGCGTCACGACCCGAAAGCCTTTCTATCCAGCGGTGCGCCGCAGCCGAACCCTGAACAGCCGGAGCGCGCCGAGCGTCTGCTCACCGGTGCCAAGGCCGCAGGCTATGAGATTATCCGTCCGCAAAATCATGGCCTTGGCCCGATTGCGGCCGTGCATACGCCGGAATACCTTGAATTCCTTCAGCACATCCATGCCCGCTGGCGGCGTATCGAGGAGGCTTCAGAAGAGGTCATCCCGAATATCCATCCGCTGGCGCGCGATGGTCGCTATCCGGCATCCGCCGTTGGACAGGTCGGCTATCACATGGCAGATACGGCCTGCCCGATAGCCGAGCACACCTGGGAAAGCGTGTGCTGGAGCGCATGGAGTGCGGTCGATGCCGCTGATGCAGTCCTTGCGGGCGAGGTTGCCGCTTATGCGCTCTGCCGTCCTCCGGGGCATCATGCCTTCGCCGATGTGGCGGGCGGCTTCTGCTTCGTCAACAATTCGGCAGTCGCGGCCCAGCGCCTGCGCTCGAAAGCCGAACGCGTGGCGATCCTCGATGTCGATCTGCATCACGGCAACGGAACGCAAGGCATTTTCTATGCTCGCCCTGACGTGCTGACCGTCTCGATCCATGCCGATCCGGTGCGTTTCTACCCATTTTTCTGGGGCCATGCGGATGAACGTGGTGAGGGCGCGGGGCTTGGCTACAATCTCAACCTGCCGCTGCCGCGCAAATCCGGCGATGCCGAGTTTCTTGCGTCGCTCGATATAGCCTTCCGCCGTATCGAAGCCTTTGCGCCGGATGCGCTGGTGGTAGCGCTGGGCCTCGATCCGTTTGAAGGCGATCCGTTCGGCGGATTGTCGGTCACCACCGGCGGTTTTGGCCGCATTGCCGAAGCAATCGCAAAACTTCGACTGCCAACCGTCATCGTGCAGGAGGGTGGCTATCTGTGCGATGCGCTGGGCGATAATCTCACAGCCTTTCTGGGTGGCTATCAGTCGGTGGCGCGATGAGCGGTCTTGTTACCTTTGTCGGCGTCGCGCATCCGTGGATGTGCGACGTCATGGGACATATGAATGTCCGGTATTATGCCGGGATGTTCGACGATGCGAGCTTTCAGCTCTTGGGCCACATTGCCGGAAAAATTCCCGATGACGGCTTTGGCTGGGCCGATGTGCGCTCGACAACGGACTATAAGCAGGAAGTTCCAGCCGGGGACCTGCTGACGATCAACTCACACGTACTGAAAGTCGGGCGTTCGTCGATCACGTTTCGTCAGACGATAGTGGGTTCGCTCGACGGAGAACTGCGTGCAATCAACGAGGTAACGTCTGTGTATTTCGACAAGGTTGCGCGATGCTCAGTCGAACTCGAACCGGACATGCGCATCCGGGCAGAAAAGCTGTTTGCGGACTAGCCTGCCTGCTGACAGGAAAAGTGCAGCACGCTTTTCGTGCAGTCGCATTGAAGGTCACGCAACAGGCCATCCTTGAGGCCGTACATCCAGCCGTGCACGACAATATCCTTGTTCTGCTTCCAGGCAGACTGCAGGACCGGCGTGCGCGACAGGCTTTCCACCTGAGAGGCGACTGTCAACTCGCAAAGCCTGTTCAGGCGTTCCTCGGGATCGGCAAAGCCGTCCAGCTCCTGCGCGTTTGCCTGTGCGATATCACGAACCGGCTGGAGCCAGTTGTCGATAATGCCGTGACCGTATCCGGCCATGGCCGCCCGCACACCGCCGCATCCATAGTGACCGCAGACGATGATATGTTTGATCTCCAGCACCTCGACTGCGAATTCAAGCACTGACAGCAAGTTGAGATCGGCGCGATGGACAAGGTTGGCGACATTGCGATGCACAAATACTTCACCCGGCTGCAATCCGGTGACAACATTGGCTGGAACACGGCTGTCCGAACATCCGATCCAGAGATATTCCGGGCGCTGTGTGGAAGATAGCCTGTTGAAATAGTCAGGGTCTTCCTGGCGCTTTTCTTCTGCCCATTGCCGGTTGTGTTCGAAAAGGTCTGATATCATGAGCCCGTCTCATTCGGATGATCTTCATTCTCAGACATAGACGGATATAGAAATACAGTAATTGATGTCGATCAAGCACGAACTGCTATCGGCGATAGAAGGAGCGGGACAGGTGCCCGCTCCTTTCTGCGTTCTCAGGCTGTCTTTTCGCGGCGACCGATGCCGAGCAGCTGGTAGAAGACCAAAGCTGCAAGCGTCGATGTAGCGATGCCGCCAAGCGAAAAATCGCCGATCTTCAACGTGAAGTCACCTGCGCCGAAAATCAGTGCGACACCGGCGGTGAACAGATTGCGAGAGTCCGCGAAGTCCACCTTGTTGACGATCCAGATGCGAGCCATGGCAGAGGCAATGAGGCCGAACACCGAAACGGCAAGGCCAGCCAGAACCGGGGCGGGTATCGTCTGCAGGACCGCACCGAATTTCGGCGACATACCAAGGATCAGCGCCATGATGGCTGCAATCACGAAGATCAGCGTCGAATAAACCTTGGTCATCGCCATGACGCCGATATTTTCGGCATAGGTGGTGACGCCGGTGCCGCCGCCTGAACCGGAGATCATGGTCGCAAGGCCATCGCCGAGGAAGCCGCGGCCAATATAACGATCCATGTTCTGGCCGGTAATAGAACCAAGCGCTTTGATATGGCCGAGATTTTCCGCCACCAGCACGACGGCCACCGGCGCGATCAGCGTGATCGCCTGCCAGTTGAACTCCGGCGTGGTGAAATGCGGCAGGCCGAACCATGCGGCATTGCTGACGGCGGTGAAATCGATGCCGGGCACGATGCCGAGGCCGTTGCCGAGGATCAGGACCAGAAGATAGCCGAACAGCAGCGCGAAAAGCACCGACAGGCGCTTGGTTCCACGCGGTCCGTAGGCGGCGATCATCGCCATGCAGAGAACGGTGAGCAGCGCGATGGTTATATGTGTGCCGGTTCCCTTCAACTGGCCGACAGCGACCGGTGCGAGGTTGAGGCCGATGGAAACACCGATGGCGCCGGTGACGACCGGAGGCATCAGCCGTTCAACCCATCCCGTGCCGACGGCCATGACGATAAGGCCGATCAGGGCATAGAGCGCGCCGCAGGCGATGATACCGCCGAGCGCGATTGCAATATTGGGATTGGCGCCGGAGCCGCTATAGCCGGTTGCGGCGATCACAACCGCGATGAAAGCGAAGGACGAGCCGAGATAGCTCGGCACACGGCCTGCCGTCAGCACGAAGAACAGAAGCGTGCCGATACCGGAGAAGAAGACGGCTACATTGGGGTCAAAACCCATCAGCAGCGGGGCCACGATGGTCGAGCCGGACATTGCGAGAAGATGCTGCACGCCCATTGGTATGGCGGCGGCGGCTGGCAGGCGCTCGTCAGGAAGCACGACGGCGTTTGATGTCAAACGCCAACTTGGAAAATAGCCCATGATGTCCCTCTGGAAAATATTATCCTGTTGCCTTTATCGCCTCATGGCGGCGATTTCCAGAGGCGATCGGCCCAAACAGCAAGCGAGCTGTTGATGAGTGGTCTCAATAATTTTCAGCCTGTCACCGTCACGTGGCCCTTATCATTGGTCACCTTTCCGACGATGCTTGCAGATGGATAACCGGCGGCGCGGATGTTGTTCACAAGCCTGTCGGCTTCCTCCGGCGCACAGGATACGAGAAGGCCGCCGGATGTCTGCGGGTCGGTCAGCAATTGCTGTTTCCAGAGCGGATAATCGTCTGGAAGCTGCACATCGCGGCCGTAGCTTGCCCAGTTGCGGGTGGAGGCTCCGGTCACAAAGCCGCCTTGTGTCAGGTGTTCGGCCTGTTTGAGAAAGGGCAGGGCGGCGTAGTCGAGGGAGATACCGGCATGCGAACCACGGGCCATTTCGAGCGCGTGGCCGAGGATGCCGAAGCCGGTGACGTCAGTGATGGCATGGACGGCGTCATCCTTGCCAAGTTCGGTGCCAATCCGGTTCAGCAAGGTGACTGACGCCATCATCTCATCATAACCGGCGCTGTCGAGTTCCTGCTTCTTGAAGGCGGCGGAGTAAACACCGACGCCGATTGCCTTGGTCAGGATCAACGTGTCTCCGGGACGCGCACCGCTGTTCTTGCGCAGGCTCGAAAGCTTGCAGGTGCCGATGACCGCCAGTCCGTAGATCGGTTCCGGCGCGTCGATGGAATGCCCGCCCGCGATTGGAATGCCAGCTTCAGCGCAGATGCTGGAACCGCCTTTCAGGATTTCGCGGATCATTTCGGCTGGCATCTTGTTCACCGGCATGCCGAGGATTGCCAGCGCCATGATCGGCGTTCCGCCCATGGCATAGATGTCGGATATCGCATTGGTGGCTGCGATGCGTCCGAAATCGAAAGGATCGTCCACCATCGGCATGAAGAAATCCGTGGTGGCGATCACGCAGTTTTCGTCATCCAGTTGCCAGACGGCGGCATCGTCGCCGGTTTCCGTTCCAACCAGAAGCTGCCTGAAAGGCTGCATGGCCGGTTGGTCCGCCAGCAGATCCTGCAGGACGGCTGGAGCCAGCTTGCAGCCGCAGCCGCCGCCATGGGCAAGTGTGCTGAGACGAATAGGCGATGCGATATCCATGATGTCCCCTCTATCTCATTGCTTTTACGCATTGTCCTACGCAAAACCGCTTCGCACTTTTGCTGGAAATGCTCTAAATTGTTATCTCGCGTGCGGTCATCGCGTAGCGGAAGGCATCCGCATCGAGGCAATCGAGGCGGGTACTGGCGACTTCGGCCTGCGGATACATCAGGAAGCCGAGTTCCGGTCCTTGTGCAGAAGGCAAGGCGATATCGCTGCCATCATTGAAGGCGACCCAATTGCCCTCCCATGAACCGAAAAGCCTTTGCCGCACGGCTGCGACACGCGGATCGTCGGCGGCCAATCCGTCCTTTTCCTCTTCCAGCATCACCTTGCGCACATCGGCCGGATCGGTTGCGACCCAGCCGATGCCGTCGAGATAGATTTCTGCGCGGCAATGCTGGGCCTTGGTGATGACCTCGTTCTTCGCGCCAAGGCTCTTGTAGCCGAAAGCGGAAGGTGCGACGCGCACGCCATAAAGATCGCGGGCCGGAATTCCGGCTGCTCTGACCAGAGCCACGAATAGCGGATTGATGTCTGCGCATTTGCCGCCGAGATCGCCGCTGTCGAGCATGGCGACGATGTTTCCATCACCGCAGCCGCGCGTCGAGGCGCGCCGGTAGGTATTGGCGACGACCCAATCATAGATCAGGCGTGCTTTCGCCTGATCGGTGTCCGCACCGGCAACGATCTTATCGGAGGTCCGTTTGACGATGCCATCGACGGGCGCAAGGCGCGTCCCGGCCAGATAGCGCTCGTGTTCTGCGCGGGTCAGCGGCACGGCCTTTGCAGAAGCAGCAAGACTGCTCGCACGGTCGCGCGTGGAGATGAGGCTGATGACTTCGGCTTGTGGTTTCTGTTCGTCTGCGTCCCATTCGAGATAAAGCATCCCGGCGCCGCTGGCCGGATCGCGGTCGAGCCGCGCGACCTTCGCATTTGTGGTCCAGCGATTTCCTTCAGGGCGATTCCAGTCGTTGCTATTGAACCCGGCCATCGGAACCCAGACGCGGACGACTTCTCCCGAAGCGGCAGGTGTGACGCTGGTGGTGATCTCGAAGCTGCGCCAGCCCGACGGCTGCGGCGCGAATGTGTTGCCTGCCGCAGATGCAAAATTAGGCAGCATGCTGAAGGCGGCGCAGGCCGCACCGGATTTGAGAAGTTCCCGACGGTTCATGACGATCCCCTTTTTGCTTTGAATTATTGTTTTTGCGATTGCGCGGAAAAAATCGCTCTCCCGTTTTCAGGACGGACAGCGAAAGGAATGCAGCGATTGCGGGAAATCTGGATGCGGCTTTGCTCTGTTGATAAGAGCCAGAACTGAGGGCCGCACGACACCGCCGCATCGGGTCAAGGAAGCCGGCGCGAGGCAAGAGCCACTCAAAATTCAAGCCCCGAAACTCGGGAGCAACCAAAGAAGCCACGGCGCCAGTCTGGCGTTTTTATACTGGAACGTCAATCAGGCGGTGCGCTTTCAAGTCATTCTTGTGGTAAGGGTCATGTATTAATACATGACTATAAAGGTCATGTTATTGATAAATGCACCTTATTGTTAATTTTTTTAGCCTGCCGTTCGGTTGACAACTTGGTTTTATTGCGGTGAACTGATGTCAGGCAAGTCCAATTTAAAGAAGAGCGTGCCCCGGCATTTTTCTTCTGACGATCAGGGAGGTGCAGCGCAATGAATGTGGAGCTCTCACGCCGCCAGTTTCTGGGCGGAACGGGGGCGGTAGTGGCGGCTTCGGCGCTTGGGTCATTCGGTTTCGGTGCAGTGGAAAGTGCCTATGCCGAATCCATACGCCCCTTCAAGCTGACCAACACGACCGAAACCCGAAATACCTGCCCTTACTGCTCGGTCGCCTGCGGCGTCATCCTTTATTCCAAGGGTGATGTCAGGAAAGGCGAAAAGGCCGAGCTGATCCATGTCGAAGGCGATACGGATCATCCGACCAATCGCGGCACGCTTTGCCCGAAGGGCGCGGCACTGAAGGATTTCGTCAAGGCGAAGACCCGCCTGCAAAACCCGCAAGTGCGCGAACCCGGCGCTGCCGAATTCAAGCAGATTTCCTGGGAAGATGCGCTCGACCGTATCGCGCGGCATCTGAAAGATGATCGTGATGCCAACTTTATTGCGAAGAACGCAACTGGCACCACGGTCAACCGCTGGACCTCGACGGGCTTCCTTGCAGCTTCGGCGACCACCAACGAAACGGCGTTTCTCACCTATAAGGTGGTGCGCAGCACAGGCATAGTTGCATTCGATAACCAGGCACGCGTCTGACACGGCCCGACGGTGGCGAGTCTCGCCCCATCATTTGGCCGCGGAGCAATGACCAACTCCTGGACCGATATTAAGAATACCGATCTCGTCGTCGTCATGGGCGGCAATGCTGCGGAAGCGCATCCATGCGGCTTCAAATGGGTGACGGAGGCCAAGGCCAACCGTGGCGCCCGGCTGATCGTCGTCGATCCGCGTTTTACGCGCACGGCTTCCGTGGCGGATTTCTACGCGCCTATCCGGCAGGGTTCGGATATCGCCTTCCTGCTCGGCGTCATCAACTACTGCATCCAGAACGACAAGGTGCAGTGGGATTATGTGAAGCATTTCACCAATGCCAGCTATATCATCAAGGATGGCTTCGAATATAAGGACGGGCTGTTTACCGGCTATGACGAAGAAAAGCGGGATTATGACCGTTCGAGCTGGGAATATGTGATTGGCGATGACGGCTATGCGGTCGTCGACGACACGCTGCAGAACCCGCGTTGCGTGTGGAACCTGCTCAAGCAGCATGTTTCCATCTTCACGCCGGAAATGGTGGAACGCATCTGTGGCACGCCGAAGGAGAAATTCCTGAAAGTGGCCGAGATGATGTCCGAATGCTCGGCGCCCGACAAGACGATGACGTCGATGTATGCGCTCGGCTGGACGCAGCATTCCAAGGGGTCGCAGAATATTCGCTGCATGGCGATGCTGCAGCTCATCCTCGGCAATATCGGCGTGCGCGGCGGCGGCATGAATGCGCTGCGCGGTCACTCCAACATTCAGGGACTGACCGATATCGGCCTGATGTCCAATCTTCTGCCGGGCTATATGAATATCCCGGTCGAAAAGGAAACGGACCTCGAAATCTATATGTCGACACGCGGTTTCAAACCGCTGCGCCCGAACCAGACGAGCTACTGGCAGAACTATCGCAAGTTCTTCGTCAGTTTCCAGAAGGCGATGTGGGGCAATGCCGCGACCGTCGAAAATGACTTCGTCTATGACTGGCTGCCGAAACTCGACGTGCCGAATTACGACATGCTGCGTATCTTCGACATGATGTATGAAGGCAAGGTCAACGGCTATGTCTGTCAGGGTTTCAACCCGCTGATGGCGGTGCCGAACCGCAAGAAGCTGACCGATGCCCTGTCGAAGCTGAAATTCCTCGTAACGATGGACCCGCTGGAAACGGAAACCTCGCGTTTCTGGGAAAACCACGGTGAATTCAACGATGTGGATTCGGCTTCCATCCAGACGGAGGTGTTCCAGTTGCCTTCGACCTGTTTCGCAGAGGATGAAGGCTCACTCACCAATTCCGGGCGCTGGCTGCAATGGCACTGGCCTGGTGCTACGCCGCCCGGCGACGCGAAAACCGACAACTGGATCATGGCCCAGATTTACTTGCGGCTGAAGGAGCTTTACCGCAAGGAAGGTGGTGCTTTCCCTGATCCGATCCTCAATCTTGTCTGGGATTATGAGGACGAGGGCGAGCCGACGGCTGAAGAACTGGCCAAGGAACTGAACGGTCGTGCCATTGGCACGGTGACCGATCCAACTGATCCGACCAAGGTCGTTGCCGAGGCGGGCAAGCTTCTGTCCGGCTTTGCGGCACTGCGCGACGATGGTTCGACGGCATCGGGCTGCTGGATCTATTCCGGCTGCTTCACCGAGGCCGGCAATAATATGGCCCGCCGCGACAATCATGATCCGGACGAGACGGGCGCCTATCTCAACTGGTCGTGGGCATGGCCTGCAAACCGTCGCATTCTCTATAACCGCGCCTCTGCCGACCTGAATGGCAAGCCGTGGGACCCGAGCCGCAAGCTCATAGAATGGGATGGTTCAAAATGGACTGGCTATGACGTGCCGGACATTGCGCCGACCGCCAAGCCGGGTGAGGTCGGTCCGTTCATCATGAATGCGGAAGGCACCTCGCGTCTTTTCTGCCGCGGCATGATGCGCGATGGTCCTTTCCCGGCCCATTACGAGCCGTTTGAATCGCCGCTCGCCAATGTGATCGCGCCGAAAATCCGGGGCAATCCGGTGGCGCGTGTCTTCAACGACGACTTCAAGCAGTTCGCGGATACGGCCTCGGAGGAATTCCCTTATGCGGCAACCTCCTACCGCCTGACCGAGCATTTCCACTACTGGACGAAGCACGTCACGGTGAATGCCGTCCTGCAGCCCGAGTTCTTCGTGGAAATATCGGAAGAGCTGGCGAAGGAAAAGGGCATCGCCAAGGGCGACTGGGTGCGGGTGTGGTCGAAACGCGGATCGGTGAAGGCCAAGGCCGTGGTGACCAAGCGCATCAAGCCGCTCATCTGCGACGGCAAGACGGTGCATGTGGTTGGCATCCCGCTCCATTGGGGCTTCATGGGTGCTGCCCGCAAGGGCTTCGGCCCGAACTCGCTGACACCGTTTGTCGGCGACGCAAACATCGAAACGCCGGAGTTCAAGGCGTTTCTGGTCAATATCGAGCGCTCAAGCGCGCCTGTAGCATAGGAGGGATTAGAGATGTTTCCACCCGTTCCCAATCCTAGCGTCCAGCCGCAACAGCCGCGTTTCGGTGAAAAGGACCTGATCAGGCGGTCGGCGTCGAATGTGACGCCGCCCGCAGAACGCCAGACTGAAGTGGCGAAGCTCATCGACGTGTCGAAATGCATTGGCTGCAAGGCTTGCCAGGCGGCCTGTGCCGAATGGAACGACACGCATGAGGAAGTCGGCATTAATGTGGGTGTCTATGACAATCCGCATGACCTGACGCCGAATACCTTCACGCTGATGCGCTTTACCGAATGGGACAATCCCGATACCGGCAATCTGGAATGGCTTATCCGCAAGGATGGCTGCATGCATTGCGAAGACCCCGGCTGTCTCAAAGCCTGTCCGGCGCCGGGCGCAATCGTGCAATATTCCAACGGCATCGTCGATTTCATCCATGATGAATGCATCGGCTGCGGCTATTGTATAAAAGGATGCCCGTTCAACATTCCGCGCGTTTCGGAAGTGACTCACAAAGCCTACAAGTGCACGCTCTGTTCCGACCGCATCGCGGTTGGGCAAGGACCGGCCTGTGCCAAGGCCTGCCCGACACAGGCCATCGTCTATGGCACCAAGGACGAGATGAAGGAATGGGCCGACGGCCGCATCAAGGATCTGAAATCGCGCGGCTTTGAAAATGCCGGGCTTTACGATCCGCCGGGCGTCAGCGGCACACATGTCATGTATGTGCTGCATCATGCCGACAAGCCCGAAATCTACGCCAATCTGCCGAACAATCCGCGCATCAGCCCAGTTGTCGAGGCGTGGAAAGGCGTGTCCAAATATGCAGGCATGGCCGCAATGGGGCTGGCTGCCGCAGCGGGTCTGCTGCATTATGTCTTCAAGGGTCCGAATGTCGTGACAGAGCATGACGAGGAACAGGCCGAAAAGCTCACGGGAGAGAAAAACTCATGAGCAAGACCGACTTTGACGATGTTGAACGCGGCGACGGGATAGAACTTGGCAAGCCGGTCAGGGTGCACCGCTATTCCGGCGGCGCACGCTTCAATCACTGGATCACCGCCATCAGCCTCGTGCTGCTGGCCTTGTCCGGTCTTGCCATGTTCCACCCCTGGCTGTTTTTCCTGTCAGGCCTGTTTGGCGGCGGGCAATGGACGCGCACCATCCACCCATGGATCGGCGTGGTGCTGTTTTTCAGCTTTCTTGGGCTTTTCGTGCGCTTCTGGAGTGCCAATCTGTGGAAGCGCGAAGACAGCCAATGGCTGGCACAGGCCAATGACGTGATCGCCGGTCACGAAGAAAAACTGCCCGAAGTCGGCAAATATAATGCCGGTCAGAAGCTCGTTTTCTGGTCCATGTCACTGCTGATTGTCGTTCTGATCATTTCCGGCGTGATGATCTGGAACGAATATTTCGGCTCCTATACCAGCATCAACCAGCAGCGCTGGGCTCTGCTTGTTCATTCCATGGCAGCGGTGGCAGCGATCTGCGTCTGGATCGTGCATGTCTATGCTGCGATCTGGGTCAAGGGCACGATCCATGCGATGACGCGCGGCACAGTCACTGGCGGCTGGGCATGGCGACATCACCGCAAGTGGTTGCGCGAACTGACATCGAAGCAGAAAGTGAAACAAGGCGGTAGCAAGCCTGCCGCTTAGAGCATTTTCGAGCCAAAAGTGCGAAGCGGTTTTGGGTCGGATAATGCGTGAAAACAAATAGATAGAGCGGTTCCGACAATTCCGTTTTAAACGGGAACCGCTCTAGAACTTACTCGGTCGTGATCCGAAGGTAATCATATTCAGTGGTCCACGTGGCCCGTTGGGTTCGTGAGGAGTGACATGGCAGGCAAGAAAGATCTGGTGCCGGACCCGACGGTCATCGGCGAAATATCGGCCCCACCCTTTGTGCAATTGCCGGACCCCGGCGCGCTTTTTGCCAAACGAGCAGAGCGTCTGCGTCTTCTGGGCTCGGTCAGCCCGCTGAAACCCTATCTGGAATTTATCGCCGATCTGAGCGAGGCGCAGTCAGAAATAGCGGCTGGTCTTGGTCCTGTCGTCGCGCTGCAAGGGAATGACCGGGGACGCGAGTTCGGCATGCCGGCGCTCGATCGTGCAGATGCCATATCCGAGGTGGCGTTCGGCGCTGTCTTCGACCGGCTGTTCGAACGTGCCCGCAATATTGCCAAGCCGCAGGATGCAGCCGATGCGCTGGAGCGTGTGGCGAATGGCAATGTCGTTGAGCGTCGCCGGATGATCGAGGCCATCTTCGCCGGTGTTCTGCCGCCGGACGCGATAGCCGAACACATCTACATCTGGGCAGGACTGCAGCTCCATTTCACGCGGCTTGCAGCGGCGCTCGACCCGAAGTCGCTGAAGCCCGTTGCCGATGGCGTTTGTCCGACCTGCGGCAGCATACCGTCAAGCTCGATGGTCGTGGGCTGGCATGGTGCGCATGGCGCGCGCTTCTGCTCCTGTTCCGTCTGCAACACGCTCTGGCATTATGTCCGGGTCAAATGCGTGTGCTGCGGCTCCACAAAGGGCATCGGCTACAAGGAAGTCGAGGAAGGTGGCGGCATCATCAAGGCCGAAACCTGTGACGAATGCCAGCGCTGGGTCAAGATCATCTATCAGCAGCTTTCGGCAGATGCCGATCCGATGACCGACGACATTGCGAGCCTCGGTCTCGATATATTGATGCGCGAGACGCCTTACAGGCGAGGCGGTTTCTCCCCGCTTCTAGCTGGACTGTGAGGCGTCATGGACCAGATCAAGACCTCGCTGCGTCACCTTCCGTCTGTGGACACCATCCTGCATATGCCTGAACTTGTCGCGGCACTGGAGCGTTTTGGCCACCTGTCGGTGACGGAGGCTGTGCGCAAGGCGCTGGGCGATGAGCGCGATGCTGTAAAATCCGGTGCTTCGCTTTCCAGCAATACGCATTTGGCTGAACGGGTTCTCCATGTACTTGAAGCGTCAGGGCAGTCGAGCCTGCGCCCGCTGTTCAATCTGACGGGAACCGTCCTGCACACCAATCTGGGGCGCGCGATTCTTGCCGAAGCCGCAATCGAGGCCGCCACGCAAGCGATGCGGCAGGCGGTTTCACTTGAATTCGACCTGTCGTCGGGATCGCGCGGCGAGCGTGACGACCATCTGCGGGCGCTTGTCTGCGAATTGACCGGGGCGGAAGATGCCACCGTCGTCAACAACAATGCCGCTGCGGTGCTTCTGGTGCTGAACAGTCTTGCCTCGGGCAAGGAAGCCATTGTTTCGCGCGGTGAACTGATCGAGATCGGTGGCGCTTTCCGCATGCCGGACATCATGACCCGCGCCGGTACACGGCTTGTCGAAGTGGGCACCACCAATCGCACGCATCCGCGCGACTACGAGAATGCAATCAACGCCGATACGGGACTGGTGCTGAAGGTCCACACCTCGAATTACCGTATCGAAGGTTTTACGCGGGAAGTCGCAGCATCAGAACTGGCCGCCATTGCACAAGCGAAGGGCGTGCCGCTGGTCAATGATCTTGGCTCCGGTACGCTTGCCGATCTGACTTCTTTCGGTCTCGCACATGAGCCGACCGTACGCGAAGCGGTAACCGAGGGCGCGGATATCGTCACCTTTTCCGGTGACAAGCTTCTCGGTGGGCCGCAAGCGGGCTTTATCGTCGGGCGGCGTGATCTGATTGCTCGCATCAACAAGAACCCTATAAAGCGCGCTCTGCGGGTCGACAAGATCCGGCTTGCAGCGCTTGAAGCAACGCTGAAACTTTATCGCAATCCGGAACGGCTTTCCGAAAAGCTGCCGACCATTCGCTATCTGGCGCGCCCACAGGCCGAAGTTGCCGCGCAGGCGGCACGGCTCAAGCCGGAGTTGGAGAAAAAGCTCGGACCGGGTTTCACTGTCATGGTGACTGATTGCGCCAGCCAGATCGGTTCCGGCGCATTGCCGCTTTCGACTGTTCCAAGCGCCGGATTGTCGATTGCGCCGAAGGACGGTAGCGGCTCCGCGCTGACAGCGCTTGCGAGTGCCTTGCGCGCTTTGCCTCTGCCGGTCATCGGACGGATCGAAAAGGGCGCACTGGTGCTCGATCTGCGCTGCCTTGACGACGAGAATAGTTTCGTTCGGAACCTGTCATCCTATGCGGCTCGCTGATCTCTTCACCCGCAAACCGAAGCCGGATACGACAGCGCAAGCGCTGGAGAAGGCGCTTGTCGCTGCAAAGGCGGGTGACTATCCAACGGCGCTCTCCATCTGGGAGCCGCTGGCGCGCGCAGGCAATGCCCGCGCCCAGAACAATATCGGTGCCTGTTTTGCGGGCGGCATGGGTGTGGAAAAAAATATCAGTCTCGCGCAGCGCTGGCTGACCTTGTCTGCTGCGGCTGGCGATGCTTCCGGCCAGCGCAATCTGGCTTCGCTGCTGTTCAAGGGCGAAGACATTGAAGCCGACTACCCGGAAGCTGCAAGGCTGTACCGGCTTGCCGCAGAACAGGGCGATCCGCAGGCGCAGGACATGCTGAGCTGGATGTTCATGGAAGGGGAGGTGATTACTGCCGACCCCGTCGAGGCGCGCGAATGGGCGCTGAAGGCAGCGGCAGGCGGCGTTGCTGCAGCCATGACCCGGCTTGGCATGATCTATCATAATGCTCTCGGCGTACCGCGTGATCCGTCTCAGGCTGTGTACTGGTGGCGACAAGCATCTGCGGCGGGCGACGCGGATGGGGAAGCCATGCTTGGCGCGGCGCTGCATCTTGGCATGGGTGTGGAACGTGACCCGGTGGCGGCTTACGAATATCTGCTTCGTGCCGAGGCAGGCGGCAGCGCGCTTGCCGCCTCTTTCATCGAGGCGGCGCGTAATGCGCTGAACGAAAAGCCATGATCGTCGGAACGGCGGGACATATCGATCATGGCAAGACCTCGCTGGTTCGTGCGCTCACGCAGGTCGACACGGACAGGCTGAAGGAAGAGAAAGCGCGAGGCATTTCGATCGACCTCGGCTTTGCCTATCTGGCCTTGTCCGGAGACGAAAAGGATATACTCGGCTTTGTTGACGTGCCGGGGCATGAAAAATTCGTGCATACGATGCTGGCCGGTGCGGCGAGTATTGATTTCGTCATGCTGGTTGTCGCTGCCGATGACGGGATCATGCCGCAAACGCGTGAGCATCTGGCAATCGTCAACCTGCTTGGTATCCGGTGCGGTATAGCTGTCATCACCAAATCCGACCTTGTCGAACCTCGCCGTCTTGCCGAAGTGGAAACCGCTATCCGCAATGAGCTGGCGTCGACGGGACTTTCCGATATCTCCGTACTGGCGGTCTCCACCGTGACGGGTGCCGGGATCGACGATCTCAGGACGATGCTGGAAACGCAAGCCCATGCATTCGGCGAGCGGCGGACAAACGGTCGCTTTCGTCTTGCCGTGGATCGTTCTTTCACACTCAAGGGCGCCGGCACAGTCGTCACGGGCACGGTGCTGTCCGGTAAGGTCGCCATTGGCGACCATCTGGTCATCAGCCCGTCCGGCAAGGAAGCGCGTGTCCGCACCATTCATGCGCAGAACCGACCGAGTGAAACCGCGCAGGCAGGTGATCGCTGCGCGCTCAATCTGGCAGGCGACGGCATATCAAAAGAGGCGGTGCATCGCGGCGACATGCTGGTGTCACCCGGCCTTCATCGCCCGACGGACCGCATCGACGCATCGGTGCAAATCCTGCCCTCGGAGAAAAAGTCGATCGGTCAGTGGTTCCCGGTTCGCCTGCATCATGCCGCGACTGAAGTCGGTGCGCGGATCGTGCTTTTGCGGGATGAAGAGCTTCGACCTGGCACCGAAAACCGGGTGCAACTGGTGCTGGATCGTCCCGTTGCGGCTGCGGTTGGAGATCGTTTCGTCATCCGGGATGTCTCCGCGCAACGGACCATCGGCGGCGGACGTTTTCTTGATCTTCGCCCACCGCAACGCAAGCGCCGCAGCCCGGAGCGCATGGCACAGCTCGACGCATATTCCATTGACGACCCTGTGGAAGCGGCACGGGCGCTGCTATCCGTCGAGCCATATTTTCTCGATGCAGCTGCATATCTGCGCGACCGCGCGCTGCCGGACGATCCGCAAGGTTTGGCGCAAGCGCTTGATGCAGTGATACTCCGCCAAGCAAATTCGGCGCTCTTGCTTTTGCCCGAGCGATGGAATGCTTTGGGTGACGATATTGTTGCGAGGTTGAAAACTTTCCATGACGAGAATCCCGACCTGATCGGCATGGGTGTCGAGCGGCTGCGGTTGTTGTTGAAACCGCGCCTGCCTGCGCCTGCCTTCCGTGCGGCCATCGCCGCGCTGGTCGATGCGGATCTGCTGAGGCTGGATGGTGCCTGGCTTCGCCTGCGCGACCATGAAGTCACGATGAGCGATGCCGATGGGGCGCTCTGGCTACGCATCGCGCCGCTGCTTGAAGGCGATGCCCGTTTTCGACCGCCACGCGTGCGCGATATTGCAGCACAGCTCGACGAGCGGGAGGAGGATATTCGCCGTCTGCTCAAGCTTTCCGGGCGCATGGGGCAGGTGCATGAAGTAGCGCATGACCATTTTTTCCTGCGGGCGACAATTGCCGAAATGATCGGTATCCTGTCGGATATGGATGTGGCATTCGATAGCGGCTGGTTCATTGCGGCGCGGTTCCGCGACCGGGTGGACAGCGGTCGCAAGGTGGCGATCCAAATATTGGAATTTTTTGATCGCAACAGCGTCACGATACGCCGTGGAGACATGCGCCGCCTGAACCGCCGCAAGCTGGACTTGTTCGGCGATTTCGCGCAAGGGGAAGTAGCGCAAACCGGAGGAACGAAGTGAAATCTTTATCGTCAGCCATCTGCCTGATACTTGTTCTGGCCGTCATTGGCGGCTGCGCCAACAGGTCGTGTAGAGACTGGCCGGGAACCTGCATCATTCAGTGATCGGCGGCTGGAACACAGCAGCCCAGATTGACGCTATGATTGCTCGTGCTGTAGGAATGAAGAGCGAATTTATGGAATGAATTCAATATCAGGAAGGGATGCATGCCCGGTGGCATGTCCGGACTTCAAATCCGGGAGGGGCCGATAGACGGTCTTTGGTGGGTTCGACTCCCATTCTCTTCCGCCAATCGGCTTTTCCAGCTTATCTTGAGCGGATAATGCCGAGCACATTGCGAACCACTTCACTTTGAAGCGGGCGCTGTTTCTCGATATTGAAATGGCCAATATCCTTCATGTCAGAGAAATCGCGATTGTCGAGACTTCCCCGGAAACGCGGACCGGCCGTGAGCGGCAGGCCCCAGCCATGCTGCTTGAAATAGAAGTTCACCACGCGCCTGATGTTGCCGGGCAAAGGGGCAGGCGCTGTTGCGGCAAAGGTGGCCATATAGGCGACCTGGATGCCCTTCGGCTCAAGGGCAGCAGCAATATCGATGACGGCATTGGCGCCGAGCGAATGGCCGATCAGAATGACGGGTGCGCGCGGATTTTTCCTCTGGTCGGCGAGTATCTGGTTCAGCACGAAACGCCAGGCCTGATGCCCTTCGACATGTGCATCAACACCGTTGGCCTGCAATTGCTTGCCGATCTCGTCGATACCGGTGGAGAAAATATCCCCGAAGCCGCGCAGAAGGTAGACATCAGCCTGTGACGAGGTTTTGGAAGGCGCTTTCGGTGCCGCGAGTGCTACGCCGTTGAAGAGTGTAAATGCAGCTCCGGCAATCAGCAGGCTGCGACGGGTGAAAGGTTTCGAACGCAAACTATTCGGCTTTGAAATCATCTTCGATACCTGTTGGAGCGCGTTCGAGAACCATGAAACGGCTTTCGAACAAGGCGCATCGAAACAGATATTTAGAGCGCCGAGCTGTTTCAGCCAAATCACTAGAACTTGAGTTTTGGAATGATACGTCCGGTCCGGCTGGCATATTCGTCATAGGAAGCACCGAATGCCGCGCGCATCATCGCTTCCTCGTGCTCGACCCGATAGAAATAAAGGATGGCGACACCGACAAGCCCGGCAAGACCGGCAAACCAGTTCGGCAGCAGGCAGAACTGCGCAATCGCCCACAGCCAGAACGATGCATACATCGGATGACGGACATATCTGTAAAGCCCGTCTGTTACCAACTTGTGCTCGCGGCGGATTTCAAGCGAGACGGACCAGTTTTTGCCGAGCTGGCGGTGGCTTGCATAAAACAACCAGAGGAAACCGATTTCGACAATCAGCCCGATCCAGGCCAGCCATGGCTGGAAAGCATAATCGGCAAAGGCGGGGAAGCCCGTTGCGACATAGATGATCGGGATCAGCGACAGGCCGACAGTTGCTGCACCCAGAGCCAGCCTGTCAGCGAGCGTCCTTGCATTGTTCGCAACCTTGATTTTGCGCGCACGTCGCTGGTGCGGAATGCGGATAACGACCCAGGCGACAAGCCCGATGCCCCAGACGATAGCGGCCAGTGTCGGTGTCATTCGGCAATAGTTTCCTTCGTTGGCAAGGCACCGATTATTCGGTCGTCTGTCCGATCTCTGAGTGAGGTCGGCCCACAGCAGATCTGAAAGAAATCATACCAATAGGGCTTCGTATTTCCGAATACATATTGATAGTGCACGCGAAAAAGGTTGCGCTTTACACGCTTGTAGATTTCTGGCTGCAGCATTTCCTTCATCCGCACGGTCTTTGTGACAGGGAAGGACCGCTGCGGCGCTCGCTTCAGGCCCATTTCGGCCACAGGATCGGTTTTGTAGAAATTAATCGCATCGGTGAGGCACTGGATTTCCACCCAGTCGATTTTGCCATCATCCACCAGCCGTTGCACGCCTTCGCGAAAATGCTTGCCGGCGGGGTGATATCCGGCCTTGAGCGCCGTCGATCCGAGAGTGAGCACCGTTACTTTGGACGCGCGGCTGCTGAAATCGGGATCGACGGTCAGGCAGCGCGCTGCGACGTCCAGCATCAGCATGCCGCCGGTGCTGTGGCCAATCAGAATGACTTCATCATAGTGTTTCGTCGCGACACGTTCGGCGATAGCTGCTGCAAAACGCTGCATCAGGGCATCGGCATCCTGCCGCCGTCCCCGAATGAAATTGAGCGAAAACGACCACAGATCCATCAGATGGTTGGTTGACCATCGCTTGCCGAGAACGGCGAGTGCTGCGGAAAAAACCAACAGGCCAATGAGCCAGCTCGCAGTCCCCAGCCACTGGACCGTCCACCGCGCCACCGCATAGCCCGCGGCTGCGAACAAGGCGAGCACCAGAAACGGGTATAGGAAATAGAGCCCGAAGCGCCACGCCTTGGCAAAGAAGCGAAAGGCTGTGCCGGTTATGACGAAATCGCCGAATGCGACAAGATATTTGACCAGTCTGACTGGAAGGGGGTGGTCGAAATCCGCCAGCACTATTCTGTCCAGCACCAGAAAATTGAAGTCTGTTTCGGTGGACCAACTGGCGTCGGCTGGAGCGGTTCTGATCGACACGGAGCCGATTTCACGATCAGGCGATACGTTTATATCGGAAACATCGGAGCGAACGCCCCAAAGTGCCTCGAACCTCTTGATTTCTCTATTCAATCGCCCAAAAAACGCCTCGGGCGTTTTCGGGTCGTAGCCGCCAATGAAGAAGACAGCGCGTCGTCGAACCGGTTGCTTCATGAGCAAATCGTAATTTGGGGCTTTCGGGTTGTCGAGGTCATTACGGGTCATCCCCAAACAAATATGTTTGAACTCCGCATAGGCTTATCTCATGTCGATGAGGCCGCGCCTTATGGCTTCACGGGTTGCCTCGGCGCGAGAAGAAACGCTCAGCTTTTGATAGATCGCCTTCACATAGTCGCTGACTGTATGTTCCGATAGTCCAAGTTTGCGGGCGATCTCGCCGTTCCGGTGTCCGACGCCGATTTCCTTCAGCACTTCGGTTTCCCGGCGTGAAAGATGGATGAACTCGCCGTCTGACTCCACCACCACCGGATGGGTGGATATGGCTTTCACACGCGCGACGAGATTGAGCCTGGCACGGATCGTGAGAATGAGAACGTCGAAATCGATCGGCTTGGTGAGGTAATCGTCAGCGCCTGCTTCCCTGCCGGTCAGCTCATGGCTTCGGTCGGCAAGGGCGGTCAGAAACAGGAACGGTGTCCCGGCAAGGTCGGCACGGGAGCTGCGAATCTGTTCCAGAAACTGCAGGCCGTTGGTGCCGGGCATCAATATATCGCAGATGATGATGTCGGGTGTCGTCGTGTCCAGCACACGCAGGGCTTCCGCCGCGTTTGCAGCGCCGAGGGCGTTGAAACCCGAAGTGCTCAATTCGTCGATCAGCTCTTCCAGAATATGTGTTTCGTCCTCGATGCAGAGGACTGTCGGCGCGGGAAGAATTTCAGGCAGTCGCATGCTGGGCCACCTTTGGTAGGGTCAGAATGAACACCGTACCTTGTCCTTCAATCGAAGTGAAGACAAGCGTTCCGCCGTGCAATTCGGCCAAAGCACGCGACAGGCTGAGGCCAAGGCCGGTACCTGCCATGTGGGATGCGTTGCTGGCGCGAAAAAAGCGCGTGAAGATGCGGTCGGTATCCTCCGCAGGTATGCCGATGCCGTAGTCGCGGACGATGCATCGGAAGCCGTTCTCGTCTTCTTCCGTGGTCACTTCGATGGGTTTGTCGGCAGGCGAATATTTGGTGGCATTGCCGAGCAGGTTGACCAGAATCTGTTCGACCAGAATGCCGTCGCAATAACAGAAGACCTCGCTTTCCTGGATGTTCGTCACCAGTTCCAGCTCGGGATGCAGTTCCTGATGATAGGCGCAGGTATTGCGGACCAGTTCCGAAAAATCGACTGGCTGGCGGTTGATCTGAAAACCGTTCTCATCGAGACGCTCCGCATTGGCCGTACTCTCCAGAAGCAGAATGAGGCGGCGGCTGGCATTGCGCATCCGCTTGGCCTTGTCGATGATGATTTCGGGCGTGAATTCGTCGGCGCGGCGGATGAAGCGTTGTGCGATGATGTCGATGATCGATACCGGAGTGCGGAACTGGTGCGAAACAGTGGTGATGAAGCTTTTGTAAAGCTCCTTGGCCTTGCGTTCGTTTTCCAGTGCTTCACGCAAAGCGGCGGTGCGGTCGGCGACAGTGTGCTCCAGTTGCTGCTTGTATTCCTGCAGCGCCTTGTGCGCGCGCTCGGCCTTGCGCATGTTGGAAAACACCTGCCATGACAGGATGGCACCGGTGGCCATGATGCCCAGCACCGCGAACATGATCAGATAGATCGACTGCAATTGCTGGTCACGCTGCGCCCCGCCGCGATCGCGCTCCAGTATCATCGCATCATTGGCAACCTTGGTCAGTTCCTCGCGCATGGGGACGAGTGCTTCATAGATGGCAATCGGGTCGAATTTATCCGGCTCGGCATCGATCATCGCCTCGATTTCGGGAAGCTGGTCGGCATTGCGCTGGATGGTGTCGCTGCCGCCCGGAATATGGGCGAAATATTTCTTCTGCGGGGCGTCCGCCAGAAGCGCAAAACGGCTGTAAAGAACGTCGAGACGGAGCGAGAGATCGGCTGTGTTGGTGTTGCCGCTTGGCAGCGTCAGCGCTGCTTCGCCCAGCCGCCCGGCATCGCGTTCGGTCTGGGTGATGGCCCAGACCATGTTTTCGCCGACATAGGTTGCGAGCGATTTCTGGATGACGAGAAGCTGAATGAATGCATAAGCGAGCAGGGCCGCAAAACCCACCATGACCAGGCCGGAAAGAATATAGCCCCGCTTGAGTCTCATTTCACCTCGATCTGCTTCAGCTGCCATGCCCAGCGATGATCATAGCGCGAATCGTTGAGTTCCTCATGCTGGTCGCGCGGGTAGACGATCCAGTATGGCCCCTTGTCACGCCGGTTCAACTCCTTGCCGTTCATCTTGTGCGCGACGAGGACGTCGTATTTGTAGGCGTCTTCCAGCGGAATGCTGATGCTGTAGTCGTTGAGCGCGAGCACCGTGATCGAACGGCTGGCAGCATCTTTTCCGTTTATTCCCACTGTTGCCAGCACGTCGCGCAGCAGAACTCCGTCGAAACTCTGCGGCCCTTCGGTCCATGCGGTGTTCGTCTGCAACTTGTTCTGCGGCAGTTTCGTGAAGTCCTCACCGGTCAGCACGCGCGTGGTTCCATTCGGAGCGACGATGGTCAGTGTGGTGGGCGGCGCAGCGTCACCCGCGCCGGTGAAATAGGTGATCTGGCAGATCGCGAAAAACGCGATCAATGCCCGTAGCGCCAGAAGACGCCGGAAAGCGAACATCCAGTTTGCGCATGACACGTGGGGTATCTCCAGAAACGAACTGTTACGAATGCATTCACGCTTAAACGGGAGGACGCGTGCGATTTCAAGTTTCTCTTGAGTTCACAGAGCGGAATTTCCCTTTAAAAGCATCAATTCACACATAACACAAAAAAAGTTTGGTCTAACTCCAAATAAATATCAAACTGATTCACGAGATCTTTCAATCTCTGTCGACGGTTACAAGTCGTTTCTGGACAAGAAGGCGGGTTCTTCTTTGTGATATACCCCCCTGAACAGGGGAATTGTTTTTCTCTGTTAGAGCGTTCACTTAATAACCGCCGGCCTGTTGGGGCTTAGGAGGCTGGCGCAAAATTGGGCGGGGGCTGCTTATCGACCGCGGGGAGTCGGGGTCGATAGGCAGCCAACCAGTCTGGATAGCGCGGAAGCGGCGATAACGGTTATTCTCGAAGAAATGTTTCGAGCTACGAATAAACCGATCCTGCATTGATCAATTGCTTTCTGGATAAGAATGGCCGGCTGGCATCTGGTCGAGCCTAAGAACCTGCCGTTCGGGTTCCTCGATCAGAGCGAGCTTGCACCTCTTTCGCGTCCTTCATCTGAAGGGCGCGCTTTTTTTTGCCCTTCACTGAAGATACAACTATTTCCCTCGCCACGTGTGACGACTGTTCATAATTCTTAGATTGCATCTTTGGGTTGCAAGTACAGTGTGGAGGTGCTTCAAGAAACTCCAATATTCCTCCCAAGAAATTGAGATTTTCATCTTTTGTTTCTGTAATACGCATTGTAGAAGCGGTGATGCGCATTCGCGTTGTCCAGTAAAAATCTATGCATTGCAGGCGGGCTCCGGGGGGATTCACATGACAGGCGTATTGCGTCACAAGTCCATATTGTTGATGACGACAGCAATAGCGGGGCTTGGCGTCCCCTCCGTGGCTTATGCGGCATGTACGACGAGCGGGTCGACTGTGACCTGCACAGGTGCTGCAAATCCGCTAAAGCGTGTCGCATCTATTCAACCTCATAACCCGCAGCTTTGAAGAAGTTTCTGCATTCATGAACGGAGAATAGGCTAATGATATCGCCGAGGGCTTTCGTGATGGCATCGAAGTTACGAGCTGCTCGCTTTCGTAGAAGTGCCTTGAGCTTTGAGAAAGCCATTTCGATGGGGTTCAGGTCTGGCGAGTAAGGTGGCAAGAAAAGCAGCCAGGCGCCTTTAGCCTTGACTAAGAGGTCGGCTCGCTCGCTTTTATGGAAGCCGACATTGTCGAGGATGACGATGTCGCCGGGCGAGAGTGTCGGCGCAAGCTGTGTTTCGATCCATGTTTCGAAGATGCGGCTGTTCATTGGTGCATTGACGATCCATGGCGCGGTCAGGCCGTGGCATCGCAGGCCAGCAATGAAGGTCTGGGTTTTCCAGTGACCGAACGGAGCATAGCCGACAAAACGGCTGCCTCTGGCCGACCATCCGGTGCGTTTTGTCAGGCGCGTGTTTGTTGAAGTCTCATCGATAAAAACGAGCCGCGACAAGGCTTTGTTGAAAAATGGCTTTCGGCGATTGATCCATAGATCACGCGCCCTGGCGATCTGCGGCCTGCGCTGTTCGCTTGCCTTGAGGCTTTTTTTTATTGCTCAGCCCAAGCCCGTGCAGAAACCGACCAACTGTCGCGCGGTGCACTTCAATACCACGCTCTGCGAGTTCGACACACAATTCATCCAAGGTCACTTCACCCTGGGCCGCCACGCGCTCACTGATCCATTCACAATGGGCTGATAGTTTGCTGCCGGGCGGATGGCCTTGTTTAGCAGCGGCAAGAGAACCAGATGACCGGTGCAGGATCATCATGTTGTTGACGAACCGAGGCGAAACGCGGAAATGCCGCGCGGTTTCCCGGTTACTATTGCCTTCATTCACAAACGCAACGACACGCTCACGCAACTCGATCGGATGCGGCTTGCCCATGGCGCGTCTCCTTCCATGGGCAAAGTGAATCATAGATCACACAAAAGCGAAACTCTGAATCCGCTTAGACGCGACACGCTTTAGCCCCGTTTTTTGCAAACAGCTTGAGCAATCTAACGGTCAATGTGCAGCCTGGTGCGAGTATTGGCGTACTATTAGGCGATGGTGGGACCGCGCTGTCGCTATCGGGTACCGGGAGTACGGTGAACAACCAGGGTGTGATCGATCCATCTCTTTTGGGGTCGTTGAGCATTGAATCCACAGGGCTTATGGTCAGAAATGCCGCCGGCAGCACTCAGACGATCACCAATAGTGGTTCTCTCTATGGAGCGCCGGGCGCGATTACTGGTCTTGGCGGCCTGGCGCTTCAGGCGCAAAACGGTGTTGGCGGCGTAACCAATATTTCCAACTCTGGCACAATCGGATCGAGGCCTGTCTTGGGGTCATCGATACAACCAGTCGATGCCGCTGCTATTGCTGTCTATGGCGGCGCGACGGTTCGTTTCGAAAATTCCGGAACCATCACTGGCCGCATCGGGTTTAACTCGTCGTTCGTATCGGGCAACACATTCACAAACTCCGGAACCATTAATGGCAGTGTGTCGCTCGGGGCAGGCAGTACCAATGAGTTCATCGCCGAAACAGGTTCATCCGTCAATCTCGGCGGTGGCACTGCTGCGGCTGTAGCTTCAGGCGTCGGCGGTGTCGGTTTCGCCGCTACTGGATATGTCGATGGGGGCTTGGGCGGGAACAATATATTGACCCTTCAGCAAAGGGGGGGCGGCCTTGGCACAATCGATATCAGCAAGTACATCAATTTTAGCCACCTCAATATTCAAAGCGGATACTGGACGATATCAGGGGTATCGGGTGCCACTGATGCGATCATTGCCGACGGCGCTGCGGTGAACATCGATAACGCTGCATCTCTCGGCAGCGGCCTGCTCACGTTTTCTGGCGGGGATATATCGACGTCGACGGGAGGGGTGACGCTAACCAACGCGATCCAAATCACACGCGAGATGAACGTCACGGGTTCGAATAATCTTACTTTGAACGGTTCTGTTTTTGGCACTGGAGCGCTCAACAAAAGCGGTTCCGGCACACTCACGCTCAATGGCGTGAATACGTTCTCCGGCGGCACGGGCCTTGCCGGGGGCAAAATAGTTGCCGGTAGTAGCGACGCATTCGGCCCCGGCAGCATTAATGTCAGCGGGAATGCGGAGCTTGACGGAAGTACGTCTCTTAGCCTCGGTAACAACATAAATCTGGCTAATGGTGCAACCCTCGCTCTGGATGGCTCCAACGATACAAGTCTGAGCGGAGTAATCGCTGGCGTCGGTGGTTTGGTCAAAAACGGCGCCGCCACGCTGACGTTGAACGGTTCCAACACTTATACCGGCGGTACGACGATTAATGCGGGTACCCTCGAGATCGGCACTGGAGGGTCGCTTGCAAGCTCCAGTGCGGTCAGTCTCATAAATCCCGGTGCGGCCCTCGACATCCGTGCGGCCGGTAGCCAGACCCTCGGTGCATTGAGCGGTGTTGCGGGTACAAGCGTTTTACTTGGCTCCGGCGGGCTGACATTGGGTAGTGCGGGCAATCTGACTTTTGGCGGAACGATTGGGAGCGCCGGCGGCATTATCAAGCAAGGCAGCGGCACACAAACCCTTATCGGAACAAACACCTATACCGGCGGCACGACGATCAATGCAGGCACGCTGGCAATCGGCGGCGGGGGCTCGCTTGCGGCTGGCGGTGACGTTAATCTGGTTGCGCCGGGCGCCAGCTTCGACATCAGCGGGGCGGTCGCTAACCAGACCATAGGTGCATTGAGCGGCGTTTATGGAACGGCTGTCGCGCTCGGTGCCCACACACTATCCTTCGGTGGTTCGGCTAACCAGATTTTCTCCGGGGCGATCAGCGGCACTGGAGGCATTGTCAAGCAGGGCAGCGGCCAGCAGATTTTCAACGGCATCAACACCTATGCGGGGCTTACCAATGTCAATGCCGGTAGTCTCATCATAGGTGGTACAAGCGGGACGGCCGCGTCGGTTCAGGGCAATGTGCAGGTGGCCTCTGGTGCAACAATTGGCGGACATGGTCGCATTGGTGGCAGTCTGCTGCTGGCCTCGGGCAGTCATTTGAGCCCCGGTGCCAGCATGGGCACACTGACGGTTGGAGGCGATCTCACCGTCGGGCGGGACAGTTACCTCGATTTCGAGTTTGGTGCGCCGGGTGCGAATTTTACGACTTTTGGCATGAGCGACAGTGTAAAGGTCGAAGGCGACCTGAGACTGGATGGCGTTGTCCTCAATGTCATCGATGGCGGCGGTATGGGACCGGGGCTTTACAATATGTTCAGCTATAATGGTGCACTGACTTTATCAAACGGCGGGTTATCTTTGGCGCTGGGGAGCTCCGCGCAGGGGAATATTATCCAGATAGTAAGCGGGCTCAAGCAGATCAATCTGATCCGTATGGCAGGACTCCAGCTGGATTTCTGGAACGCAAACCGGCTCGCAAGTTCGACCCGGATGGGCGGCGGCTCTGGATTATGGTCCGTCACCACGCCGAACTGGACGGATAGTCAGGGCTCTGTTACGGGACCTATGACCCCGCAGCCGGGCTTCGCGTTATTCGGCGGAACGCCGGGTGTTGTGACGGTCGACAACAGCGACGGCGCGGTTAAAGCGCTTGGAATGCAGTTTGCCAGCGACGGTTATCGTCTTGCTGGCGATGCATTGACCCTCGTCGGCAGCGAGCGCGGCATGGACTGCGACCGTTGACACCATCATTGCCGGTTCGGATGGCATCGCCAAAACCGGTGCGGGAACGCTCGTTCTCAATGCCGACAACAGCTATAGCGGCAACACGTGGATCAGCGCCGGTGCGCTTTCTGTCTCCCGTGACAGCAACCTGGGCAATGCCAGCGGCGATCTCGTCCTTGATGGCGGAACTTTGAAGGTCACCGGAACCGGCTTCACGCAAACGGCCCGCAATCTGACCATGACTGGCAGAGGCGGCGGCTTCAACATCGCCGATGCAGCAGCGCGCTTTACGGTCTCGCAGGCTTTTTCCGGCAGCGGCGTTCTGGTCAAATCGGGCGACGGCACGCTGGTTCTGTCGGGCGCCAACAGCTATAGCGGCGGAACGCTCATCAGCGGCGGCACCTTGCAAGGTGATACGGGAAGCCTTCAGGGCAATATTACCAACAATGCACAGCTTGTCTTCGACCAGCAGAGCAACGGCACCTTTGCAGGCAGCCTTTCGGGCAGCGGTGCATTTGTCAAATCGGGCAGCGGCACATTGATCCTGTCGGGCGCAAACAGCCATAGTGGCGCAACGCTCGTCAGCGGCGGCACCTTGCAAGGCGATACGGGAAGCCTTCAGGGCAATATCACCAATAATGCGCGGCTTGTCTTCGACCAGCAGGGCGACGGCGCTTTTGCAGGCAGTCTCTCCGGCAGCGGCAGCCTTGTGAAGCAGGGTTCGGGCATGCTGGTTTTCAACGGCAACGGTGCGAGCTTTACCGGTTCCACCGTCATTGAAAACGGTATGCTCAAGGTCGGCGACGCCGACCCATCGGCTGCGGTTCTGGGCGGCGATGTTGCCATCAGGGCAGGCGGTACATTGCGCGGGCACGGCGCAATTCTCGGATCGGTCACCAATGACGGTGTGCTGCGTCCCGGTGGTTCCATTGGAACGCTGACCATCGGCGGCAATCTGGTGCAGACTGCAAGCAGCGTCCTGCAGATCGACACGACGCCTGCTGGACAGGCGAGCACGCTCGTCATCGGCGGTTCGGCGCAGCTTGCCGGCGGTCTTTCGATTATTGGCGAGAATGGCGGCTGGGCGCCGCAGACCAATTATACCATCTTGACTTCGGCGGGCGGTATCAGCGGAACATTTGCGTCAATCGACAGCAATCTGGCGTTTCTGACGCCGAGCCTGAATTACGGTGCGACGACGATTGATCTCCGTCTTGAGCGCAACGACATCGGCTTTGCCAGCGTCGGCGAGACGCGAAACCAGAAAGCGGTGGCTTTCGCTGCCGATGGGCTCGGCAGCGGCGAAGTGTACGATGCGCTCGTCAGACTGACTGCGGATGAAGCGCGCACAGGTTTCGACGCTCTTTCGGGTGAAATCCACGCCAGCGTTAAAGGTGCGCTGATTGACGAAAACCGTTTTGCACGCGACGCCATTGGCGACCGCCTGCGCGCTGCGTTCGATGCAGATTGCAAAGCGGGCAATTCGGTGTGGACAGGTAAAGGCAGCACCGGAGCTTACGGTCAGGCTTGTGCCAACACCGCCGAAGCGGCCTTCTGGCTGCAAGGCTATGGTGCCTGGGGTTCCTATGATAGCGACCGCAATGCCACCAAGCTCTCCAGTTCGGCAGGCGGTATGTTCATCGGTGCCGACGCTCCAGTCGGCAGCTGGCGCACCGGCCTGATGGCAGGCTATGGCCATTCTTCCTTCGATGCCGATGGCCGTTACTCAAGCGCTGCCGTCGACACCTATACGCTCGGGGCCTATGCCGGAACTGTGGTCGGGCAGGTCGGGGCAGGCGATATCGGGCTTCGCTTTGGTGCAACCCATAGCTGGTACAATATCGACACCGCGCGTTCGGTTTCCTTTGCCGGTTTCAATGCGGCGGAAGAGGCTTCGTATGATGCACGGGCGCTGCAATTGTTCGGAGAGGCCGGATACAAGATGCAGGCGGGTCGCGCGAGCTTCGAGCCTTTTGCCAATCTGGCCTATGTCCGGCTTCACACGGACGGATATGATGAGGATGGCATTGCCGGTCTTCACAGCGGCAGCGACAATGACGACGTCACATATACGACGCTTGGTCTGAGAGCCGCGACCGATCTGACGCTTGGCGGTATCGCCTCAACATTGCACGCAACGCTTGGCTGGCAGCATGCGGTCGGAGACACTACGCCCGTTGCCCGTCATGCATTCACCGGTTCGGATGCTTTCAATGTTGCAGGTGTGCCGATTGCTGAAGATGCTGCCCTGATCGAAGCTGGCCTGAATTTCCAGTTCAGTGAAAATGCTTCACTGGCAGCCGGTTACAAGGGACAGTTCGGTGACGGAGCAGTGCGAAACGGCTTCAACGCTTCATTCAATGTGAAGTTCTAGCCATAGAATTTGTGACGATTGTTGCTCATGGCAACGATCGTCACAAATGAAGATATGGCAATTCAGCTTTCAAACGGTTTCCGGCGTTTATTTCTGTTCCGGTGCCGTTGTCTGAATGCTTGCAGTTGTCTGGGGCTTCTCCATCTTCGTGGAGGATTGAGCATTATGATAGGTGCAGTCTGCCATCGCAGCCGTAACCGACAGAGCGAGGACAGCGGTAGTCACGAATACGACTTTCATGTCTGTCTCCCTTCAGTTTTGATGTATCATTGCAACGGCAAGTTTAGCAGAGCCTGATCGCACTGTCGCATCACATCATCCCGGTAACCCCATTTGCCATGTTTTGGCCTTGATTTTGCCATGCGCTCGCCGCAGATTCCGACCGGAAATTGCGCGTGTTCTGTTCGCGAAAACGCATTTGGCGCGAAAACCGCGCCAAATCGTGGTTTTGCCTTGATGTGCTTCGGCTTGTTCAGGAAGCGCAGCGGCTCACTACAGCGCGCTTGCCGCCCATTGACAGGAACGAGATATGCAGCGACTGGCCGACGGGTGAAATGGTGATGTTTTCGTTCGACTGCTGGCCATTCGAAGTGCAGGACATGGCGACGGTAAACGTACCTTCGTAATTGTTCATCCGCGTGACCGAGCACTGATGGTCGCGGCTGTCGAAACGCTCGCCGGAAATGGAGAACCGCTGGCCATCGGAGCTGCACCAGTTGCCGGTAATGGGTGTCGGATCAACAGGCGGTTTGGCAGGGGCGGCACTTGCCGACGGGCCGGGCGTCGTTTCGGAACAGGCAGTCAGGGCAGTGACAACGAGGGCGAGGGCAAGCAAAACGGGCTTCTGCAACAATCTTCTCCTTCATGCATCGGACAAGCCCCTTCTTAAAAAACAGATTCGGGCGATATCGCGACGGCGGGATGCCGGTCCACAACTTGCATGAAAAAAAGGGCCGGATTGCTCCGGCCCCCTTATTCGGTTTTAGAGAGAGGCGCCGGGTTATTCCCCCGGAGCCAGATGCGGTGCTTCTATCTTCGCACCCGAATGCTTGAGCGGACGCTCGCCGGAGAGCTTGCGGATCAGCACATAGAACACCGGCGTCATGAAGATGCCGAAGGCGGTGACGCCGATCATGCCTGCAAAGACCGCGATACCCATGGCCGAGCGCATTTCCGCACCGGCACCTGTCGATATGACGAGCGGCACCACGCCCATGATAAAGGCCATCGAGGTCATCAGGATCGGGCGCAGACGCAAGCGGCTTGCCTCGACTGCTGCCTGCACGACGCTGCGTCCGGACAGCTCCAGCTCGCGGGCGAATTCCACGATCAGGATCGCGTTCTTCGCCGATAGTCCCACAAGGACTATCAAGCCGATCTGGGTGAAGACGTTGTTGTCACCTCCTGTCAGCCAGACGCCGGTCAGTGCTGCCATGATCCCCATCGGCACGATCATGATGATCGACAGCGGCAGGGCAAGGCTTTCATATTGTGCAGCCAGAACCAGATAGACGAGCAGCAACGCCAGCGGGAAGACGAGGAAGCCTGAACTGCCGGCAAGGATCTGCTGGTAGGTCAGATCGGTCCATTCATAGGCGATGCCTGGAGGCAAGGTTTCTTCTGCGATCCGTTCGATAGCAGCCTGTGCCTGACCGGACGAGAATCCGGGGGCCGGGTTGCCGTTGATATCGGCGGACAGGAAGCCGTTATAACGGATGGCGCGTTCCGCACCCACGGTCTGCTCCACCTTCAGAAGAGCCGATAGCGGGATCATCTCGCCCGACTGCGAGCGTACCTTCAGCTTGCCGATATCCTCGGCATGGCTGCGATAATTCGCATCGGCCTGAATGCGCACACTGTAGGTACGTCCAAAGGCATTGAAGTCGTTGACATAGAGCGAACCCAGATAAATCTGTAGTGTTTCGAACACATCGGTCACCGCCACACCAAGCTGACGCGCCTTCGTGCGGTCAAGATCGGCATAAAGCTGCGGCACGTTGATCTGGTAGCTCGAATAGAGACCGGCCAGTTCAGGTGTCTGATAGGCCTTGGCGAGAAACGCCTTGGTGGCATCGTCCAGCGCACGGAAGCCGAGCCCGTTGCGATCCTCAAGCTGGAGCTTGAAGCCGCCAGTCGTGCCGAGACCCTGAACGGGTGGTGGCGGGAACATGGCGATGAAAGCATCCTGAATGGCACCGAACTGCTGGTTCAGATCCATGGTGATGGCATTTGCCGAAAGCTCCGGCGTCTTGCGCTCCTCGAACGGCTTCAGCGTCACGAAAACGATGCCGGAGTTCGACGAGTTGGTGAAGCCGTTGATCGACAGGCCGGGGAAGGCGATGGCATTGGCCACGCCCGGATGCTTGAGGGCAATGTCGCTCATGCGGCGGATCACATCTTCCGAACGGTCGAGCGTTGCCGCATCCGGCAATTGCGCGAAGCCGATCAGATACTGCTTGTCCTGCGCCGGAACGAAACCGCCGGGCACCGCACGAAACAGAACGAAGGTGACGCCAAGCAGCACGACATAGAGACCCATCACCAGCGACTTGCGCGAAAGAATCCCGCCGACGCCGCGTCCATAGGCTTCCGAACTTGCCCCGAAGAAGCGGTTGAAGCCACGGAAGAACCAGCCGAACGCCTTGTCCATGATCCGGGTCAGACGGTCCTTCGGTGCATGATGACCGCGCAGCAGCAGAGCTGCCAGAGCGGGCGAAAGTGTCAGCGAGTTGAAGGCGGAGATCACCGTCGAGATCGCGATAGTCAGTGCGAACTGGCGATAGAACTGACCGGTCAGGCCGGTGATGAAGGCAAGCGGCACGAAGACCGCAACCAGCACCAGCGCGATGGCGATGATCGGCCCGGACACTTCCTGCATGGCGCGATAGGTTGCCTCGACCGGCGACAGTCCCTGTTCGATGTTGCGCTCGACATTTTCCACCACCACGATGGCGTCATCGACCACGATGCCGATGGCAAGCACAAGGCCGAAGAGGCTGAGCGCGTTGATGGAGAAGCCGAACACATACATCACCGCAAACGTGCCCACGATGGAGACGGGAACGGCAACCAGTGGAATGATGGAGGCGCGCCATGTCTGCAGGAACATGATGACCACGATCACCACCAGCACGATGGCTTCGAGCAGGGTATGAATAACCGACTCGATGGAAGCTTTCACGAACCCCGTCGTGTCATAGACGATGTCGAAATCCACACCCTCCGGCATGGTCTTCTTCAGATCGGCCATGGCGGCATGGACATTCTCGGAAATCTCAAGTGCATTCGAGCCAGGGGCCTGGAACACGCCCATGCCAACTGCCTGCTTGTTGTCGAGCAGCGAGCGCAGGGAATAATCGGCAGCGCCCATCTCGACCCGCGCAACGTCGCCCAGCCGGGTGATTTCACCTTCGCTACCGGATTTCACGACAATATTGGCAAATTCCTCCGGTGTCTGGAGACGGCCTTGCGCATTGACGGAAAGCTGGAGATCGAGACCCGAAACCGACGGCGATGCGCCGATAACACCGGCGGCGGCCTGAACATTCTGCTGGCGGATGGCATTGGCGATGTCGCTGGCGGAAAGTCCACGTTCGGCAGCCTTCTGCGGGTCTAACCAGACGCGCATCGAATAATCGCCACCGCCGAATATCTGCACCTGACCGACGCCGGGAACGCGGGCGATGCGATCCTTGACGTTCAAAACGGCATAGTTGCGCAGATAGTTCACGTCATATCGGCCATCGGGCGAGATGAGGTGAACGACGAGTGTCAGGTCGGGCGAGCTTTTGGCGGTTGTGACGCCAAGCGTGCGCACTTCTTCCGGCAGGCGTGGCTCGGCCTGCGAAATGCGGTTCTGCACAAGCTGCTGGGCCTGATCAGGATCGGTGCCGAGCGCGAACGTGACGGTCAATGTCATGACGCCGTCGGCGGTCGCCTGGCTCTGCATATAAAGCATACCCTCGACGCCGTTGATCTGTTCTTCAAGCGGCGTGGCGACAGTTTCGGAAATAACGGCTGGATTGGCGCCCGGATATTGTGCGCGGACCACGATCTGCGGCGGCACGACTTCCGGATATTCCGAGATTGGCAGACCTGTCATGCCGATCAGACCGGCAACGAAGATCAGGACCGACAGAACGCCAGCGAAGACCGGGCGGTCTACGAAGAAGCGTGAAAAGTTCATCTGTTTATCCCCCTTTAGGCGGATGGGCAAATACTCTCCCGGCCCGCGAAAACATGCGTTCTCGCGGGTTACTTAGGCTGAGCATTTGCGGTTAGCGCGCGCTCAGGCGCGCACTGTTGCTATCAATTCTTGGCAAGTGTTTCGGTGACGGGTTGCGGCACGACGACCACGCCCGGACGAATGCGTTGCAGGCCGTTGACGACGATGTTCTCGCCGGGCTTCAACCCGCTTTCGACAATGCGCAGGCCGTCATAGTTGCGACCGAGAACCACCTGCCGGTATTCAACCTTGTTATCCGCGCCGACCACGAAGACGAACTTCTTGTCCTGATCGGAAGAGATCGCGCGGTCGCTAACCACGAGCTTCTGATCCGGATCTGGCTCACCAAGGCGGATGCGGACGAACTGGCCCGGGATGAGCCTGCCATCCGGGTTGTCGATGGCAGCGCGAACGCGGATTGTGCCGGTCGTGGCATCGACTTCATTGTTGATGAGCTGGATATGGCCGGAAATTGGTGTGCCATCATCTGCCGCTGTACCGATCTGAACCGGAATGCGCTCAATGGCGTTGCCGCCCGGCGATGTCGCCAGTCTGGCAAGCGCTTTGGTGACGACTTCCTCATTGGCGCTGAAGCTTGCATAGATCGGATCGACCGAAACAAGTGTGGTCAGGACCGGCGAGGCGGAACTTGCGGCAACCAGATTGCCTGCCGTGACTTCCAGCCGCCCGACGCGGCCGGAAATCGGCGCGCGTACTTCGGTATATTGAAGATCGAGCTCGGCTGAACGAAGTGCGGCTTTGGCCGAACGCAAGGTTGCCTGCGCCTCGTCATAGGCGCTGGAGCGCTGGTCGAGACCGCTCTGGGCAAGCGTGCGAGTGGTCACGAGCTGGCGCCCGCGTTCCAGTTCCGTCTTAGCCAGTGCAAGACGGGCTTCTTCGGCTGAAACCTGCGCTTTCGCCTTTTCGACCGCCGCCGCATAGGGTTCGGGATCGATGGTGACGAGCAGGTCACCCTGCTTCACCAGTGCGCCTTCGCGGAAATGGGCTTTCAGGATAGCGCCGCCGACGCGCGGGCGGATTTCAACCCGGTCAATCGCTTCCAGGCGGCCGGAAAATTCTTCCCAGCTCACGATGCGTCGCGATTCTGCCTTGGCGACCGAAACCGGCACGGCAGGCGGTGGAGCGGAAATATCGGTTGCAGCATCGGCCTTGAGGTGTGGCACGCCGAAGAGAATGGCGCCGCCGCCTGCTGCAGACAATAGGATACTCAGGCCGGCGCCCCAAAGGGCCCGGCGGGCTGTGATCGATGGCATTGTTGTATCTCCTAGAGCATAATCCGACCGGCGTGAAACGGGGATCGATAAGATTATGCCCTCAATAAAGGAGGTTAGAGCATCGCTCTAACCGGTGGGGGCCGGCTTCAATGTGAGCATCAGATCAAAGCTTGGGAGGACTTTAAAACTGATTGTTTCAAGCATGTCTTTATCCCAAAAACCGGTTCCCACTTTTGGGAGACATGCTCTATGCTGCGATTGGCTTTGCACCTGCCTGCCGGAAGAAGTCGGAAAACAGGTCGATAAGTGTATGTTCCTGTGGCGACCAGTCAGTGCCCGCCACCTTGTTTTCAGGTATCCAGCCGGCTTTTCCGGGCAAGACATGAGACTGAACCTTCACGCCCGCCTGACGGAGACGCTCGGCATAGGCCTGCGTTTCATCGCGCATCGGACATTGGGCGCTGGTGACCAGCAAAGTGGGTGCCAGGCCAGCAAGACGCGTACACAGGGCGGGCGCAGCATAGGGGTGGGTGAAACCCGAACACTCGCCCAGATAATGCTGCCAGCCATCCGACATCGTCTGAACGGCACTTTCCGGGCAATATTTGCGGAAAGATGCCGTGGCGAGGCAGGGGTCGAGCATGGGCGAAAGCAGTATCTGGCCCTTGAGATCGGTCAGATACTGATCGCGCGCCATAAGGGCCACGCCGGCTGCAATATTACCGCCCGCCTCTTCACCGGCGACGAACAGCATCGACTTCTTGTGCGCAAATTCCGGGCAACGCTCGCGCATTGAAGTCAAAATGGAGTAGGCTATCTCAAGCGCCGCCGGGAACGGGTTGAGGCAGGCCGACGAATATTCCGGCGACACGACCACCGCACCCGCCTCGGCAAGTGTTTCGGCAACGCGTTCGCAGGCACCAAGGCAGTTGACCGAGAAAGCACCACCGTGAAGGTGTAAAATCACCGGCGGGGGAGAGAGCAATTTGGCGCCACGATAAACGCGTGCCGTGCAAGTGGTTTTACCCGCTTGCATTGTCTCTACACTAAACTTCTCGCACATCTTTCCTGGCCTTCATATACAGCGGCAAACCGCCATGGTTAGATATTATCATTGTCTATGAACTGGAATAGTCCCCTATAATTGGTTACACTGTCCAGAATCTCGAACAATGACGGTTATTGAAGATGGACCAGCTCTCGGCCATGCGTGCTTTCCTCCGGGTTGTTGAAACCGGGAACTTCACGCGCGCCTCCACCTCGCTCAATATGCCCAAGGCAACGATCAGCAATCTCATCCAGGGATTGGAAGCCCATCTGCGTACAAAACTCCTCAATCGTACGACCCGCCGTGTTCTCGTAACACCGGACGGCGCGCTTTACTATGAGCGTGCAGCACGTTTGCTGGCCGATCTTGCGGAACTTGACGGCAGCCTGTCGAGTGCTCAGACTCTGCCCAAAGGTCGCCTGCGCGTTGAAATGGCAAGTGCCGTCGCCAATCTCATCATCATTCCGGCGCTGATCGAGTTTCACCAGCGTTACCCCGATATCCAGATCGATCTCGGCGTATCGGATCGGCCAGTCGATTATGTGGCGGAGAATGTCGATTGCGCCATTCGCATCGGTGAGCTGACCGACCAGTCGCTGATCGCCCGGCGCATCGGCGACATGCATTTCATCGCCTGTGCTTCGGCGGAATATCTCGACCGTTGCTCGACGCCGCTCCATCCGTCCGATCTCGGCAGTAACTGCACAGTGGTCGGCTATTTCCGGCCGTCGACCGGCCAGCAGATGCCATTCCGTTTCAAAAAAGGGACGGAGGAAATCGAGGTCAACGGGCGCTATGTCGTGGCGGCGAATGAATCGACCACCTATCTCGCCGCAGCCCGGGCAGGGCTCGGCGTGGTGCAGGCCCCTTTGTTCATGGTGCGCGAGGATCTTGAAAGCGGCACTTTGCGCCCTGTCCTGCAGGAATGGCAGATCGAGCCGATGCCGATCTATCTGGTCTATCCACCCAACCGGCATCTGAGCAATCGCCTTCGCGTCTTTGCCGACTGGGTGGTCAAGACGGTTGCAAAGTCGCAGCTTACAGGAAGCTAGAGCATGTCTCCCGAAAGTGGGAACCGGTTTCGGGAGACATGCGTGAAAACAAGCAGCTAGCGCGCGCAGCGACGCTTGTTGAGCCGGACCTTGATCTTGTCGGAAGAAGTGCCTTTTGCCTTGTGATCCGACGAAACGATATGTGCCCGCACGGTGCAGTCACCGGCCAGAACCTCGAAATTATTGGAGCGGATATACATCACCGTATTGATCGGCTGGTCGGGCATTTTTTGCGCGACGGCATTGACGACAGCGGTGACTTCCTTCGCCCGTTGCTTAGAGCTGCCGTTGCTGGCGGCGAGTGCCGGGCTGAGCGCGGATGAAAATGCGAGTATGCCCGCAAACAGAAAAGCAGCGTTAGCTTTCTTCATTGGCATGGCCTCCGATTGAGCTGGAATTGAATGGACCAACATAGGCCCCAATTGCGTCAATACCAGTGCCGGAAGGCCGGATTCAACCTCTTTTATCCGGTTTCTGTCTCGTTTATGCCGTTTGCGATGCGCTTTACCGTGGTTGCGACCAGAAGCAGGCACAGAAGCGGCTGCAGCCAGAAAGTCCAGTCCGGCAGCGCGCCACCGATGGCGATCCAGGCACCAAGCACGCCGAATACCACGGCGCGGTCGCTCTTGCCCATCGGTCCGTCATAGCGACGGCTTGATCCAAGGGAAGCGCCGGTAACGCCTGCAAATTCGGTCAGGGTAGCCAGAAGTATAATCGCGAAAATCCAGGGCGCGGAAAAGGGTGCGATGATCGCAAACGGTGCGTAAAGCGCGGCATCGGAAACAACGTCACCGATCTCGTTGAGATAGGCGCCAAGCGCCGATTTCTGCCCGTGTTCGCGCGCCAGCATTCCATCGACGGCATTGAGCGCCATGCGCAGGAACAGCCAGATCGGGACGAGTGCAAACCATGCCGGGTTTGCGCCCCACGCCAGAAAACCGCCAAGTATGATCGAGACGAGCGCGGCGGTGACTGTAACCTGATTGGCCGTTACACCGCCTGCGGCAAGTCGCACGACAAGAGGTCTCAGTAAATTCTGGAAACGCGACTTGAGTTGATAAACCGACATCAAGAATCTCTTGGGAAACGAAGAATAAGTATTGAACAGCTATTTGCGGTTCGCTCCAGCTCGTTTATTCAAACATTTGGTTTCACTCAATAGAAATTGGGGGCAATCGGCCCGTGAGGAAACCGGTGGAGAGGGGATGGCATGAACGAGCACGCAGTAAATCGGTATCGCGCGGCGCAGGAAAGCCAGTTCGCCACCCATGACGGCACGTCACTGTTTTACCGTTTCTGGCCATCACTCTCCGAAAAGCCGAAGAGCGTCATCGTTCTGCTGCATCGCGGGCACGAGCATAGCGGACGCGTCGCGCATCTTGTCGATGAGCTGGGGCTGGACGACTACGCCTTCTATGCCTGGGATGCGCGCGGTCACGGCCAGTCGCCGGGCGTGCGTGGCTTTTCCCCGTCCTTCGGCGCATCGATCCGTGACCTCGACAGTTTCGTAACCCATATTCGTGCGGAAACGGGCACCGCCATCGAGGATGTGGCGATTATCGCGCAGAGCGTTGGTGCTGTTCTCGCGGCGGCATGGGTGCATGATTATGCGCCCAATATCCGTGCGCTGGTGCTGGCTTCGCCTGCCTTCGACATCAAGCTCTATGTGCCTTTTGCCAAGGAAGGTATCGGCCTATGGCAGAAGCTGAAGGGTACGTTCTATGTCAATTCCTACGTCAAGCCGCAATTCCTGACCCATGATCCGGAACGCATTGAATCCTATCGCACCGATCCGCTGATCACACGGCCCATTGCGTCGCATATCCTGCTGCAACTTTACGAGACGGCAAAGCGTGTGGTGGACGATGCGCGGGCGATTACAGTTCCAACGCAACTGCTCATTTCCGGCAGCGATTTTGTCGTGCGCCCCGCGCCGCAACATCGCTTCTTCGAGAATCTCGGCAGCTGCATCAAGGAGCGGTATGTTCTGAAAGGTTTCTACCACGACACGTTGGGCGAGCGTGATCGCAAACCGGCAATGGAATTCATCCACGATTTCATCGAGGCTCGTTTTGCGGAGGTGCCACAACGCGCCGATCTGACGGAAGCGCATATTGCGGGCCATACGCGCGACGAGGCGGACCGCTTGTCGAGCCCGCTGCCGCTTCTGACAGCGCAGGGGCTTTACTGGGCGTCGACACGTGCTTCGCTTGCCTTTGGCGCATTGTTTTCAGACGGGCTGAAAGTCGGCAAGCGCACGGGTTTCGATTCCGGTTCCACGCTCGATTATGTCTATGAGAATGAAGCGCGCGGCCTGGGGCCGGGTGGCAAGCTCATCGACAAGCAGTTTCTGGAAGCCATCGGCTGGCGTGGTATCCGCCAGCGCAAGGTGCATCTGGAAGAACTGATCGGGCAAGCCCTCAAGCGCCTCAGAAGCGAAGGCCGCTCGACCAATATTCTCGACATTGCCTGCGGTCATGGCCGCTATGTGATCGATGCTGTGGTGCGCGCGGACGAAATGCCAGACAGCATTCATTTGCGCGACTATTCACCGATCAATGTGCTGGCGGGCAACAAACTCATCAAGGATCGCGGGCTGGAGGCCATAGCCCATATGGAAGAGGGTGACGCTTTCGATGCGGAAAGCCTCGCGGCGGTCACGCCACATCCAGACCTAGCCATCGTTTCCGGTCTTTACGAGCTTTTCCCCGATAATGCGCTGATCAATCGTTCGCTGTCGGGGCTGGCCCGCGTGCAGAAGCCCGGCTCCTTGCTGATCTACACCAACCAGCCATGGCATCCGCAGCTTGAAATGATCGCGCGTGCTTTGACGTCGCATCGCGGCGGAGAGGCATGGGTGATGCGTCGGCGCACGCAGGGCGAAATGGATCAGCTTGTCGAGAAGGCAGGCTATCGCAAGATCGAACAGCGCGTCGATCAGTGGGGCATTTTCACCGTCTCGATTGCAGAACGCATCGGAGACGGCGAAGCGTGACCACGCAATTAACGGAACTGGATGGATCTTCACGGCGGTCAGTGATCCGCCGCGCGGTCCTTTGGCTCCTGTTTCTTGGCCCCTTTTTCTATCTGACCTACGGCACGGCAAACTGGCTCGCATCGCAGCAAGGTCACGTCCCGAACCTTGCTTTCGAATGGGAACATCATGTGCCCTTCATTGCGTGGAGCATCATTCCCTATTGGTCGGTCAATCTGTTCTATGCGATTGCACTGTTCGTCAATGACAGCCCGGAGCAGGTCGACCGGCTGGCAAAGCGCTATCTCACCGCGCAGATCGTGGCGGTTGTCTGCTTCGTCGCCTTTCCGTTGACTGCAACCTTCGTAAAACCGGCAACAGCTGGTCTTCCGGGTTTCATGTTCGATGTGCTGGGCGGCTTCGACAAGCCGTTCAATCAGGCACCCTCGCTGCATATCGCGCTGCTGATTATCATCTGGGACCAGATGCGTCGCGTAATGGGCGATGCCATGCGCGTGGTCTGGCATGTCTGGTGTCTGCTGATCGGTCTGTCCGTGCTGACCACCTATCAGCACCACGCGGTCGATATTCCGGCAGGCGCGTTGCTTGGCCTGTTTGCCTTGTGGCTTTTCCCGCGCAGCGGTCCTTCGCCGCTGGCAGAATTTCAGCTCACACCAGACCCTAAATCCAGAAGGATCGGATTTTATTATCTGGCGGGTGCAGTCCCGTTTCTGGCTCTGGCAATCCACGGCCTGTCCATCACTGGCTATGCGATTTTCTGGCTCTGGCCCGTGATCGCACTTGTTATCGTCGCTCTTGGCTATTTCGGTGCGGGCGCAGGCATTTTTCAGAAACAGACAGATGGATCGGTCAGTCTTGCGAGTTGCTGGCTTCTTTGGCCCTACCGGCTTTTTGCCAGACTGAACGTGCGGTTCTGGACCCGCAATTTACCGCCGCATATCGAGCTTGCCGACGGGGTGTTTCTTGGACGGTTTCCAAAACCAGCGGAGCTTTCCCGCTTTGCTACCGTCGTCGATCTTGCCGCTGAAATGGTGCCACCACGCCATTTGGCACGCCATTCAATCGAATGGAAAAGCTTTGGCACGATTGATCTGATCGCACCCGCATCCGAAACAGTGCGACTGGCATTGGATGCGGTTGAAGCTGCGCGCCATCATGGTCCGGTGCTGATCTGTTGTGCGCTTGGTTTTCAGCGCAGCGCGACTGTTGCCGTCGAGTGGCTCGTCTCTACCGGTCGTGTAGCCAGTGCTTGGGAGGCGGAAACGCTGATCTGCTCCAAGGGTTGGCCTGTTCACCTGCATCGCGCCGAGGGGGTGGCATGAATTCTCCGGCAACCTCCATCGCAATCGTGTTGCGCCGCAATGCCTTTATCGGCATCGCAGTCGCCGTCGTGCTGCTTGCGGCAGGCCCCTTCCTGCGTCCGGTGCACGATCTGGCTTTCTGGCTGATCTGGCCGCTGCTTCTGGCAAGCGCATTGATCGTGCTTGGAATTGCAGCGCATCTTCTGTTCGATGCTGCACTTTTCCGGCTGGTCGCCAGTTCCGATGAAACGGGCCTGGGTGAGGTGGACCATATTCTTGAGCGCATGGGCCTGCGTTCCAGTGACGGTACGGTCCGTCCGCTTGCCGCGCGGATTGCCGGTTCGCGGCGCATCGTGGGGCGCCAGCGTTTTTTTGTGGGGCTGGGCATCGTGCTTTTCATTCTGATGGCTGCGGTGCCATCCGGTCAGGGGCTTTGATATGCGGGAACTGATCCGGCATCAGGTGCAATCGATTTTCGGCTCGCTTCTAGCGATCCTGTCGCGCGGGATTACCGGGGTGCGGCCGATCTGGGGCGGCACTGGCCCATCGCGCAATCAGCGCATCTATTTTGCCAATCACACCAGCCATGGCGATTTTATCCTGCTCTCCTCCTGTCTCGATCAGGAGGAGCGTGCGCGCACCCGCGCTGTTGCCGGTGCGGATTACTGGCGGGGAAACCGCGTGCGCCAGTTCATGGCGGAAGTTCTGCTGCGCACCGTATTGGTCGAGCGCAACTGGGTGGAACGCACGCAAGACCCGATGGAAGTGATGCTGAAAGCGCTGGCTGATGGCCATTCGCTCATCATCTTTCCCGAAGGCACACGCAACATGACCGATGAAGCGCTGCTGCGCTTTCGCTCCGGCATCTATAATCTGGCGCTGGCGCGTCCTGATGTCGAGCTGGTGCCCTGCTGGATCGAAAACATGTCGCGCGTGTTGCCCAAGGGCGCAATGCTGCCCGTGCCGCTTCTGTGTCGCGTGATTTTTGGTGCGCCGGTGCAGCTTCGCGACGGCGAGGACCGCAAGGAATTTCTGACCCGCGCCCGCCAGAGCCTTCTCGATATCCAGCCCCATAATGGTAAGCACTCATGAGCGAAACGACCCGACTATTCCTTGGCCTCATGGGCGTTCTGATAACGGCAAGCACCGTTGCCGGTGTACTTTCATGGCGGGCGCCAAAACCGCTTTCATCCACGCTCGTCAATCTCAATGCCCGCATCAAGGCATGGTGGATCATGGTCGGCGCCATGTGCATCGCCTTCCTGTTCGGCAAGGGCGGTGTGATCGTGCTGTTCGCGCTGATCTCGTTTGCTGCATTGCGTGAATATGCGACGCTGACACAGACACGCCGCGCCGATCATAGTGTGCTACTCGGCATGTTTCTGCTGGTCATTCCGGTGCAGTATTATCTGATCTGGATTGACTGGTACGGGCTCTATTCCATCTTCATCCCGGTTTATTGCTTTCTCGCCATGCCGGTCCTCACCGCGCTGTCGGGCGACACGTCGCGCTTTCTGGAGCGCATCAGCGAGCAGCAATGGGGCATCATGCTTTCGGTCTATTGCATCAGCCATGTGCCTGCGCTGATGACGCTGGATATTCCCGGCTTTGACGGCAAGAAGCTGCTTCTGATCGCGTTTCTGGTGGCGACTGTTCAGGGCAGCGATGTGCTGCAATATATTTTCGGCAAACTGTTCGGCAAGCATCGCATCGCGCCCAGCATATCGCCATCGAAGACCTGGGAAGGTTTTGTCGGCGGGGTTGCGAGCGCCTCTCTTCTGGGGGCGGGGCTTGCCTGGCTGACGCCGTTTTCGCCGATCCAGGCGGGCGCACTTGCGGCCACTTCCTGCATCATGGGCTTCTTCGGCGGGCTCGTCGCGTCCGCTATCAAGCGTGATCGCGGCGTGAAGGACTGGGGCCACATGATCGAAGGGCATGGCGGCATGCTCGACCGCGCCGACAGCCTCGTTTTTTCGGCGCCTGTCTTCTTTCACATCGTGCGATATTTCTGGACCTGAGCTCTGAATATTTGTTTCGTCGCATTATCCTACGCAAAACCGCTTCGCACTTTTGCTGGAAATGCTCGGGTCGGTCAGGGCAGCTTCAACGCGATGAACTGCGAAACCTGACCGTGATTGAAATTGTTGTCTGAGGCGAGGATCAGCGTTCTCTTGCCGTCAACCATCGGCCCGAAGGTGATGGCCTCGATATTGTCGATGTCGAGGCCGAAATCGCCTTCGTTGAGCTGGAGAAGAAGCTTCTTGGCAAGTGGGGTCACAGACTGACTGGCAAGCGCTGGAACATCTTTCACGTTGCTGGCTCCGTCGAACGCGGCGCGGTAGATGGTGATGTGGTTGCCCACGCCCATGGCGAAAGAGCGCTCGACGGTGAGGAGATTGTTTCCATCGGCGACGAATTCCGACATGCCGTTGTCGTTCCAGAATGGCGGCAGGGTCGCCCTGGTGAAGATCGGATCGGCGTCGTAGGCATATTCCGCCGTGACATTGCCCGACGCAAGATCGAAGGCGATGATGCGCGAACGGCTGCCGTGATCAAGCGTCGCCTTGTCTCCATCCTGTATCAGTGCGTTTTCCGTTCCTGCCAGCAGCGTCTTGCCGTCCGGTGTGACGGTCAGGCTTTCAAAGGACAGGTTGTTGCGGATGCCGCGGGTCTTGCCTTGGTCGGGAACATAGGCTTCCGGTAATGCAAATTCGCGAACAAAACTGCCGTCTGTCTTCGCTTCCCCGATAAAAGGCCTGCCATTTTTGTTGCCTTCGCTCGACCAGAAGATGGTGCCGGTCGCCGCATTGAAGCGGATGCTTTCAGGATCGACATCCTTCGGCATAAACGGTTTGCCGGTCTTGTCCAGAAGCGTGACGGCTTCCACAATATCCAGACTGCGCACGCCGGAGCCATCGATGGCGAGCTTGAGCTTGTAGAAGCGGGCAGGCGCTTTTTCCGAACGGTCGTCGGATATGGCGTAATAGACATTGTCGCGCGGGTCATAATCGAGGCCGGAAATGCCGCCAAACTCGGTGCCGCTGATTTTCAGGCCTGTTGGGAGAGTGAAGGCACCAATCAGTTCGGGCTTCTGTAATTCCTGTGCGACTGCGCCGGTCGCAAGCGTAACAAACAGGGCAACAAGGGCTGCTTTCATCGCAAAGCTCCGGTTCGATCGAGAAAATCTCCGGATAGTCAGATTGTTTGACAGGAAGATGAAGACAAGTCTCAAACCTTGTCGATCGTTCGTGGCGGTTCTTCCCTGTCGATCAGATGGGACGGAGCCGCGAACTGAAGCAGCTTGTTCTGGTTGGTAATCTTGATCGCCGAAGCGTGAACGCTGATGCCATAGGGAACAAGCGCCGCAAAACTGCGCGACAGGTTTTCCGGCGTCATGCCAAGATAAGCGGCAAGCGTCCGCTTTTCGTAAGGGATCATCACGACGTCGGTGCCGTTGTTCAACAGCGATTCCTTGACGATCCAGTTGGCGAGGCGCTGGACGCTGCTTCTCAGCTTCTGCGTCTTCAGCTCCTTCACGAGACGGCGATAGGCCCGCGCAGTTTCAAAAACGAGGGCGCGCATGAAGCCCAGATCCTCGCTCATCATTTCGCGAACCAGGCTGGAAGGCACCATCAATACACGCGTTGCGGTCAGCGTCTGTGCGGTTTGCAGGCAAACATCGTCATTGAGTACGGCTGCGAGGATGAAAATGTCGTCGGCGCGCAATATTTCCAGCGCGGTTTCACCGTCGTCGGATTTTGCCGACATCAAAACGAGACCGTCCAGGATCGCGAACAGGAAGTCTGCCGGTTCGTCCTCCTTGATCAGGGTCATGCGTGGCGGAAACGATTGCACGAAGCTCGGGCGCATGATGCGCTCAAATGTGGCGTCTGCCATGTCCGCGAAGAGCGGTTGATTCTTCAATGCAATTTTATCTTCCTGCCGCATCAAACCTCACTTTCTCCCTCAACTTATAATGGGCTATTATAATTGATAATAATCAATCGGTCAATATACATAAATCAATACTTGTCTATAATTCAATTTATTCTGTCTCTTGCTGCGCTTCTATTTGAAAATCTCCTTGAACAGATTATCGATATTGATCTTAATCAATGTACTGATCTGACAGTCGACGCATAAGTGCAAACGAAACCTCTCATGGTATTCAATTCGGAGTACGCCTATGCAACAAGTCGCAGGGGAAAACCCCAGGGCGCAGACTACCGCGCTGACGATGAGTACAACCGCGTTCACAGTATGTTTTGCGGTCTGGACCATCTTCGCAATCATCGGCATTGAAATTCGATCTGAACTTGGCCTGAGCGAAACGCAGTTCGGCCTGCTCGTCGGGACGCCTATCCTGACCGGGTCGCTGATCCGTGTCATCCTGGGCATATGGGCGGATCGCTATGGCGGTCGTGCCATTTTCACGCTGACCATGCTGGTCTCGGCGGTTGCCACCTACCTTCTGACCTACGCCACCACCTATCCGCAGATGCTAATCGCCGCGCTCGGCGTCGGCGTGGCGGGCGGGTCGTTCTCGGTCGGCGTCGCCTATGTCTCGCGCTGGTATCCACCCGAGAAGCAGGGCGTTGCGCTCGGCATTTTCGGCGCGGGCAACGTCGGTGCGGCAGTAACCAAGTTTTTTGCGCCGATGGTCATGGTCGCGCTCGGCTGGCATGCGGTTGCCGAAATCTGGGCAGCTGCGATGGTTGTCATGGCGCTGATCTTCTATTTCACCACCAGCGACGATCCGGTTCTGGTCGAACGCCGGCGCAAGGGCGAAAAACCGACAAGCACGCTGATGGAGCTGGAACCGCTCAAGAACGTGCAGGTCTGGCGTTTCTCGCTTTACTATTTCTTCGTCTTCGGCGCTTTCGTGGCGCTCGCGCTGTGGCTGCCGCAATATCTGATCCATGTTTATGGTGTCGATATTCGTCTGGCTGGCGTCATCGCGGCGTTCTTCTCTGTTCCGGCCAGTCTTTTCCGCGCCTATGGCGGGCATCTATCGGATGTCTACGGCGCGCGCAGGGTCATGTACTGGACCTTCGCCGTTTCACTGGTCGCGACATTCATCTTGTCCTATCCGCCAACGGATTACGTCATCCAGAGCGATAACGGCCCGCTTGCTTTCCATGCTGAAATGGGCGTGATCGGCTTCACCATCACGGTCTTCATTCTTGGCTTCTTCATGGCCCTGGGCAAGGCAGCCGTCTTCAAGCACATTCCGGTCTACTATCCGGGCAATGTCGGCTCCGTCGGCGGTCTGGTCGGCATGATCGGTGGTCTTGGAGGCTTCATCCTGCCGATCCTGTTCGGTGTGCTTCTGGACCAGACCGGCCTTTGGACGAGCTGTTTCATGCTGCTCTTCGTCATCGTCGCGGTCTCATTCGCCTGGATGCATGTCTCGATCCGCCAGATGGAGCGTGCAGCCGAAGGCACGGCCACGGAAGAGCTTCCGCCCTTTGCCGAATTGCAGGGGCTCAAGAAGGCCGAAGTCAAGCCTGCAAAGGGCGATTCAGTCCTGACCGACTGGCGCCCGGACGATCCGGTTTTCTGGGAACAGAAAGGAAAAAGGATCGCCAAGCGCAATCTTTGGCTTTCGATCCCGGCGCTTCTCCTGTCCTTCGCCATCTGGCAGGTCTGGTCCGTGGTGGTGGCAAAGCTGCCGCTGGTGGGCTACCAGTTCACCACTGACCAGCTATTCTGGCTGGCGGCGCTTCCAGGCATTTCGGGTGCGACGTTCCGCATCTTCTATTCCTTCATGGTGCCAATTTTCGGCGGCCGTCTGTGGACCACACTGACCACATGGTCGCTGGTCATTCCGGCCATCGGCATCGGCTATGCCGTGCAGAACCCGAATACGCCTTACTTCGTGTTCCTGCTTCTGGCGCTGTTCTGCGGCTTCGGCGGCGGCAACTTCGCCTCGTCCATGTCCAACATTTCGTTCTTCTTCCCGAAGAAGGAAAAGGGCAACGCGGCGGCGCTCAATGCGGGCCTCGGCAATCTCGGCGTCAGCGTCGTGCAATTCGTGGTGCCGCTCGTCATCACGGCCGGTATCTTCGGCAAGCTTGGCGGCGATCCGGCAATGGTCGCGACCGCAGCTGGCAGCACGCCGCTATGGCTGCAGAATGCCGGTTTCTTCTTCGTACCGTTCATCGTCATCACGGCTTTCGCCAACTGGTTCGGCATGAACGATATCGCATCGGCCAAGGCTTCGTTCGCCGATCAGGCCGTCATTTTCCGCCGCAAGCACAACTGGATTATGTGCTGGCTCTATACCGGCACGTTCGGCTCGTTCATCGGTTATTCGGCTGGCTTCCCGCTTCTGACCAACATCCTGTTTCCAGAGGTCAATGCGCTTCAGTTTGCCTTCCTCGGACCGCTCGTCGGCGCGCTGTCGCGGTCGGGTTCGGGCTGGCTTGCCGATAAATATGGCGGCGGACGCGTGACCATCTGGGCTTTCGTCCTGATGATGGTTGGCGTGGCGGGCGTACTGTACTTCGTCGGCATCAAGGAACAGCCGAACGCTTTCTGGGGCTTCTTCGCTTCCTTCGTGCTGCTGTTCTTCGCCACCGGTATCGGCAATGCCTCCACCTTCCAGATGATCCCGGCGATCATGTCGAAGGAAATGGTCCGGCTGATGCCCAACGCCACCCCGGAAGAACGCCGTCACGAAGCGGACAAGGAATCTGCTGCCATCACCGGCTTCACCTCGGCCATTGCTGCCTTCGGCGCCTTCTTCATTCCGAAGGGCTACGGCACCTCGATCAGCATGACCGGCGGACCGGAAGCGGCACTGTGGGCCTTCCTGATCTTCTACGTGACCTGCCTCATTATCACCTGGGGCGTCTACACCCGAAAAGGCGGCCTGCTCTACGACGTCGAGCGCCGCAACAAGACAGCCACTGCTGCTGCCTGAAGAAATAAAGTGAGGATAAAATCATGAGTCTACTCCTCGACCGCCTGAATTTTCTTGCGCGCAAGAATGTCGGCACCTTCTCGGAAGGCCATGGCGTCACCACCAATGAAAACCGTGACTGGGAAGAGGCCTATCGCAAGCGCTGGCAGCACGACAAGATCGTCCGCTCCACCCATGGCGTGAACTGCACCGGCTCCTGCTCGTGGAAAGTCTACGTCAAGGGCGGTATCATCACCTGGGAAACCCAGCAGACGGATTATCCGCGCACCCGCGCCGACCTGCCGAACCATGAGCCACGCGGCTGTTCGCGCGGGGCGAGCTATAGCTGGTACGTTTATTCGGCCAACCGGGTGAAGTATCCGCTGATCCGCTCCCGCCTCCTGAAACTGTGGCGCAAGGAACGTGCGGTGAAAACGCCGGTCGCGGCCTGGGCCGCGATTCAGCAGGATCCTGCCAAGCGCGCCGACTATATCAAGGTGCGCGGTCTCGGCGGTTTCGTTCGCGCAACCTGGGAAGAGGTCAACGAGATCATTGCTGCGGCCAACGCCTATACGGCCAAGACCTACGGGCCCGACCGCGTCATTGGCTTCTCGCCGATCCCGGCCATGTCCATGGTGTCCTATGCAGCCGGCTCGCGTTACCTGTCGCTGCTTGGCGGCGTCTGCATGTCGTTCTATGACTGGTATTGCGATCTGCCGCCCGCTTCGCCGCAAACCTGGGGCGAACAGACCGACGTGCCGGAATCGGCTGACTGGTATAATGCCGGGTTCCTCATGCTCTGGGGTTCCAACGTACCGCAGACCCGCACGCCGGATGCGCATTTCTATACGGAAGTGCGCTACAAGGGCACCAAGTCGGTCGTGGTCTGTCCCGATTATTCGGAAGCCGCGAAGTTTTCCGATCTCTGGCTGCATCCGAAACAGGGCACCGATGCCGCGCTCGCCATGGCGTTTGGCCATGTCATCCTGCGCGAATATCACCTTGACCGGCAGGTTCCCTATTTCGAGGATTATTGCCGCAAATATTCCGACTTCCCGATGCTGGTCATGCTCAGCAAGAAGGACGGTCGCTATGTGCCGGATCGCTTCCTGCGCGCGTCCGACTTCAAGGGTGATCTCGGCGAAGGCAACAATCCCGACTGGAAGACGGTCGCGTTCGATAGCAAGTCGGGCGCCTATGTCGCGCCGCAAGGCTCCGTCGGTTTCCGCTGGGGCGATGATGGCCAATGGAATCTTGAGGAAAAGGATGGCAAGGGCAAGGATGTGGAACTTGCCAAGAGCTTCATCGACAAGGACAGCCACGATGCCGTCGCCGATGTGGCCTTCCCATATTTCGGCAATCGCGAGCACGATTACTTTGAAGGCACGGACCATGACAGCGTGCTGGTGCGCAAGGTTCCGGCCCGCAAGCTGAAGCTCAAGGGCGGCGACGTCATGGTGGCGACAGTGTTCGATCTGTTTGCCGCCAATTACGGGCTCGATCGCGGGCTTGGCGACGAGAATTCCGCCAAGTCCTATGACGAAGGCCTGCCATACACCCCGGCCTGGGCCGAAAAGATCACTGGCGTCCCGCGCGACCAGATCGTTGCGGTCGCCCGCGAATTCGCAACCAATGCCGAAAAGACCAACGGTCGTTCCATGGTCATCCTCGGTGCCGGTCTCAACCACTGGTACCATATGGACATGAACTATCGCGGCATCATCAACATGCTGGTGATGTGCGGTTGCGTCGGTCAGTCGGGCGGCGGCTGGAGCCACTATGTGGGGCAGGAAAAGCTGCGTCCGCAGACCGGCTGGACAGCGCTTGCTTTCGCGCTCGACTGGAACCGTCCGCCGCGCCACATGAACTCGACCTCGTTCTTCTATGCGCATACCGACCAGTGGCGCTACGAGACCGTGAAGGTGCAGGACATCCTTTCGCCGACGGCGCCCGACGGCGCATGGGACGGCACGATGATGGACTATAACATCCGTGCCGAACGCATGGGTTGGCTGCCTTCCGCTCCGCAGCTCCAGACGAACCCGCTGGAACTCGCCAAAGAGGCAGTCGCATCGGGCCAGGAGCCGAAGGACTTTATCGCGAATGCGCTGAAGAACGGCACCGTCACCATGTCCTGCGAAGACCCTGACCATGAGGCCAACTGGCCGCGCAACATGTTCGTCTGGCGTTCCAACCTGCTCGGTTCGTCGGGCAAGGGGCATGAGTACTTCCTGAAGCACCTGCTTGGCACCTCGAACGGCCTGCTCGGCAAGGATCTGGGTCAGGAAGGTGCGCAGGAAAGCCTTGAGGCTGTGTGGCACGAGAATGCTCCGGAGGGAAAACTCGACCTTCTGGTCACGCTCGATTTCCGCATGTCCACGACCTGCGTCTATTCCGATATCGTTCTGCCGACCGCTACCTGGTATGAAAAGAACGATCTCAACACGTCCGACATGCATCCCTTCATCCATCCGCTGTCGAGCGCAGCGGACCCGGCATGGGAATCCCGCAGCGACTGGGACATCTTCAAGGGCATCGCCAAGAAGTTCTCGGAAGTGGCGCCGGAAGTGCTGGGCGTCGAGAAAGACATCGTTCTCGTGCCGACGCTGCACGACACGGCGGGCGAGCTTGCGCAGCCAAAGGACGTCCTCGATTGGAAGAAGGGCGAAGTCGAGCCGATCCCCGGCAAGACCATGCCGTCGGTCGTGGTTGTGGAGCGCGACTATCCGAACCTCTACAAGCGCTACACCTCCGTCGGGCCGCTTCTCGACAAGCTTGGCAATGGCGGCAAGGGCATTTCGTGGAATACCGAACACGAGGTAGACCTGCTCGCCAAGCTGAACGGCAAGGTTCAGGAGCCGGGCATAAGTGAAGGACGTCCGCGCATCTATACCGATGTCGATGCAACCGAGGTCATTTTGTCGCTCGCGCCGGAAACCAATGGCGAAGTGGCGGTCAAGGCGTGGGAGGCACTGTCGAAGTTCACCGGTCGCAACCATTCGCATCTGGCCCTTCCAAAGGAAGACGAGAAGATCCGCTATCGCGATATTGTTGCGCAACCGCGCAAGATCATCTCCTCGCCAACCTGGTCGGGCATTGAATCCGAGACCGTCTGCTACAATGCAGGCTATACCAATGTGCATGAGTTGATCCCGTGGCGCACGCTGACCGGTCGTCAGCAGCTTTATCAGGATCATCTTTGGATGCGCGCTTTCGGTGAAGGCTTCTGCGTCTATCGTCCGCCGATCGACACAAAGACGGTCAATCCGGCAATCCGCGAAAAGGCGGACGGACAGCCGCATCTGGTGCTGAACTTCATCACGCCGCACCAGAAATGGGGTATCCACTCCACCTATACCGACAACCTGCTGATGCTGACGCTCAATCGCGGCGGGCCGGTTGTCTGGATTTCGGAGCCGGATGCCGCAAAGGCAGGTATCGTCGATAATGACTGGGTGGAAGTCTACAACGCCAACGGTGCCATCGTGGCCCGTGCGGTTGTCTCCCAGCGCATGAAAGACGGCACCGTCTTCATGTATCATGCGCAGGAGAAGATCGTGAACACGCCCGGCTCGCCGCTTACCGGCCAGCGTGGTGGCATTCACAACTCCGTCACCCGCATCATCACCAAGCCGACGCATATGATCGGCGGATACGCCCATCAGTCCTACGGTTTCAACTATTACGGAACCGTCGGCGCCAACCGCGACGAGTTCGTGGTCGTGCGCAAGCTGGAGAAAGTGGACTGGATGGAAGGTCCGCTTGAAGAAAGCAACCAGAGCTCCGCAGCGAAGGAGGCAGCAGAATGAAAATCCGTGCGCAAATTGGAATGGTGCTCAATCTCGACAAGTGCATCGGCTGCCACACCTGTTCGGTGACGTGCAAGAACGTCTGGACCAACCGCGAAGGCGTGGAATATGCCTGGTTCAACAATGTTGAAACCAAGCCCGGCATCGGTTTTCCCAAGGAATGGGAAAACCAGAAGAAGTGGAATGGCGGCTGGGTCCGCAAGAAGAACGGCAAGATCGAGCCGAAGATGGGCTCAAAATGGCGTATCCTCGCCAAGATTTTCGCCAATCCGGACCTGCCTGAAATCGACGACTATTACGAGCCGTTCGACTTCGATTATGGCCATCTTCAGACGGCAGGCGAAAGCAAGACCATGCCGACCGCCCGTCCACGCTCGCTGATTTCCGGCGAGCGGATGGAAAAGATCGAATGGGGTCCGAACTGGGAAGAAATTCTCGGCGGTGAATTCGCCAAGCGTTCGAAGGACTATAATTTCGAAGGCGTGGAAAAGGAAATCTACGGCCAGTTCGAAAACACCTTCATGATGTATCTGCCGCGCCTGTGCGAGCATTGCCTCAATCCGACCTGCGTTGCGGCCTGCCCATCGGGTGCAATCTACAAGCGGGAGGACGACGGCATTGTCCTGATCGATCAGGAAAAGTGTCGCGGCTGGCGCATGTGCGTCTCCGGCTGTCCCTACAAGAAGATCTATTACAACTGGAGCTCGGGCAAGTCCGAGAAGTGCATCTTCTGCTATCCGCGCATTGAAGCCGGCCAGCCGACCGTATGCTCGGAAACCTGCGTCGGCCGCATCCGCTATCTGGGTGTCATGCTCTACGATGCCGACCGCATCGCGGAAGCCGCTTCCACGGCCAATGAGCAGGATCTCTATCAGGAGCAGCTCAACATCTTCCTCGACCCGAACGATCCTGCCGTGATCGAACAGGCGCGCAAGGACGGTGTGCCGGAAGCCTGGCTGGAATCCGCCAAGCACTCGCCGGTCTACAAGATGGCGATGGAGTGGAAGATTGCCTTCCCGCTCCATCCTGAATACCGCACCCTGCCGATGGTCTGGTATGTGCCGCCGCTCTCGCCGCTTCAGTCGGCTGCTGCCGCAGGCAAGCTCGGTATGGACGGCCCGCTGCCGGATGTCCGCTCCATGCGCATTCCGGTCCGCTACCTCGCCAATCTTCTGACGGCAGGTAAGGAAGAGCCGGTCATCTCGGCGCTGGAACGCATGCTCGCCATGCGCGCCTACATGCGTGCCAAGACTGTTGACGGCGTTCTCGACGAGGCGATTGCCGACCGCGTCGGCATGAGCGGTGCGATGATCGAGGAAATGTACCACATCATGGCCATCGCAAACTACGAAGACCGTTTCGTTATCCCGACCACGCATCGCGAAATCACGGAGGACGCCTACGACGTGCGCGGTTCGTGCGGCTTCACCTTCGGCAATGGCTGCTCGGGCGGTTCGTCGACGGAAGATCTGTTCGGCTCCAAGCGCCAGAAGGTCGTCCAGACGCCAACGGATATTTTCCGGGAGCAGGTGTAATGAACAAGACCCTGAAAATCATTTCGTTGTTGCTTTCCTACCCGTCCGCCGAGCTGCAGCTTGGCGGGGGGGAACTGAAAGAGGTACTGGCCGGGGAAAAACTTTCCCCCGGCATCCGCAGGCTTCTCGACAGCCTCGTCGATTATGTCTGCGAGTGCGATCTCTACGAAGCACAGGAACGCTACGTGCATCTCTTCGACCGCACGCGGTCGCTGTCGCTGCATCTCTTTGAACATGTTCATGGCGAAAGTCGTGATCGCGGCCAGGCGATGGTCGATCTGATGAAGATGTATGACGACAACGGCTTCGTCGTTGATGCCAAGGAACTGCCTGACTATCTGCCACTGTTCCTTGAATTCCTGTCGACGCGTTCGCCGGAGGAAATCCACGATCTCCTCACCCAGACGGGCCATATCTCGGCGGCTATCGGCGAGCGTCTGCGCAAGCGCCAGTCGCCTTATGCCAACGCCTTTGCGGCGCTGCTTCATGTCGCCAACGCCAAGCCGGACAAGAATCTCGTCGGAGAGTTGCTTCGGCAGGAGGAAGACGACCCGAACGACCTCGCTGCGCTCGACCGCATCTGGGAAGAAGAAGCGGTGACGTTCGGCGGCAATGCGGGCGAAAATTCCTGCGGCCCGGACCGGTTGCGCATGCAGATGCGTGCAGCGCAGCGCAAGCCCGGTTCCCCGTCCAACCCTTCACATATCTAGGAGACGGAAAATGGCTTATCTCCATACGTTTCTTTTCGGCATCTATCCCTATATCGCGTTGAGCGTGCTCGCGCTGGGTTCGATCTTCCGCTACGACCGCGAGCCTTATACGTGGCGTTCGGGCTCAAGTCAGCTTTTGCGGCGCAAGCAGCTCATGTGGGGTTCGGTTCTGTTTCATCTTGGCGTGCTGTTCATCTTCGCCGGCCATTTGGTCGGCCTGCTGACGCCGATCTGGATCTTCGACATGCTGGGCGTCAGTCATGAGGCGAAGCAGATTCTCGCTGTAGTGGCGGGCGGCATTGCCGGTGTGATGGCGATTGTCGGTGCCAGCATGCTGGTGCATCGCCGGGTGTTCGATCCGCGCGTTCGCGCATCGTCGCGGCCGACCGATACGCTGATCATCATTCTCTTGTGGTTGCAGCTTCTGCTGGGCCTCGCCACCATTCCGATCTCGCTGCAGCATATAGACGGCGGTGAAATGGTGACATTCATGAACTGGGCGCAAGGTATCTTCACCTTCAATCCGGCGGCATCGAGCTACATCACGAATGCGTCGTTCATCTTCAAGATGCATATCTTCCTGGGGCTGACCATCTTCCTGCTGTTCCCGTTCACACGTCTTGTCCATATGCTGAGCGCGCCGGTGCGTTATGTCTGGCGTCCGGGCTATCAGGTCGTGCGTGAGCGCAACCATACCGCTCAGTCCTCGCATATGCGCATTCCTGCGGAGTAAAGATCATGGTGACACTTTTTGACCGGAAACAGCCGTCCGAACAGCCGCCCGCAGAGCCGTCTGAACAACATCATGGCGCTCACGCCCATGCCCACACCCATGATACGGGTTACACGACCTATAAGGAGCCGGATACGCGGGTGCCGCCAAAGCCGCGTCCGGTTTTCGATGCCGTGTCCGTCAATGGCGTGGCGATCAACGAAACCGACATTCTGACGGAGGCGCAAAACCATCCGTCGGAAAATCCCGGCGCGGCGCTGCTTGCCGCTGCCCGGGCGCTTGCAGTGCGTGAACTTCTTCTGCAGCGCGCAAGGGAAACCGGCATCGTACCCGAAAGCGAGAAAGACGCGGAAGGGCGCAGCGAGACCGATGAAGATGCCCTTGTGCGCATGGTGATTGAACGGGAGGTCGAGGTGCCTTCGGCAACGCGTGAGGAAGCCCAGCGGTTTTATGAAAACAACCGCCATCGTTTCACCAGTGCACCCATTCTGGAGGCAAGCCACATCCTGATCGCGGCCGATCCTGCCAATCAGCAGGAGCGTGAAAAGGCCCGCGCGACCGCGTCCTTTCTGGCTACGTCGGTGATTGCCGAGCCTGCCACCTTCGCTTCGGTCGCCCATGAATATTCGTCGTGTCCTTCGGGCGCGCAAGGCGGCAATCTGGGCCAGCTTACACGCGGCAGCACAGTGCCCGAATTCGAACGGGCGCTGGAGCGCCTCACGCCCGGCGAAACAACGCCAGCGCCTATTGAAAGCCGCTTCGGCTTTCACATCGTGCGTCTTGATCGTCGTATCGAAGGGGAGGAGCTTCCGTTCGACTATGTTGCCGACAGGATTGCGGGCTGGCTGGAAGCCTCCACCTGGTCCAAGGCGGTGTCGCAATATATCGCGATCCTCGCGGCAGATGCCGATATCACCGGTATCGATCTGCTTTCAAACGAGGGGGCCGAGGGATGAGCGGCGTGCCGACGCTTGCGGCCATCCGGGCCGCGAAGGATGTGCCGGTGGACCAGCTTCTGGCTGGTGTGGCGCACCGGGCCAGGCAGGCGGGCTTGCGCGTGGCGGGCTTTCTCCAACATCGTGAAACAAACACGGATGAATGCTGTCGCGATATCGAGATCGAGCATATCGGCACTGGCGTGACGCAGATAATCTCGCAGTCGCTTGGCTCGGGGTCGAAGGGGTGCCGTCTCGATCCGGCGGCACTTGCCGATGTGGCAGGCTCGCTTCTGGGGGAACTCGATGACGGCGCCGATGTTCTGATCCTCAACCGCTTCGGCAAGGGCGAGACGGAAGGACACGGTTTCCGCGCTCTTATCGAGACGGCCTATGCGCGCCGGATTCCGGTGCTGACCGTGGTGCGGGAAACCTATGTCGAGGGATGGAACGACTTTGCCGGTGACTGCGGCATCCTTCTGGCGCCCGACAGCAAGGCAACGCTTGGATGGTTCGACCGTGTGACGGAACCCCGTTTGCTGCGAGAAGCGGTTTGACGGTTTGTCGCGACGCTGCGGCCTATAAATCCAGCTGATCGCGACGGTCTTCCGCGATCAGCTTGCGGATCTGATAGACGATCTGGTCGCCATGCGCCTTGCCAAGAAGATCGGCGGTGTCCACATCCCGTTCTTCGATGGCGCGGATCATGTCTTCGTGCTCGGTGACGTAGCGCTCCGGCAGGCGATCAGCGAAGGACTGATAATATAGACGCAACAGCCTGCGCCCTTCATCGAGTAGCCTCGAAAAGAAAGTGGTGTAGAAGGGATTGCGACCGGCTTCCGCAATGGCTGCATGAAAATCGCGGTTTGTCGCGATCATTTCCAACGCATTCTGTGAACGGACTGCGCGGGCGAAAGCTTCCTGATGAGCGCGGATGTTTTCGAGATCCTTGTCGGTCCGGTTACGGGCGGCAAGCCGCGTCGTCACGCGGTACATCAGTGTCACCGCGTCGAAAAACGCGGGCAAGCTCAGAAAGTCGATATTGGACACAACGGTCGAGCGATTGGGGAGCGTGGTCACAAACCCGTCGCTTGCAAGCCGCACCAAAGCTTCGCGTATAGGCGTGCGCGACATGGAAAAGCGTTCCGCCAGCTGGTTTTCATCGATGGGGCTGCCCGGCGCGAGCGAAAGATCGATGATCTCGTCGCGGAGCACGTCGTAAACCAGCTTGACGCCTGAACCCTTCTTTCGGTTTGCGTCGTCTTTGTCCATGTCTTGTTTGTCCTCTGTCGGAAATTGACGCTCCGGGTAGCCGCTAAGGTGCGTTTGGTGCGGAACAACTGCACTTTAACTGTTTGTTTTAAGGCGTATCCTGTTCCGAAAACCGTTTCACACTTTCCAGGATGCGCTCTAGACACCAGTTTCAGCCCAACCCGTCAAGCAATCCTAACCCGAAATAAAATTTAGGTCGACAAGAAAAATACAAAGTGTATATTTGTTTTCATACAACGCTCGACAGACCGATTGTAGATCCAGGTTGTGTGAAAAGCGCTCAAGGAAAAACGCTATGACCTCTAACATTTTCTCCGGTTGCATTCCGGCCCTCATGACCCCCTGCAAGCCCGACCGCACGCCGGATTTCGATGCGCTGGTCCGCAAAGGCAAGGAACTGATCGCGAAGGGCATGTCTGCGGTCGTCTATTGCGGTTCCATGGGCGACTGGCCGCTCCTTTCGGATGCTGACCGCATGGCTGGCGTCGAAGCGCTTGCCAAGGCTGGTGTGCCCGTCGTCGTTGGCACCGGTGCCGTTAATACCGCCATTGCCGCCGCTCATGCCGCTCACGCGCAAAAAGTCGGCGCGAAGGGCCTGATGGTCATCCCGCGCGTTCTCTCGCGCGGTTCGTCGATCTCGGCGCAGAAGGCCCATTTCAAGGCAATCCTTGCTGCGGCTCCCGATCTGCCTGCCGTTATCTACAATAGCCCGTATTATGGCTTTGCTACCCGCGCCGACCTGTTCTTCGCACTGCGTGCAGAACATCCGAACCTCATTGGCTTCAAGGAGTTCGGCGGTGCGGAAGCCATGCGCTACGCCGCTGAAAACATCACAAGCGCCGATGACGGTGTAACTTTGATGGTCGGTGTCGATACCGGCGTTTTCCATGGTTTCGTCAATTGCGGCGCGACCGGCGCTATCACCGGCATCGGCAATGTGCTGCCGAAGGAAGTGCAGCATCTGGTAGCGCTGTCGAAGGCCGCAGCCCGTGGCGATGGCGAAGCGCGCAAGCTGGCGCTGGAACTGGAAGCCGCACTGGACGTGCTGTCGTCCTTCGATGAAGGCCCGGACCTCGTTCTTTTCTACAAGCACATGATGGTGCTGACCGGCAATCCGGAATACGTGCTGCATTTCAACGAGACGGACAAGCTGTCCGATAGCCAGCGTGGCTATTGCGAAACCCAGTTGAAGCTGTTCCAGACCTGGTATGCCGACTGGAACAAGCAGGGCGGCGTCGCCGCGAAATACGCAGCCTGAAATCACTGTATATAAAAGAAAAAGGCGCCGAATTCCGGCGCCTTTTTTGTCGGTGTGGGTGTCGCTGTCTGGTCAGGACACAGCGTCCAGACCCTTTTCCTTCAGTTTTTCCAGCAGCGTGATTTCGGCAGCGGTGAGCGCGATGCCCTTGGCCAGTGAATCGCGACGGGCGGCAAAGCGGCGCTGCGACGGCAGGCGCGCGCCCTGTCCGGCAATCGCTTCGATCAGGATTTCGCCGCGTTCCACAGGATTGCCGCGGCCTCCGGCCATGCGGGTGGGATCGAAGGCGATGATGAGTTCGCCGTGGCGCGGTGCAAGCGTCGTCGTGCCGAGGAAGTCGAGCGCTTCGGGGCTGGTGAAATCGCCGATCATTACACCGGCCAAAAGTTCGATCATCGTGGAAATCGCCGATCCCTTGTGCCCGCCGAAGGGCAGCATCGCGCCTGCAAGTGCGGCTTCCGGATCGGTCGTCGGGTTGCCGTCAGCGTCGACCGCCCAGCCTTCCGGCAGCTGCTTTCCGGCCCGACGATAAAGCTCCAGCTCGCCGCGCGCGGCAACGCTGGTCGCAAAGTCGAATACATAAGGATAGTCGCCCGGCCGCGGCCAGCCGAAGGCGAAAGGATTGGTGCCGAGAAGCGGCTTCGTTCCGCCTGCCGGGGCCACGGTGGCGTAGCTCGGGCACATGGCAATTGCCGCAAGTCCCTGTTCGGCGAGTGCTTCGACTTCAGGCCACAAGGCTGCGAAATGGGTGCAATCATTGATCGCAAGGACTGCAACACCGAGCTTGCGGGCCTTGTCAACGAGGGCAGGCGCGCCGCGCTCGAAGGCCAGATTGGCAAAGCCGCCCTTGGCATCGACGCGGACAATGGCGCTATCGTCGGTCGTGACGACCGGTTCGGCATCGGCGACAACCTTGCCGCTCTTCAGTGTGCGAAGGCAGCCTTCGATGCGGTACACACCATGCGATTTGCAGCCGTCGCGTTCGCCCGCCACTATCGTCTTGGCGATGGCCGCGGCATGGTCGGCGCTGAACCCCGCCTTGCTCAGGATTTCTCGCACGAGCCTGGCAAGTTCTTCCGTCGAAATCGAAATGGTGTCGCTCATTCTGTCATTCCTTAGCAGTGCAGGGCCGTATGGGTACGAAGGTGTAGTTCACTGACTGCATACAAGATGCATGCAGAATTGTCATGCCGGGCCGGCGGGTCTGAAACTGCGGCAAAAGGGCTGGCGGAAAACGGGCCGTTCCTTCTGTCCATGCACACCGAATGGTGCGTTAGCCAGGTGGAGAAAATCAATCAATTTTATTCGGATCGAAATCTGACCGTCATTATCAGGAATAACTTTACCTCTTTGATCCAAATCAAAGAGGTTCATCGGGGACGGGTCTAAATCCGGTTACGCGGCGCATCGAGGCCGAAGCGGCAGATGCACCAATCGATGGAGATCAGGACAAAAATGCGTAACCTTGCGATCAAATTTGCTGCGGTAGGCATCCTTGCCATGCTGGCGGCCCCCGCTCTGGCTGAAAATATCGAAGTTCATATGCTCAACAAGGGCGCCGAGGGCGCCATGGTTTTCGAGCCCGCCTATATCAAGGCCAATCCGGGTGACACGATCACCTTCATACCGGTCGACAAGGGACACAATGTCGAGTCCATCAAGGACATGATCCCCGAGGGTGCCGAAAAGTTCAAAAGCAAGATCAATGAGAATTATGTGCTGACGGTTACCCAGCCCGGCGCATATCTGGTAAAGTGCACGCCGCATTATGCCATGGGCATGATCGCGCTGATTGCAGTGGGCGACAGCCCGGCCAATCTCGACCAGATCGTTTCGACCAAGAAGCCGAAAGTCGTTCAGGAGCGGCTGGAAAAGGTTATCGCCAGCGCCAAGTAAGAGTGACAGAAAACTGTCAATGAGCCGAACTTGAACCGGCTACATGACGAGGACATCATGACCAGACAGCCAAGCCTGCAGGCAGTACCTGCTGCGATGCCATCCGATCAAAAAGGTATGCCGCGCGGACTGAAAATGACTGGTCCCGTCCTCCTCAGCTATGGCTTCCGCCCATTTTTTCTGGGCGGAGCCATATGGGCCGTTCTGGCCATGCTTTTCTGGATATTATCGCTGACGCTCGGAATGCCGCTCGGCGGCTCCTATGGCGGGCTGAACTGGCACGCTCATGAAATGGTGTTCGGTTTCTCCTCCGCTGTTCTGGCAGGTTTCCTGCTGACAGCCATTCCGAACTGGACCGGCGGCCTGCCGGTGTCCGGGACGCCGCTTGCGATCCTCTTCGGCGTGTGGATTGCGGGCAGGCTTGTGTTTCTGGAGCCTGATCTTGTCGACGTGCGGTTCGCCGTCGCGGTCGAAAGCCTGTTCCTGCCCTCGCTGCTTTTCATCTGCGGGCGGGAAATCATTGCCGGACGCCAATGGAAGAACCTGAAGGTGCTGGTTGGCGTGGCAACGGTCATGATTGCCAATCTCGTCTTTCACTATCTGATCCTGACCGATGGCGACGTTGCATTGGCCAACCGCATCGGTGTCAGTGCCTATGTCCTGCTGGTCATGGTGATCGGCGGGCGCATTGTGCCGAGTTTCACCCGCAACTGGCTCAACAAGATGGGGCGGACGCGCTTTCCGGTATCGTTCAACCGTTTTGACGGCTTCTGCATTCTCGTCGGGGTGGCTGCATGCATCGGCTGGATTGCCGCTCCCGATCAGACGATAACAGCGGTTCTGGCGTGGATTGCCGCCCTGTTCCATATCGTGCGGCTTTATCGCTGGCGGGGTTGGTCGGTGGCGCGGGAAAGGCTGCTGCTTATCCTGCATGTCGCCTACGCATTCATTCCGCTCGGTTTCATAGCTATAGGCCTCTCGGCCATTGATCGCCTCAATCCTTACTCCGCCTTGCATATAGTGACCGTGGGCGGGATAGGCTGCATGATGCTGGCGGTCATGACGCGGGCGACACGGGGCCATACCGGGCGCGAGCTGACGGCATCGCCCGTTACGCAGATTGCCTATCTGTGCTTGGTCGCCGCCGCACTGATCCGGCCGCTTGCGGAAGTCATGCCGAATTTCTTCCATACCATTCTCGCCGCATCGGCCTTGCTCTGGATGGGGGCGTTCGGGCTTTATGTTCTCGAATACGGTCCGATGCTTTTGCGTGAGCGGCGCCAGCGCATGGCTGGCGCGTAACCTCAGCGGATCTCAATACAAAATCTGGAGAGCAGTTCGCGGTCATCCACGAACTGCTTTTTTGCGTTCTGGGAGGTGAGTCGCGGCGCTGAAGCTGTGATTCGCCCCCTCTAAACGGCCAAAAACAAGGGTGTGGAAAGAAAAATCACACTCAAGATCACATTTAAATCGTTATAATGTTATGGCCGTATTGTTATGCTTTTGAAACGGTGTTACCGCAATTGGTGCCTGGGGCGCTGGTCCCGAAAAGACCGCAAAATCTCGGGCAGCGCGAGCGCTTCGCACCCAATTGCCTTTATGCAAATGCGCTCCGGCTTTGTTGTTTTCATGCATGTCGGCGTCGGAAAGCCGTTCTCAGTTTCCGCGACATGCTTAAGGCTTTGCTTTGGCAAGGAGGTTGCCGCCGATGAATTTCGCCCCGCCCGTATCAGATATGCTGCAACTCGCCAATTGCATTCGCGCTCTCTCGATTGATGCCGTCGATGCCGCCAATTCCGGCCATCCGGGAATGCCGCTCGGTATGGCTGACGCCGCAGCCGTTCTGTTCTCGAAGCACCTGAAATTCGATGCGTCGACGCCGAACTGGGCGGACCGTGACCGTTTCGTGCTCTCCAACGGCCATGGCTCGATGCTGCTTTACAGCGCGCTCTATCTGGCGGGCTACGAGGACGTGTCCATCGACGAGTTGAAGAACTTCCGCCAGTGGGGTTCGAAGACCGCCGGTCATCCGGAATATGGTCATACGGAAGGCGTCGAGCTGACCACCGGGCCGCTCGGTCAGGGTCTCGCCAGCTCGGTTGGCATGGCAATTGCCGAACGCGCGCTTGCCGACCAGTTCGGCAAGGATATCGTCGATCACCGCACCTATGTTTTCTGTGGCGATGGTTGCCTGATGGAAGGCGTTGGACAGGAAGCAGTCTCGCTTGCCGGTCATCTCCGCCTCGGCAAGCTGATCCTGCTTTACGATGACAACGGCATCACCATCGACGGCAGCACGGAAATCGCCTTCACCGACGATATTCCGGCCAAGTTCAAGGCTTGCGGCTGGAATGTCGAAAAGGTCGACGGTCACGACCACGACGCCATCGACGCTGCTCTGACGCGCGCCAGGGCACAATCCGACCGTCCGACGCTGATCGCACTTAAGACCGTCATTGGTTATGGTTCGCCAAACCGCGCCGGTACGAGCGGTGTGCACGGCGCGCCGCTGGGTGCCGCCGAAAATGCCGCCACCAAGGCAGCGCTCGGCTGGACGGCAGAAGCTTTCGAAGTTCCCGCTCCTTTGCTCAATGCCTGGCGTGAAGCCGGTGCACGCGGCGCCTCGGAGCGTGAAGCCTGGCAGAATCGCGTCGATGCGCTGCCTGCAGGCGACCGCGCCGAATTTGACCGTCGCATTGCCGGTATTTTGCCGGAAGGTTTCCAGAAAACCGTTGCCGATGCAAAGCAGCGTCTGTTCGACAAGCCGCAGAATGTTGCGACCCGCAAGGCAAGCCAGATCGCGCTTGAAAGCCTGACGGCTGCCCTGCCGGAAATGATCGGCGGCTCGGCCGACCTTACCCATTCGAACCTCACACGCGTTCCGGCTGTCGACAGCGATTTCACGCCGGAAAAGAGCGGTCGCTATATCAGCTACGGTGTTCGTGAATTTGCAATGGGCGCGGCCATGAACGGTCTCGCTGTCCATGGCGGTTTCATCCCTTATGGCGGCACCTTCATGGTGTTCTCCGATTACGCCCGTAACGCCATTCGCGTTTCGGCGCTGATGGGCGTGCGCGTCATTCACGTGCTGACGCACGACTCCATCGGTCTTGGCGAAGACGGCCCGACGCACCAGCCGGTCGAACATCTGGCGAGCTTGCGCGCCATGCCGAACCTTCACGTCTTCCGCCCGGCAGACACGATTGAAACGCTGGAATGCTGGGCTGTGGCGGTTTCCGATCCGCATACACCTTCGGTGCTGGCCCTTTCACGCCAGAATGTGCCGCAGCTGCGCGCCGACAATGGCGAGAACCTGTCCGCGCGTGGTGCCTATGTGCTGCGTGAAGCACAAGGCGAACGCCAGATCACATTGCTTGCAACGGGCACGGAAGTCTCGCTCGCGGTGAAGGCTGCCGAAAAGCTTGCTGAAGAAGGCATCGCAACAGCGGTTGTTTCCATGCCGAGCTGGGATCTGTTCGAAAAGCAGAGCAAGGAATACCGCAAGGGCGTTCTGGGTGATGCGCCGCGCATTGCCGTCGAGGCTGCAGGCAAGTTCGGCTGGACACGCTATGTCGACAGCGAAGACGATGTCATCGGCATGGATGGCTTCGGCGCTTCGGCACCTGCCGAGGTGCTCTATGAAAAATTCGGCATCACCGCCGAGGCGATTATCGCTCGTGCCAAATTCTTGCTGGAGCAGGGCGAATGACGATGGCTGGCAATTTTTCTCCGCTGGTTCTTGTGGGCGATAGCGATCGCGTTGAAGCCGAAGCGGTTGGCGCCTATCTCGACAACTGGGCCGGAACGGACGCGCTGCGTCTTGCGACCGCCGATACGATCAAGGCCATTCTGGCTGGCGCGACACGGCTTGCCGGTCGCATTGCACGCGGCTCGCTTCCCGGCGATCCGGGCAAGCTGGTTGGCGTCAACAGCGATCAGGACCAGCAGAAGTGCATCGATGTCGGTTCGCACGATCTGTTCGTCGAACTGCTGATTGCGGCAGGTGCTGCTTCCATTCTTTCGGAAGAAGCCGATCTTCCGGTCGCAGGCAAAAGCGACGGGCTCGTTGCGATTGCCATCGATCCGCTCGACGGCTCGGGCAATGTCGGCCTTGGCGCACCGCTCGGTACGATCTTCTCGGTTTTCCCGGCAGATGTGGCTGAACCCTTTCTGCAGCCCGGCAATCGCCAGATTGCCGCCGGTTATGTTTCATATGGCAATTCGGTCGATCTCGGCTTTTCGGTCGGTGACGGTGTCATCTTCGCAACGTTTGATCCGGCAAGCGGAATTTTCCACATCACACGCCGCAATGTGACGCTGCCTGAGCACACGTCCGATCTGGCGTTCAACGCATCCGTCCAGCGGCACCTGTCTGCGGGCATGCAGGCCTATGTCAACGATGCCTTCCTTGGAAAGGATGGCCCGCGCGGGCGTAACTTCAACATGCGCTGGCTCGGTGCTGCGGTGGGCGACATGCACCGCATCATGCAGCGCGGCGGTTTGTTCTTCTATGTGAATGACAGCCGCCCCGGCTACGAAAAGGGCCGCTTGCGGCTCGTCTACGAAGCCAATCCGATTGCTTTCCTCGCCCGTGCGGCGGGTGGCAAGGCGACCGACGGTTCGAGATCCATTCTCGATATCGTCCCGCAAACCTATCACGAGCGCAGTGCGCTGGTGTTCGGCGTGGCCGAAGAGGTGGATATCCTCGGCGAATACTTCGCGAAATAACCTGATCTGACATCGTCTGGAGCATTGGAAATGCTCCATCCATTTGTTTTTACGCGCATCTTGTTCCGAAAACCGTTTCACACTTTTCGGGATGCGCTCTAGGAGGCTAGAAATGGCGCGCATTACGCTGCGGCAATTGCTCGATCACGCCGCTGAAAAAGGTTACGGCGTTCCCGCATTCAACATCAACAACATGGAACAGGCGCTTGCCATCATGGAAGCGGCGGACGCGGCCGATGCGCCGGTGATCCTGCAGGCTTCGCGCGGCGCGCGTTCCTACGCAAACGACATCATGCTCCGTCACATGATGGATGCGGTGACGGAAATCTATCCGCATATTCCGGTCTGCGTGCATCTCGACCATGGCAATGAGGCCGCCACTTGCATGACTGCCATCCAGGCAGGCTTCACCTCCGTCATGATGGACGGCTCGCTCAAGGCCGATGGCAAGACGCCAGCCGACTGGGATTACAACGTCGCCGTCACACGTCAGGTCAGCGAGATGTCGCATCTGGGCGGTATTTCGGTGGAAGGCGAGCTGGGCGTTCTGGGTTCGCTCGAAACCGGCATGGGCGATGCGGAAGACGGTCACGGCGCAGAAGGCGTGCTGTCGCACGACCAGCTTCTCACCGATCCGGACGAAGCCGTGAAGTTCGTGCGCGAAACCAAGGTCGATGCACTGGCAATCGCCATGGGCACATCGCACGGCGCTTACAAGTTCAGCCGCAAGCCCGACGGCTCCGTTCTCGCCATGAATGTGATCGAGGAAATCCATCGCAAGCTGCCGAACACGCATCTTGTCATGCATGGTTCGTCTTCGGTGCCGGAAGAGCTGCAGGAAATCATCAACAAGTATGGCGGCAAGATGAAGCCGACCTGGGGCGTTCCGGTTGAGGAAATCCAGCGCGGCATCAAGCATGGCGTGCGCAAGATCAACATCGACACCGATAACCGAATGGCGCTGACCGGCCAGATCCGCCGCGTCCTGCAGGAAGATCCGAGCGAGTTCGATCCGCGTAAATATCTGAAGCCAGCAATGGCTGCGATGACCAAGCTCTGCAAGGAGCGCTTCGAGCAGTTCGGCACCGCCGGTCATGCTGCCTCGATCCGTCCGATCCCGCTTTCCGATATGGCAAAGCGCTATCGCGATGGCTCGCTGGATCCGAAGTTCAGCTAAGTTCTGCCGATACGGCAAAAGAAAAGCGGAGGGGAAACCCTCCGCTTTTTTGTTTCATGCGTTGAAGATCAACGTGCGTTGTATTTTGCGTCGACTTCGTTGATGGCGTCGACATTGCCAGCCGAACGGCCGTTCTCGTCAAAGGTCTGTGCGAGGAAGGCGTCGGCAATGGTCTTGGCCACTTCCGAACCGATGACACGGGCGCCCATGGTGATGATCTGGGCATTGTTGGAGAGTGCTGCGCGTTCTGCCGAATAGGTGTCGTGCGTCAGCGCGGCGCGGATGCCCGGAACCTTGTTGGCAGCAATGCATACACCGATGCCGGTGCCGCAAACGAGAATGGCGCGGTCATAGGTGCCATCCAGAACGGCGGAAGCCACGCGGTCGGAAAGGTTGGCGTAGAATGTGTCTGCGCCAGCGTCCGTGCGCGAGATTTCCGAAACCTCGAAGCGGTCCTTGAGGTGGTCGGCAAGAACCTTGGCCAGACCTTCGCCGGCGCTGTCGCCTGCTACTGCAATTTTCATGATCTCACTCCTTATTTGGATGCAATTTTGTTGGCGCATTTGGCCAGAATGTCGAGATAGCCTTCGACGTTCCAGGCGGAGCGTCCGATGAAGAGGCCGTCAATGTGCGGGCAGGCGATCAGCTCTTCGCAATTGCCCGGATTGACCGAGCCGCCGTAAAGGCAGGGAACGCGGCGACCGAGGATGCTTTCTGCGACGGCGATGATTTCAGCCTGACGGGCATCGGCATAGTCCGCTGATGCCGGAATGCCGTTTTCGCCAATGGCCCAGACGGGTTCATAGGCAAACAGGATTTCGGCTTTCTTCTGGTCGTCGGAAAGCTTGGAGAGCGCGCCGCGCACTTCTTCCGCGAGAACCTCTGCGGCACGCCCGCTTTCGCGGTCTTCCAGCGTTTCACCGATGCAGATGAGCGGGATCAGACCGTGACGCACCGCCGCTTCCACTTTCAGGCCAACAGTTTCGTTGGTTTCACCGAAATGTTCGCGACGCTCCGAGTGACCGAGTTCGACGATATCGAGATTGCAGTCCTTGAGCATCAGCGGCGAAATCTCGCCTGTCCATGCGCCCTGATCGGCCCAATGCATGTTCTGCGCGCCGACCTTGACGGAAGTGCCGGACAGGATTTCCTTCACTTCGCGCACGGCGGTGAAGGGCGGAATGACGAAACGCTGAATGTCGGGCGAACGGCTCGCATCGGCAGTTTTCAGCGCTTCGGCGAAAACGCGGGCTTCAGCCAGCGTCTTGTTCATCTTCCAGCTCGTGCCGATCCAGAATTTGGTCATGCTCAAATTTCTTTCTTTTCGTTTCTGCGCATTCGGCAGATTAGGCTCAATCGTTTGCGATGGTCAGCGCAATGCCTGCCTGTGCAAGATCGGTGAGGACCGTCGTGTCGGGTGAGGCGTCGGTTATGATCGCGTCGAAATCGGAAAGATCGGCCATGACATGCAGGGCAGGGCGTCCGAACCGCTGGTGATTGACCAGAAGACAGGTGCGGGCTGCGGATGCTGTCATGGCGCGCTTTGTGCGCACCACATTCTCATCCATGTGATAGACGAGCTTTCCATTGACTGCGGGCGAGGAAATGAAGGCGATGTCGGCGCTGAGATGCGACAAGGCGCTTTCCGTCAGAATGCCGAAAAATGCATTGAACTTGGCCGAGAAAACACCGCCGAGCGCAATGAGATTGATCCCGTTCTCGCCCTTCAGTTCTTCGATGATCACGGCATTGTTGGTGATGACCGTCAGCGGGCGTTTTTCCAGAAGCAACCCGCCGAGGACTGCGGCCATGGAGCCGTCATTGATCATCACGGTCATGCCCGGCTCGACCAGCTCAAGGGCCGCACGGGCCATTTTCTGCTTCGCTTCGCCGTCCTGCCGCTCGCGGAAGCGGAAATCGCTTTCGAACTGGGTGCCGGTATCAATCGTTGCGCCGCCACGCACCTTGCGCAGCACGCCGGAATGTTCCAGCGAATCCAGATCGCGGTGGATCGTCATTTTTGAAACGGCAAACCGGTCCGCCAGATCGTCGAGATCGACGGCCTGATTTTCGATCAGAAGGTTGATGATCGCCTGTCTTCTGTCGTCGCGCTTCACGCTGTTTCCGATCTCATTGGCGGAACATTTTCTGCGCAAAGTTAAATCACAAAATCACAAATCAATCCATTGCAAAAATGTGATTTTGTTATTTTCCATCCGTCTTTTCAACGAGTGCCTTTGCCGTGCGTTCATCGGTGATGAGGCCATAAAGACGGCCGCTTTTCAGCACAGCACGAATGGCTTCCGCCTTGGAAAGGCCACCGGCAAGGCCCACGATTCGGCTCATATCCGCATTTTCCACCGAAGCGGCGATGGTACGCGCCGTCAGTGCGGTTTCAAGGCGCTGACCATTCGCATCGAAGAAATGTCCGAGCATTTCACCGACGCCACCAAGGCTGGCAATCTCCTCGACCTCGGCCAGTTCTATCATGCCGGATGTGACGAGCTGCGCCTGTGCATCGACGGTACCGATGCCGACGATCTTCAGTTCCGCACGACATCCCATGTCGAAAACACTGGTGACGCCACGCTGGGCGAGCAGCACTTCGCGGTCCTCCGCCGTGTTGGCGAAGAAGGGGACGGGCATCACATAGGCGGGCATACCGGTCTTCTCGGCGATGCGGTGCATCACGTCATGCGGGTTGGCGGCGAAATTGCGCGTCAGGCCGCCGAGCAGCGACACGAAACGCAGGTCGTTGGCCACGACACGGGGCATGTAGCTGACTGCGGCCGAGAGGGTGCGGCCGTGGCCGATGCCGATGACTTCATGATCGCCATGCTCGATTTCGCGCCGCATGAAATCCGCGCCTGCATGGCCGAGTGCCATCAGCGGCAGGCCCTCTTCGCCAATGTCGGGCGTGACCTCGCAATAGTGGAGGCCGTACATGTCGGCGAGACGGTTCTCGAGATCGATACATTCGGTGATGTCACCGTCGATACTGACCTTCACCGCACCATCGGCGACAGCCTTGGCGATGAGCCGATGCGCTTTCACGGAAGGCAGACCGAGACGCTTCGCAACGGCTGACTGGGTCATACCTGCCACGAAATGAAGCCATGCGGCGCGAAGCGCCAGTGAATCGTCAGCATCTGCCATTGAAAGCGGTCCGGTTCCTGAAATTGTCTATATCTTCAAGTCCTTAGCGCCGGTGTCAATGTGCGGGGCCCAGAAAGCCACACTTTCCGCAATCTGCGGAATGACTTCGCGGTCATTCGGTTCGCGTTCCTTGAACGAAAGTTCAAGGCAGATTTCATTATCAACCGCGCCGCCTTCAGCAAAAGCTTTCAGAAGCGGTTCCGGCTGGATGCGACCCTTGGCATTGAACGCGGCGGTGAAAGGACGATGCCCACCCTTGTCCATCAGGCTCTGCTTGATGTGAATGATCGGCGAGACTTTCGGGATCGCCCGTGCCCAGGCATAAGGATCGAAATCGTCGGGATTGGAGGACGTCACGTCGCCATGATCGATATCGGCCATCATCCACATCGGAATTGCCATATCTGCGGCGGTGAGCCGATCTTGTAGTTTTATGCTTTCAGCAATTGTGTCGCCAAATTCACGCCCGATGCTCATTGGTTCCCAGAAGACATAGTCGAGACCGGCACGGCTGGCATGTTCGGCAACTTCCGCCCAGCAATCGATGGCAATCTTGATCAGCTCTTCGCGGCGTTCCGGATTGTCAAAATCCTTGTAGGTGAAGATCGCAAATTGCGTGCCGACCGACTTGCCGCCAAGATCGCCGATGATGTCGGCAAAGGTCTTGAACCAGTCGATATAGTAACGGCGCACGTCTGCGTCCGGATGGCCGAAGTGATTGAGGCGGCCATAGGGGCCGGTCATGCCGGAAGTGACGCGAACACCGGTGCGCTCTAATGCCTTGTCCATGTCGCGCGTCAGGCGGCGAATGGCCGAAGCCGGCCAGCTTGGATTGATGAACTCATGAGTGAGCTGAAGATCGCGCAGGCGCAGGTCGCGTGCAACGGTTTCGATCAGATCCGCCGGCTCTGCAAAGCGGTTGACCAGCGGATTGGTATTCAGCGAAAGCGTCAGGGCCATGGCTTCCTCAGGCAGTTATATTTGCGTTGTCGAACCATGCGGTGAATGTGGCACGTTCGGCTTCGGTCAAGTGCAGATAGTGCTTGGTGCGGCGGTACAGAATGTCTTCTGCCGTCTTTGCCCATTCCTTGGCCACCAGATAGCGAACTTCCGCCTCATAGAAGCTGCCGCCGAAATGACGACCGAGACCTTCGAGGTTCTGCGCTCCCGCAACCACATCTTTCGTGCGCGCACCGTAGAGGCGACCGTAATGATGGACAAGCGTGCGCGGCATCCACGGATAGGTATCGCGTAAGGTGTTGGCGAAGGTTTCATAGTCGGCATTGGCGATTTCGCCGCCGGGAAGCGGTGCGCCGTGAGTCCAGTCGCCGCCCATCTTCGGGAAGATATGCTTGAGGCGATGCATGCCGCGCTCTGCCAGCTCACGGAATGTGGTGATCTTGCCGCCAAAGACGTTGAGCAATGGCGCGTCGTTGGATTCATCGAGATCGAAAACATAGTCGCGTGTGACGGCAGAAGGGTTGCCCTTGCCGTCGTCAAACAGCGGACGCACACCGGAGAAGGAATGCAGCACGTCTTCGCGCCTGAGCTTTTCCTTGAAATAGCGGTTCACAGCCGTCAGCAGATAGTCGATTTCCTTCTCGTCTGCCGCAACATCTTCCGCCCGGCCTTCATAGGCGATGTCGGTGGTGCCGATCAGCGCCTTGTCACCCTCATAAGGATTGATGAAGATCACGCGCTTGTCGTGGTTCTGGACGAGATAGGCATTTGCGCCCGACCAGAATTTCGGAACGATGATGTGGCTGCCCTTGACGAGGCGCACATTGCGCGAGGAATTCGAGCCCGCGACATTGTGAATGACATCCGTGACCCACGGCCCGGCACAGTTGACGATGCAGCGTGCGCGGAACGTGCGGGTTTCGCCAGTGTCGCTGTTTCTGGTCTCCACGATCCAGCCACCTTTTTCGCGACGGGCGGAAATGACAGGCGTGCGGGTGAGAATGGTCGCGCCCTTTTCGGCAGCACCTACCGCATTCAGCGCCACAAGGCGGGCATCGTCCACCCAGCAGTCGGAATATTCGAAACCCCTGGTGTATTGGTCGAGGATCGGCGTGCCTTCAGGATCGCGACGCAGATCCAGTGTGCGCGTACCGGGAAGCTTCTTGCGGCCACCCAGATGGTCATAGAGAAACAGGCCGAGGCGCACCAGCCAGGCCGGGCGGTCCTGCGGGCTGTGTGGCAGCACGAAACGCATCGGCCAGATGATATGGGGCGCGGCGTTTAAAAGTACCTCGCGCTCGATCAGCGCTTCGCGGACAAGGCGAAATTCGTAATACTCGAGATAACGCAGGCCGCCATGCACCAGCTTGCCGGAGCGCGACGATGTTCCCTGTGCAAGGTCGTCTTTTTCCGCCAGCACGACCTTGAGGCCGCGTCCGGCGGCGTCACGAGCCACGCCCGCGCCGTTGATACCGCCGCCAATCACAAACAGATCGCAGGTTTCCGGTTCAGCCATTTCATGCTCCTTCGGGTGCAATCGCATCCATAGTCTGTATGTACCGGACCTGAAGTCCGGCTTTATGTGTTCTGTTCACGGCATTTCCGAACGCAAAACCGCTTCACGCTTTTGCTGAAAATGCCCTGTCGGAAGCCAGTTTGTCCCAGACTGGCGTGAGAGCCAGCCGCGCTTCCCGATAGGCAACGAAGAGTTCCTCATAATGCTTTGCGCGCGCGTCTTCCGGGGCCTCGCAGGGCCCCAGCAACGGCTCGACCCACTCGGCAATGCATGCATCCATGTTCGGATAAGCGCCGATGGCCACGGCGGCCATCATGGCAGCGCCCGCAGCTCCCGCTTCTTCGCGAGAGGAAACACGCACTGGCGCATTCACGGCTGCGGCAAGGGTACTGCGCAACGCCTTTGAACGTGCTGCACCACCGGTGATACGCAATTCGGCGGGCATTTCACCCATGGCTGCATAACAGTCGCGCGTTGCCATGCCGAGGCCTTCAACGACAGAACGCACCATTTCGGGGAAACGGTCGCGGCTGGAAAGGCCGATGAATCCAGCCCGTGCATAGGCATTGACAAAGGGGCCGCGTTCTCCGGCTTCCGAAATATATGGATGATAGAGGATCGCACCGGGACGGCCTGCGTTGAACCAGTCATCGAGACGCGGAATGAGGTCGCCGAGAGAAATGGGCTTTTCCGGTGTCGATATGAGATCGGCCGCGACCTGCAATATCCAGTCGATATTGATCGTCGCGCCCATATTGGTCTGCACCTGCGTAACAATGCCGGGAACGGGCAGCGCGATGACGTAGCCGGTGCCATCCTTGTTCAGATGGATATCGGCAACCGGCTTGGCGCGCATATGTACGCCTGTGGAGCCAATGGTTGAACATCCGGCGCCTGCTGTGCCGCCGCGCACACCGGCACCTAGCGCGGTCATGGCCATGTCCACATAGCCAAGGCTGACAGGGGTGCCCGCCTTCAGGCCGGTGGCGGCTGCCGCCTCTGCGGAAAGCGGGTGCTGCACTTCTGTGCCGTCGATGATTTCCGGCAGCAATCCACGGCGTTTCGTCAGGCCGAGTGCATCAATGACCACATCGTCATACTGGCGATTGCGGAAGTTGCCGAAAGTGAAGCTTGCTTCGGAGGGATCAGTGGCACGGACGCCGGTCAGGTTGAGGTAAAGCCAGTCCTTGCAGTGGAGCGCGACTTCGGCATTGTCCAGGAGTTCGGGCGCAATACTATCCATATGCGCCATCTGGGAACCCTGCTGGCAGGTATTCAGTCCGGTGCCGGTCGCTTCAAAACGCGCACGGTTCGCGGGGCCTGCAGCAAGTCGTGTGACCGTTGTTGCAGCGCGGGCATCGAGCCACAGCCATGCATCGCCGACCGGCTGGTTGTCGCGACCGACAAGCCATGTACCATCGCCTTGCCCGGTAACGGCTATCGCTGCGGTGCGTTCGGCAAGGCCCGGCATTTTGGCGGCAAGGTCGCGCAATGCGCGCGCGCAGTCCTGCCATGTCTGGGAGAGGGATTGTGTGACGGCGCCATGATCGCCGGTATCGTATTTGTTGCGAACCGCCGCAGTTCCGATCTGGCGTCCGCTGAGGTCGAAAGCGACGGCCTTGAGCACGGATGTGCCCGCGTCGATCCCGATGATGATGTCACCTGTCTCACGCATGGCGGATATCTGCTTTCGTAGACATTTGGATTCCTCCCGCGACTGAAAATACGTCGCTCGCAGCCCTGTTTACAATGAAATCGGGCGATGGCGTATGTTGGAGATAACATAACGCTACCACGTTGTCTGTAAAATTTTCGATAGCGAGCATTTTTTTTCACCAAACAGTGATTGCAGAGGAAATCGCTATGCTTCAATGTGCGGATTTTGACTCGTTTCTCTTTTTGATAGCAGGTGTTTTCCCGTCTCTAAATTTCTAACTAACTGAAATAATTAAAAATATTCTAGAAATTTCTCACGTTCACAGATGCGGTCTTTGTGAAAAGTCGTTACGTGAATAATTCATGTGGTAACGGAATATGTAGTGGATTTCTCTGGATTGTGATGTCGATTTGGCGCGAAATGGTGCTAATTAACCGGTGTTTCGAAAACATCTGATTGACAGATTTCGAGCTTTATAACATCATTATTGGAGTTAATAACACGCCGCTATCATAAGTTCTGATTGCGGCGCATCTGTTTCCAGGTTGCACGGAGGAGCGGGGCCCTGGAATTCATGTGGAGGCTATCATGATCTTGTCTGTCGCATCTTGCACCGCTTTGGCGGAGGCTCCTGCCTATCCGGCAAGTCTGACGGCAGTGATCGAGAGCAGTCTCCAGGCGGCTAAAGTTCAGCCGCATCATCCGTTTCAATAACGACAATCCGGCAGAATTGCTGAAGGCGTTTGATAATGAGTGCACAAACCAGTCAAGTTTCACAAAAGCCCGCCAAGCTGAGCCGCGCCATCGTCTGGAGCGTGATCGCTGCGATTGTGGTTGTCGGAGCGATTGCCGTCGACACGAAGGTCGTGAAGATCGGGTCTGATTCCGATGTGCGCCAGCAGGCCTTTTCTCCCGATGCCTACGGCGTTTCCGAATTCCCCAAGGTCAAGGCAAGTGTCGAGCAGCGTGCCGTCGATGCCGCCGAAGTGGGAACCGCGCTCACAGCCGACAAGGCCGCAGCCGGAAAGAAATATGGCGTGGGCGACGTCAACCCGGTCATCCCGGTCAAGTTCACCGGCGTCGTGGAAGAGCGCAAGTCCAACTACAATGTAGTCAAGGTTGATGGTCTGCCGGAAGGCGTTGCCATCCGTGTCCAGACCGGCCCAGCCGTCAACGGTACCGACCTGCGCGACGCGACCGGCGAAATCCAGTTCGGCCAGTTCAAGAACCAGATCGAATATCAGAACGCCGGTTCGGCCTTGAACAATGAAATGAAGAAGCAGGTGCTTTCCGGCGTCGATGTGGAGAATCTCATCGGCAAGACCGTGACTGTGGTTGGCGTGTTCAAGGTCGTCAATCCGAAGAACTGGCTCGTCACGCCTGTGGGGCTCGAAGTGAAATGAGCACCGCTCCAAAAATCGAAGGCAAAAACGGCGATGTCGTTCTTGCCGCGCACAACGTCGCCAAGTCCTACGGTCGCATTCATGCCTTGAAGGGTGTGAATTTCGAAATCCGCCGTGGCCAGGTCACGACGCTTTTCGGCGAAAACGGTGCTGGCAAATCGACGCTGATGAAGGTGCTTTCCGGCGTGATCCAGCCGACCTCCGGCACGATCATTCTCGATGGCGAGCCGGTGACGTTCAACTCGTCCACCGAAGCGCGCGATCTCGGTATCTCTATCATCCACCAGGAACTGAGCCTCGCGCCGAACATGAACGTGCGCGACAACATCTTCATGGGACGCGAGATCCGTACCGCCACCGGCGTTGATTTCGCCGAGGAAGAACGGCTGACGCGCGAGCTTCTGAAGGAACTGGAAGAAGACATCGATCCGCTGACGCCGGTCGAGGAGCTTCGCCTCGGTCAGCAGCAGGTCGTTGAAATCGCCCGTGCTCTTTCAGTCAATTCGCGCATTCTCATCATGGATGAGCCCACTTCGGCGTTGAGCGCCTCGGAAGTCGAGGTGCTGTTCAAGGTCATTCGCGACCTGACGGCGCGTGGTGTGGCCATCGTCTATATTTCGCACCATCTGGAAGAAGCGCTGCAGATTACCAATCATGCCGTGGTACTACGCGACGGCACCATGACGGCCTATGCGCCGCGTGAAGACATCGATCTGGAATGGATCGTGCGCAACATGGTCGGCGAAAACTTCGACCTGGGTTCACCGCCGACCGGATATGACTGGGGCGACGTGGCACTCTCCGTCGAGAACCTGACAGTTCCCGATCCCGGCGGCGCGGGCTTCGCGCTGGTCGACCGCATGTCTCTCAATGTTCGTGCCGGTGAAATCGTCTGCATTTACGGCCTCATGGGCGCAGGGCGTACCGAGCTTCTGGAAACCGTTGCCGGTCGTCTCAAGGCAAGCGGCGGACGTGTTGTCCTGAAAGGGCAGGACGTCTCCGGCCTCACCATCGCACAGCGCATCGAGAAGGGGCTTGTGCTGGTGCCGGAAGATCGCCAGCGCGACGGTCTCGTTCAGACGATGACGGTCGGCCGGAACCTGTCGCTCGCCAGCATTGCCGAAATGACGAAGGGTCTGTTTACATCGCGCAAGCGCGAAAAAGAGATCGTCGATCAGTCGATCAAGAATGTGCACATCAAGACGGATGGCGGTGAAGCGGCAATCGGTTCGCTTTCCGGCGGCAACCAGCAGAAGGTCGTGATCGGCAAGATGCTGGCGACCGAGCCGGAGGTCATCCTGCTCGACGAGCCGAGCCGCGGCATCGATATCGGGGCGAAGGCGGAAGTGTTCAAGCTTCTGGCCGAGAAGGCAAAGCAGGGGCTGGCCGTCGTCTACACGACATCGGAAGTCGGTGAATGCCTTAGCATCGCTCATCGTATCATCGTCATGCACCGTGGACGCATCTCCGCCGAATTCGGGTCGGACGTGTCCAAGGAGAAGATCATGGCCGCCTCGGGCGAAGCCATGGTCGGTCACTAAAGCATTTCCAGCAAAAGTGCGAAGCGGTTTTGCGTCGGATAATGCGAACATACAAGAGCATAATCCCGAGAAGTTGCGGACTTCTCGGACAAGATTATGCGTTGAAACAAAAGGATAGAGCATAAGACCCGACAAAGTCGGGGCGTTAAATGCTCTGGTTATGGAGCACTGATAGAATGTCAGTCACGAGCACCAACAAAGAAACAGCGGCTCCGAACGGCGCGAAGCGGAAACCCGGCATCGTGCATCTGCTGCTCGAAGGTCGTGCATTTTTTGCGCTGATCGCGATCATCGCAGTTTTCTCGTTCCTTTCGCCTTATTACTTCAGTGTCGACAACTTCCTGATCATGTCGTCGCATGTGGCCATTTTCGGCCTGCTTGCCATCGGCATGCTGCTTGTCATCCTCAATGGCGGCATCGATCTTTCTGTTGGCTCGACACTGGGACTGGCGGGCGTGGTTGCGGGTTTCCTGATGCAGGGCGTGACGCTGCAGGAATTCGGCATCATCCTTTATTTCCCGGTCTGGGCCGTGGTCCTCATCACCTGTGCGCTTGGCGCCTTCGTCGGCGCTGTCAATGGCGTGCTGATCGCCTATCTGCGTGTTCCGGCCTTTGTGGCGACTCTCGGCGTTCTCTATTGCGCGCGCGGCGTGGCGCTTCTGATGACCAACGGCCTGACCTACAACAATCTCGGCGGACGTCCGGAACTTGGCAATACCGGCTTCGACTGGCTCGGTTTCAACAAGCTTTTCGGCGTGCCGATCGGCGTTCTGGTTCTGGCGGTTCTCGCCATCATCTGCGCCATTGTTCTCAACCGCACTGCATTCGGCCGCTGGCTCTATGCATCGGGCGGCAATGAACGGGCGGCTGAACTGTCCGGCGTTCCGGTCAAGCGCGTCAAGGTGTCGGTCTATGTCATTTCCGGCATCTGCGCTGCCATCGCGGGTCTGGTTCTTTCTTCGCAGCTTACGTCGGCCGGTCCGACGGCAGGCACCACCTACGAACTGACGGCAATCGCTGCCGTGGTTATCGGTGGCGCAGCGCTCACTGGGGGGCGCGGTACTATCCAGGGTACACTTCTCGGCGCCTTCGTGATCGGTTTCCTTTCCGACGGCCTCGTGATTATCGGTGTGTCCTCCTACTGGCAGACCGTCTTTACCGGCGCGGTGATCGTGCTCGCGGTTCTGCTCAACAGCATTCAATACTCCCGGCGATGATCGATAGCGGTTCCGTCCACCGTTCCGGACGGAGCCGCGGAAATATCCGGGTTTATCGAAAGGTTTCCAGGAAGGCGCAACATCTCGAAAACCGCCCAATGGAAATAAGTACCGCCGGGGAACCGGCATAACGCAAATGAAAAATATCAAGGGAGTGAGACCATGTTCAAGAAGGGAATGCGCGTTCTGTTCGCCGCTGCGGCAGCGTTGCCTCTCATCGCCAGCACGGCCTGGGCCGAAGGACTGATGACGATCATCGTCAACGATCCATCCAACCCGTACTGGTACACCGAAGGTGAAATCGCCAAGAAGACCGCCGAAGGTCTCGGCTACAAGGCTGTTGTCGGTGGCCACAAGGGCGACACCAACACCGAAAGCAACCTGATCGACACGGCTATCACCAACAAGTCGGTTGCCATTATTCTCGATCCGGCCAATGCGGACGGGTCGGTCGGTGCGGTCAAGCGTGCAATCGCCGCCAATATCCCGGTTTTCCTCGTCAATGCGGAAATCAACCAGGAAGGTCTGGCCAAGGCGCAGCTCGTTTCCAACAACGCTCAGGGTGCCGCTATCGGTGCGACCCAGTGGGTCGAAAGCGTCGGCGACAAGGGCAAGTATGTCGAGCTGTTCGGTTCGCCGTCCGACAACAATGCCGCAACGCGCTCGAACGGCTATGAAACCGTTCTCTCGCAGTATCCGGATCTGGTGAAGGCCGGTCAGGACGTCGCCAACTGGGACCGTACCCAGGGTCACGACAAGATGCAGGCACTCCTTCAGGCCAATCCGGACATTATCGGCGTCATCTCCGGTAATGACGAAATGGCTCTGGGCGCGATTGCCGCTCTGAAGAAGGCCGGTAAGCTGGATAAGGTGAAGGTTGGCGGTTTCGACGGCTCGCCGGATGCGGTCGCAGCCATCAAGGCTGGTGAACTGCAGTACACCGTTCTGCAGCCGGTTGCCGTGTTCTCGGAAGCTGCCGTCAAGCAGGCCGACAACTTCATCAAGACGGGCAAGACCGGTGTTGATCATGAAAAGCAGCTCTTCGACTGTATCCTGATCACCAAGGACAATGTCGACAAATACACCTCGCCGTTCGTTCTGGAACAGTAAGGTTTGAACAAGGCGCATCCCGAAAGCAATTCAGCCGACGGGATGCGTATTTCCAGAAGTCCCTTACCCAAAGAGACCCCATGCAATCCTACGCTGGATTTCGGGGTTGAAGACCGCGCAATATAGAGCCTATCGGGCGATTCCGACGCTTTCGGAACGTGCAAGCAAGGGGACAAGTGGCAGGCATGGCAGTGAGCAACAAAGCAAGCATTGACAACCTGATGACGGAGCAGGTGCCGAACGACAGTCGGCATGCACGTCAATTGGTTCGGCGCCAGCAGATTGCGGAAACTGTAATGGCTGAAGGCTCGATGCGTATCGAGGACCTCACCGAACGGTTCGGCATCAGCCTGATGACCGCGCATCGCGACGTCGATGAACTGGTAAGCCGCGGGCTGTTTCGCAAGTCGCGCGGCATCGTATCGGCTGCGCCTACAAGCCTGATCGAGGCAAGCGATCTTTATCGCGTCACCCGGCAGTCGGAAGAAAAGAAACTGATCGCCGAAGCTGCCATGCAGTTTGTCGAGCCAGGTCAGGCGATTTTCTTTGACGATTCCACAACTGTCCTGCAGATGGTGCCGCATCTGCCGGGCAAGGGGCCGCTCACCGTCATCACCAATTCACTGATCCTGATGAACGAGGTGCGTGACATCAAGGATGTGACGCTGCTCGGTCTTGGCGGTCAGCTCTATAACTGGTGCAACGCATTTGTGGGCGGCATGACGATCCACGAAATCCGCCGTCTTCGCGCCGATGTGGCCTTCATTTCGATTGCGGCGATCACCGACGATCTTTTGTTTCACCAATCCCCGGAAATGGTGGAAACCAAGCGTGCCATGCTGGACTGCGCCGCCAAGCGTATCCTTCTGGCCGATCACACCAAGTTCGAGCGCCGGGCCCTGCACAATTTCGGCGCGCTCAGCGATTTCGACGTTGTCATCGTGGATGAAAATACGCCTTTCGCGCATATCGAGCGCATGGAGGCGCAAGGCATCAACGTGGTGGTTGCCCGCGCCAATGCCCGGACAGGCGGCAAGCAAGAATAGCCCGCGCATAATTTATCAGGAATACGATACATGCCCTCTCTGCTCGGAATCGACAGCGGACTGACCGTTACCAAAGCCGTATTGTTCGATATTGACGGAACCACCCTTGCCGTTGCGCGCCGCCGCGTGGCGCAATCCTTTCCGCGCGCGCGCCACGTCGAACGCGACATGGATGAATTCTGGGATGCGACGGCGGAGGCCATCGCCGAAGCGATTGCCAGAAGCGGGCGACCTGCTTCCGACATTCTGGCCATCGCCACCACCGCCCATGGCGATGGGATCTACATGCTCGACAAGGACCGCCGACAGCTCGGAGCAGGCATATTGTCGCTCGACAGCCGTGCCGGTGATATTGCGGAGCGCTGGGTCAATAGCCCCGTTGCAGAGCAGGCCATCGCTATCACCGGTCAGTTGCCCCATGCGTCGGCTCCATCCGCCATTCTGGCATGGGTGAAGGAAAACGAACCGGACCGCTATCGCCGCATCGCGCATGTGATTGCCTGCAAGGACTGGCTGCGCTTCTGTCTCACCGGCGACGTCGGCACGGATCGCACCGAAGCTTCGACCTCCTTTACCGACGTGAACACGCAGGATTATTCGAAAGAGGCGCTCGCCCTTTTCGGACTGGAAGCTCTTTGGGATGCGTTGCCGCCCATGTCGCGTTCCGATGAAATCGTCGGCAGCGTTTCTGCCGAGTGCGCGCAACGCACAGGTCTGGTCGCCGGAACGCCGGTCGTCGGTGGCCTTCATGACGTGACCGCCTCGGCGCTCGGCGTCGGTGGGCTTGGCATTGGGACCGTTGCCGTGGTTGCCGGAACCTATTCGATCAACGAAACGCTGTCGTCCGAACCGCATGTCGATAAAAGCTGGTTCTGCCGCAACGGCATTGCGCCGGGCGAATGGAACAACATGTCGATCTCGCCTGCCTCGACAGCCAATTATGATTGGTTCCTCGACAAGCTCTGCCCGGCAGAGCGGCGCGAGGCGGAAGAAACGGGGCGCTCGATCCACGACATGCTGCGCCCTGAAGTCGATGCAGCTCTGGCTAAACCTTCCACGGCGCTGTTTCACCCCTATCTCTTCGGTTCGCCCTATGGGGCGATGGCAAGCGGCGCTTTCTTCGGCTTGCGCGGCTGGCAGGACCGGGGCGACATGTTGCGCGCGATATGGGAAGGCATTGCCTTCAATCATCGCATCCATGTCGACCACCTGAAGGATGGTTTCGCGATCTCTGCAGCACGTCTCACCGGCGGCGTATCGCGCAGCCCGGCTTTCGCGCAGATGTTCGCCAATGTTCTCGGCATGCCCGTTACCGTCACGGATACGGACGAGGCCGCAGCTTGGGGCGCCGCCCTTTGTGCTGGCAAGGGCGCTGGTGTTTTCGCCGATGTCTATAGCGATCCGCGCGATCTCGACGCCATCGGCCGCACTTATGAACCGGATGCCGGGCGAAGCGCGCTCTATGAAAAGCGTTATGCGCTGTTCAAGGAAATCGCCTCGGCGCTTGGGCCGATCTGGCCGAAGATCGAAGCGCTCACGGATTGAAATAAACGGCGTGTCCCGCGCCTTAGCGACGTAAAGACAGTAAGATGAATGATTTCGTAGGCAATGCCGGAATGAAAAGCCGCATCGGACAATTGGAGTCCGAGGGCGTGGACGTGCTCATCCTCGGCGCGGGTATCAATGGTGCGGGGCTTTATCGTGATCTGAGCGAACAGGGCGTGAGCTGCCTTATCGTGGACAAGGCGGATTTCGGTTCCGGCACAAGTGCGGCTCCGTCGCGGCTTATTCACGGTGGTCTGAAATATCTGGAAACCGGCGAGTTCGGCCTCGTGGCCCAGTCAACGCTGGAACGCAATCTTCTCTTGAAGAATGCGCCTCACAATGTCGAACCGCTGCCGACTTTCATTCCGGTCTTTTCGTGGACAAAGGGTATTCCTGCGGCGCTCCGTACTCTGTTCGGATCAACGACCGCGCCACGCAGTCGTGGTGCTGTGCTCATCAAGATCGGTCTGGCGCTTTACGATTATTTTGGCGCGCGTGAGCGCGTCATGCCGCACCACCGTTTTCTGCTGAAGGAGACGGCGACGAAGGAAATGCCTTATATCACGCCGTCGATTGTGGCAGGCGGCATCTATCACGACGCGAAGGTCAGCCAGCCGGAACGTCTGGTCTATGAGCTTGTCAGCGACGGGCTGCGGGCCAATCCGAAAAGCGCTGCGGCCAATTTTACGACACTTGTTTACGCTGAAGACGGCGTTGTCGGTTTCGAGGGGCCGGACGGTGCGAAATTCGCGGTCAGGCCGAAGCTCATTATTAATGCTGCCGGACCATGGATCGACCGGGTCAATGCCGCGCTTGGCAAGCCGACCAAGATGATCGGCGGCACCAAGGGCTCGCATATTCTTGTCGATCATCCCGAGCTGGTGAAGAGCCTCAATGGACGGATGATCTATTTCGAGGCGGATGACGGACGTATCTGTCTTGTCTACGATTATCACGGTCTGGCGCTGGTGGGTTCCACCGACATTCCGTCGGATGATCCGGACAATGTGCGCTGCGACGATCATGAAACCGACTATTTCATCGACAGCCTGCGCTCGCTTTTGCCGAAGCTGAAATTCGATCGCAGCCAGATCGTCTATACCTATAGCGGCATCCGTCCGCTCCCGGCCTCCAATGCTTCCGAACCGGGCTTGATCAGCCGCGATCATTCCGCACCTGTGATCGAGCCGGATAGCAGCCGGCCATTTGCAATCATTTCACTTGTTGGCGGCAAATGGACCACGTTTCGCGGCTTTGCCGAGGAAGTGGCCGACAAGGTTCTTGGGCGTTTCGGTCAGGCCCGGCGGGTGTCAACGCGTAACCTCGCCATCGGCGGTGGCAGGGATTATCCCGCCGATGATCGCGCCCGCAAGGCATGGGTGACGAGGTACGCCACGGAAACAAAGTTGTCTGCCGCACGGGTCGAGACCTTGCTGAAGCGCTACGGCACCACGGCCTTGGCGATCATCCGCGAGGAAGCAGGCGCAACGGTCACCATGCTGCCGGAAACCGACACGTTCAGCGAGACGGAAATCGCATGGATTGCACGCAACGAGCTTGTCGTGCATCTGGCGGATGTCGTTCTGCGGCGCACCACGCTGGCAATCGACGGGGCGCTGACGACCGGCAATCTTGCTGCAATCGCTGATAGTCTGGCACAGGAACTGGGCTGGGACGACGCACGCAAGCAGCAGGAAATCGAAGCGGTCAACACAGAGCTTGAGAAACGGCATAACGTGATTTTGCAGCGCAACCCTGCCAAAAGGCGCTGATCTCCTCGCGAAGTTGATCTATGTTGCATTGTTTCTGAATTGAAAAGGAATGCCTCATGGATATCAAGCGAAACGGAGCCGACGCTTCGGGCAAAGGTCCAGCCGACTGGTTTACGGGCAATGTCCGTATCGATCCGCTGTTCTCCCCCAACAATGCCCGGCGGGCTGCGGCTGCGGCTGTGACCTTCGAGCCGGGTGCCCGCACCGCCTGGCACACGCATCCGCTTGGCCAGACCCTGATCGTGACAGCCGGTCTCGGCCTTGTGCAACGCGAAGGTGGGCCGATTGAGGAAATCCGGCCCGGCGATGTGGTCTGGTTCGAGCCGGGCGAAAAACATTGGCACGGTGCATCCGCCAGCAATGCCATGACCCACATCGCCATTCAGGAACAGCTCGACGGCAAGGTCGTTGACTGGATGGAGCATGTCAGCGACGTGCAGTATGGCGGCGGAAAGTAATTTTCGCTCCGGTTTTTGCGCAGCTTTCCGAATTTAACTCGACCGATCAATGATCAAGGGCTGCGCAAAACGCAAAGATGATTGCGTATATTGCGAACAGGCATTTCACGTTTCCCCTATCATGTTGTTCCCAATAAAAACAAAGGGGAGAAAAGAATGAAACGCCTATTTCTTTTGTTTGCAGCAAGTGTTGCTAGCCTTACCGGCGTGCAGGCGCGTGCCGCTGAAAGCGAAACTTGCAAGGCACCAAAATTTTCCGATGTCGGCTGGACCGATATCACCGCAACGACGGCGCTTGCGTCATTGGTGCTTGAAAAAGCCGGATATCAGCCGCAAACGACCATTCTTTCCGTGCCCGTTACCTTCCAGTCGCTGGAAAACGGACAGATCGATATTTTTCTCGGTAACTGGATGCCACTTCAGGAAGAAGCGCGCAAACCCTATCTTGAGGGAAAGAAGATCGAGCAGGCCGGGATTAATCTCGAAGGCGCAAAGATTGGCCTTGCTGCGACGGGCAAGGATCTTGGCATCAAGAATTATGCCGATATCGCAAAGTTCAAGGACCAGCTCGGCGGCAAGATTTATGGCATCGAGGCTGGTAGTAGCGCCAATGCCACGATCCAGTCGATGGTCGAGCAGGACAAGTTCGGCCTGAAGGATTTCCAGCTCGCGGAATCGAGCGAGCAGGCTATGCTCTCGCAGGTCCAGAATGCGGTGCGCAAGGAGGAGCCGGTCGTGTTCTTCGCCTGGACGCCGCATCCAATGAATATTCGCTACAAGCTCACCTATCTCGAAAATGGCGACAATCTGTTTGGCCCGGATGACGGTGCTGCAACCGTCGAAACATTGACCCGCAAGGGCTATGCAACGGACTGCCCCAATGTCTCGCGCTTTCTGTCGAACCTGAAGTTCAACACGGCGATGGAAAGCACGATGATGAATATGATCCTGAATGACGGCATGGAAGCGAAAGACGCTGTCACGAAATGGATCAAGGAGAATCCGGCGCAACTGGATGCATGGCTGGACGGTGTGACAACGTTCGACGGCAAGCCAGCGCTTGCAGAAGTGAAGTCGGAGCTGGGGCTCTAAACATCCCGCCTGTTACTGCCGCAACTTGCTCGGCGACTGGCCGAAATGCCGCTTGAAGGCGCGCGACAGCGAACTGATCGACGAAAAGCCGGTCTGTTCCGCTGTATCCGCCATGGAAAGATGCGTATCGAGGATCAGCCGCCGGGCCGCTTTCAGCCGGAGCGACAGATAGTAATTGCCCGGTGACTGCCCGATCACATTGGCAAACAGCAATTCGAGACTGCGCGTCGACAAGCCAAGCCTGCGGGCGATGCCCGTCACGGGAATCGGGCGGTCGATATGGGTTTCCATGATCTTTATGGCCTCGGCCAGTCGCGGCTCGCGGTTGAGTAACCGGCCAAGAGAAACCAGCGGCTGCGCGTCGGAAGCCTGTTTCACCTCATCGTAGATATAGAGGCTCGCCACATCCAGCGCGATGGAATAGCCGTGGCGGGCGCGAATGAGCGCCAGCATCATGTCGAGCGCGGGGGCGGCACCGCCAGTCGTCAGAAAAGCTCCGTCCCGTACCCAGCGGTCCGATTGCATTTCGATTTCCGGGAAGCGCTGTGAAAATGCTTCCATGTCCTCCCAGTGTGTGGTTGCCTTACGTCTGTTGAGCAGCCCGGCTTTTGCCAAAACCCATGATCCGGCTTCCACGCCCACAACGAGTTTCGATTGTTTGGCCGCCTGTCGCAGCATGGCGAGTAGTTTTGGAGTGGCGTGTTCCAGGGCATGAAACGCGCTGACGATAATGAGAATGTCCTGCGCGCCAGCTTCGAAACGGCCATTGGCCGCAACTTTGAGCCCGCTGGATGTGACGGGGTCGCTGCCATCCGGGGAAACCACTCGCCAGCGATAGAGAGAGCGACCGGTGACGCGGTTGGCGCCGCGCATCGGGTCGAGCGTCGCGGCCAGCGACATGAGTGAACAATCCGGCAGGACAAGCAGGGTAACGCTTAGTTCTTCGTCGGATGGTTCAAAGATCATATGCTTCGCTCTTCGCCAAATAGATTTCGTAAAATGATAATCCCGGCATTTCGCGACCTGTCAAGCTCGGCGAAAATCGAGGGAAACGATCATGCCTTTAAAGCCCGCTCGCGAAATATTCATCACGGCAGCCGTCACCGGGGCCGGCGCCACCACGCATCGCTCGAACAAGGTGCCGATCACGCCGCGCCAGATTGCGGATGCGGCCATCGAAAGTGCCGAGGCAGGTGCCGCTGTCGCGCATATTCATGTTCGCGATCCGCAAACCGGTGAGCCGTCGCGCAAGCTGGAGCTCTTTCGTGAGGTAGTGAATCATATCCGGTCGTCGGGTGTCGATATCGTGCTGAACCTGACAGCAGGCGTTGGCGGCGATCTGGTTTTCGGCTCGCCAGAAGCTCCGCTGCCGCCCGATGCCGCCAAGACCGATATGGCTGGAGCGACGGAACGGCTTGCCCATATTGCGGAATTGCTGCCGGAAATCTGCACGCTCGATTGCGGAACGATGAATTTCGGCGAAGGCGATTACGTGATGACAAACACGCCCGCCATGCTGAAAGAAATGGCCGGGCAGATACAGCGGCTCGGCGTGCGCCCGGAGATCGAGATTTTTGATACCGGTCATCTGCCGCTTGCCCAGTGGCTGCAGCAGCAGGGCCTGCTCGACGATCCGGTTCTGGTGCAACTGTGCATGGGTATCCCATGGGGCGCGCCCGACGATCTGGCGACGCTGATTTCCATCCTCCACAACCTGCCGGATAACTGGATTTTCTCGGCGTTTTCCATCGGTCGCAATCAGTTGCCCTATGCGGCTCTAGCGGTACTCGCAGGCGGCAACATCCGCGTGGGTCTGGAAGACAATATCTGGCTCGACAAGGGTGTTCTGGCATCGAACGGCGATCTGGTCGAGCGCGCCAAAGCCATTGCCGTCAATATGGGAACAAAAGTTCTGACGCCCGCCGAAGTCCGCGAAAAACTCAAGCTTACAAAGCGTTGGTGATAGCCATGAACAGCCATCCTCCCAAGATTGCCTGCATCGGCAGCGGCGTCATCGGCAGCGGCTGGGCCGCACGCTTTCTCCTGAATGGTTTCGACGTGGCCGTTTACGATCCGTCGCCCGATGCAAAGGCGACGACAGAACATATTCTCGACAATGCGCGCCGGGCACTGGCGGCACTGACCACTGTGCGTCTTCCGCAGGAAGGCAAGCTGACCTTTTCCGCTTCGCTGGCCGACGCGGTCACAGACGCCGCGCTCATTCAGGAAAGCGTGCCCGAGCGCCTTGACCTGAAGCTTGCTGTACTGGCGGAGATTGAAACGGCTTGCAGGGATGATGCGCTGATCGCCTCTTCCACCTCCGGCTTTCTCCCAAGCACATTACAGGCGGGATTGCGGTATCCCGAGCGGCTTTTGATCGCGCATCCCTATAATCCCGTTTACCTGTTGCCGCTGGTGGAGCTCGTGCCGGGCGAGAAGACGACCGGTTCGACGATCGAGAGTGCTTCCGCGCTCTATCGCCAGACCGGGATGGAGCCGGTCGTGCTCGAAAAGGAAATCGACGCATTTGTCGGTGATCGCCTTCTGGAAGCACTGTGGCGCGAGGCATTGTGGCTGGTGCATGACGGTATCGCCACTGTCGAGCAGATTGACGATATCATCCGCTATTCGTTTGGGCTTCGCTGGGCTCAGATGGGATTGTTCCAGACCTATCGCATCGCTGGCGGTCCCGCCGGTATGCGGCATTTCCTCGCCCAGTTCGGGCCCGCTCTGCAATGGCCTTGGACGAAACTGACGGATGTGCCTGAGCTTGATGAAAGCCTGATCAACCGCATTGCGGACCAGTCAGACGCGCAGAATGAAGGGCTTTCAATTCGCGACCTGGAGAGAATTCGCGATGAAAATCTGGTCGCGATCATCCGCGCTCTTGCGCAACAGCAAAACGGCAAGGGTTGGGGTGCAGGCGCTCTTCTCAATGCCTATGCCGCGCGGCTTGACGCGACTGTCGATCGCGCCGAGGCGAGTTCCGGCCCATTGCGCCTTCTGGACGCGCGCGTGATCCCGGAGTGGATCGACTATAATGGGCATATGACCGAGCATCGTTATCTCGATATATTCGGGCAGGCGACGGACAGGTTTCTGGCGCATATCGGCGTGGATGAGGCCTATCTGAAATCCGGCCACAGCTATTATACGGTCGAAACCCATATCATGCATCGCGGGGAAGCGAAGGCAGGCGATGCGCTTCATGTCGAAACGCAATTGCTCTCGTCTGACGAGAAACGCGCGCATGTCTTTCATAGTCTCAGACGCGGCGAGACGGAGATTGCCAGCGCTGAACAGATGCTGCTGCATGTCGACAGCAAGGCAGGCAAGGCGGTTGCCGCAAAGGCCCCAATTCTTGCCGTACTGGAACGCCTTTCGCATTCGCATCGCGAGATTCCGACACCAATAGCCGTTGGGCGTCATGTCGGGAGCCGAGGCTGAACGAGCTTTAAAGCGCGTCGCATTTTATCCCAAAACCGGTTCCCACTTTTGGGAGACATGCTTTAGTTCGTTTCTTGAAGAAAGAAGCGTCGATCTCCGGTCGGCGCTTTTTCTGTCTTCTCTTGACATTTAATCAATCGATTGATTAAATCGACGTATGAGCACAACGAAATATACCCGGCAGGAGCCGCCGACGCCTTCGGTCGACCAGACGCGGGCAGCGCTTATCCATGCGGCCTTGCAACTGTTTGGCTCGAAGGGTTTCGACGCTACATCGACGCGCGAGATTGCGGGTCTGGCCAGGGCAAATATCGGTTCCATCGCCTATCATTTCGGTAACAAGGAAGGGCTGCGACTGGCAGCGGCAGACTATATTGTCGAAACGATACAGGGCATTGCCGGGCAGGCGCTCGGGCATTATGCGGCGATCAATGCGCCCGCCGAGACCCAGGAAACCGCTCGCCAGCAGCTTGGTATGGCGCTGGAGCGGATGACGCATTTCATCGTTGCGCAGCCGCAGTCCGGCGAGATCGTCCAGTTCCTTTTGCGCGAACTGGCGCATCCGACAGCGGCGCTCGACCGCATCTATTCCGGAGTTTTCGAGCCGACGCATAAAAGACTTTGCGCCATCTGGGAAGTCGCGACTGGCGAACCTGCCGAAAGCGAGAATACACGGCTTATCATTTTCACCTTGCTCGGGCAGGTCGTCTATTTCCGTATTGGTCGTGAAGCTGTGAAGCGGCGTATGGGCTGGTCCACGATGGGCGCGGACGAGGCGGCGGCGGTCGCTGCAATCGCGCGCCAGAATCTGATGGCCATTCTTGCGGCGAAAGATGCCGCGAAAAGTGGCGAGGTGGCGTTATGAGTGTTCTTTGTATTCTCCCTTTTGCGTCCTATCTTTTCGCCGCATGCAGCGCACAGCCTCTCGCCGTCGGCTATGTCGAGGGGGAATTCGTGCAGCTTGCGCCGCTGGAAGTAGCTCAAGTCCAGTCCGTGGGCGTCAGGCGCGGTGATCGTGTCGAGCCGGGCAAGCCCATAGCAATGACGGAGGATGCAGACGCGAAGATCGCTGTCGCGCAAGCCGAAGCCGCGCTGGCGCAGGCGCAGGCGCAATTAGCAGACTTGCAGGTCGGCAAGCGTCCCGATGAAATTGCTGTTCTGGAGGCGGCTGTAAGAACTGCCAAGGCACAGGCAGACGATGCCAAGAGAACGCTTCTGCGTACGCAGGACCTGACGAAGCGCGGGGTGATGACACAGGCGCAGCTTGACGACGCAGCCACCAAGGTCGAAGTGGCGGAAGCCACGATCAATCAGGCTACTGCCAATCTGGCGGTGGGTCGTTTGCCCGCGCGCCCTGAAGAGATCAAGGCAGCGGAAAATGCCGTCAAGAGTGCTGAAGCACAGCTTGATTCCGCGCGCTGGCATCTGGCCAAGCGAACAATCGAGGCGCCTGCGCCGGGCCGGATTACAGATGTCATTCGCAATCCCGGTGATATTGCCGGTCCGTCCGCGCCGGTGCTGACCATGCTGCCCGACGGCGCGGTCAAGCTGAAGGTCTACATACCGGAAGACAAGTTTTCGGCGGTGCGCGTTGGCGATATGCTGTCTGTGCGCTGCGATGGCTGCGCACCCGGTCTGCAAGCCCGTGTCAGCTATGTTTCGCCGGATCCGGAGTTCACGCCGCCCGTCATCTATTCGCTCGAAACGCGCCAGAAGCTTGTCTATCTCGTCGAGGCGCATCCGGTCGATCCCGCGTCGCCTCTGCAGCCCGGCCAGATCGTGGATGTCGATCTGGCTTCCCGATAGGCGGAGGTGGTCATGTCGAACGCCATCGATGTCAAAGGTCTCGTCAAACGGTTCGGCGATGCGACAGTCGTCGATCATGTGAGCATGTCGGTGGCCGAGGGCGAGATAGTCGGCTTTCTGGGGCCTAACGGTTCGGGCAAAACGACCACCATCCGCATAATGTGCGGCCTGCTGACCCCCGACGAGGGTGAAGGGCAGGTGTTGGGGTTTGATCTTCGTACCGAAAGTCTGAAGATCAAGCGTGAAGTTGGTTACATGACGCAGCGCTTTTCCTTTTACGAAGACCTGACCATTGCCGAGAACCTGGAATTCGTCGCTCGTCTCTACCGGTTGAAACCGGTGAAGGACCATGTGGTGCGCACGCTTGAGGAACTGGGGCTGACCTCGCGTGGGGATCAACTGGCGGGCACGCTTTCCGGTGGTTGGAAACAGCGGCTGGCATTGGCAGCCTGTATCATGCACAAGCCCAGGCTTCTGCTGCTGGATGAGCCGACCGCCGGGGTTGATCCGAAGGCGCGGCGCGACTTCTGGGACGAGATACATCGTCTGGCTGATGGTGGACTGACTGTACTCGTCTCGACCCATTACATGGACGAAGCTGAACGCTGCCACCGCATCAGCTATATTTCCTACGGTAAGCTTCTGGCCACCGGGACCGTCCGGGATGTCATCGACAAGGCCGGGCTGACGACCTTCATCGTCAACGGTCCAAGGCTTGCCGAAGTGGCGCGCGAATTGGAGGGTGAACCGGGCGTCGAGCAGGTTGCACCTTTCGGCGCGACGCTGCATGTCGTGGGGTCCGACAGGGCAAAGCTTGAAGCGGCTCTGGAGAAGATCAGGCATCGTGAGGGGACCACAGTCGAGGCAGGCGAAACTAGCCTTGAGGATGTGTTCATCCAGTTCATGGCCAATGCGCAGGATAATATGTCGAAAGGCAAGAACTCCGGGAGTGGCAAACCATGAGCGGCTGGTTCTCGTTTGAACGTCTTGGCGCGATGCTGGTGAAGGAATTTATCCAGATGCGGCGTGATCGCATCACCTTCGCCATGATGCTGGTCGTTCCATTGATGCAATTGCTGCTCTTCGGCTTTGCCATCAACAATGATCCGAAAAGCCTGCCGAGTGCATTGGTTGTCACCAGTCAGGATCATTATACGCGTGCCATGATTTCCGCACTGGAAACCACAGGCTATTATCGTTTCGACCATGTCGTACAAAGTGCGGCGGAAGCCGAGGCCTTGATTGCCAACGGCACCGTTTCCTTCGTGGTGACGATACCGTCTGATTTTGCAAGGCGTGTCGATGCAGGCGAACAGCCGCAGATCCTGATCGAGGCCGATGCGACGGACCCGTCGGTGGCAAGCGGCGCCATTTCCACGCTTGGAACCGTCGCAAGTCAGGCGCTTCTGCGTGAGCAGGGCAAGCAGGCTGAAGCGGCGGATGCCGCGCGAAGCCAGCTCCAGGTCGTCGTGCATCGCCGCTACAACCCGGAAGGCGTGTCGCAATACAATATCGTCCCCGGCTTGTTGGGCGTGATCCTGCAAATGACCATGGTGATGATGACAGCCATGGCGCTGACCCGCGAGACCGAACGCGGCACGATGGAAAACCTGCTCGCTATGCCCGCAACGCCCGCCGAAATCATGCTGGGGAAGGTTCTGCCGTTTCTGGTCGTTGGCGGCGTGCAGGTCGTGGTCGTGCTGGTTGCAGCCAAGCTTTTGTTCGGGGTGCCCTTTGTCGGCTCGCTGGCGCTTCTTCTGAGCTGCGTTTTGATCTTTGTCCTGTCGCTGGTTCTGCTCGGCTATACGATTTCGACGGCTTCGCGCACGCAGATGCAGGCCATGCAGCTTACCTTCTTCTTCTTCCTGCCGTCGTTGATGCTGTCCGGTTTCATGTTCCCGTTTCGCGGCATGCCCGATTGGGCGCAGGCGTTGGGCGAGATTTTTCCGCTGACGCATTTTCTGCGGATCGTCCGCGCCGTCATGCTGAAAGGCGCTCACCTTTCCGACATTGCCGGAGAGGTGAACGCCCTCATACTTTTCGTAGTCCTGTTCGCATCGCTGGCGCTATTGCGGTTCCGACGCACCCTGGATTAGCTTGCCGGGTTTTAGCAGGCTGATGGGGCCAATACTGCTTTCGGACGGCGGGACAGTGTGAAAAACAGTCCGGCCGCCGCCAGAAGACCGCCCGCGACTGGAATGGCCGCATAGCCATAGCCCGCGCTGATGACGCCGCCGCCAAGGGCCGCTCCCACAGCATTGCCAAGGTTGAACGCGCCGATATTGATCGACGATGCAAGCCCCGGTGCTTCCGATGCAGCCTGCATCACGCGGGTCTGTACCGGCGGAACGACGGCGAATGCTGCAGCACCCCAGGCGACAAGGCCGATTGCTGCGCCGATATGGCTGCCCAGCAGGAACGGGAGTGCCAGGCTGATGATTGCAAGCGCTGCAAGAAATATCCGCGTTGCGCCATTGAGCGACCAGTCGGCCAGACGCCCGCCGAGCATATTGCCGATGGTGAAGCCCACGCCGATGAGAACAAGCGCCAGCGTTACGAACCCTTCCGAGGCGCTGGTAAGGTCGGCCAGCACGGGTGCCACATAGGTGTAGAGCGTGAACATGGCGCCTGCGCCCATGACGGTTGTCGCCAGAGACATCAGCACTGTCGGACGCATCAAAACGCTGAACTCCCGGCGGATGTCGGGCATCTTGCCGGCTTCGCCGCGCGGCAGCGAAAACCAGAGCGCACTGATGGCGAGAAGGCCCAGAACCGCAGTGCCGGCGAACGACATGCGCCAGCCGATCTGCTGGCCGATCCAGGTTGCAGCCGGAACACCGCCGATATTGGCAATCGTCAGGCCCATGAACATGGTGGCAACGGCGCTTGCCCGCTTTTCAGGGGGCACGACACTGGCTGCGACGACGGATCCGAGGCCGAAGAATGCACCATGATTGAGGCTCGTCACCAGACGGGCTGCGAGCAGCGTCCAGTAATCCGGCGCAAGGGCTGAAAGGATGTTGCCAAGCGTGAATATGCCCATCAGCAGCATCAGGGCAGTACGCTTGCCGAAGCGCCCGAAGGCGAGCGTCATGATCGGAGCGCCGATCGTCACGCCAATGGCATAGGCACTAACCAGAAGACCGGCGGTCGGGATAGATACATCGACACCATCGGCAATGACCGGCAGCAGGCCCATGGGTGCAAATTCGGTGGTGCCGATACCGAAGGCACCGATTGCGAGCGCCAGAAGCGGCCAGTTGAAACCGGCTGCCTTGGTAGCGCTGTCGTGAGACATCATAGTGCTCATCATAGTCTCCGTTATTTGTCCCAGACGGGAGCCAGACCTTCGGGGCTGACGATGCGTCCATCGGGCCGGGCGAGTTTAGAAATCGCCACCATGTCTTCGGCACTGAGTTCGAAGTCGAATATGTTGAAGTTTTCGGCAACGCGCTCCGGTTTGGCCGTCTTGGAAAGAGCGATGAAGCCGCGTTCGATAAGCCAGCGCAGGCCAACCTGGGCGGCAGTCTTGCCATATTTCGCGCCAATGGCCTGCAAGGCGGGATCGCGTGGCACCGCGCCATCAGCCATGCCGTAATAGGCGGTGATGGCAACACCTGCCGCTTTCGCAGCGTCGGCGACGGCATTCTGGTCGAGATAGGGATGTACCTCGATCTGGTTGGTGACGATGGGTGCCCTGCTGTGAAGGATGGCTTCCTTCATCTGCGCAATGTTCTGGTTGCTCACGCCGATGAAACGCGTCTTGCCCGCTGCCTGTACCGCGTTGAGCATGTCGATCTGATCGGCAATCGCCACCTTGTCGGCAGGCCAATGCAAAAGCAGAAGGTCGACCTGATCGACTTTCAGCTTGTCGAGACTTTCATCGACGGATGCACCGAATTTTTCAGGGCTGTAATTATCGACCCAGACTTTTGTGGTGAGAAACAGGTCTTCGCGCCGTGCACCTGCCTTTTCCAGAGCGCGGCCGAGGGCAGCTTCATTTTGATAGATCTGGGCCGTATCGAAATGGCGGAAGCCAGCTTCCAGCGCAGCCGGGATGACGCTTTCCACTTCCGAATCCGTCATGCGGAAAACACCGAAGCCGAGCGCAGGTATTGCCGCACCATGTGCGTTTACGATTTTCATAATATCTCCTGTCGATTGGCCCTCGGCGTCTTCGCGTCAGTTGCGCGAGCTTGGGAGGCTTATGCTTCGGGCCGTCAATTTGTGGACACTGATCCTGTTCCGGATAATCTTCGGTCAGGTTCGATCTCGTGGTGCAGAAATAGGATAGTCGCGCGGGCTTGAAAATCCGCTGGGAATCCACATTATCTGTGAAACGGTTTCACAGATGGAGCGGGTGATGGATAATCGCGCCGGCGAAATGCAGGTCTTTCTGCGGGTTGTGGAAGCGGGCAGCTTTTCTGAAGCGGCCCGGCTTCTGCGCATGAACCCTTCGACCATCAGCAAGCTCATATCCCGTATCGAAGCGAGGCTCGGCGTGCGGCTTCTGGAGCGCTCGTCGCGGCGCCTGTCGCTGACAACCGAGGGACAGATTTATTACGAGCGCAGTCAGGGACTGCTGCGCGATTTCGAGGAAGTCGAACGCGAGCTTTCCCAAGGTTCCGCAAGCACTGGTGGCACTGTGCGCGTCAACGCTTCCGTGGCGTTGGGCACGCTGGCGCTGGAGCCTTTACTGCCGGAATTCCTGTCAGCCTATCCGAATATCGTGATCGACCTGTCATTGTCGGATGAGCTGGTCGATCTTTATCTCGACCGCACCGATGTGGCCTTTCGTATCGGTACCTTGCCCAATTCAAGCATGATGGCACGCAAGCTTGGCACCGCCCGGCGCAAGATCATAGCGGCTCCCGCCTATCTTGAACGCCACGGCACGCCGCTGACGGTCGACGATCTTGCCGATCACAATTGCATCGGGTTCAATTTCCGCCGTGCGGCACCTGTCTGGCCGCTCAAGGAAAGCGGACGTATCGTGGATCGCGCCGTTTCCGGTTCGCTGCTGGCCAATAATGGCGAGACCGTCCGGCGCATGGCGGTCGCAGGGCTGGGGCTTGCGCGGATCGGCGATTATCACGCACGCAACGATCTTGCATCCGGCGCACTGGTGGAGGTTCTGGCCGAGGCGGTCGAGAACGATATAGAGGAGGTTCACGCCGTATTTCTTGGCGGTGCGCGACTGCCGCAACGGGTACGGGTTTTCCTCGATTATGTGGTGCCCCGGCTGCAGGCATATCTCTCGACCCAATAAAGGGGTACGGTCGAATCAACGGCAAAATCCCCCGCGAATACCGAATTTCCGGCGCGAAACGGGCGCTTCATCCAAAATAATTAGGTTTCCGATAGGCTAACGATTTCAGCTTGTTGCTGACGCGTGCCCGTTTGATCACGACTTGGTGCTCCGCTTTTGTGTTGACTATTAACACTCCGTTAACCACAGTTTGTTGCAATATGTTACAAAGCGTTATCATTTTGATGCCAGAACGAGGTGTGGATTGAGCAAAAACCGGCAGACCAGACAGCAATCCTTGCAGGCAAGGGGAAGGTCTGCCGTGTCTGACATGACGTCGTTCTGGGGGCTTATGCGAGCCTACTGGGTATCCGACCGCTGGAAAGAAGCCTGGGTTCTCACCATCGCGATCTTCCTGATGACGGCCTTCGTGAGCAAGACCACCGTATGGGTGGCCGAGGCCTCGGGCCTGCTCATGAATTCCATCGTCAACGTCAACACCGCGCCGGTTCAGCATCCTCTCATGACGATTGCCTCCAATGCGGGCATTCTTGTTCTGCTGATGCTGGCAAAGGACGTGATGCTGGTCGGTTCCCGTCATTTCCTGTCCACCACCCTGCATCGCAAATGGCGTAGATGGCTGAACGACCAGTTCTCCACCGCAATGCTGAATGGCAAGCACACGCATTTCCATCTGCAACAGGGCAGAGGCAAGGATCAGCCCGACAATATCGATCAACGTTTGCAGGAATCGATCAAGGGTATGACCGGCGGCGCTATCGGCCTCGTCATGGGCATTGTCGGTGTGTTCCTGTCTGCTTTCTTTATCGGCCAGAAGCTGATCGAAATGTCCACACATGTGGAGGGTCTGGATTTCCTCGGCAGCTATGGCAGCGCTGTTCTGGCCTTTGCGGCAATCGTTGTCTATGTCCCGCTCGGAACGCTGGTCGCGATCAAGATCGGCAAGCGTCTGGAGCGTCTCAATCTCGGCATCCAGAAGGCCGAAGGTTCCTATCGTGGTGAATGGACCACGCTTCTGCGCCGCAGTTTCCAGATTTCGGCATCCGGCGGCGAGGCCGTCCAGCGGTCGGTCAATGATCGACTGTATAAGGATGTCGACGGCACCTGGAACCAGCTCAATCGTTTCGATGCCGCCTATCTTGCCTTCTCGCAGGCCTATGGCTTTCTCTCGAACCGGATCGTTGCCTATATTCCGGGCCTTCTGCCTTATATGAGCGGTTCTGTCGGTTTCCGTAACTATGTGACAGGCGCGGAACTCGTCGCGGCGATGATCAACGATTGCTCGTGGTTCATTCAGGTCATGCCGGCGATTGCCAATCTGCGCGCCAATGCGGGCCGTGTGACCGGCCTTGCGCAGGCTATCGAGAATGTACAGGACCCCACCGAATTCTACAGCCGGTCGGGCATCAACCGCTTTGCTTTCGCCGAACAGCATCCGCGCTTCGGTCTGTCGGTGCGCAATCTCACCCTCATGCAGGGGCCGGACAGCGAAGCTCCGTTCCTGCGCTCGGGCGTGATCAATATTCGCTCCGGCGACTGGGTTTATATGCGCGGCGAATCCGGTTCGGGCAAAACTTCCTTCGTGAAGGCGTTGAACGGCCTGTGGCCTTACGGGACCGGCGATATCATCTATCCGCAAAATGCCACCTCGCTTTACGCGACCCAGGAGGCCAAGTTTCCTTCCGTTACGCTGAAGCAGCTCGTCAGCCTGCCTGCCGATGAAAACCTGTTCAGTGATCTCGCTGTTGCCGCCGTCCTGCACGAGGCGGGACTGGGTGAATTTATCGAGCGCATGAATGACGCCGATGCCGATGGCGCACCATGGGACATGGTTCTCTCGGGAGGGCAAAAGCAGAAGATCGTGCTGGCGCGCATTCTCCTGCACAAGCCGTCGATCATTTTCCTCGATGAGGCAACCGGTGCCCTCGATCCGGCCTCGAAGATGCGTTTCCACGAAGCGTTGAAGGCGCGTTGCCCGCAAGCCATCGTTATCAGCATCATGCATGAGGACAAGCTGCCGCTGCTTGAAAACGGCCACAACGTCTATTCGCATGTGCTGGATATCCGCAATGGTTATGTTTCACTGCGTCCGGTTCACTTCGACACAATGCCGGATGTGGCCGCCGAGGGGTCCCTCATCGCTGCCGAGTAAGGCGTATCCTGCCGGTCGAAACATCGTAGGGTTGCAAAAGTCCAAATTTGGACTATATTCTGATCTGGACGATCGGAGGCAACTATGGCCAGAAGCAATGCGGTGTTGAAGACAGTAGCAGGCAAGGGACCGGATATTCTCGATGCGGCCCGTTTTTCTCCTCATTCGCGCAAGCGGTTGAGCGGACCGGGCCTGCGCACCTTTCTGACCATCGCCGATCTGTGGGGGCTGGACGAACAGCAGCGTCTCATGGTGCTGGGGCTGCCATCAAGATCAACCTATTACAATTGGGTGAAGGCGGTGCGCGAACGCCGCGATATCACGCTGGATGTGGACGTGCTGATGCGCTTATCCGCCGTTCTTGGCATTCATCAGGCGCTGGGTGTGCTTTACCCTGATGAGAGGGCTGGTATCCGCTGGCTGCACACGCCCAATCAGGCCGGGGTCTTCGGTGACCACCCACCATTGAGGCTGGTGACAAGCGGTCTGCAGGACGGATTACTGACCGTCCGCCGGTTTCTGGATGCGGCGCGCGGCGGTCTCTATATGGAGCCGAACGAACTGGATCGCGAGTTCCGGCCTTATCGCGATGAGGACGTGGTGTTTTCGTGAAGCGCAATCCCGCTCCACAGCCAAGCTATCGCCTGATCCCGTCGCGCTTTCCGCCGATCGGTCTTTTTGACACGGTTGCCAAGGCTGCCGATCTGGAAGCTGTGATGGAACTGGCAGGCTGGACGAATGATCGTCTTCTGACAGAGCGATTGCAGCGTCTTCCGCATGAGGAATGGGTGTTTGGCAGGCCCAATTCCAGTATCGTCATGGCGACTTTTCTTCATGTGGCGCCGGGCGGCATGCGCTTCAACGGGCCGGAGCTGGGCGCATGGTATGCAGCAGCGAGGTTGACCACATCCGTTATCGAGGTTGCCCATCACATGCGTCGCGAAACCGTCGCGACGCAGCGGGACGGTCTGGCCCGCACCTTTCGGGTCTATACGGCGAAACTGGAAGAGGATTTGGTCGACATATGCGGGGAACAGGCAACGTTGCCTGCCGTGTACGATCCGACAGATTACGCCGCTTCACAGAAGTTTGGCGAGGAGATGCGCGAGAGCGGCGAGTTCGGAATTCTGTTCGACAGCCTGCGTCACGAAGGCGGCATCAATGCTGTTGCTTTTCGCCCGAGCCGCATAGTCGAGGTGACGCAGAGCGATCATTACGAGATCACGGTCGAAAGAGCATCTTCGCGCATTCAGGCAAAAAAGCTCAACACCTGAAGAGGCAGGCGTTGCCGCCTGCCTCGTTTCGTCCGATCATGACCAGCCATATTCCTCATCGAGATCCTGAAACTTCTTCAGGTCAACGATGTCGCAATATTGCTGATAGGTGATCATATCGCTGGCACGGGCCTTCGGCGTGCCGTCACGCTTGAGAACTGACAGCGTGTCGCTCATGGCTTTCACCGCCGAGAACAGCGTTGAAAGGGCATAGAACACGACATTGAAGCCCATCTGTTCGAGGTCTGTGGCCGTCAGAGCTACAGTTTCATTGCCATCGACGATGCTGACGACCTTCGGTCCCTCGACCTGCCGCGCCACCGCTTCGACCTCAGCGATAGTCTTGATGCCATCGACAAACACAAGGTCGACACCCGTGTCCTGATACATTTTCGCGCGGCGGATGGCTTCGTCAGCCCCGGCTGCTGGCATGGCGTCGGTACGGGCGATGATGAGAAGCTCATTGTCGCTACGCGCCGCAAGCGCGCATTTGAGACGACGCACATTTTCTTCCGCCGGGATCAGCCGGATACCGGCAAGCTGGCCGCAACGTTTCGGTGCCATCTGGTCTTCGAGATGAATCGCAGCGACGCCGGATTGAATGTATTCCTCTACCGTGCGCACGATATTGGCCGGGCCGCCATAACCTGTATCCGCATCGGCAATGATCGGAATATCGACCACGCGGGTCATGTCCCGCGCATGGGTCGTCATTTCGGTCTGGGTGAGAAGACCGAGATCGGGCGTGCCGAGACGGCTTGCAGTGGCCCCGAACCCGGTCATGTAGATGGCCGGAAATCCCGCCTGTTGTACGAGGCGGGCGGTCAGCGGATCGGGTGCGCCCGGTGCCTGAATGATGCGGCCGCTTTCGATGAGGCCTTTCAGGGCCTTTGCCTGCGTCATCATCTTCTCCTTATCGCCCGCCTGAAACGTCAAGCACCACACCGGTAATATAGGCGGCTCCCGGCGACAGCAGCCAGATTGCTGCGTCAGCGACCTCATCGGCAGTTCCCAACCGCTTCAGCGGAATGAGATCGGCCATTTTCGCGATATTGGCAGGATCGGCAAAAACGGCCTTCTGGATTTCCGTGTCGATCACGCCAGGAGCCAGTGCATTGACGCGAATTTCCGGCGCAAGTTCCTTGGCAAGTGCATAGGTATAGGACGCGATTGCTCCCTTGGTCGTCGCATAGGCAATATTGCCGACCATACCGCCAGTACGACCGGCGATGGAGGACAGGCCGATGACAGATTTGTCGGACTTCGCCCCCAGATTGTTCAGATAGGCGCTGGAAACGTAGAACACGCTTTTCAGATTGACCGCCAGAACCCGGTCCAGTTCTTCGGCATCGAATTCCTTCACAGTCATGCGCTGGCCGATGATGCCCGCATTGTTGACGAGATGGTCGATGCCACCCCATTTCTCGGCAATATCGTGCGCTGCGCGATCAACTGCGGCCTTGTCTGAAACATCCACAATGGCTGTCAGAACCCGGTCACCATGCTTGTCCGCCATTTCCTGCAGACGTGCGCCATTCACATCCCAAAGCACCACCTTGGCCTGGAGCGCGATCAGTTTCTCGGCAACGGCCTTGCCGATGCCCGATGCGCCGCCGGTGACGAGCACGACCCGGTCTGCAAAAAAATCGGTTGGGAACGCTGTTGGAGCATTGTTTGTCGTCATGAAAATAGTCCTCCTCGAAAATGAGCGCTGCTGCGCGCCCAAGGGCCGCCGAAGAGAATCCGCAGACTCAACCATCCGGCGACAGTGGCTTTAAAAGCCATGTGCGAGCACATCTGTCAATCTAGGGTACAAGATTTTGTATGCTACTTGTAAAGTTGTTGTTTGCACGCTAATCATTGCAATGGGAGAGAGACGATAACGGCCGGATCTGTGCTTGATGGCCTGTCCGTGATCGGGATTGCCTATCTGTTGGAAACATGCCGGAACGGTCCCGGTACGATTTTCGCAGATAAAGCTCTGAACGGAAGAGCATGCATCATCGTGTGAAGCTTCCGCTAAGATTATTGCATGCCGCTCATAATGGAATGTGAGCGGAGACCTGGGAGGACATCGTGGTCAATTCCACTCTGAGTGCGGTCGGCGCAACGCCGGACCTGCGCGACAGTACCATACGCAAACTCAATCTGCGGATCGTTCTGTTCTGCTTCATCTGCTTCATCGTAAACTATCTTGACCGTGTGAATATCGGCTATGCCGCGCTTCACATGAACAATGATATCGGCTTGACGCCCTATATGTTCGGCATCGGTGCGGGCATCTTCTTCATCGGTTACATGCTGTTCGAAGTACCGAGCAACATGATGCTGCACAAGCTGGGCTCGCGCGTCTGGATTGCGCGCATCATGGTCACGTGGGGGCTCGTATCCTGCGCCATGGCTTTCGTGCAGGGTCCGGTTTCATTCTACGTTCTGCGCTTCCTGCTGGGTGTTGCGGAAGCCGGTTTTGCGCCGGGCGTTCTGCTTTATCTCACCTATTGGTTCCCGGCCAAGGAGCGCGGTCGTGCAACGGCCCTCTTCATGACGGCAACCGTGCTATCCATCGTCGTGGGCGCACCGTTCTCCGGCTGGCTGATGGATGCGGGCGAGGGGCTTTTTGGTCTGCATGGCTGGCAGGCGATGTTCATCATCGAGGGGCTTCCTGCCGTCGTCCTCGGTATTGTGACCTTCTTTTATCTGGTTGATCGCCCGGAGAAGGACAAGCACTGGCTGACGCCGGATGAACGCGCATGGCTGATGGCCGAACTTGCCAAGGAAAACGAAGGCAAGCAATCCGATACCCGTCACTCGTTGAAAGAAGTCTTCAGCGATTACCGTGTCTGGCTTCTGACGCTGGTCTATATGTTCAACGGGATCGCTGTTTACGGCGTCATCATGTGGCTGCCGCAAATCGTCAAGAGCCTCGGCGACTATACTGCCGCTCAGACCGGACTCATTTCGGCTATTCCGTTTGTGTTTGCTGCAATCGGCCTTGTTGTGATTTCACGCAGTTCGGATCGTACCGGCGAGCGTAAGGTTCACACGGCGATTGCCGGCCTGTTCGGCGGTATCTTCCTTGCCGCCAGTGCACTGTCTCCGTGGCCGATCCTGAGTCTTGTGCTCCTGTCGGTCTGTGCGTTCTTCCTGTGGTCCTATCTCGGCGTCTTCTGGACGCTGCCGACGCAGTTCCTGTCCGGCGCAGCCGCGGCCGGCGGACTGGCTGCCATCAACGGTTTTGCGCAGTTGGGCGGTTTCACCGGACCTTATCTCGTCGGCTGGGTCAAATCCACGACAGACAGTTTCTCGCTGTCGTTGCTGGCCTTGTCCGTGTTTCCGATCCTTGGCTTTTTCCTCTGCATGAGTCTGAAAGCCAAACGGGACTGATCAAAATGACGGGCCCGGACTTCATCCGGGTCCGTCACCATTCACCGGTGCAATTTGAATGCGGTTTCAACCGCTCTATACGTCGCAGTGAGGCGTCTGTAAGATTCGGTCATGAGAGAGATTCGAGGCAAGAGCAAGAAGTCGCTGGCAAGCAGCATCGCCGAACGTATTCGCGGTGCGATTGTCGATGCAGAGTTTCAATTCGGGGAGAATCTCTCTGAAGACATGCTCGCTGCGGCTTTTGATGTCAGTCGCACACCGGTGCGCGAGGCGCTCAACATTCTCCAGATGCAGGAACTGGTTCACATCGTTCCGAAGTCCGGCACTTATGTTTTCACGCCGACGCAGGAAGACATCGCAGAGCTTTGCGATTTTCGGATCGGTCTGGAAGATCAGGCCATGCGGCTTGCGCTTGGCAACAATCGCAAGAAACTCGTCTCGCAATTGAAAAAGCAGTTCGACCTCATGCGTGCGACAATAGACGAAGACGATCTGCGCGCATATGGGCGTTGCGACACCGAGTTTCACCTGGCCTTCTTCCGTGTCTGCGGCAATCGTTATCTCGCACGCGCTTACGATAGTATTCTGGGGCGCGTTGCAGCCCTGCGAACACATCTTGCGATTGGCGCGGAGGGAGAGCCTGCCCGATCCTTTGCCGACCATGCCGCCATTATCGAACTTGCGGATGCCGACAAGCCAGATGAACTGCGGGATATTCTGGAGGCGCATATCATGCGCACCAAGACAAATTATCTGAATGCCTTCAACCGGTTGCCCCGCCAACCGGGCGACAGTCGCACGATACGGCTGCGCCGACAGTTGTCGCTGACGAGTGAGTAAGGTTCTGGGCTAGAGCTGTTCCGGTTAAAACAGAGCCGTTGGACTCGCTCGATCTGTTTGTTTTTACGCATGTCTTTATCCCGAAACCGGTTCCCACTTTCGGGAGCCATGCGCTAGACAGCCCACTCCACATCTGTAGTGAAGGCGATGGTCAGCCAGCGGTCCGGTCCTTCACCGCCGAGTGCATCGCCAACCTCGTCGCGCAACGCATCCCATTCTTCAAGCTTGCGTGGCGGAAGGTCATGCGGAACGATGAAATAAAGCTCGATCTGCTTGCCGCGCCCGACTTTGGCGACGTAAGCGCGGTATGACAGAAAGCCATTGCGCTTGACAAACTCTTCGGCGACGGCATCGACATGCTGCTTGAGGTCGGCTGGCGTGACAAGGAATATATCGGCCAGTGCCTGCTTGATCGTGCCAATCGGCATGGGAATGATGACAAGGCAGACGACCGCCAGAACCGCAGGATCAATATAGGGCGCCAGCCAGCCGAGCTCTGTTCCTTCAATGGCATAGCCGACGGAAAAGGCGATCAAGAGGGCGGCAGTGATGCCGCCGGACATGATCCAGGCTTTGGCATCGAGTGCGACGAAGTCTGATTTCAATGTCCGGTTTGCGCGCATTTCCAACAGTGCCATGCCGAGGCAGGCGATCAGGGCGACGACGGCATAAAAAATCGCATAGCTGAATTCGAGATCGCGTCCGCCAACCATCAGACTGCCGATTGCATTGATGAGCGCGTAGATCGCAACGCCGGTGAGCATCATGCCGTTGAGGCCCAGCACCATCGGTTCCAGATGCCAGAAACCCATGGTGAAGCGCTCGCGCAGTTTTCCGCGTGGCTGTTCTGGCAAGGCTGAGAGTGCGATGAGGCGTGAAACGAGGAGGGCAAGCCCGCTCATGGCGGCGTCAGCGAGCATGTAAACGCCATCGAATACAATAGAAAATGAGCCGGATAAGAGGCCAAAAACGACGCCGAATCCAGCAACAAGAATAGTAACCGCTATTGAAATTTGAAGAATAGATTGTTCACTATGCAATTTTTACTCCGACATAAACCACAGGCAACGCGGTTTGGTTTCGGATACGCTTCTTCAAGCGTCGAACCAATTCCGCGTTGCACGTCAAATCTACACCACTGGTGTGAATCTGACAAATCGGATCAATTTTTTAGTATGCTCAGGCCCATTCGGGTACGCGAGTTGCGGATTCCCGCAGGATCAGTTCCACGGGCCAGAGTTCGTGAATGTCGGTCGCAGCGCGCCCGTCGAGTATATCCATTAAAAGATCGGCACATCGTTGACCTGCGGCACGCATCGAAGAGCGGGTGGCGGTCAGCGATGGAACCATATTATCGGCGCTGAGGAACGAGATGACGTCGTCATGGGCGATGACGGAAATATCCTTGCCGATCGTCAGCCCGACTGAACGTGCGGCCCGGTAGATGCCAAGCGCTGTCATCATTGAGCCGGCGACAAATGCCGTCGGGCGCGGGTCGCGCTCCAAAAGCTTGCGCGCGAGGCGATAGCCGATCTCGTCGGTGAAATCGCCGTGTTCGACAAGATCCGGATCGAAAGCGATGCCTCTGCTTTCGAGCGCTTTCCGGTAGCCCTCGTCGCGGTGAAGCGAGAAGGTGAAACCGTATCGCCCGTTGATCATCGCGATGCGACGATGGCCTAGGTCGAGCAGATGAGCAGTCGAGCGGCAAACCGCTCCCTCATTATCGATATCGAGCCATGCATGCGGAATGTCGGTTTCAGACCGCCCGTGCACGAGAAACGGCATCCCCAATTCGTGCAGCATGCGAATGCGCTCGTCATTTGGTTTTGGAGATGTCACGATGATCGCGTCGACGCGGTGACTGGTGGCAAGACGACGACAAAGCTGCACTTCGTCATCCGTGCCATTGTTGGCAATCGGACTGACGAGAATATCGACTTCGTCCTGGCTGAGCCGTTCAGCCATGCCGCGCATGAATTCGGCGAAATGAAATTCGCTGTTGCGACCCATCACCACGCCGATGGCACCAGCGCGCCCGGTAACCAGCCTGACCGCATTGACGTTGGGTCGGTACCCGAGGCGCACAGCCTCATCCATGACGCGTTTGCGCGTGCTTTCCGCCACTTCGGGATAGCCGCTCAACGCCCGGCTGACGGTCGTGGCAGAGAGGCCGAGATGTTTGGCGAATTCACGGAGTTTCATTTGGCTTTCGAATTGTACAGGCAGGCAAGGTGGCGGATTATAGCTGCTTCCTTGCGGTTAACAATTGGTTGGTTGCGTTCTTTGACTTGCTGCAACACATAGTGTGCAACACTTCCAAACCGTTTTCAAGTTTGTTTGAATTTTCGTGCTGGCACGATTGAAGGTATATGCCTCTGCAATGCTAATCAACAATTGCCTCAAACTCCAAGTCATTGAATTATCACTGTATGAGGCAGCGCTTGAGGGAAATGAAGCAAGTCGCCAAATCTGCAGCTTGACAGGAATGCGGTCCTCTGCAACCTTTTTGTCATCCAAACCGTTTTCGATTTTAAGAAACCGCATACAGAATGGATGGGAGGAGGGAACTATGAAGGCTTTTCAGGGTGTGCTTGCGGCTTGCGTGGCACTTGGCATGGCGACGGTAAGTGCGCATGCGGTGGAGATTTCCATCGCGGCCAATTCGACAGGCAATAACATCAAGTTTCTGCAGGGGCAGATCGTCAAGTTCGAGAAAGATACGGGCAACAAGGTCAATATCGTGTCCATGCCGTCGTCTTCGAGCGAGCAGTTCAGCCAGTATCGTTTGTGGCTCGCAGCCGGTAACGCCGATATCGACGTCTACCAGACGGACGTGGTCTGGGCGCCGCAGCTGTCCGATCAGTTTGTCGATCTGACAGAAGCGACCAAGGATGTCACGGGTGCCCATTTCCCATCCATTATCGCGTCGCAGACCGTGAACGGAAAGCTGGTTGCGCTACCATTCTACACCGACGCCCCCGCTCTTTTCTACCGCAAGGATCTTCTGGAAAAATACAACAAGCAGGTTCCAAAAACCTGGGATGAGATGGCGGCAACCGCCAAGGAAATCATGGACAAGGAGCGGGCTGACGGTAAGTCCGATCTCTGGGGCTTTGTCTTTCAGGGCAACGCCTATGAAGGCCTGACCTGCAACGCACTTGAATGGGTCAAGTCGTCGGGTGGTGGCCAGATCGTCGAGGCGGACGGCACGATCTCGATCAATAATGAGAAGGCCGCAGCTGCCATCGACCGTGCCAAGGGCTGGATCGGCTCGATTTCGCCACAGGGCGTGCTTGCCTATCAGGAAGAGGAATCGCGCGGTGTGTGGCAGACCGGCAATGCCGTCTTCATGCGCAACTGGCCCTATGCCTATGCGCTGGGCAACAGCGCCGATAGCGGCGTGAAGGGCAAGTTCGACGTGGCGCCTTTGCCTGCCGGTGCCGAGGGCGACGCGCCATCCTCGACGCTGGGCGGTTGGAACCTGGCCGTGTCCAAATATTCGACCAAGCAGGATGCGGCCATCGCGCTGGTGAAATATCTGGCTTCGCCGGAAGTGCAGAAGGTGCAGGCGGTCGAGATTTCGCGCCTGCCAACCATTGAAGCGCTCTATGATGACAAGGATATCATTGCCGCGCAGCCTTTCATGGCCAACTGGAAGCCGATCTTCCAGAATGCAGTCCCCCGTCCATCGGCGGCGACGAAGGTGAAATACAACGAAGTGTCGTCAAAATTCTGGACGGCCGTTCACAAGACACTCTCGGGCAATGGAACTGCTGCGGAGAATCTCGAAATGCTTGAGGTCGAGCTGACTGAGCTGGAAGGCTCTGGCTGGTAAGAACCGATCAAGCCGCGTTCGGGTTGTCCTCCCAAGCCCCCCTATCGGGCAATCCGAACGCTCAAATCCCTCTGAGCAGGACCAAGAGTGGGATCATGACGGAGACTTCTCTCGACATTTCGGGGAGTTCGGCCGGCAAACGCCGGGTTCAATCCGATCTGCGCGCGCAGCGAATGCGGTCGGCATGGATATTTCTCGCACCGACACTGATCGTGCTGGCGCTGGTGGCTGGCTGGCCACTGCTTCGGACCATCTATTTCAGCTTCACCAATGCGTCCCTGACGAGCCTTGGTGCTGCGGAATTCGTCGGTTTCAACAATTATCTGTCGTGGGTGACGCTCAAGAGCGGACGCACCGTCTATCGTGGTCTTCTGGTTGATCCGGCCTGGTGGGGCGCAGTCTGGAACACGATCAGGTTCACTGTTCTCTCGGTCAGTCTGGAAACCATCTTCGGATTGATCGTCGCTCTGGTGCTGAACGCGAATTTTCGGGGGCGCGGGCTTGTGCGCGCGGCGATCCTGATCCCGTGGGCGATCCCGACGATTGTTTCGGCCAAGATGTGGGGCTGGATGCTTAACGACCAGTTCGGCATCCTCAACCATATCCTGCTTAATCTGGGTCTTATCAGCCAGAAAATCGCGTGGACGGCTAATCCCGACACTGCGATGGTTGCGATCCTGATTGTCGATGTCTGGAAGACCACGCCGTTCATGGCGCTGCTCATTCTGGCAGGCCTGCAAATGGTGCCGTCCGACATTTACGAAGCGGCCAAGATCGACGGCGTGCATCCGGTCAAAGTGTTCTGGCGGGTGACGCTGCCGTTGATCCGCCCGGCGCTGATGGTGGCAATCATTTTCCGTATGCTTGATGCATTGCGCATTTTCGATCTGATCTATGTGCTGACGCCCAACAACGCGCAGACCAAGACAATGTCGGTTTTCGCCCGTGAAAATCTCTTTGATTTCGACAAGTTTGCCTATGGTGCAGCGGCATCGACGATGCTGTTTCTCATCATTGCGGCCATCACCGTGCTCTACATGTTCTTCGGGCGCGTCAATGTCGGCAGCAGGGGGGAATAGCATGATGTATTATGTGAAAACCCTCTGCTTCTATCTGTTGGTGGCACTGATCATTCTGATTGCAGTGTTCCCGTTCTATTATGCGATCATCACCAGCCTCAAATCCGGGACGGCGCTGTTTCAGGTCGACTACTGGCCAAGCAGCTTCTCGCTTGAAAACTATACCGGTGTTCTCACACAGGGCAGCTTCCTGCGCAGTCTCGGCAATTCGCTGCTGGTGGCGACCGTGGTGGTGGCGATTTCGCTTCTGCTGGCGGTAACGGCGGCCTATGCGCTGGCGCGGGTGAATTTTCGCGGGCGGGGACTGCTTCTTCTCACCATTCTCTCAGTATCCATGTTTCCGCAGATTGCCGTTCTGGCGGGTCTGTTCGAGTTGATCCGCTTCCTCGGCATTTTCAATACGCCGCTGGCGCTGATCTTCTCCTATATGATCTTCACGCTGCCGTTCACGGTGTGGGTGCTCACCACCTTCATGCGTGACCTGCCGGTCGAAATCGAAGAAGCAGCAATCGTGGATGGTGCGTCGCCGTGGGTCATCATCACGCGGGTCTTTATGCCGCTGATGTGGCCGGCTTTGGTGACGACAGGTCTGCTTGCCTTCATCTCGGCATGGAACGAGTTCCTGTTCGCGCTAACCTTCACCTCGTCCGGCACCCAGCGCACTGTGCCGGTGGCTATCGCGCTTTTGTCCGGCAGCAGCCAGTTCGAAATCCCCTGGGGCAACATCATGGCGGCTTCCGTCGTCGTAACGGTTCCCCTCGTCATCCTCGTGCTCATCTTCCAGCGGCGGATCGTGTCCGGTCTGACGGCGGGTGGCGTAAAGGGCTAGGAGTCTTACACATGGCAGAACTTCAATTGCGCGATGTGCGCAAGTCTTTCGGCAATTTCGAGGTCATCAAGGGCGTGGATATGGATATCCGCCCCGGCGAGTTCATGGTCTTTGTCGGCCCGTCGGGCTGTGGCAAGTCCACGCTGCTGCGCCTGATAGCGGGGCTTGAGGAGATTTCATCGGGGAGCCTCGCCATCGATGGAACCGTCGTCAACAGTTTCGCGCCGTCGAAGCGCGGCATCGCCATGGTGTTTCAGTCCTATGCGCTTTATCCGCATATGACTGTCTATGAAAACATGGCGTTCGGAATGCAGCTTGCGGGCAAGAGCAAGGATGAATGCAAGAGCCGCATTCACAAGGCTGCGGAGATGCTGCAACTGGCGCCCTATCTGGAACGGCTGCCGCGTCAGCTCTCCGGTGGCCAGCGCCAGCGTGTAGCCATCGGGCGCGCCATCGTGCGCGATCCCAAGGTTTTCCTGTTCGACGAACCCTTGTCCAACCTCGATGCGGCACTACGTGTGGCCACAAGGCTTGAGATCGCCAGGCTCCACCAGAGCATGGAAGACACCACCATGATCTACGTGACGCACGATCAGGTGGAGGCGATGACACTGGCCGACCGCATCTGTGTGCTGCGCGATGGACGTGTGGAGCAGATCGGGACGCCGCTTGAGCTTTACGAAAAGCCGAATTCGCTTTTCGTCGCCGGGTTCATCGGGTCGCCGAAGATGAATTTCCTGACCGGCACATATGCCGACCAATACGGTGCTCATACAGTAGGCCTGCGTCCTGAACATCTCGCTATCGTTCCCGAAGGAGGCCACTGGACCGGTCAGGTGATCCACACCGAAATTCTCGGTTCCGACACCTATGTCTATATCGATCTCGGCTTGGAGGAACCGCTGGTGGTCCGCGAAAGCGGCGTCGCGGTGCGCAAATCAGGCGAGACGCTCTCGGTTTCCCCGGCAGGGGACAATGTTCATCGCTTCGATGAAAAGGGCCGTGCCGTTTGACGCCGACCTCCCAAGCTCAATGACATGAAACAACCGGGCCGTGATGCCCGCAGCAAGGAGAATATCCGTGCCTATTCGCACAATCGTCTGGGGTGAAAACATCCACGAGCAGATCAACGAAACGGTGCGTTCGGTCTATCCGAACGGCATGCACAACACGATTGCCGATGCGCTGAATACCGACGGCACCATTCAGGCAACCACCGCCACCTTGCAGGAACCGGAACATGGCTTGACGGAAGCGCGCCTTGCCGAGACGGATGTGCTGGTCTGGTGGGGCCACAAGGATCATGGCGGCGTCAGCGACGAGGTGGTGGAGCGCGTGGCCAAGCGCGTGTTCGAAGGCATGGGGCTGATCGTGCTCCATTCCGGCCATTTCTCCAAAATCTTCAAGCGGGTCATGGGCACGCCCTGCGCGCTCAAATGGCGTGAGGCGGGAGAGCGCGAGCGCGTCTGGGTCGTCAATCGCGGGCACCCGATTGCCCAGGGGCTGGACGAGAATTTCGTGCTCGAAAACGAAGAAATGTATGGCGAACAGTTCTCCGTGCCGGAGCCGCTGGAAACGGTTTTCATTTCGTGGTTCGCGGGGGGCGAAGTGTTCCGTTCCGGCATGACCTGGCGGCGCGGTGCGGGCAATGTGTTCTATTTCCGTCCCGGCCATGAAACCTATCCGACCTATCACGATGCCAATGTGCAGACCGTTCTGCGCAATTCGGTCAAATGGGCGTACAATCCGCAACCGGCATGGACAGGCATCCATACCGCGCCGAATGTTCCGGTCGAAAAGGCGCTGGAGCCGATTGTCGAGCGCGGACCCAAGCTGCACAAGGCCGGTGAAGCCGGCTATCGTTGAGGTGCACTATGCGTCTTCTTATTCTGGGTACTGGCGGCATGGCGAAAAACCATGCCGCAGCCTTCAGGGCGATCAATGGCGTTGAGGTCGTTGCGGCCTGTGATGTTTCAGCGGAACGCGTCGATGCGTTTTCGGAAAACCACGACATTCATAACCGCTTCACGCGGCTTGAAGATGCGCTGGAATGGGGCCGCTTCGATGCGGTTGCCAATGTGACGCCCGACGCCATTCATCACCCGACCACGCTGGCGCTGGTCGGGGCGGGCAAGCATGTTTTCTGCGAAAAGCCGCTCGCTGAAAGCTATGAAAAAGCCGCCGAAATGGCGGATGCTGCCGAACAGGCCAATGTCATAAACATGGTCAACCTGACCTATCGCAATGTCGCTCCCCTACAGAAGGCGCGCGAGATCGTGATGGCAGGCGAGATCGGTCAGGTGCGCCACTTCGAGGCATCCTATCTGCAAAGCTGGTTGGTGTCGAAGACATGGGGTGACTGGAAGACCGAGAGCAAATGGCTCTGGCGTCTTTCAACCCGCCACGGGTCGAACGGTGTTCTGGGCGATGTCGGCATTCATATTCTCGATTTCGCCAGCTATGCCATCGGCAGCGATGTGGAGCGGGCGTCTGCGCGCCTGAAAACCTTCGAGAAGGCAGACAATGACCATATCGGTGAGTATGTGCTCGATGCGAATGACAGCTTCGTCATGATGGCGGAGTATGCCAATGGTGCGTTGGGTGTCATTCATGCGAGCCGGTGGGCGACGGGCCACCTGAACGAGTTACGCCTGCGCATCCATGGCGACAAGGGCGCACTGGAAATCCTTCATACGCCTACCGGTTCAAGCCTGCGCGGCTCTATCGGCGAGGATATCGAAACGCCGGTCTGGCGCGATATCGATGCCGGTACGGTGGAGACGAACTACCAGCGTTTTGCACGCGCTGTCGCCGATGGTGCGGAGCTGGAGCCGAGTTTCCGCCATGCCGCCAATCTGCAACGCGTTCTGGATCATGCGATGATCGTAGATCGGCCGTTGCCCGAAGTCGTGAGCGGATAAAAATGTTGGAAGCCCTCCCGGTCCAGCCGGGAGGGCTATCGATCAGCTGTCCTTGGTAAAGGTGTTGTCTACTTCGCCACGGAAGAAATCACGGCCATATATCAGGAAGCACAGGACGACTCCGGTAGCAAAAGCCCACGCGGCTCCACGTGTTGCAAGAACTGCCCCAACCACTCCGGCGATGCCGAGATCTCGCTGGGAGCGTGCCTCAAGAATACCGACGCGAACCGAAACATATCCCTGAATGAGCAAGGTAAGTGCGAGTGCGACGCCAAGGATCGGCTGCACGAGCGTTACGATCGGCATCAGGAACAAGCCGGTATTGGTTCCCCACCGGAAAGAACCCGCGCCGCCGAAAAGCGAGTGCATGGCCTTCTTGCCCTGCGAGAAGCGCTCGGTGATGACCACATGCATGGCCGACCAGAGCGGGCCGCACATGCAGACGTCCGGTCCGAGCACGCTCATTGCAGCGTTGCGTCCACCGAAGATGAGATGAGCGCGGTCCGGGCTATAGTCGATCTTTTCGTCGGGGCGGGCTTCGTCGGCTTCCTTCAGGATTGCGCGGCTTTGCAGAACGTCGCCGAAAAGAACGATATAGGCAGCGAACATGGTCGGCATGGCGGTAATGAACATCGACAGCGGCGGCAGGCCGAGACCGAACACGGTATATTCACGCCAAAGCGTCGAGAAGTCGGGACTGGTCAGTGACCATTCAAGCTTTGGCCAGGGGGCTTCGCCGAAGAGCGGGGCTATGATGACTGCGAGCAGGATAATCGGGAAAACACCCAGCTTTCCAATGAGGGCCAGTACCGGATTGCTGTTTTTAATGCGTGCGAACTGGCGCGAGAAGATCACATAGAAACCAAGGCCAACGGCAATGGTGATTGTGAACGGGAACGTATCGAAACGACCGCCAATCTGAAATACCGAAATGACGGCGGCAAAGCCCGCACCAGCAATGATGCCAGCCTTGATCGCCGATGGAATCAATTGCACGACGCGATGCGCCATCCCCGTTGCACCGATGAAGATCGAGAATATGCCGAGCATCATCTGGAAGGCGACAAGTGCATGAACCCGCTCTGGTCCTTCCGGGAAAGTGGCGCAATAGGCCATCAGAAGCGGAATGGCAGGCGTGATCCAGCCCGGAACGACGGGATCGCCAAGCAAATGGTGCGTCAGATAGAACAATCCGTTCAGGACGACCACGGCAAGGGCCACTTCGAAAGGCATGCCAAGGAGTTCAGTCATGAGAGGGATGGCGGACAGGTCCACTGCACACATCAACAGGCCTTGAAAATAATCGGGCCATTCGAATTTGTAGTGAACAAAGGGCAGGCGGATTTTAAACGGTCCGGCAGGCCAATATGGCTGCTCCTGACCGTCGATACGTTCAGTGCTCAATTTATTCTCCGCAGACATAGAGCCAAGCCGCGGAGAAGTGGCTGTCAGCTCACTTCCCCGGCGCCCGGTCCGTCAGTTTGTTATTTGATCAGAAAGCTTCGCGATAAAGCGCCAGTGCGTCCGCCTCGGTCACATCGACCGGGTTGTTGCCCAGAAGCCGCGTTTGCAGCATCGCGTCGCGTGCCAGCATTTCAAGGCTGTCTTCCGTCACGCCGACATCACGCAGGCGGCGCGGTGCGCCGGACTCGTTCATCAACGCTTCCATATAGGTGACGAAGGCTGCCGAGCGTTCTTCCGTTGTGCCTTCGGATTTCTCCAGCAGCAGATCGGCAAGCTCTGCATAAAGCTTGGCCGCGCCCGCCATGTTGTAACGCAGCACAGGTCCCAGCATCAGCGCATTGGAAAGGCCGTGCGGTACATGGTAGTGACCGCCAAGCGGATAAGCCAGCGCGTGAACAGCACCGACAGGCGAGTTGGAAAAAGCCTGACCGGCATAGTTGGCGCCGAGCAGCATGGCCTCGCGGGCATGACGGTCATTGCCGTTTTCGCAGGCCGCAATCAGATTGGCGGAAAGAAGTTTCAGGGCCTCGCGGGCAAACGCGTCGGACAGCGGGTTCTTCTTGATCCGGCTCGTATAGGCCTCAATCGCATGGACCATGGCGTCGATACCGGTCGCGGCCGTATGAAGTGCAGGCAGGCCGCAGGTCAGTTCCGCATCGAGGATAACGAAATCGGCGTAGAGCTGACGGGCAACGACACCCATCTTCGTGGTCTCACCGGTGGTCAGAATGGTGATGTTGGTGACTTCCGACCCGGTTCCAGCCGTAGTCGGGATCTGGATCAGCGGCAGGCGGCTACCCTGTACTTTGCCGATACCGTAAAGTTCCGAGAGTTCCTGTTCGGAGACAAGCAGTACGGCTGCAAGCTTGGCGATATCCATGGAGGAGCCGCCGCCCAGACCGAGCACGATATCGCAACCGGCGGCCTTTGCCTGTTCGACGCAGGAAAACAGCACGGATTCCGGTGGGTCGGCCACCACATCATCGAAAACGCTGATGCCGAAGCCTGCTTTTTCCAGCGAGGCCAGTGCATGGTCGAGGACACCGGCCTTGTGCAGCCCCTTGTCCGTCACAATCAGAATCTTGCGTTCGGAAAACCGTTCGCCGAGGATTTCGCCGAGGCGCTTTGCAGCGCTCCATTCGACGAGCATCGAGCCGACGGTATCGAACGAAAATGGCTTGATCTCTGTTGTCATCATTCCACCCTTATCACTTTTACCAGCGCCGAGGTGTCTGAATTCCTCACCGGCACACAACGCTGGGGCTTATTCCGGAAACGCTTCTGTCTTGGGAAGGAAACGTGTCCGTAATTTTCCGATGCAGCCGATGCATCGGCAGTTCCGAATGGAAAGCCTTGGGAGAAGCTTTCATTTGTTCAATATACTGAACAATGTTCAAAACTGAACGATCGATACAGGATAAGGCGCTGAACTGTCAATTTCTCCCTTCGGCTAAGATGCTGAATTCAACCCTTGAAAGCCGACTGGCGAGGTGCGCCAGAACATAAGTGGTTGAAAATGTTTACCAGTTATTGGGCGGGCGCCACACGACTTTGTGAATAGTTCATTCAAAATAACTTGCCGCGTCGCGTCTGATGGCAGTGCCTCATGGGGGAGGCGCGTCCCTCGCACCAGCAATAACACGTATCGCGGATCGACGGTCTGGGCATCGCCACCATTCTATCGCGCAGATTTTAAACTGCTGGACGCGCGGATTGTCCCGCCTGTACCCTGCTTGCCTTATCGATAGGCAGGGAGGGCCTGGCATGGACGTGACGATCATAACAGGAGCATCGGACGGTATAGGTGCTGAAGCCGCACGGCAAATCGCCCGGCGCGACCGTGCCAACGCTGCTCTTGTGCTCGCGGCACGCAATGTCGAAAAGCTGGAAAATCTGGCCACAGAGTTACGGCAGTTGGGCAGTTCAGTTCTTGTGGTGCCGACCGATGTGAAAGATCGTTCCGCCTGCATCGGTCTAATCGAGAACGCGGCTTCCGCTTTCGGTCGCATCGATACGCTGATCGTGAATGCGGGTATGTCGGCACATGCTAATTTCGCCGAGATCAAACCGGATGATCTCAACTGGATGCATGAGCTGATGGAGTTAAACTATTGGGGCAGCATCTGGCCCATTCATGCAGCACTTCCCCATCTTGCCGCAAGCAAGGGGCGGATCGTGGCGGTGTCATCCGTCGCTGGCCTGATCGGCGTTCCGGGGCGTACCGCCTATAGCGGAACGAAGTTCGCTCTATCCGGCTTCTGTGAAGCACTTCGCTCCGAACTGGAACCGAGCGGCATATCCGTCACAATCGTCTATCCAGGTGTCGTCAAGACCGATATTCGCAAGGTGGGCTACAGTGCGAGCGGCGGCGCGCTGGGAACAAGCGGCGTACGCGAAGATGGCATGATGCCAGTCGACGAAGCGGTGCGGCTGATGCTGGAAGGTGCCCACGCGCGCAAGCGTGAAGTGCTGATGACCCGCCAGATGCGATTCGGACGCTGGCTTAAACTCATCGCTCCTGCGATGGTCGACCGCATGGCCCTGAAGGCCATCAAGCCGGAATTCAGGCCGAAGCCAATCAGACCTGCAAATTAAGGCTGCGATAGTCCCAGCTATGATGTTGCACGTTGATTCAATCTACCTGTTGACGAGTTTTTAACTTCGACTACTATATATAGTGTTCTAGGTTCTTTCGATTCGTTGAGTCGAAAGCTAAGACGGGAATCCGGTGCGTTTCATCCATGACGGATGCGGCAATGCCGGAGCTGCCCCCGCAACTGTAAGCGGAGAGTTCTGTTCATCATGTCACTGGCTTCGGCTGGGAAGGCGGACAGAAACGTTGATCCGTGAGCCAGGAGACCTGCCTTGAACGAGTACGTCCACGGGCGGGGTGTCCGGTTGGCGCGCAATCTTGTGTGGCAAGCTATTGCCTTGCCGATTGCTGCCCCGAACTTCCCGCTCATAGCTTCGGGGTGAAGTCCATGTCCAGTCTATTCAGTTCCGGTTCCGGTCCTCCCTACGAGGCATAGTTTGTTGCGGTCAGGCTACCCATCTTGGCGGCTGACCGATTTCCTATCTTGTGCTTTTTGACGCGCATCCTGCGATGCGCGAACGGATCTTTGCGTCTCCCAACCAGTGAGGAAGAAATGAACGTCACCGTTTACAGCAAGCCTGCCTGTGTCCAGTGCACCGCGACCACGCGTGCCCTCGATCGCCAGGGTATCGAGTATGAAGTTATCGATATCTCCGCCAATGCCGGCGCTTTCGATCTCGTTCAAGGGATGGGCTATCGTCAGGTGCCGGTGGTTGTCGCCGGGGAATCCCATTGGGCGGGGTTCCGACCCGATATGATCAGCGCTCTCGCCTGAAGGCAGCGGCGTCATGAGCCTGATCGTCTATTTCTCCAGCCGGTCGGAGAATACGCACCGGTTTGTTGAACGGCTCGCAATGCGGTCGAACCGCATCCCGACGGACGGCTCGGGGGGATTGCAGGTGCGCGAGCCATTCGTGCTCGTCACCCCGACTTATGGCGGCGGCGGTTCCAAGGGCGCTGTTCCCAAGCCGGTGATCCGCTTCCTCAACGACGAGAGCAATCGCTCCTTTATCCGCGGCGTAATTGCCGCGGGGAACAGCAATTTCGGCGAAGCCTTCTGTATCGCCGGCAACATTATCTCCGCCAAATGTCAGGTTCCCTTTCTCTACCGCTTCGAGCTTTTGGGAACTGATGAAGACATCGGCAATGTCAAAAACGGGATGGAACGATTTTGGACACGGCAGACACGACCCTGATCCGGGACCGCGAAGCACGACCGGTGGCACAGGATGCGCCACAAGCGGCAACTTCCAACACAAGCAAACCGTCAAAATCCTCTGATGGGCTGGATTATCACGCGCTCAACGCAATGCTGAACCTCTATGATGACGAGGGCAAAATCCAGCTTGAGCGGGACCGGCAGGCCGCGCGCCAGTATTTCCTCCAGCACGTGAACCAGAACACTGTCTTTTTCCATAACCTGCGGGAAAAGCTCGATTATCTGGTGATGGAGGGGTATTACGAACAGGAGGTGCTGGATCAATATTCCTTCAACTTTGTGCGTGACCTTTTCGACGAAGCCTATGCGAAGAAATTTCGTTTTCCGACATTTCTGGGCGCGTTCAAATATTACACCAGCTACACGCTGAAAACCTTCGATGGAAAGCGCTATCTCGAACGCTATGAAGACCGTGTCTGCATGGTGGCGCTGGCGCTTGCGCGCGGCAGCGAACAGCTTGCGCGCGATCTCGTCGATGAGATTATTTCGGGCCGCTATCAGCCTGCGACGCCGACCTTTCTCAATGCGGGCAAGAAGCAGCGCGGTGAACTCGTTTCCTGCTTTCTGCTGCGGGTCGAGGACAACATGGAGTCCATCGGGCGCTCCATCAATTCGGCCTTGCAATTGTCGAAGCGTGGCGGCGGCGTGGCACTGAGCCTCACCAATATCCGCGAGGCGGGCGCACCCATCAAGCAGATTCAGAACCAGTCATCCGGTATCATTCCGGTGATGAAACTTCTGGAGGATTCCTTTTCCTACGCCAATCAACTTGGAGCACGGCAGGGCGCTGGCGCCGTCTATCTGAACGCACATCACCCGGATATCATGCGATTTCTCGATACGAAACGCGAAAATGCAGACGAGAAAATCCGCATCAAGACGTTGTCTCTCGGTGTGGTCATACCGGACATTACCTTCGAGCTGGCGAAGAACAACGAGGATATGTATCTCTTCTCGCCCTATGATGTTGAACGGGTTTACGGCGTGCCTCTCACAGAGATTTCGGTCACCGAAAAATATCGCGAAATGGTCAACGATGCGCGGATTACTAAGAAAAAGATCAGCGCGCGCGAGTTCTTTCAGGTGCTGGCCGAAATCCAGTTCGAATCCGGCTACCCCTACATCATGTTTGAGGACACGGTGAACCGCGCCAATCCGATCGACGGACGCATCACAATGAGCAACCTTTGTTCGGAAATCCTCCAGGTGAGCGAGGCGAGCATCTTCGGTGAGGACCTGACCTATGATCATCTAGGCAAGGATATTTCGTGCAATCTGGGTTCGCTCAATATTGCGGCAGCGATGGACTCACCTGATTTCGGCAAGACCATCGCGGCTTCCATTCGCGCCCTTACCGCCGTTTCCGACATGAGCCACATCGGTTCCGTGCCATCGGTCGCCCGAGGCAATGATGAAAGCCATGCCATCGGCCTCGGCCAGATGAACCTGCATGGGTATCTTGCCCGCGAGCGGATTTACTATGGTTCGGACGAAGGTGTCGATTTCACGAACATCTACTTCTACACAGTGACCTATCATGCGGTCCGCGCATCGAACCGGATCGCGGTGGAGATGGGAAAATCCTTCAAAGGTTTCGAGAAATCCAAATATGCATCAGGGGAATATTTCGACAAATACACCGATCAGATCTGGGAGCCGGCGACCGAAAAGGTTCGCGAAATCTTCGAAAAGGCAGGCATTGCGGTCCCGACACAGGACGACTGGCGCGACCTGAAAAATGCGGTGATGGAGGGTGGTCTTTATAACCAGAACCTTCAGGCCGTACCGCCGACCGGATCGATCTCCTACATCAACCATTCGACGTCATCGATTCATCCAATCGTGTCGAAGATTGAAATCCGCAAGGAGGGCAAGATCGGTCGCGTCTACTATCCGGCTGCCTTCATGACCAATGATAATCTGGAATATTATCAGGACGCCTACGAGATCGGCCCGGAGAAGATCATCGATACCTATGCAGCGGCGACGCAGCACGTCGATCAGGGCCTGTCACTGACATTGTTCTTCCGCGACACCGCAACGACGCGCGATATCAACCGCGCGCAGATCTACGCGTGGAAGAAGGGCATCAAGACCATCTACTACATCCGCCTGCGCCAGATGGCGCTTTCCGGCACGGAAGTGCAGGGCTGCGTATCCTGCGCCCTCTGACCACTGGTGATGACGAATGAACATTCAAGTGAAAACCAAGACCCCGAAGCCTGCCGCCGTGTGTGCGATCAACTGGAACCGGATCGAAGACGAAAAGGACCTTGAGGTCTGGAACCGTCTGACAGGCAATTTCTGGCTGCCGGAAAAGGTGCCGCTTTCCAACGATATCCAGTCATGGGAAACGCTGAAGCCGCAGGAGAAAGAGCTGACGATCCGCGTTTTCACCGGGCTGACACTTCTTGATACGATCCAGAACGCAGTCGGCGCGGTGAAGCTGATGGACGACGCGGTGACGCCGCATGAAGAAGCGGTTTTGTCCAACATCTCCTTCATGGAAGCGGTGCATGCGCGGTCCTATTCTTCGATTTTCTCGACGCTGTGCCTCACGCCGGACGTTGATGACGCCTATCGCTGGTCGGAAGAAAACGAATTTCTGCAGCGCAAGGCCACGCTGATCCTCGACCAGTATCGTGCGGATGATCCACTGAAGAAGAAGATCGCCAGCGTCTTTCTGGAGAGTTTTCTGTTCTATTCGGGCTTCTATTTGCCGATGTACTGGTCGAGCCGCGCAAAGCTGACCAATACAGCTGATCTTATCCGGCTTATCATCCGCGATGAGGCAGTGCACGGCTATTATATCGGCTACAAGTTCCAGCGCGGGCTTGAAGGCCTGAGCGAAGGGCAGAAACAAGAAATCAAGGATTTCGCCTTCGAACTTCTCCTTGAGCTTTACGACAATGAAGTCCGCTACACGGAGGCTCTTTATGATGGTGTGGGCTTGACTGAGGACGTCAAGAAGTTCCTGCATTACAACGCCAATAAGGCCCTCATGAATCTTGGCTATGAAGCGCTCTTTCCGGCTGAGGCGTGCAAGGTCAATCCGGCGATCCTGTCTGCGCTTTCGCCGAATGCGGACGAAAACCACGACTTTTTCTCCGGCTCCGGCTCGTCCTATGTCATCGGCAAGGCGGTCGCGACCGAGGATGAAGACTGGAATTTCTGATTGCGCTCCGGCGCCGCGTAACACCGGCGCCGGAGTCTTCCATTGCGGACATGGCGTTGACGTTACGGTTTCGTTTTGCGACACATGAATGATGCAGACCGCTATCACAATCGATCAGGACTATCTCGTAACACGGCTCAAAGCGCTTCTTGCCATACCCAGTCCGACCGGGTTTACCGACGAAGCCGTCCGTTATGTTGCGCGAGAACTGGAGCATCTCGGGCTTGAGGTGATACTGACGCGCCGGGGTGCCATTCGTGCGCGCAGGGCAGGCGTGACGGAGCGACCAGCGCGCGGAATCGTATCGCATGTCGACACGCTGGGCGCGCAGGTAAAATATCTGAAGGAAAACGGGCGGCTGGAACTGGTTTCGATCGGTAACTGGTCCGCACGCTTCGCCGAAGGTGCCCGCGTTTCCATCTTTTCGTCGAAAGGCATTTATCGCGGTTCGATTCTGCCGTTGAAGGCTTCCGGCCATACTTTCAATGAGGAAGTCGATACGCAGCCGGTTGGCTGGCCTTATGTTGAACTTCGCGTGGATGCACTCGCGCGAAATAGAGATGATCTGCTGCAACTCGGTATCGATGTCGGCGACATCGTTGCCGTCGATCCGGCGCCTGAATTCATCGATAATGGCTTTATCGTATCGCGCCATCTGGATGATAAGGCAGGCGTTGCCATCATGCTTGCAGCTCTGGAGGCGATGCAGCGAGCGAATGTGGAAACGCCGGTCGATAGCTATTGGCTGTTTACCATCGGCGAGGAAGTGGGCGTGGGGGCTTCCGCGGTCGTCGTGCCCGATATTGCCTCACTGGTCGCCATTGACAATGGCACCACTGCGCCGGGCCAGAATTCATCGGAGTTTGGTGTCACGCTTGCCATGGCGGATCAGACCGGGCCGTTCGACTATCATCTGACGAAGAAGCTCTACGAGCTTTGCGCAGAGCATGACATTCAGGTGCAGAAGGACGTGTTTCGCTATTACCGTTCTGATGCCGCGTCCGCGGTCGAAGCCGGGCATGATGTGCGCACGGCTCTGCTGACCTTCGGTGTTGATGCCTCGCACGGATATGAGCGCATTCATCTGAGCGCGCTGACCTCCATTGCAAAACTTGCTGTTCACTACGCAATGAGCGAGGTCGAGATCAAGCGCGATGCCGAGGAAACTGCGAAGGGCCTCAAAGGCTTTACACATCAGAAATCGACCAAGGCTGAGCAGGATCTGAAACCCGAAGATACGCCTGCCGAATAGGCTTTGAACGTTCCGAAATCACAAGCGGGCTGAGGTCCGCTTTTTTGGCTCAAGAAAATTAATTATGATAATTCATTGATGATCGTAAATTTATGCCTATAAATTAGAGTCTGACGGATTTGACAAACGAAGGGGAACCCCATGAGAAGGTTATTCTGTGCCGTCTTGACTGCTATGGTGCTTTCAGTTGCAGGGGCGGGCACGGACGCTTCAGCGCAAACACCGCCCAATGTGCTGATCGTCGGACAGATTGCAGAACCGCAATCGCTTGATCCGCATACAGTCACAGCCACCAATGATTTCCGCATTCTCGTCAACATTTACGATGGCCTTGTGCGTTACAAGGACGGGACGCTGGAAGTGGAGCCGGCTTTGGCTGAAAGCTGGACGGTCTCGGACGACGGCAAGGCCTATACGTTCAAGCTGCGCCAGGGCGTGAAATTTCATGACGGATCGGATTTGAACGCTGAGGCGGTTAAATTCAACTTCGACAGAATGCTGAAGGAAGACCATCCCTTCTACAACACTGGCCCGTTCCCGCTTTCGTTCAATTTCTCGTCCATCGATGCGGTCAATGCTCTTGATGAACACACGGTCGAGTTCAAGCTGAAGGAGCCTTTCGCCCCGTTCCTGTCTAATCTGGCCTATCCAACCGGCCTGATCGTTTCCCCGGAAGCGGTCAAAAAATACGGTAAGGAATTTGGCCGTCATCCATCGGGAACCGGTCCTTTCAAATTTGCGGAATGGCAATCCGGCCAGCGTGTGGTCGTGGAACGCAATCCCGATTATTGGGACAAGGCACCGACACTGGAAGCAATCGTGTTCCGCCCGATCACAGATGCCAATACCCGCGTTGCGGAGATGATGGCGGGCGGGCTGGATGTCATGGTGGAAGTGCCGCCGGACAATCTTGCCACATTCAAGCAGGACGCGAATTTCGCGGTCGCTGAACAGGCTGGTCCGCATGTGTGGTTCACCATCCTGAATGCGAAGAGCGGTCCCTTTGCGGATAAGAAAGTGCGCCAGGCTGCAAATTATGCGGTCAACAAGCAAGGGCTCGTCGAGAATGTATTGCAGGGTTCTGCGACCGTTGCTGCCGGGCCTATCCCGCCGGCCTTCAACTGGGTCGAGAACAAGATCGAGCCCTATCCATACGACCCGGAAAAGGCCAAGGCACTTCTCACGGAGGCCGGAGCCAGCAATCCGGAAATCACGTTCTACGTGACCGAAGGCGGTTCAGGTATGCTCGATCCGATCACAATGGGCGCCGCGATCCAGGCCGATCTTCAGGCCGTGGGCTTCAAGGTCAAGATTGAAACCTACGAATGGAACACGTTTCTTGGCAAGGTCAATCCGGGGCTGGAAGGCAAGGCCGATATGGCCGAGATGGCGTGGATGACGAATGATCCGGACACGGTGCCTTATCTGACGCTGCGCAGCGACGCGCTCCCGGACAAGGGCGGATTCAATTCCGGCTACTATTCCAACCCCAAAGTGGATGAGCTTCTGGAAAGGGCACGGTCGTCGACCGATCAGGCCGAACGCGGAAAGCTTTATGGTGAAGTGCAAAGTATCGTCCATGACGATGCGCCATGGCTTTTCGTGGCGAACTGGAAACAGAACGCAGTCACGACGGCTGGCGTCAAAGGGTTCAAGCTGCAGCCGTCCTTTCTGCTGCATTTGAAAGACGTAACCAAGGAATAAGCGAGGAGGGCTTTCATGCCAGCCTATATCCTCAAGCGACTTGTCGCCGTTGTTCCTGTGTTGCTCGGGCTTTCGATCATCGTTTTTCTCGTCATGGCGATGATACCTGGCGATACGGCAACTGCGCTGCTTGGATCATATGCAACGCCGGAGAATGTCGAGCGGATCAATCGCGATCTCGGCCTCGACAAGCCGCTGGTGCAACAATATTTCGTCTGGATGGGCAACCTCCTGCGCGGCGATTTCGGGCGCTCCTTTGTGCTCAACCGTCCGGTGCTGGATGAGGTTCTGGAACGTTTTCAGGCGACCCTTGTGCTTGCTGGCGTCGCACTGGTGCTGTGTTCTGTCTTCGGGTTGCTCGCAGGCATCGTTTCGGCAGTGCGTCAGTTCGGCTGGGCAGACAGGACGATCACTTTCATCGTGCTTGCGGGAATTTCCATTCCCTCATTCTGGCTGGGACTGCTGCTGATCTATCTCTTCGCGGTCCATTGGCGCATCCTGCCAGCGTCCGGCATGTACGCCGTTTATGGCGGGGGCGACCTGAAGGATCTGCTGTGGCATCTGATCCTTCCCGCCACGACGCTCGCAGTGGTGGCCGCAGGCGTGATAGCGCGCCTGACCCGCAGCGCGATGCTGGAAGTGCTTCGTCAGGATTATATCCGGACCGCCCGGGCCAAAGGCCTCAACGAACGCCGCGTGATTTACGGCCATGCGTTTCGAGCCGCACTTGTGAGCGTCATTCCAGTTATCGGTATTCAGGCGGGTTTCGTACTGGGCGGTGCCGTCTACATCGAGACGGTATTCCAGTGGCCGGGTATCGGCGCCATGCTGGTGAAGGCCATTTCCACCCGTGATATTCTGCTGGTGCAAGGCGGCGTGCTTGTGGTTGCCGCGAGTTACGTCCTCTTCAATCTGCTGGCTGATGTCATCCAGACCATGCTTGATCCAAGGATACGCTCATGAGTGCGCTTCAGGAAGTTTCTGCCGCGCCTGCGGTTGGTCGCATGTCCTCATGGGGTCTTCTGATGAGCAATCGCCTGGCGGCTTTCGGCTTATTTTTGCTCATTCTGATATGTCTCGTCATTCTGCTGGCTCCCGTTCTTCCGCTTCCCGATCCCGACGCCACCTCACCTGCAATGCGATTGAAGACCGTGTTCAGTGAGGGGCACCTTCTTGGAACAGATCAGCTCGGGCGCGATATATTGAGCCGCGTCATATGGGGTACGCGGGTTTCAGTGGCTGTTGGCTTCGCGGCGACACTCATCGCGGCTATCGTGGGCTCGGCCATAGGTCTCGTGGCTGGCTATGCGGGTGGACGAACCGACAATCTGATGATGCGCGGCATCGATATGCTGATGGCATTTCCTTATATTCTGCTGGCGCTGGCTATCGTGGCGGTACTCGGGCCGGGCCTGATGAACGCGCTCTATGCGATTGCGGTGGTCAATATTCCATTCTTCGCGCGCAATGTTCGCGGCGTTACGCTTGGTCTCGCGCATCGCGAGTTCATCGACGCTGCCCGGCTTTCAGGAAAAAGCCCGGTTTCGATCCTGTTGAGTGAAGTGCTGCCCAATGTGCTGCCGGTTATCGTCATTACCATGTCGACGACGGCCGGCTGGATGATCCTCGAAACGGCGGGCTTGAGCTTCCTTGGCCTCGGCGCACAACCGCCACAGGCCGATCTTGGCTCCATGCTCGGCGAAGGTCGGGCTCAGTTGTTCAATGCCCCGCATGTCTCCATCGTACCCGGATTGATGATCTTCCTGTTGGTCATCAGTCTCAACGTATTGGGAGACGGGGTGCGCGATGTTCTCGATCCGCGATTGCGATCCGGTGCATTGGGCCGACCGGGGGCAGTGACCGATATTGCCAAGGACCGGTCGTCGCCAGTGACCAAGGGCAGCGCAAAAGCGCTTTCCATTGCCGGGCTGGAAACAGGCTTCGTCAATGGTGGACGCTTCACACCCGCCGTCCGCAATGTTTCACTGGAACTAGAGCGTGGCGAATGCCTCGGCCTGATTGGTGAAAGCGGATCAGGCAAGAGCGTAACCGCCTTGTCGGTGATGGGGCTTGTGGCATCCCCGCCCGGCCTTATACGCAACGGTGCAATCTATCTGGGCGAGCGGGACGTCCTTTCGATGTCTGAAACCGAGTTGACGGCCGCTCGAGGAGCAAGAGTAGCCTATGTGTTTCAGGACCCATTGACGACCCTGCACCCCATGTATCCGGTCGGGCGGCAGGTGGAGGAAGCAATTGCGGCGCATCGGCGGGTTGGGGCCACCGAACGGCGGCAGCAGGCAATTGCCCTTCTCGACAAGGTTGGTATTCCCGATGCAGCGGCGCGGGCCAATCACTATCCGCACCAGCTTTCAGGTGGTCAGCGACAGCGCGTCGGCATCGCAATGGCTCTGGCCAACGATCCCGATATCATTATTGCAGACGAACCGACGACGGCGCTCGACGTTACTGTGCAGGCACATATTCTTGAACTGCTGCGCGATCTTCAACGCGAGCGGGGCATGGCGCTTCTGTTCATTACCCATGATTTCGGTGTGGTTTCGGAGATTTGCGACCGCGTGGCGGTAATGAAAGATGGCGAGATTGTCGAGACGGGTACGACCGCGGAAGTTCTTTCCAATCCGCAGCATAGCTACACGAAGCGCCTGATCGCATGTGTTCCCGAACTTGGGCAGGGAACCGGCTTTTTGGACCGTGTGGCCGGTCTCTTCGGACGCGATAACGGAAAGGCGACAGGATGAGCGACAATGCGATCAGCGTGCGCGATCTCAGCAAAACCTTCGGTGGCGGACGAACTTTTCTGGGGAAGCCTCGTCACAAAGTCGAAGCCGTTAAACATGTTTCGTTCGACCTCAGAAGCGGCGAGACATTGGCCATTGTCGGTGAAAGCGGGTCGGGTAAAAGCACGCTCGCCAGAATGCTTGTCGGGCTGACGGAGCCGACGGACGGCACGATGACGATTGCTGGTCGGGATTCAAATGAGCTGCGGAATTCGGGTGCGCGGGCATTCGGCAAGGTCATACAATATGTGTTTCAGGACCCTGTCGCTTCACTCAATCCCAGAAAGACGATCCGCCAGATACTGGAAACGCCGCTTAAGCTTCTGGGTGGACTGGATTCTGCACAACGCAGGCAGCGCATGATCCAATTGCTCGATGCCGTCCAGATGCCCAATGATACGTTGGAACGATATCCGCACGAGTTTTCCGGCGGACAGGCGCAACGCATCGCCATTGCGCGAACGCTGGCTGCGGAAGCCGAAATCGTCGTGCTCGATGAACCGGTCAGTGCGCTGGATGTCTCCGTTCAGGCACAGGTTTTATTGCTTCTCGATCAACTGAAGAAAGAGTTCGGTCTCTCCTATCTCTTCATCAGTCACGACCTTGCCGTGGTGGAAGCCATCTCGGACAGGGTTGCCGTGATGTATTTCGGGGAAATAGTCGAGGAAGCGACCGCAAGCGATCTTTTTGCCAGGCCGGAACATGCCTATACACGACAACTCGTGGAAAGCGCGCCGCGCATCAGGAGAGAGTAGCAGACTATGGTCAGACCGGGCCGGAATTCCGATCACGAACCGCAAGCGCTCGCGAGGGCGGTAAAAGCCCGCCGGCGACCGGAGGAGATTGCCGACCGTATCAAGGACGTCATCCGTTCCGATGCATTGAAACCGGGAGACCGCCTGCCGCAGGAAAAGGAATTGATCGATCAGTTCAAGGCGGCTAAGGGCACTGTGCGCGAAGCGATGAAGGCGCTGGAAACACAGGGTCTGATTTTTACGCGCAGCGGCCCTGGCGGCGGCGCCTTTGTGGCCGAGCCTTCCGCCCAGCATGCGATGGAAATGCTCGGAAGCTATTTCTTTTTCGACCAGCCGAGCCTTGCCGAAGTCTATGCCATTCGCAAGCTTCTCGAACCGGAAGTCGCGGCCCTGCTGTGCGGAAGACTGACCGGCAACGACATTGCCCGGCTGGAAACCACAATGCGCGTCTATGACCGTCCGCCGGTCGATCTTGATGATCAATACCACCAGCGTGTAGCGGAACTGGATTTCCATTCTTTGCTGGCGCAGCTTTGTCCCGATCGCTTGCTAGGCTTCATTTGCGGATTGACCCACAATCTGTTGCGAAGCTTGCCGATAGCGCGTGCGATCTATGCCGATCCGACACCGGCTTCGCGCGAGGAAGGACTTATTTTCCAGCACCGATTGCTGACGGCGCTTGTCGAAAACCGTAGCGAAGATGCCCGTCGCATTACCTATGAGCATATGGTTTCTGCTGAAAACTACATGCTTTCCAAGGCAAATACGGTCGGGAAAACCGCGTAACGCAACCCAAAAAGTTGGGAACCATCCCGGCGCTCCCGCATTTGCAATTATGCAGGCCGCCGCCATACCAGATGCGACGGCCTTGTTTGTTTATGAATGACAATGGAGGTTTCGACCCTTTTTATGTGTGGTATTTGCGGAGAAGTCAGGTTCGACGGCGGTTCGCCGTCAGTTTCGGCAATCTCGAAAATGGCGGATGTACTCAGTCCTCGTGGACCGGATGCGTCCGGGATTGTGATCCGGGGCAATATCGGCTTCGGGCATCGAAGACTAAGAATTCTCGATCTCTCCGAAAAGTCGCAACAGCCGATGATCGATGCCGACCTCGGTTTGACGCTGGTGTTCAATGGCTGCATCTACAATTTCCGCGAATTGCGCGCTGAGTTGGAACTGAAGGGTTATAAATTCTTCTCCGACGGCGACACGGAAGTCATCCTCAAGGCATGGCACGCTTGGGGCGAAAGCTGCGTATCGCGCTTCCTCGGCATGTTCGCCTTCGCCATTCACGAGCGCGATACGGGCAGGATTATCCTCGCGCGCGACCGGTTCGGCATCAAGCCGCTCTATCTTGCCGAGGTGGATGGCGCGTTGCGTTTTGCCTCGTCCTTGCCTGCTCTGGTCAAGGCGGGAGGCATAGACACCTCGATCGACCGTGCGGCCTTGCACAATTACATGAGCTTTCATGCTGTTGTGCCGCCGCCGCGCACGATTTACCAAGGTGTTCGAAAGCTTCCTCCCGCGACGATCCGGGTTTACGAACCGAATGGCAGTTTCAGCGACCGTATCTACTGGCAGGCACTTTATCGCCGTCTGCCGGGTGACGGCGCCTTGAGCCGGGAGGAATGGCAGGAGCAATTGCTCGATATGCTTCGTGTAGCCGTCAAGCGCAGGATGATTTCTGACGTGCCAGTCGGCGTGCTTTTGTCCGGCGGTGTGGATTCGAGCCTGATCGTCGGGTTGCTTGCCGAGGCCGGTCAATCCGGCCTGATGAGCTTTTCAGTCGGTTTCGAGGAAGCCAATGGAGAAAAAGGCGACGAGTTTGTCTATTCCGACCTGATCGCCAAACATTTTGGCACCGAACATCATAAGATTTTTGTGCCCTCGGCAGACCTCATGGATGCCCTGCCGGGAACAATCGCCGCAATGTCGGAACCGATGGTGTCCTATGACAATGTAGGCTTCTATCTTCTTTCAAAGGAAGTTTCGAAACATATCAAGGTTGTCCAATCGGGGCAGGGGGCTGATGAGGTTTTCGGCGGCTACCATTGGTATCCGCCACTGGTCGATTCCAACGATGTTGTGAGCGACTACGCCAAGGGATTTCGCGACCGCTCGCATGACGTACTTGCCACGCAATTATCGCCGGAATGGATGCCGGAACGCGATTACAGTCAGGAGTTTCTGGAAGAATATCTGCTGCAGGATGGTGCGGATACACCTGTCGACCGTGCATTGCGGCTCGACACGAATGTGATGCTCGTGGACGATCCGGTCAAACGCGTGGACAACATGACGATGGCATGGGGACTTGAAGCGCGGGTGCCGTTTCTAGATCATGAACTGGTAGAGCTTGCCGCTCGCATTCCGCCTGAAGAGAAGCTGCGTGATGGCGGCAAAGGTATCCTCAAGGATGTGGCAAGGAAAGTCGTTCCCAGCGAAGTCATCGATCGCAAGAAGGGATATTTCCCGGTGCCTCAGCTTAAATATATTGCTGGCCCCTATCTCGACATGTTGCGCGATGCTCTCTCTTCGCAAAAGGCACGGGAACGCGGGCTTTTTCAACGCGATTATCTGGAACGCCTGTTCGCAAAGCCGTCGGATCACATAACGCCATTGCGTGGTTCGGAGCTTTGGCAGGCTGGCCTCCTCGAAATGTGGCTCCAGGCACAGGAGGCATGAAATGCGGAAACCCGGTGAGGTGGATATGACCCGGCAGAAAGCGAGAGGCCGCAAAGCCTTTTCGCATCGTCTGACACGCTTGCGCACGCCTGAAAGTGCAGGTTTCTATCAGGAACACACGTATGGCCATGACAGGGCGGGAACGGAAGGCCGCAAGCAGGATGTGGTCGTCGACTGCGGCTGGGGACGATTGCTCTTTGCCCAGACCTTCGAAACCAATGAGGCCATTGTGGAGGCATTGCGAGCGGAGGCGCCGGCAAGCCGCGATATCGTCTTCTACGTCAGTGATCCTCATGTCCTGCTGTCGCTTGCGCCGCATGAGATATTTCTCGACCCGTCGCATACCTATCGAATCGAGCTTGCAACCTATCGTCCGGGCGGTCGACGGACGCGCGGCATTACCATTCGCCGCGCGGTATCGGAAGTGGATGCCGAAGGCATCAATGCCGTCTATGCGGCCTGCGGCATGGTTCAGTTGCGACCGGACTTTTTCTCGTCTGACCGAGACAACCGGGCCGTTACCTATTTCGTGGCACAGGACGATGCCACAGGTGAAGTCGTCGGCACGGTGACGGGTATCGATCATCAGCGTCTTTTCGATGATCCTGATTGTGGTGCTTCGCTCTGGTGCCTCGCCGTTCATCCGCAAGCACGGCAGCCGGGAATCGGCGAAAAACTGGTGCGAAAACTTGCCGAACATTTTCAGGCTCGCGGTCTAAGCCATATCGATCTTTCGGTTCTGCATGACAATGAGAACGCCATACGGCTCTACGAAAAATTGAAGTTTCGCCGTGTTCCGCTTTTCGCGATCAAACGCAAGAATGCAATTAACGAGAAGTTTTTCGCCTCGCACCTGGAATCCTTCGATGCGCTCAATCCATATGCCCGGATCATCATCGATGAAGCGGTGCGCCGTGGCATTCAGGTTGATGTGACCGATGCCGAGGGCGGATTTTTCCGCCTCTCCTATGGCGGGCGCTCGGTTCATTGTCGCGAAAGCCTGTCTGAAATGACGTCGGGCGTAGCGATGTCGATCTGCGACGACAAGGCCGTGACGCGCCGTGTCGTTGAGAAAGCCGGGCTGACGGTGCCGGACCAAATCGCCGCGGAGGCGAGTGATGACGCGCTGGACGCTTTTCTGAAACGTCACGGCAAGCTGGTTGTGAAACCGGCTCGAGGCGAACAGGGACGAGGGATTTCCGTCGGTATTTCGACTATGAAGGATCTGCGCACTGCGATCAAACAGGCGCGAAGCGTGTGCGACCGTGTGCTGCTGGAGGCATGTTTTGAAGGTGAAGACCTTCGGCTCGTTATCATCGATTACCAGCTTGTCGCGGCTGCGGTTCGCCGCCCGCCACGCGTGATAGGAGACGGCAGGTCAACCATCCGCAAGCTTATTGAAACACAATCGCGCAGACGCGCTGCGGCGACCGGTGGAGAGAGCCGTATTCCTGTCGATGCGGAAACGAAGAGATGTCTTGAAGAACAAGCTCTGTCACTCGACACTGTTCTGGACGACGGTCGCGAAATAACCGTGCGCAAGGCGGCCAATCTTCATACGGGCGGCACGATCCATGACGTGACCGCCACGGTTCATGCAGACCTGGTCAAGGCTGCCTGCAAGGCTGCCCAAGCAATTGGTATACCGGTCGTGGGCATTGACTTCATGGTCAAGCAGCCCGGAAAGCCGGACTACATCTTCGTTGAAGCCAATGAGCGTCCGGGTCTTGCCAATCATGAGCCGCAACCGACTGCCGCCAGATTTGTCGATTTGCTGTTCCCTGGCTCAAGATAATTTAAGTTAGATAAATCTAAATTACGAAATGTTCGCCGGATATTCTTTTCGGCGAACATGAAACTATGCAAGCTGCCAGCAATATGCTGTATTTTAGTTGTTGACGAAATTTTAAGCAGAAATCTTATTCAACAAATCAATCATCGATTGTAACAGGAATATTCATTTTTCATTTGGTTTCTGCCTCTATCCCTTTACGAGAGGGGGCTCGGGTGGAACAGGTTGATCGAACCGCATTCCCACCTGAGCGGAAAAGGGCTGAAAATGGACACGCGGGGGCAGAATAGCAAGGATGTGCCGCTCGCAGTCGATCTGGACGGAACGCTGGTTTCGACCGATCTGCTGTGGGAAGGTATTTTTCTGCTTCTGAAGAAGAACATCCTGTTCGTCTTCATGCTGCCGGTATGGCTATTTTCAGGCAAAGCATATCTCAAACGGCAGGTGGCGGAACGTGTGACGCTGGACGCGTCAAGGCTTCCCTATCGAACAGAGTTTCTGGAGTACCTGCGCAGCGAACATGCATCAGGGCGAACATTGGTGCTGGCAACGGCAGCTGCTGAATCGATGGCCAAGGCCGTTGCGTCGGAGCTTGGCATTTTCAGTGTTGTCTATTCAACAACTGGCACAGACAACCTTTCGGCAAAACGCAAGGCTGATCTGCTTGTCGAACGATACGGGCGACAAGGGTTTGACTATGCGGGAAATGATCGCGACGACCTGCCGGTTTTCAGTGCAGCACGACAGGCAATCGTCGTCGCACCGGACCGTTCGGCGGCACATTTCCAGAAGCGAACCGGCTGCGAGCTCTTCAGTGCAGACAAACCCACCATCCGAACCTATGCCCGGATGCTGCGTGTTCATCAGTGGCTGAAGAACCTGCTCGTCTTTGTTCCCGCCATTCTGGCGCACGATATAATGAAGCCCGAGGTGTTTACCGCGGCTTGCCTGGCATTCGTCGCCTTTTGTGCGACGGCGTCTGCGATTTATATCGTCAATGATATTGTCGACCTTCCGGTTGATCGAAGACATGTGCGAAAAAATCAGCGCCCCTTTGCGAGCGGACAGATATCCATTCCCTTCGGCCTCAGCGTTACAGCTCTGCTGCTGCTTCTGGCGGGTCTGGTCTGCTTTTTCCTTCCACCGGCTTTCACGCTGGCAATTGTCACCTATCTGGTTTTCACGACCGCTTATACCTTTGCCATAAAGCGCATGTTGCTGGGTGATGTGATCTGCCTGGCGGGGCTTTACAGCTTGCGGCTGCTGGGAGGTACGGCGGCATCTTACATTCCACTGTCGTTCTGGCTGATGGCCTTTGCCATGTTCTTTTTCCTCTCGCTCGCATTGGTAAAGCGATATGTCGAGCTGCAGGGGGCGACGGTGACCGAAAAGGACCGGATTGCCGGGCGCGGTTATCGCCCCGAAGATCGCGATGTTGTCGGGCAGTGCGGTGTGGCGGCGGCATTCACTGCGGCGTTGGTTCTGGCGCTCTATATCAATAGCGATGCCGTCAAGACGCTCTATACCTATCCGTGGCTGATATGGCCGCTTGGGCCGATCGTTCTTTATATTAATGTGCGCGTGTGGATATTGGCCCATCGGGGCGACATGGACGATGATCCGGTCCTCTTCATCGCCAAGGATTGGCGCAGCCAGGTTGTCATTGCGCTTGGTGCGATGCTGCTTCTTGTGGCTGGAATGCGCTGATGGAATATGCCTTCGACAGTTTCGGGCGTATTGACCGGCGAAAGCGTCAGTTCCTTCCGCTGGATGGGCTGGAGGCTGATTTCGCGCAGTCCCTACCCAGAGACGCGAGTTTGTTGCCGTTCGGAAATGGCCGTTCCTATGGGGATAGCTGCCATAATGATGCGGGCTTTCTTGTGCCCATGCGGGAGCGAAAGAGGATAGTGCACTTCGATCCCGATACGGGGTTGCTGACGGCTGAAAGCGGCGTGCTTTTGAATGAAGTCATCGCCTATGTCGCGCCGCATGGTTATTTCCTTCCGGTCACGCCGGGTACGCAGTTTGTGACTCTCGGCGGCGCCATTGCCAATGATGTGCATGGTAAAAACCACCATCGGCAGGGGACTTTCGGGTGTCACGTCGAGGGACTGGATCTGCTTCGTTCGGATGGTGTTCACTACAAATGCTCTGATAAGGAGAACATTGATCTGTTCCGGGCCACAATCGGCGGATTGGGCCTGACCGGGGTGATCCTTCGCACAACCATTCGGCTTATGCGGGTGGATGGTCTCGATGTGGAGGAGAAGGTTCTGCCATTCGCCAATCTCGATGAATATTTCGGTATGGCTGAGGTCAAGGATCGTGAGAATGAATATGCCGTTGCCTGGGTCGATCAGCTCTCCGATGGTCGAGGTCTGCTGATTGTCGGCAATCATGTTGCGGCCGCGGGTGACTCTCATAATTCGGCGGCTGCGCGGTTTGACGTGCCTTTTGAATTGCCGTTCTCCGTGTTGAACAAGGCAAGCCTGTCACTGTTTAACGCAGCTTATTTTCAGCGCAAAAGACGGCTGACGGCAGCACATAGAGCGCCTTATCAAAATTTCTTCTATCCACTCGATGGCATCGGAAGCTGGAACAGGCTTTATGGCCCGGCAGGGCTTTACCAGCATCAAAGCGTCATTCCGTTCGATGCAGCCAGAGCGGTCATTCCGGCGATGCTTGAGGCAAGCCGCAACGCCGGGCAGGTTTCGTTCCTGACGGTGCTCAAACGTTTCGGAACAATGGCATCTCCAGGCCTCATGTCATTTCCGATGCCGGGATATACGCTGACCATGGATTTCCCCAATCGTGGCCATAAGACGCTGAAATTGCTGGGCCGTCTGGACCAGATGACCATGGAGGCCGGTGGTCGGGTCAATCCGTATAAGGATCAGCGGATGAGTGCGGAGATTTTTGCCGCCAGCTATCCACACTGGCGCGATTTTGAACCTTTTCGCGACAAGACTTTCAATTCCAATTTCTGGCGCCGAACGGCTTTGACGCTCGGTTCGGCAGGTTAGGAAAATGCGATGAAATATATACCCTTCATCCTGTTTACAGTCATGACCAACGCCGCCGCGCAGTTGATGCTGAAATATGGCATGCTGACACTGGGGCCGATCAGCTTTTCAGCCGAAACATTGATCCAGCGCATGTTCCAGATTGTCTTCAATCCCTGGATTTTTGCCGGCTTGTTGACCTTCGTGATCTCGATGGCATCGCATCTTTACGTATTGTCGAAAGTCGATCTCTCTTTTGCCTATCCGTTCCTGAGTCTTGCCTATGTAGCGGTCGTTCTGTTCGCATGGCTTTTGTTCAAGGAGGAGCTGGGCGCATACAAGATCGCAGGCATCGCGTTCATCTGCATCGGAACCGTGTTGATCGCACAAAGCGGCAAGCCCTCCGAGCCGCAGGCGGATACGAACCTGAACCAGCAGACGCATAGTTGAACGGGGCGCGCGCAACGAGACATATAATCTTCGGTGGCGACGGATTTGTCGGACGCTATCTCGCTCCAAAACTCCTTGCCGATGGTCATGAGGTCATTGTTGCAGATATCGTGAAAAGCGATCTGCCGCACTATGCGGACGCCGCTTTCGTCATGGTCGATGTAACTGATCCGGACGCAATCCGCAGGCTTGGAATCCGCGCCGACGACATGATCTACAATCTGTCCGCCAAGATGCTTTCGCCAATTCAGGTTCGCGCGAAGCGGCACGATTTCTTCTTTCCCGTCAATTTCCACGGAACGGAGAACATCATCAAGGCTATGGATGCGGCAGGTGCCAACAAGCTCGTCCATTTCACCACCGATATGGTGTACGGGCACACTTATGTCTGGCCGCAGAAAGAGGACCATCCGTGCAACCCGCTCGGTGAATACGGGCTTTCCAAACTGAAAACCGAAGAACTCGCCATTGAATGGCGCAAACGGGGCATGAATATTTCCCTGTTTCGTCCTCGTCTTATCATCGGTCCAGGCCGTCTTGGCATTCTGGAAAAGCTGTTCAAGCTGATTGATCACAATCTACCGGTACCAATGATCGGCTCGGGCAGGAATCCCTACCAGTTCATTTCGGTGTTCGATTGTGCAGAGGCGGCGCGTGCCGCTTTCAACGCCGGTGTCCCCAATGACGTTTATAATCTCGGTTCGCTCAATCCACCCCCGGTTCGAAAACTGCTAGGTGATCTGGTCAAACATGCTGGATCAAAGTCCATCCTGCTGCCGACACCCGCCTGGGCGGTGAAGCGCACGCTGAACCTGTTGGACTGGATCAACATGCCAATCATGGATCCCGAGCAATATCTGATAGCTGATGAAATGTGTGTGCTCGATGTTTCGAAAGGGGAGCGCGAGCTTGGCTGGGTTCCGCAATACAGGGATGAGGACATGCTGATCGCAGCCTATAGTGAGTATCGCAAAAAGATTGGAGCCGCATCGTCGGATGCGCGGACTTCCGAAGCGGCGTAGAGGCAGAAATGAACAAGACCAACACAACGCCAAAGCCGAAACTGCTCACCGTCAGCGAGGCGAAGGCGCTCGACCTGCCACGGATGACGGAGCTGTTCACCGCTCACCTCAATCCGGGTCAGCTTCACTTCATGAAGTTGCTCGGGTTTCACAAGGTGAAGGTCGAGCGTGCCGAAGGTATGTATTATTACGACCAGAACGGGCGCCAGATTCTCGACTTCTTCGGCGGTTTTGGATCGCTGGCTTTCGGTCACAATCATCCGCGTATTCTGGAAGCACGGCGTCAATTCCAGGAAGAGATGCGCCACGAGATCGCAATCGCCTTTATGTCGCAATATGCGACCGCGCTTGCTTATGACATCGCAGCCTGTTCGCCGGGCGATCTCGATATGGTGTTTCTGGGGTCTTCCGGTTCCGAGGCGATGGAAGCCGCGATCAAGGTGGCAGAGCGTGCCGCCGGTCCGAAAAAGCCAAAGATCGTCTATGCGGAAAATTCGTTCCACGGCAAGACCAAGGGTGTCCTGTCCATCACGGATGGCGGGCTTTATCGTGGCGAATTCAAGCTTGTCGATAACACCCTTCGTGTGCCCTTCGGTGACATCGCGGCCATTGAGAGCGCATTTCGCTCTGACCCGGAAATCGGGGTGATTGTGCTGGAAACGGTGCAGGGCGGTGGTGGCATCATTCAGGCTGACACGGAGTTTTGGCAGAAGTTGCGCCACCTCTGCGACCAGTATGGTGTGATCTGGGTTGCTGATGAAGTGCAATGCGGATTGGGGCGGACCGGGAAATTCTATGCTTTCGAGCATTACGGTGTCATACCTGACGTCACCGCATTGGCGAAGTCGCTGGGCGGTGGAAAGACGGCCATGGCTGCAATGATTGCCCGCCGCGATATCTATATGAAAGCCTACGGCACGCCCAAGACGGCAATGATACATGCCATGGCGACCTTTGGCGGTATCGGCGAGGCTTGCATCACGTCGATTGAAGCCTTGAACGTCCTATACGATGAACACCTGATCGATAACGCCGCCGATGTCGGTGACTATCTTCTGGACAGGCTGCATGAGTTGCAGAGTCGTTATCCTGCGCTTTTGAAAGAAGTGCGTGGCAAAGGAATGATGGTGGGGCTGGAGTTTCACGACTTCTCCCAGACCATGCCGGTTGTGCTGAGGCCTGTTCTCGCAATGCTCGACGAAAAGCTGAAAGGCTCGCTTCCCGGTTTCATCGGCAGTCATTTGCTGCGCGATCATGGGGTTCTGGTCGCCTTCACCGAGTATAATCGAAATGTCATTCGCCTGGAGCCACCGCTGATCTGCGGGCGCGAACACGTGGATGCGTTCATCAAAGGGCTCGATGAGGTTCTTTCACGCGGCATTGTCCGGATTGTACGGGATTTCGTTAAAGCTCAGATCAGGTGAGCAAACTCTGACTATGGAAGCAAGCCGGGACGAAGGAGCAGATCCCAACAGGGGTTCAAAGCGACAACGGTGCGATCTTGCAGCGCCTCGGCATATATTTTCTGCAAGGCGAGGCGGTTGGTCGTCGCCGGACACTTCGGGCGCAATATGCCGTCGGTTGCTTCCACGGCGGATTTCGCTTCCTCAGATAAAGCGGGGACGGTGCGGAAAGGGTCAGCTCCGATCTGGATATGCCGCGTGGCGTCGCGGTCCAACACCCATGCAAACGGATTGACGAAGTCGAGCGACATGATGCTTTGCAGGCGGACGTTGTTTCGTGTCTCGAAGGCCCGCAAATCCTCCACCATCTGTTCTGCAGAAACGAGCCAGTACACCTGGAAATCGATTTCTGAATAAAGCTGCCAGCTTGGCAACTGACCTTGCGCTGCCAACGCGTCATAGGCTGCATTATTTTCCGGGTAATGGGCTTCGAAAAGCTCCGCGCGCTGCAGGAAATCTGGTCGGGTCGACACTTGTCCCAGATTTTTCAGTTCCGGTAGAGACGGTTGGACGTAAGTAGGTGCGACTGCGATGGCGCGTAAGGTTCGGTGTGCAACCTTGGTGAATGTCGGAATGACACAAAAGGCGGCCAGCACAACGAAGGCGATCTTGAGCTTTTCGTCGCCAGTTTTCAGGCGCTGAAAGATCATGAGCAGAATGGGCCAAAGGAATATGAATTCCTGACTGCCAGTGTTCTGCGTTTCAAGGACGATGCCGCCCAAAAGGCCAATGGCAAGCCAGGCCGAGCTTCGATCAAAGAGACGGCTTTGTTCGCCGGGTTGGCGCTGTTCACCCCAGAAAAGAGCAAGAATGAGGATCGCTGCCGGTAAAACGACATCGAGTTTCAGCGATATGACGGTAAGAAAACGCGAGAGCAGAGCCTCTTCGTTTAGCGCGATTAATGTTGTGATATCGCGACTATATGCGCTGATAATCCCGTTGTGCAGTTCAAGGAGCAGCAGAGCCGCAAGGGTGACGACGGTTGCCAGTGTGACATTGCGGGTTGAGATGCGTCCCGCCAGGAGTGCCGTTAGACCGAATAAGCCTCCTGTAAGAAACCCCGTCACCTTCATCAAGAGCAGGGCGAGCATCGTTGCTGCGCAAAATAGTGCGAGCCTCACGCTGTTTCGCATGAACATCAGGCCACACATCAACACGTACAACAGAAGCGATGTATGGCGGTTATAGATGCCGAACCCGTCCAGTCCGGGATAGGGATAAAAGCTTTGTGTGTTGGCTGGAAAGATCGCGAAAACCAGAAATGGAACGAGGAGAAGAAAGCCGACCGTCCGGTTTTGGGGCTGAAGTTCGGCCAGTACGCATGCCATTAATGGTGCTGATACGGCCAGTATTGACCATTGGACGAGCAGTAACGGTTGTGCCTCCGGGAATAATGATTGTCCCCATGCAAACAGATAATAACCAAGCGGCCCGACAGGCGTTGAAAAATCCACATTGGGAATCTGGCCTGTTTTGATGCGCTGCGCCGCATCGAAATAGATGTAGCTGTCCCAATACATCGGCCCGATGGGAGCGCTGAGCCTGAATGACAAAAGGGCGACGAGCAGGATGAGAACACAAACCAGCCAGAGCAGGGGAGAACATAATAGCGAAGGTCTGACCGGTTTGAAGATCGTGCTGAAGGACATGGAACCCCGCTCCCTGCTGCGCTGTACGCAGAAATTATCCCGCAAACCCTTAAAACTACTGAAATAGCCGGAAGAGTGCCGAACTTGGCATAAGGTGCAAAGCGATAGAGGGTAAAGCGTCCTAGAAAAGAGAACGCCCACTGCACTGGGAGGAGGAGTGTGCAGTGGGCGGATCTGTAAAGCGCGATTGGGAGGAGGAGTATCGCGCTTTGAGTTCGGTTTTTGGGAGGAGGAGTAAAACCGAACAACGTGAAAATAGGAGCACGGGCGGCCACTTACAAGGGGCAATCCTGCAATGCAGATATGCATTTTTGGATGGCTGAAAAAGAAACCGCCCCGCAGCGGTCTAGCGCGCTGGGGCGGTACTCCCTCCTCCAAGTGAGAGGAACAATAACCCCGCTCATGTAGAAAGCAACCCCTTAATAGAACTCTATAATTTTCAGAAATTACTGAAATTTATGTACGTTAATGAGGCAATGGTCTTTTAATCTCCACGTTCTGACAAGGCGTTGAGGAGCATATTGCAAGGCTGAAATGTACCAGATCTTTATCAATTCTCGTGAAGAGGGCCGTAAACGCGTAAAGGTTTGATTGATCAAAGGATTATCAACCACTGGACGATATTGTTCACCGGATTTTCGAATGTGTGTGAAGATTGTCTATTTATTTTCGCTGGAGCTGTGGGTAAGTTCCATCATCTTCTTCGATTGGGGCTTTCGGAGGAGATTCGCCGCCTCAGCGCGTTCATTCGCCGCGAGGCGGTTTCTATTTGAGCCTGTTAAAACTGCATATCAGTAATGCAAGCTTGTTGATTGAGAGAACGGGGCGGACGGGGTATCAAATATGCGTCCGGTTCACTCCTCCTCCCATGATCCGGACTCCAGGCGCGATACTCCTCCTCCCAATCGCGCTACAGATTAAGCCCGCAATGCTCTCCTCCTCCCGAGCATTGCGGGCTTTTCTATATGATGGTCACGTAATTTTTCAGGCTGGAACGTATTGTTAGTTCCAGAATCGGAGCTAACGTTCCATTTTCCCTGTGCGTGCACTCCTGAGAGCTCGCCCGCCTCGCGCCCCTAAGCCCCCCGCCCAAACGCGAGGCGGTTCCTTTGAACGGAACCCTCCAAGACTTTTGTGTTCAAGTGTTTCCAGCCGGAACCATTTCAGCCCCGAACTGGCTGCGTTCGAAGATGCAAGAAAGCGATCAGAAAAATAGCTATTGCTTTGTCGGGGTGCATTCATCGTTTGCGCTGGTGAAGTTGCTCAATGAGCGGGCTGAATTTGTTATGCACATTGTTTATCCAAATCTTGGATTGGTGCAGATAAAGTCACGGCAGTTTTCCAATTCATCTACGAAAGCGGGGTCATTGCGAAAAGTATATTTTAAAATGAATTATGATTAAGATCTCTAGCATTCTATTTTTCTCAAGACACGTTGTGCCTTTAACTAAACAAAATATATTATAAAATTATAATACATTACGTAGCGTCATATTTGATTGAAATTTAAGTTTATATTTTCCGCAATGTCTTCTGTGGAAGGACGAAGAAACGACAATTTTCGATGGAAATATTCGTTTATAATCAAGGATAGGCTGAGTCGCTTCCAGGTTGGAAGGGGCTTCGGTCGTTCATGCGGGCACAATGTTGCGTTCTGTGCCCGGAGGCTGATCTCAGCCCTGATAGTTGTGTTCTGATCGTCGAGAGGACTGGTTGTTCCAGCAATCGGGACCGTTCAGGCTCAGAAATTAACCATCTGTTAACCATTGCACATATAGACCGGATAAACCGTTTTTTAACCAAGATGAATCAAGTGCTAACACAGTCCCGTCCAATCCGCTTGAAAGGGAGATCCTTTCTTGCGCTGGTGCTCTCACCCGAACTGCCGCTCGATGGCTGGCTCGACAAGCTGGATGATCTGGCAGCACGTTCAGTAGGGTTTTTCCTGAATCGTCCGATCGTTCTCGATCTGGAGAGTATTTCGATTGAGCGCCCACAACTGGTTCAGTTGCTTGAGGATCTGGTTAGCCGCGGTGTCTGGATTACCGGCTTCGAAAATGCGCGGCCTTCTCTGCTAGGTCCCGGCATGCCGCCGGCGATGCGAGGCGGACAGCCAGCTGCGGATTTCGATCCGGAAATTGCCGAGTCGAAACCGCAAGAGCGTACACCGGCCGCGCCCACATCGGTGCAGCTGGTCAAGGCTGTCCCTTCCATGATCGTGACCGAGCCCGTTCGATCCGGCCAGTCCGTCTATTTTCCCGATGGCGACGTAACGATTGTTGGTTCGGTTGCATCTGGCGCAGAGGTGGTGGCTGGCGGCTCGATCCACGTCTACGGCGCATTGCGCGGTCGCGCGATGGCTGGAACCGCTGGAAATGCCGACGCGCGCATTTTTTGCCGCAAGATGGAGGCAGAGCTTGTCGCTATCGACGGTCTCTACAAGACGGCCGAAGACATGGAGAGCAGATTGCGTGGGCAGGCTGTGCAGCTTTGGCTCGACGGCGACTACATGATGGCTGAAACGCTGAATTAGAGCGCATCCCGAAAAGTGTGAAACGGTTTTCGGAACAAGATGCGCGTAAAAGCAAAAAGATAGAGCATTTCCAAATGATTCAATCGAAGCGGGAAACGCTCTAGTCCCTCATTCTCAAAGGTTTCTGCCTTGAGAGAAACCAAGACAAATCGAGATGTTAGGCACTTTTGAGTGCCGCGAAAGAAAAGCAGAGCATTTCAATTCCCGGGTAACGGATGCTCTGGAGGCGCGCGGGAGATACAGGAGACAAATATGGCAAAAGTAATTGTTGTAACTTCCGGCAAAGGTGGCGTCGGCAAAACGACATCCACTGCTGCAATTGGCGCAGCGCTGGCGCAACGCGGCGAGAAGACCGTCGTTATCGACTTCGATGTCGGTTTGCGTAATCTGGACCTTGTCATGGGGGCAGAGCGTCGCGTTGTGTTTGATCTGGTGAATGTCATTCAGGGCGACGCAAAGCTTCCGCAGGCTCTGATCCGCGACAAGCGCCTCGAGACGCTGTATCTGCTGCCTGCTTCCCAAACGCGTGATAAGGACAATCTGACCACCGACGGTGTCGACCGTGTCATGGAAGACCTCAAGAAAGAGTTCGACTGGATCATTTGCGATAGCCCGGCGGGGATCGAGCGCGGCGCCACGCTCGCCATGCGCCATGCGGATATGGCTGTGGTTGTGACGAACCCCGAAGTGTCGTCCGTGCGTGACTCCGACCGTATCATCGGCCTTCTGGATGCAAAGACGCTCAAGGCTGAGCGCGGCGAGCGCGTGGAAAAGCATCTCTTGCTGACCCGTTATGACCCGGTGCGTGCCGAACGCGGTGACATGCTGAAGGTCGACGACGTTCTCGAAATTCTGTCCATTCCGCTTCTCGGCATTATTCCGGAAAGCCAGGACGTTTTGCGGGCATCCAATATTGGTTCGCCCGTGACCCTTGCCGATCAGCGCAGCGCGCCTGCATTGGCTTATCTCGACGCAGCCCGCCGCCTCGCCGGCGAAGAAGTGCCGATGACTGTTCCATCCGAAAAGCGCGGCCTTCTGGGTAAACTTTTCGGAAGGAGAGCGGCATGAGCCTGTTTCGTTTCTTCAGCAAACCTGCTTCCGCGCCGCAAGCGCGTGAACGGTTGCAGGTTTTGCTTGCCCATGAAAGGGCCTCACACGAGCATTCCGACCTTGTTGCAGTGCTGCGGGAGGAAATCCTCGCCGTCATCGCCAAGCATATCCAGATCGATCGCGACAAGGTCAGCGTGAAAATGGACCGGCGCGACCAGATGTCGACACTTGAAGTCGATATCGAACTCCCGTTGAAAAGCAAAACGAAGGTGCGGGCAGCCTGATTAGAGCGCATCCCGAAAAGTGTGAAACGGTTTTCGGACAAGATGCGCATCAAAACAAAAAGTTGAGACGCGCAGATCTGATTCAATCAGATCGAAACACGCTCTAACGCCAATCTTGCGGATAGCCAGAAAGATGGAGGGAAAACCATGAACCGCGGTGCACTTCTCACCAGATTGAAGGAGCTTCAGGAGCTTCCGAAGTTTCAGAAGCGGGATATCTGTACCATAAGCGCTTTCCTTCAACTCGACGCGCTGGCAGAGCATGTCAGGGTCTGCGAAGAGGCGGCAGGTGTTGCACAAACAGGGCAGGATCATTGATCCTGCCTTTCTTCCTGTAAGGCTGCGATTTTCTGATCGCACCATGCCTGTCCATTCAGCAGGTCGGTCGCGTGCTGATCAAAATCGCTGTGCTTCACGGCACGGCAAAGAACATCTGCAAATAGCAGCCAAGGAAAACAAGGGCGATTAGCGCCGCGATCAGGAACAAGAGCTTCATTATCTATCGATTGCTCAATCGCCGTTCACATTCAAGAAAACAGATGGTGATTGACCGCTAGGGTAGGGAAAACTCTGCCTAGTCTTTTGTTTCAACAAACGTTAACGCGGTCAGCTCGTTTTCATTTTTGGAGATGAGGCGCGAGTTCCTGCCGCGCTATTGTCACAACCGTCTGCGTCAGCCCTGCAAGCGTGTCGGCTGCGAGACGGTTAACTTGCCAGTACAAAGGAATATCAAGAGGCGCATCGGGTATCAGTTCAATAAGCTGCCCTGATTTCAAATGGCGGTCGACCAGTTGCACCGGATTCATGCCCCATCCCATGCCCGACAAGCTCGCATCGACGAAAGCCTGTGTCGAAGGAAGCCAATGTGTTGGGCAAACTATGTCAGTCCTCAGCGTGGCGCGCACCCATTGATCCTGTAATCTGTCTTTCTGGTTGAATGTCAACGCTGGAGCCTTGGCGAGGGCATCGCCCGTTATTCCGTCCGGGAAATGCCGAGCGATAAACTCCGGAGAAGCTGTCGCCCGATATTGGAGAATACCCAGTGGGGTGAGACGACAGCCCTGAACGGGGTTGGACAGGGAGGTTACAGCGGCAACGACACGCCCGCGCCGCAGCCATTCGGCAGTATGATCCTGATCGTCGACCGCTACATTGAAGAGATAATCCGATGTCGCACTGAAATGCGAAATCGCTTTGAGAAACCACGTGCCCAGACTATCGGCATTGGTCGCTATATGGAGTGTTACGCGCTGGGCAGAATTTTCGCTGCTGGATAGTGCAGGTAGTTCTGCCAAAAGTTCGCGTTCGAGCATACCGACCTGCTCGATATGCCGACACAACCAGTCACCCTTTTCGGTCGCCGTACAAGGGGAGCCTCGCTCAATCAGGACGACGCCCAGCCTCTCCTCCAGGTGCTTGACGCGTTGCGAGATCGCTGACGGGGTCACGTTCAGAGCCCGGGCGGCTTTCTCAAAACTGCCTGTCTGGACCACCATCGCCACTGCTCTCAGGGCAGAATAGTCGATCATTAGTTTCCCTAAACTGGAATTATCAGAATTAAGTATTCTAACGAAATGCGCTCCTGTATCCAAGTGCCAACTTACTCCCAGACAGACAGCGACCGTTTATGAATCCTTCAGTCTACGTAACTGGCCTTACTATGGGTCTCAGTCTCATTGTCGCCATTGGCGCACAAAACGCTTTTGTTTTGCGACAGGGTTTGCGCGACGAACATGTGTTCGCCGTAAGCCTCGTTTGCGCCATATCGGATGCCATCCTAATTCTTGTCGGTGTAACAAGTTTCCAGAAAATCGCTGCCATCATGCCAGCGCTTGATCCCATCATGCGTTATGGTGGTGCGGCTTTTCTCGTCTGGTATGGCGCGCGGAGCCTCTATTCTGCATTCACCTCGTCTGCCATCCTGGCGACGGCGAACGGCGTATCCGTGAGCCTGACCAGGACACTCGCGACCTGTCTGGCGCTCACATGGCTCAATCCGCATGTTTACCTGGATACCGTCATGCTGCTTGGAACAATCTCCACGCAGTTTCCAGGCTTTGAAACATCCTTCGCTGCGGGTGCTGTCACTGCGTCCTTCGTGTTTTTCTTTTCGCTTGGTTTCGGCGCTCGTTGGCTGCGCCCAATCTTTGCCCGCCCGTCTTCCTGGCGCATTCTGGAAGGCGTCATTGCCATTACGATGTGGTCAATTGCGCTGAAGCTCGTGATTGGTATGTAACGATTTCAGGATCGCCAAACTAAAAAGCCGGATGCGGTAAATGCGTCCGGCTTCTGGCAATGACCTATGCTTCGCATGTAGGAAAATTGGAGCGGCAGCAGTTGAAGATCGTCGCCGGTATTCACGACGAACTCAACGATGTGGACTGAATCCGTCGTTCAGAGCTTGCGGATGTGTTCCGGGCGAAAGCCCATCCCGATCAGTCTGCCAGCCAGATGTGCAAGAATGGGCCAACGTGCGAGATGACGCATAAATGCTGGTGGCCCATCGCGCCTGGTAGAGTTGGTTTCACGTTTGCGGCGATCACTGCGCATCATCAGTTGCAGCTTCTGTGTTGCCTTTGTCGGAAAGCGGCGCCGTGCTTCGACGGCGGCAAGATACGGGGCCAAATCTCTGCTCCCCTTGAGCGGTTGAGCCAGAATATTTGCTGCGGCAACGGCATCCTGAATGGCGAGGTTGACTCCGAACCCGCCGATAGGCGACATGGCGTGGGCAGCATCTCCGATGCACAGTAGTCCAGGCTTCCACCATGTTTTCAGCCGGTCGATGCGTACGCTCAACAGATGGACGTCATCCCATGTGCGTATTTCGTCCATTCGCTCTGCAGGCAATGGCGATACTTTCGCGACTGCTTCCCGGAATGCGTCGAGCCCTTCTTGCTTCACATCGGTGAAAGTTTGTCGGCGAAGCACGTAACCGCATTGCCAGTACTTGCCGCGATCAATCATGACGAAACCCTGTCTGGGCCCGCCATGGCCCATCGTATAGGGCGGATCATTGAGGGCGTGAGACAGCTTCATCCAGAGAATCTCGCTTGGCGAACCATAGCTTTCGACCTCCAGGCCAGCTTTCGCGCGCACCACAGAGTTTCGCCCGTCTGCACCGACGACGAGTTTGGCATCGATTGTGATCACCTTATCAGGGGTCGTTGCGAGGAGACCGGTGACGCTCCCGTCCCGTTCGGTCAGCTCAGTCACGCTGGCTGACATAATGAGCCTGAAGTTTGGATACTTCGCGGCTTCGCGCGCGATATAGTCAAGAAATTCCCATTGCGGCATGAAAGCGATGAAGCGGCATTGAGCGGGAATTCTGGAAAAATCAGCTATCGTGACATCCTTGCCGCCGATCTCCGCATTCAGCTGATGCGCCTTGGTATGAGGCAAAGCGAGGAGCCCGTCCAACAAGTCTAGTTCATGCATGATCTGCAGGGTGGAGGGATGAATTGTGTCGCCGCGAAAATCACGCAGAAAATCGGAATGTTTTTCGAGGACTGACCTGCCACTGAGAATTTCCTCCAGAATGGATTAGAGTCCGGCCCAATAAAGGACGGACGAATGAAAAAGCAGCGATTTACAGAAGAGCAGATTATTGCGGTGCTGAAGGAGCAGGAGGCAGGCATGAAGGTGGCCGACCTTTGCCGCAAGTATGGGATTTCGGACGCAACATTTTATAACTGGAAAGCCAAATACGGCGGTATGGAGGTGTCAGAGGCGAAGCGCCTGAAGGCACTCGAAGAAGAGAACGCCAAGCTTAAGAAGCTGTTGGCCGAGCAGATGCTCGATGCCGCCGCACTCCGCGAGCTCCTCGCAAAAAAATGGTAGGGCCTGCCGCCAAGCGTGAAGCTGTCATGCATCTGAAGGCCGTCATGGGTCTGTCGGAGCGGCGGGCCTGCCAGATTGTGTCGGCTGATCGCAAGATGATCCGCTATCGGTCCTGCCGACCGCCGGAGGTCGAATTGCGAGCAAAGTTGCGCGATCTCGCCAACGAGCGACGGCGCTTCGGCTACCGACGGCTGTTCGTCCTGCTCAGGCGGGACGGAGAGCCATCCGGCGTCAACCGCATCTATCGGCTGTATCGCGAGGAAGGGCTTTCGGTTCGCAAGCGGAAGGCTCGACGAAGGGCCGTCGGCACGCGTGCGCCGATCCTGGTCGAGGCGAAGGCAAATGCCCGTTGGTCTCTCGATTTCGTGCACGACCAGTTTGCATGCGGGAGACGGTTCCGGGTCCTCAATATCGTTGATGATGTGACCCGTGAATGCCTGGCAGCAATCCCGGACACCTCAATCTCCGGCCGCCGTGTCGCACGGGAGCTGACGACGCTGATCGAACGACGCGGCAAGCCCGGGATGATTGTCTCCGATAACGGCACGGAACTCACCTCGAATGCCATTCTGGCCTGGTCGAAGGATCACAAGGTCGAGTGGCATTACATCGCGCCGGGAAAGCCCATGCAAAACGGCTATGTCGAGAGCTTCAACGGACGAATGCGTGACGAACTGCTCAACGAAAGCCTGTTCTTCGGCCTCGAACATGCCCGAAGCGCCATCGCTGAATGGGCAGAGGATTATAATCATTTCCGGCCACACTCATCGCTCGGTTATCAGACACCGGCATGCTACGCCGGAATTATCGCCGCAACCGGCTCCAACGCTGCGCAATATGAAAGCTTGGCGTTTCCGCCGGTTGCTACCAACACGCCAATTGGCGTATTCAAAACCGCCGAGGCTCTAATGGCCGTTGGATGAAAGTTCAGTGGCAGGTCAGGACAGTGACGTTCACGCCTGCGCGTGCAAGCAGAAGTCCCAGCATCAATCCTGCTGGACCACCGCCCGCTATCGCGCAATCGGTTTCAATATGGCTGCTATTCGATGTGACTGGCTGCGTCATGACATACCCGCTCGACCGCACTTGTGTTGTGCTCAAGACATAAAAAGACCGGCGCTCTCGGTAGGTCAAGCGCCGGCTGGAAGTCTACGCGACCACTAGAGGTCAAAACATGAACTAAATTATCAAGATTAATCTGTCAAGTCAGTGCGCGCTATTGTTCGATGAGGGATGAACTCTCCCTTCGGTGACGTTGTGGCTGAAACCGAGATCTGTTCTGCGGTCTGGTGTCATGGAACCCCCGATCTCGATGGACTGGGGGTTCTGGATGATAAACACGTCGAAGATCATTCCGAGGCGGTCTATTTCTGAATCTGTGCCGCCGATTGCTTGATCGCAGCCGTGATCTGCTGGCAGAACGGTTCCACGCTCTTGCCCGATGTTTTGGCAAATTTTTCGACGTCGGTTTCCTGCCCCATCGACTGGACAACACCTTTCTTCCCTGCTTCGAGGGTAGCGTCGAGCCCTGCCTTGTCAGCCGGTGCCTGCATCAATTTCATGATCGACTGCTGGCCGTCAATATCCTCCTGCGTGGCAAAGCCCTTATCCTTACAGTATTCGACAATACCAAGCTGATTTGTTGCGGCCTTGTACAGATCTTCAGGCGAAATTTGCGGCGCACCTTGGGCCATCGCGCCTCCACTGGTAAGAACAGCTAGCATAAAGGTGCCTAGGCCTGCATTTTTCATGATAAAAACCTTTCAATATTCGGTTAGGCCCCCGAATAGAAAGGCATAAAGATCATAAACCGAGACGTGAAATAAACTGGCGGAAAGCGCTTTAACATTTTTTGACTTATCTGCTCTTTCCATATTGGGTTTGTTATCTACCCAAGCGCTGGCGGCTTGCTTCTGCCAAGTTGCCGCTCGCGGAAGACCGAGAACAGTCCAGCGCTAACGACGACAATCGCGCCAGCGACGATATTCCATGTCAATTGTTCGTGGAAAACCGTGACCGCGATACATGCTCCGATAACAAGCTGCAGATAGGTGAGGGGTTGCACTTCTCCCGCCTCCAGAATGTTGTAGGCGCGGATGAGGAAGTAGTGGCTTGCGATGCCGCAGGCACAAAGAGCTGCCATCCAGAACCAGTCGCTTCGCGCGATCGGCATCAGATAGAAACTGCCGACAAAGGTGAGGGCCACAGCCCCCGCTATGCCGGTGTAGAAGAAACTGGTCATTGCATCGTCACTTTTGCTGACAGCGCGTGTCGCAACGGCATAAACGGCGAACATGACCATCGCGGCCACCGGCAGAAGCAGACTTGCGTCGAATTTCGCATTCACAGGATTGATAATCAGCAAAACGCCAATCAGTCCGACGACGATCGCCGTCCAACGTCGCCAGCCAACCTTTTCACCAAGGAACGGCACAGAGAGCATTGTCACCAATAAAGGTGCACCTTGAAAGATTGACTGCGCTGTTGCCATGCCTGCGCGACTGAGAGCGAATATGAATGTAACGATTTCTGCTGCAAGCAAAATTCCGCGAAAAAGTTGCAGAAAGGGGCGTTTCGTTGCTGCGGCTTTGGCGATGCCGCCGGAGCGCATTGCAAGCAGAAGAACGAAAGCTGCAAAGACCCAATAGCGGATCATCGTTATCAGGATCGGCGAATAATGAGTGCCAAGATACTTCGAAATACCGTCCTGCGTTGCAAAAATGGTAACTGCGAGAAGTGTGAAGAGGTAGCCCTGGCCTTTGCGTGTCATGGCGCACTCTTATCGATACAGCTTCGGAGGTGCCACCCATAAAATCTGATAAACGCGGATAGTTTAGGCGCTCCACACCGCAGTCGAGACATTTTGTCGTCACCGCCACCAAAGTTGAAAACTAACGAAAGGCGAATGCCCCCCGCGGCGCCTCCTACTTTATCGCGTCGTATCTCCTTGATTTGGAAGGAGTTCCAATTTTATCGCATGAAGAATTCCAGTCGAAGCTTTTTGATGGATTGACACCCCGAAGTTCTCAGCTATTCTTTTATAAAAGCCTATATAACATAATTGTGGAACAAATCAAAAATGGGGGTTATGCCTTGCGGATCAAACTAGCACTCCTTCTGGCTTCTGCCATGATCTTCAGTCCCGGCGTTTCGCTGGCGCAAGACAAGGGTGGCGTCATCAATGTCGCCACCATTGGCGAGCCACCGACGCTTGACCCGATGGTATCCACTGCCGATCTTGTGGGCATCGTCACGCAGCATATTTTTGAAACGCTCTATACGTTCGACAAGGAATGGAAACCGACGCCGCTGCTAGCGGAAAGCCTGCCCGAAATCAGTGCAGACGGAAAAACTTATACGATCAAGCTGCGTTCAGACGTTAAGTTCCATGACGGCACTGACATGACATCGGAAGACGTGGTTGCGTCGTTGCAGCGTTGGACGAAGCTGGCATCACGCGGAAAACAGGCATCAGCCTTCATCGAAAATATTGCGGCTACTGATCCGGCTACAGTGACCATTACGCTGAAGCAGCCTTATGCACCGCTTACTTCTCTGCTCGCTTTCAACAATTCCGCGGCGATCATCATCCCGTCGGAAAAGCAGGCAGAGCCGATGAACGAGTTTATCGGTACCGGGCCCTACATGCTCAAGGAACGCAAGGCGGACCAGTACATTCAGCTCGTGCGTTTCGATGGTTACAAGTCGCGCGACGGCGAAAGTGACGGCTACGGTGGAGCGCGCCATCAATATCTCGATGAGATCCGGTTTGTCTCGGTTCCTGACGCAAATACCCGTGTTGAAGCAGCGGTTTCCGGACAATACGACTATGTCGATTCCATTCCAGTGGAATCATTTGACAAGATCAAGTCTTCGACTGCTTCCCAACCGCTGGTTCTGAAGCCCTTCGGCTATCCTGTCTTTGTGTTCAATACCAAGGAAGGTGTGGCGTCAAAGCTGCCGGTACGAAAGGCCGTGACACAGGCATTGAGCATGGAAGACATGCTTGCTGCTGCATTTGGCAGTACGGAATTCTACGCACTGGACGGTGCTTTCTATCCGTCCAATTTTGTCTGGAATACGGAAGCCGGTGTCGAAGGAAATTATAATGTCGCTCAGCCCGAGGTGGCGGCAGAAGCGTTGAAGGCTGCGGGCTACAACGGCGAACCGTTGCGTATCCTGACCAGCCGCCAGTATGAGTTCCATTACAAGATGGCGCAGGTGGCTGCCGAATATCTGAAACTTGCCGGGTTCAAGGTCGACCTGCAGGTTGTCGACTGGGCGACACTGACGCAGCGCCGTGCTGATCCCAAGCTTTGGGATATCTACATAACGCATAGCCCTTTCCTGCCTGAACCTGCCTTGATCGGCTCTTTGTCGACCAGTTCGCCAGGTTGGTGGGATACGCCTGCGCGTAAAACCGTGGTCGATGCGTTCACATCCGAATCCAATCCAGAAAAGCGTGTTGCGCTGTGGGCAGACGTCCAGAAGACCATCTATGACGAACTGCCCTTGATCAAGATCGGCGATTTCAACGCTGTTGCGGCCATGTCGACCAAACTTGAGGGCGTCGATACGGCTCCGTGGCCCTATTTCTGGAACGCTTCGCTGAAGAAGTAACTTCCTGCCACTGCGAATGCCGATCTGATGGTCGGCATTCGCTACAGCATCGGCCTAAAATTGGTAACGATTTTGGGAAGCACGATGCGTAGCTTCAATGAGCTAGAGCGACCTATGTGCGTCCAAATGGACGCATGGCGCTCTAAACGGGTCAATCTGGAGAATCTGATCGCATGGTGCGCTACATCCTTCAGCGGTTTGTCGGCATGGCTGTCGTCATGTTTCTGGTCGTGACGATTGTATTCGTGATCGTTCGGGTGACACCCGGCGATCCTGCCGCAGTCATGCTCGGGCCGGATGCGTCGGCGCAGGACATTGCCGATCTGCGCTCCCGGCTGGGGCTCGATCAATCGCTGGTCGTTCAGTACTTCTATTACATCGGCCAACTCTTGAAGGGTGATCTCGGTCAGTCGATCTTTCTCAACATGCCGGTTGGCGCAGCATTGCTGGACCGAGCCGAACCGACATTCTTTCTGACGGTTCTTTCTCTTCTGATCGCCTGCATCATTGCTTTACCGGTCGGGATTTACGCCGCTTACCGGCGCGGTTCCTTTGTCGATCAGGCGGCGACAACGGTCGCCATGCTCGCAGCGAGCATACCGAGCTTCTGGCTCGGGCTCATCCTCATGCAGTTTTTTGCCGTTCGGCTGAACCTGTTTCCGGTATCCGGCTATGGCGGGCCGGGTTCGAGTTTTATGGATCGAATGTACCATCTCATCCTGCCGGCCTTCGCGCTGGGACTGGTTTCCTCTGCTCTGATCCTGCGTTTCACGCGTGCCTCGATGCTTGATGTCCTTGGCGATGATTATATTCGCACGGCGCGCGCAAAGGGATTGATCGAGCGGCGCGTGATTATGAAACATGCCTTGAAAAACGCTTTGATCCCGATCCTGACGGTCATCGGCCTGACCGCAGCCGTCCTGATCTCTGGCGCTGTGGTGACGGAAACTGTGTTCGGTGTGCCGGGGATCGGAAATCTTGTCGTGTCTGCCGTCCTGCGACGGGACTATCCCATAATTCAGGGCGCGCTGCTCGTCATTGCAGGGCTCTATGTCCTGATCAATTTCATCATCGATATGCTTTATCTGTTCGTGGATCCGAGGGTTCGTTACTGATGACCAATCTTGTTGCGACCACACAAAAAGCACCTTCGGAACGCGCGTTGTTCATTCGTCGGTTGTTCAAGCGTAAGACCGTGGCGGCAGGCATCATCGTTCTGACGGTCTTCGTTATCCTTGCGCTGCTTGCGCCCTGGATTGCGCCTTATTCACCGTCGAAGCTTTCAATCGTCAACCGTCTCAAGCCACCGAGCGAGATGTTCTGGTTCGGTACGGATGAGTTCGGACGCGATGTCTTTTCGCGCACGATCTACGCCGGGCGGCTGTCACTTATGGTTGGAGCGGCGGTTGTTGTCCTGTCAACAATCATAGGGGTTACGCTCGGATTGCTCGCCGGTTTCTTTCAGCGTCTGGACACGCCTATTGCCCGCCTGATTGATGCGATGATGGCTTTCCCTGATATTCTTTTGGCCATTGCATTGGTTGCTGCGCTTGGCCCCTCGCTGGCGACGGTCATCGTCGCGCTGTCCGTGGTTTATTCACCAAGGCTGGCGCGTATCGTGCGTGCCTCGACATTGGTGATCCGTGAACTGCCTTATGTCGAAGCCGCTCAATCGCTTGGAATTTCGACATTCCACATCATGACGCGGCACGTGCTGAGGAACCTGATCTCGCCGATTATCGTGCAGTGCACTTTCCTGTTTGCGAGCGCAATGCTCGCTGAAGCGGGGCTCTCGTTCCTCGGCCTTGGCGTCAGCCCAGAAATTCCGACCTGGGGAACGATGATTGCCGCGGGACGCCAATATATCGGTCAGGCCGACTGGATGACCTATTTCCCCGGCTTCGCCATCATTCTTTCCGTCCTCTCGCTCCAGATGGTGGGGGACGGACTACGCGACATGCTCGACCCAAGACTGCGAAGGGATTTGTAATATGGTTTCCGGTGAACAGGCGAAAACGCTCCTCATCACCAATGTAAAGCCGGTAGCGTTCGGTACGGTACACGCCGATGCGACAACCGATATTCTGGTAGGGAAAGACGGTAATATCAGCGCCATTGGCAAGTCGTTGAACGCACCGGCTGATGCCGAGCGCGTCGATGGCAAAGGAGCCTGGATTTCGCCAGGTTGGGTCGATCTGCACGTTCATATCTGGCATGGCGGTACAGACATTTCGATACGCCCATCGGAGTGCGGCGCTGAACGTGGGGTGACGACGCTGGTCGATGCCGGTTCGGCGGGGGAGGCCAATTTCCACGGCTTTCGTGAATATATCATTGAGCCGGCCAAGGAACGGATCAAGGCTTTCCTCAATCTTGGTTCGATAGGTCTCGTCGCCTGCAACCGGGTACCCGAACTGCGCGACATCAAGGACATTGATCTTGATCGCATTCTCGAATGCTATGCCGCCAACAGCGAGCATATTGTCGGGATCAAGGTCCGCGCCAGCCATGTCATCACCGGATCTTGGGGCGTCACACCGGTCAAGCTTGGCAAGAAGATTGCTAAAATACTCAAAGTGCCGATGATGGTGCATGTGGGCGAACCGCCTGCGCTTTATGACGAAGTTCTGGAAATCCTTGGCCCCGGCGATGTCGTCACACATTGCTTCAACGGCAAGTCCGGTTCCAGCATCATGGAAGACGAGGATCTCTTCAACCTCGCGGAACGCTGTGCAGGTGAGGGCATCCGACTGGATATTGGCCACGGCGGTGCGTCCTTCTCGTTCAAAGTTGCCGAAGCGGCAATTGAACGCGGTCTCCTTCCCTTTTCGATCTCGACGGACCTTCATGGTCATTCGATGAATTTCCCGGTTTGGGATCTGGCGACGACCATGTCGAAACTGTTGTCGGTCAATATGCCGTTCGAAAATGTCATTGAAGCCGTCACGCATAATCCTGCGTCGGTTATCAAGCTTTCGATGGAAAACCGGCTCTCAGTTGGCCAGCGCGCCGATTTCACGATCTTCGATCTGGTCGATGCAGATCTGGAAGCGACAGATTCCAACGGTGATGTGTCCCGTCTGAACAGGCTTTTCGAGCCGCGCTACGCGGTGATCGGTGCCGAGGCCATTACGGCCAGCCGGTATATCCCACGTGCGCGTAAACTCGTTCGCCATAGCCATGGCTATTCGTGGCGCTGAGACTGTCGGCACAACATTGAATTTGCGGGAACGACCCGTAACAGAATGACGAGGAAAATTCGTGGCTCATTCCCCCCAAACGACTGAAATACAGCATTCTCCCTACGACCGGCTGGCATCACTCGGCATAACTTTGCCGCCGCCCCCGCCGCCGATTGCAAATTTTGTCACGCATGTTCGCGAGGGCAATATTCTCTATCTTTCAGGACAGGGGCCTCGGGAAGAGAGCGGTCATTTGCGTTCGGGTAAGGTCGGCTGCGATATTGGCGTCGATCAAGCCTATCAAGACGCCCGCCTGACCGGTATCAATCTGCTGGCTGTCATGCACGAGGCGCTGGGCGACCTTTCCCGCGTGAAGCGGGTTGTGAAGCTTTTGGGTATGGTCAACGCGGTGCCGGATTTCGAACTGCATCCCAACGTTATCAATGGTTGTTCCGATCTGTTCATCGAGGTCTTTGGTGACGCCGGACAGCACGCACGTTCAGCCGTCGGCTTTGGTTCGTTGCCCGGCAATATCACGGTCGAAATCGAAGCGATCGTCGCTTTGAACGACTAGGACAATGTCAATGATTGCGCCAACCCATCAGCTTTTCGATCTTTGCTGCCGAACTACGCACTTGATTGGTGTAGCGACCTTCGTCGGAAAGCACCTTCTGTTCGGGGAGCACGATGGAGATCGTCGCAACGCATTGCCCGTCACCGTCGCAGATTGGGGAAGCGATACAGGCAACTGCATAGTCGGATTCAGCAATCTGGATCGAGAGCCGCTCGTCGAACGCTTTGGCCGCAGCCTCCGAAAGGCTTGTAGCGTCAATTTCGGCTCGACCGGTCGGGGACGTCCTGGCACAGCGCCTGAAAAGCTCGACCCGTTCATCAGCGGCCAAATGACCGACCAGAAGACGACCGGATGCCGTCCAGTTCAACGGCACTCTGGTGCCGACACGCGAGGCAACCTGAAACGGGCTCGGCCCATCCGCCATGGCCAGAACAAGCATGTGGTCCCCATCCCGACCGCACAACTGCACAGCTTCGTTCGCTTCGCGGCAGAGATCGTGCATCTCATGTGTGGCTACGCTCATGAAATCGAGCGAGCGCGCATAGGCAAGACCGTAATGATAGAGCCGGGCACCAAGCCAGATTGCGCCATCCGCGTTGCGGGCGAGCATATTCTTTTCAACCAGATCATCGATGGTCACATAAACGGTCGACAAAGGCGCCTTGATGGCTTTCGCAATCGCATAAGGACCGGCTGGAGCACCGGTTTCATAAAGATAGTCGATCACCTGCAGCGCACGGTCGATGCCGCTCACGCGCGAACGGCGTACCGACTTGGCTTCGGCGTTGTCCACGAGGGACGTTTCGGTGGTGTCGGTGGATGACGATACGCTCACGCAAGTGCTCCATATGAATTCAAGAAGTTATTACATTATTATGGCATACGTGTCGATGGCTGAGGCAATGAAAGAAATGGGAGAAATGAAATGACCGATGATATCCGCCGCAAGATCGGGCTTCGACCGGTCATCAATGTTTCCGGCACGATGACATCGCTCGGTGCATCCATTGTCGTGCCCGAAGCGGTAGAGGCGATGGCAGCAATCCTGCCGCAATTCGTCGAGATCAATGATCTGCAGCGCAAGGCGAGTGAAGTGATCGCGCGTCTGACGGGCGGCGAGGCTGGATTTGTCACGGCCTCTTGCTCCTCGGGCATCACGCTTGCAGTTGCCGGTGCAATGACGGGTAACAATCTTCTTGCGATTGAGAGATTGCCGGATGTCACGCCGGAAAGGAACGAAATCCTTGTGCAGACGGGACATGTGGTCAGCTACGGCGCCCCGGTTGATCAGGCAATTCGGCTTGCCGGTGGCAAGGCCGTCCTGATCGGACAGGCAACATCGACCCATCTGTATCATATGGAAAATGCGATTACCGAAAAGACAGCCGCGGCAGTTTACGTCATATCGCATCACGTCGTCGACTACGGCCTGCTGCATCTCTGCGAATTTGTCGAGATCGCGCACGCAAAGGGCGTGCCGGTGATCGTGGATGCCGCATCCGAATACGATCTGAAGCTGTTTCTGGAAAAGGGCGCCGACGTCGTGATCTATTCGGGTCACAAGTTTCTGGGTGGCCCGACATCCGGCATCGTGGCGGGCAAGAAGGAACTCGTCCGCAATGCGTTTCTGCAAAATCTCGGCATCGGGCGAGGCATGAAAGTTGGCAAAGAGAGCATCTACGGCGTTATGGCGGCGCTGGAAGCATGGGAAAAGCGCGACCATGCCGGAATTCGTGAGAGAGAGACCAGCTATCTTGAACTGTGGAAGAAGACGCTAGACGGTCGCCCGGGCATTACAGCTCTGATCGAGCCGGATCCGACAAGCAATCCGCTTGACCGCCTACGAGTTATCGTGACGGCAGCGGACGCCCATATCACGGCCTGGGATCTGGTGACGGCTCTAGCACGCGGAAATCCGCCTATCATCACGCGGGACCATGAGGTGGAACACAATTATTTCTATCTCGATCCCTGCAATCTGCATCCCGGTCAGGAAATCATCGTTGCCCAGCGTCTGGGTGAGGAGCTCGACAAGGCTCGGGCATCGAACGAGCTTATCGCTACGCCGTTCGAGGATAGAAGCAGACATCGCTTCGATGGCTTGCTGCGCTGGCCGGATTGATTGGCAGAGCCTGAGTAGATCGGAGGAACATTATGACGTCAGAAAAGATTGCAAAGGTTGGAAACGGTGATCCTGTACTATCCGTTCAAGGACTGACTACGTCCTTTCTGGTCGACGGTGCCTGGAAGGCGGTTGTCGATGATGTTTCCTTCGATGTCCATCCAGGAGAGACTGTAGCAATCGTCGGAGAATCCGGCTCCGGTAAAAGCGTCACTTCGCTTTCGATCATGCGGCTGTTGCAGAAAGATACAAGCCGCATCAAGGGCAGTATCACGCTGGGTGATCGGGAGCTTCTGACGCTGCGGGAAGAGGAAATGCGCCGGATACGTGGCAATGAAATCGCCATGATCTTTCAAGAGCCGATGACCAGTCTCAATCCGCTCTTTACAATTGGAGATCAGATTTCTGAAGCTCTGCTATGTCATTCGCAAATGTCGAAGGCTGATGCGCGTGCTGAAACGATCCGCTTGCTGGAAAAAGTCCGTATCCCGTCGGCGGTATCGCGTTTCGACGAATATCCGCATCGCTTCTCGGGTGGCATGCGTCAGCGTGTGATGATTGCAATGGCATTGGCGTCCAAACCTAAACTGTTGATCGCCGACGAACCGACCACAGCCCTGGATGTGACTATTCAGGGACAAATCCTCGATCTGATCAAGACATTGCAGGAAGAAGAAGGCACATCAGTTCTTTTCATCACGCACGACATGGGCGTGGTGGCTGAAATATCGGACCGTACGGTCGTCATGTTTCGTGGCAAGCAGGTTGAGACAGGACGGACGCCCGATATTTTTCGGCAGAGCAAGCATCCCTATACCCGTGCGCTGCTTTCGGCAGTTCCCGTGCTGGGTTCCATGCAGGGCTATCAACGTCCGTTGCGATTTCCGGTCGTAGACAATGCGACTGGTCTTTCGGAGAAGCCGGTCGAGGTGGCGGATACGGTTGATAAGGCCGACGGACCGGTGCTGGAAGTCAAAGGCCTTACCAAGCGTTTCGAGATTTACTCGGGTTTCATGGCGCGCTTGAGCGGGCGTGTTCACGCAGTGGAGAATGTATCCTTTGAGCTCCGCAAGGGTGAAACCCTGTCGCTGGTCGGCGAGAGCGGATGCGGCAAGTCGACGACCGGGCGCGCCATCATGCGACTGACCGAACCGGATTCTGGTGAAGTTTTTGTGGAAGGCCGCAATATTCTGACCCTCGACAAACAAGCTATGCGCGAAATGCGACGGTCGGTTCAGATGATCTTTCAGGATCCTTATGCCTCGCTGAACCCGCGCATGACAGTCGGGGCCGCTATTGCGGAACCCTATATCGAGCACCGGCTGGGGAGCGCGCGGGACGCAAAGGACGTTGTTGCCGACATGTTGGAAAAGGTCGGCCTGACGCCGGATATGGCCAAGCGCTATCCGCATGAATTCTCTGGCGGGCAGAGGCAGCGCATTTGTATTGCACGGGCGCTTGCCCTGAAGCCGAAAGTTATCGTTGCGGATGAAAGCGTGTCGGCGCTTGATGTTTCGATCAAGGCACAGGTCATCAATCTCATGCTTGATCTTCAGCAGAGCCTTGACCTCGCATTCCTGTTCATCTCGCACGACATGGCAGTTGTCGAGCGCGTAAGCCACCGCGTGGCTGTCATGTATCTGGGTGAGATCGTAGAAATCGGGCCAAGGTCGGCTGTGTTTGAGAATCCGCAACACGACTATACCCGCAAGCTTATGGCGGCTGTTCCTGTTCCGGACCCTGATCGGCGACGGGCCAAACTTTCAAGTGAAGCGGACGAGCTCAAGAGCCCAATCCGTCCAGCGGATTTCATCGTGCCTTTACGTGAATATCGTGAGGTGTCGCCTCTGCACTTTGTGGCGCTATAAAGCAGCGTTATGGTGCACCGAGGCGGCTCAACGCAGTCCGTAGCGGGGCTTCCGAAATGTGTATCAGCCCGGCATATGGGCTCGCCATATCCGAAATCACGAAAATTGCACCCGCAACAGACAGTGAACACACCATTATTATCAATATAGCCGTGCCATTTACTGGAGCTTGCAGCCCGAAAGTAGCGAATAAAAGTGCCAGCCATGAAATCAGCACGATAAGAAATGGGAGGGGAAGACCCTCATCGGTTGTTTCTACCAATTGCCAATGACCTTCAGCAATCACGCCGCTGACTTCAAGTGCTCGCGCTTGCAGGGAGCTTTGCGCGGCATCCAACGGTTTCAAGGCGCGTAGATTGGCCTGGATTTCCTCGATATCCTTGAACTCCGGTAGAGCGCCACCAGAGAATTGATCTGCTCTCTCGGCGTTCCATGACCGATCGAGACGTTTTTGGATGATTTGCTTGAGTATGGCGCGCGGTTGTTCGGTTTCGGGCCCATAGCGCGCCATAATTCGATCCAGAAGAACGATGCGTGCTGCAGATGTTTTCATCTCGGCCTGCGCATCGTCATAATCGGTTTTTGCTGAGGCGATAAGAAGTCCGAGCGCGAGAGCGGAAAGCGTTCCGACAACCGCAGTGGCAAGGCGAATGACATCCTTGGATTCGGAACTGAGATGATGCTCAGGCAGTCGCGTTCGGCAAAACATGCCCAGCATGGTTGCCGCTATCAAAATGATGAATACCAGTGCGCCAAGCAATAAGGAGTTCAACTTCGACTTCCGCGACGTGCTCTCGGGTAAATTGATTTTTGAAGCCTAGTATAACATCCACAAGGTGGGGCGCAGCTTCACCAAAAGGATATGCTTTCCCTCTCAATGGTTCATGTCGTCGACCCGGAGCCAGTGCACAGATGAACAAAGTGTATCCCGGAGCATCGGTGTACGCTCGAGTGATGCTACAGACGAAAAAGGCCGGCACATAGGGCCGGCCTCTCCGTGTTGGAAAAATGTTCTATCAGTTCTCAACATGTTGTTGCTTGGCGATTTCCTCGACACTCATGTCCGGTTCATTGCGGGTTTTATAGAGCGAATAAAATACACCGCTTGCGAGGATGCTGAGTGTCACGACAAGCGACAGCAGCGTGTTGATGTGAACACCCAGTGGCACGAGGAAAATCTTGATGCCGATCAGCACAAGAATGATTGCGAGAGACACCTGCAGATAGCGGAACCGGTTCATTGCCGCAGCAAGTGCGAAATACAGTGCGCGCAAACCCAACACCGCAAAGATATTCGAGGTGTAGACGATGAACGTGTCCTGAGTGACGGCGAAGACGGCGGGAACAGAGTCGACGGCAAAGATCAGGTCGACAGTTTCCACCATGATGAGAGCGACTGCCAGCGGCGTGAGCCAGGTGACCATCTTGCCGGTCTTCGGATGTGGTTGCTTGACTGTGAAATGCCGCCCATGCAGTTCGCGGGTGATATTAAATCGCCGACGCAGGAACTTGAATACGGCATTCTGTTCGATATCGGGCGTCTCGTCCTGATGCCCGAACATCTTGAAACCTGTGAAAACAAGGAACGCGCCGAAGAGGAAGAGAATCCAGTTAAATTCGTGTACGAGCGCGGCGCCAAGTCCAATCAGAACAGCGCGGAAGGCGATAACGCCCAGAATACCCCAAAACAGAACGCGATGCTGGTAAAGCCGGGGGATGGCAAGGAAGCCGAAAATCGTCGCGATAACAAACATATTGTCCATCGCAAGGCTCTGCTCAATCAAATAGCCGGTGTAAAATTCGAGACCGGCCTCGGGGCCGCGCTGCCACCATACCCAGCCACCGAATGCCAGCGCGATCACGACATAGAAACCATAAAGCAGCAGGCTTTCCTTGGCTTCGATCTCGTGTTCGTCGCGATGCAGAATGCCGAGGTCGAAAACAAGCAGGCCAACGACAACAATGATAAATGCTGCCCAGAAATATACAGGTGTGCCGAGAAAATCGCCCGAAAGGGCTACAATAAGCGAATCCATCGCCGGACCATCTCCATTTGAACAAGTGGAGCAGCCCCGACATCGCCATAGCGGAAACCATGACCAGAGGGGCCCGGCGCTGCATCTCTTCAAATGTGTATGCAGTTGCCAAGTTCAAGAGTGGAACCTGAATTTTTTGTAATGTTTAAATCCGGTACGTGCCGCAGTTTCAAAATGGTTTAATGCAATGCCAACGACACACAGTCGTCTTTAGTGCGCAGGAAGCACAAGTCTTCAAAAGAGCCGAATACCTGGAAGTTGTGTCTGGTCGAATCCAACAAAGAAAAGTTGAGGTAAGACCTAACTTGCCATTTTCTTCTAATTTTTTATGAAGAAAAGAAGATTTGGCTGGGGAACCTGGATTCGAACCAAGACTAACGGAGTCAGAGTCCGTCGTTCTACCATTAAACTATTCCCCAGCAGGGTCCGCGTATCAGTCATATTCGGCTGAAGCGCGATTGCGACAGAAGCATGAAGCTTCGTTTGTCGACGGCCTCCATCTAGCGAACTCAAACAGCGAACGCAACACTTTTCTTAGAAAAAAATCAAAGCGATTTCAGTTATCCCGCGATTGCTGAATTCGAGTAGCTGTGGCGTTGCAAATTGGTATGCGGTGGAGTGCTTCCCTGAAGCCGGCGTATAAAAAAAGCCCGGCCAGCGGAGGAGCGGCCGGGCAAGGGGCAGGCTGGCCGGGAGGGGACCCGGCATGTGAAGGTGGCGCCTGCCAGATGATCAGTCTGTGAGTTCAAAAAGAGCTATCGCCTTGCTGAACTGCAAAAAGCTTCCCTCTCAGCAGATCTGGCGCGTCGCTTTGATCCGAAGGCGGGCATCTGCGAGTTCACTGAGGACCTGGGTCGGGTCCTCCATGCCGCGATAGTGAACCGCTGTGTAAATATCTTCTCGGCGGAGCCCGATATCGCGCAGCATGTGATCGTCAAAATCACTCAGGTTCAGTAGTTGTCGCCGACCATTGGAAAACGTCCAGCGACGCATGATCGACGTAAATGTGGCCTTCACCATCTGCGCGAACGTGGAGGTCGGTCCGCTCGTTGCCGGTAAATGCGTTGTCGTTATCTTGCTTGTCGCTGTCATGTCCGCTCTCCTTTGATTTTAGCGGGGCTATGGGATCCTTATCGTCAGGGTCATTCGCTTTCGCGGCTCCTTTTCCTTTACGATGGCCGTTTTATCCAACAATCGGATTGATTGTTCCAACGAATGTTTTTAATGTAATTCTTCAATTATAATGATGGATGACGCCAATGAGTGCGCCTCTGGATCTCGATCAATTGCAGACTTTCATAGCCATAGCGGATATGGGCAGTTTTACGCGGGCAGCGGACGCAGTTTTCAAGACGCAGTCGGCTGTTTCGATGCAGATGCGCCGTCTGGAAGAGCGCATCGGTAAACCATTGTTCGAACGCGACGGACGAACCAATCGTCTTACCGAAGACGGAGAACGGCTTCTGCTGTATGCGCGCCGCATGATGCAGCTCAATGGTGAGACCGTCGCGGCCTTCGATGACACGCAACTGGAAGGTCACGTGCGCATCGGCACACCGGATGATTATGCCGATCGGTTTCTGCCGGAAATCATGGCTCGGTTTGCGCGTTCAAACCCGCGGGTCGAATTATCGGTTGTCTGCGAACCGACCGTAAATCTGGATGAAATGATTCGTCGCGGAACGCTGGACATTGCCCTCGTCACCCAGTGCGATGACAAACGCCGTTCTGAAGTGGTTCGCACAGAACCCTTGCTTTGGGTGACTTCTGCCAACCATGCAGTGCACGAAGAGGCGGTGCTGCCACTTGCTGTCGGACGCCCAACCTGTATCTGGCGGCATGCAGCTATCGACGTGTTGGAAGCGGCCCGACGCGATTATCGCATCATCATCACAAGCTGGTCAGCGACAGTTCTGGCGGCAGCAGTTCTTTCCGGGCTTGCGATCTCTGTTCTTCCGGAATGTGCACTTCGTCCCGGTATGCGGGTCCTTGGTGAAGCTGATGGATTTGGAATGTTGCCGGAATTCGGCATCGGCATCATGCGTGGCCATACAAAACAGAACGCCGTTGTAGATGCACTTGCGCAGCACATTATCGAAAGTCTAGACAATATATCGTCACCGCAGCCCGGCGCGATGGCTTCGGCGGAAATTTCACCGTTTCCGGCGGTTCGCACGAGGAGGGTGCGAGCCAACGAATTGCTGCCGGGCTGGTGATGGGACAGGAGAGTGCGTTCGATCTGATTGATTCAGACCGGCGTTCTCACGCGTATCTGGTCCGAAAACCGTTTCACAGTTTTCTGGATGCGCTCTAAATCGCAGCATGGCTTCTTGACCGGCCATGCCACCTGGTTGCCTATGATGGGATGAGCATGGCTTCCGATTCGAGTTTTACCGGCGCGTCGTCTAACGTCGCTGAGTATAGCGTTTCCGAGATTTCCGGCGCGTTGAAGCGTACGGTCGAGGATACGTTCGGACATGTACGCGTGCGTGGCGAAATTTCCGGCTATCGGGGGCCGCATTCGTCGGGACACGCTTATTTTGCTTTGAAAGATGACCGCTCGCGGCTGGAAGCGGTAATCTGGCGCGGTTCAATGAGCCGCCTGCGCTTCCGTCCCGAGGAGGGGATGGAGGTCATTGCTACCGGCAAACTCACCACCTATCCCGGTTCTTCTAAATACCAGATTGTCATCGAGCAGATGGAGCCAGCGGGAGCCGGTGCCCTTATGGCGCTTCTGGAGGACCGAAAGCGACGGCTGGCTTCGGAAGGCTTGTTCGATCCCGCCGTCAAGCAGCTCCTGCCCTATATGCCTCATGTCATCGGAGTGGTGACATCTCCGACCGGAGCGGTCATTCGTGATATTATTCACCGGATTGCAGACCGCTACCCGCTGCATGTCATTGTCTGGCCTGTGCGTGTGCAGGGCGAGACGAGCGGGCCGGAAGTCGCCGCCGCCGTGGATGGATTCAACGCCCTACCTGATGGCGGACCTATTCCGAGGCCGGATGTTCTGATTGTGGCGCGTGGTGGTGGCAGTCTGGAAGATCTGTGGGGCTTCAATGATGAAATTGTCGTACGTGCTGTTGCTGCGTCGCATATACCGGTGATTTCGGCGGTCGGCCACGAAACCGACTGGACGTTAATTGACCTGGCTGCGGATGTTCGCGCGCCGACGCCGACAGGTGCCGCTGAAATGGCAGTGCCGGTAAAGGCGGATCTGCTGGCGGCACTGGCCGGACAATCCGCGCGGCTTTCGTCGGCCATGTCCCGATTTATCGACCTCAAACGACAAGCGCACCGTTCGGCATCGCGTGCTCTTCCGTCCGCCGACCAGTTGCTGGCTTTGCCGCGTCGCCGTTTCGATGAAGCAGCTTCGCGCCTTACGCGGGCTCTTTTCGTCAATACGCAAAAGAAACGGGTTCATTTTGAAGGCCACGCGCGACAATTGTCGCCGCGTCTCCTGCAGCGTCGGTTTCTTGAGCTGGAGCGCGGGGTGTCCGTTCTGGGACAAAGGTTGCCTCGGGCGCTGGAAGCATTCCTGCGCGAACGCCGTACAGTTTTCGCTCATCGAGCAAATCGCCTTTCGGCTGAGCCTATTTTGCGGCGAACGAAACTTACGACCATCGCTATAGAACAGCTCGATCGCCGTCGCGACCAAGCTATTCGACTTTTATTAGAGAGAGCCAAACGGCGTGGGCAGGAGCTTGAACGTCTCATGCGTACGCTTTCATATGAAAGTGTGCTTGATCGCGGTTTTGCGGTTGTCTTCGACGCAGATGGAAAACCAGTGAAACAGGCTGCATCCGTTTCGGTCGGTGACACATTGTCCATACGGTTTCGCGACGGTGATATTGCCGTTGTTACGAGTGACGAAGATGCGAGCGAGCCTGCAAGGCGCGTACAAACGAAAACCTCTACGTCGCCGGGCTCTGGAAATCAGGGATCGTTATTTTAGCAACACTTAGCAGCCGTTTTCGCCTCGTCTTGTTGGGATGTGTTGTCCTTAAGGCTGGCTTAAGCTTGACCTTCTTTTTCTCACGCATCTGTCACAGTTAGAGATTCAGGATGTCGCGAGAAAAATCCCAAGACGACCTTGCACACGGCTTTGCGAAGGCTGCTTTCAGCCGCCGGGGCTTTCTTGTAGGTGTCAGCGCTGTTGCGTTGTCAGGCTGCGTTTCGACGGCACAACCGCCCCAACCAGCCAAGAAACTGCCCGAGCCTGCGCCGTTGCGGCCCGTGCCACTTATGTATCAGGCCATGCCGGAAGAACAGTTTCCCATCCCCGCTGTCGATACGAGCAAGGTTGCCCCCAAATTCTGGCGTCAGGAAGTCGACTATCCGACGAGCGAAGTCAAAGGCACTGTTATCGTCGATACGCCGAACAAATATCTTTATCATGTTCTCGGCAATGGCCGGGCCATGCGCTACGGTATAGGTGTCGGGCGTGATGGTTTTGCATGGGCCGGACGTGCGAGGATCGCTTATAAGCGCCAATGGCCACGCTGGACGCCGCCGGATGAGATGGTCGCACGTCAACCCTCACTGGAACCTTACAGCATCGCCAATGGCGGAATGCCTCCCGGGATCAAGAATCCGCTCGGTGCGCGCGCGATGTACATTCATAAGGACGGGCGTGATACGTTATACCGTATCCATGGATCACCAGAAGCCTGGAGCATTGGAAAGTCCGTTTCATCCGGCTGTATCCGCATGCTCAATCAGGACGTGATCGACCTTTACAACAATGTGCGCGATGGCAGCACGATTGTTGTGATACCCGATCCAAGTAAAGGCCAGCAGGTTACGAGCTGATCAGAGCGCATCCCGAAAAGTGTGAAACGGCTTTCGGAACCAGATGAACGTTAAAACAAGCAGTTAGAACGCCGATCTGATTGAATCGGATCGGCGCTCTAAAACAAAAAGGGCGCGAATAACGCGCCCTTTTTGTTGGATGTATTTGCTGCTCAATGCTCAATAAGCATATTCCAGAAAGATTGGATCGACCGATCCTGCCCAGACGCTGTTATATGCCTTCAGCATACGCTCAGCGTCTGTGACGCCAGCCGCAACAATTTCCTCGAGCGGTGCAAGGAAGTGCGTTTCGTCATGGCCTTCGCTGTTCAACTTGTTGCGGTTCAGAAGGCCGAGGCGGGAGATTTTCAAAGTTTCGCGAGCGATCTGTTCCAGCGGCTTGCCACGGAAGGTCGTGTTCAAAGCCTTGGCAGGAACTTCATTGCGAAGCGTGAGAACCTCTTCATAAGTCCAGTCCTTGGTCAGAAGCTCCGCGGCGGTCAGAGCCTCTTCGTCATAAAGCAACCCAACCCAATAGGCAGGGAGGGCACAGATGCGGCGCCACGGGCCACCGTCGGCACCACGCATCTCGAGGAAGCGTTTCAAACGTACTTCAGGGAAAAGGGTCGAAAGATGATTGGTCCAGTCGCCCATATTGGGAACCGGGTCGCTCACTTCGCCTTTCAATGCGCCATTCATGAACTGGCGGAAAGTGACATGTGTGCAATCGTGATAATGGCCGTCGCGCAGGATGAAGTACATCGGCACATCGAGCGCCCATTCGACATAGTCGGCAAAACTGAAGTTTTCCGAGAAGACAAAAGGCAGAACGCCTGAACGCTGGTTGTCGGTATCGCGCCAGATACTCGAGCGCCACGACAGAAGACGGTTCGGCTTGCCTTCGGTGAACGGAGAACTGGCAAAAAGTGCAGTGGCCACTGATTGCAGTTTCATCGAAACCTGCATCTTGCGACGCATGTCTCGTTCCGAGCTGAAGTCGAGATTAACCTGAATAGTCGACGTGCGATACATCATGTCCAGACCTTCATGCCCGACCTTCGGCATGTAGTTGGTCATGATCTTGTAGCGTGATTTCGGCATGACGGGTGTCTCTGCCAGGGTCCATTTCGGACTGCCGCCAACACCCAGAAAGCGAATGTCCAAAGGTTCTGCTATTTCACGGACCTGAGACAGATGCGCATTTACTTCACGACATGTCTGATGGATCGTGGAAAGTGGTGCTCCGGAAAGCTCGAACTGGCCGCCGGGCTCCAGCGAAATAGCGCCCTGTCCGGTCGGTTCCACCAGGCCGATGATATTGCCTTCGTCGATGATAGGCTCCCAGCCGAGCGTCCTCTGCATGCCTTCCAGAATGGCTTTGATACCGCGCGGTCCCTCGTAGGGAACTGGACTGTTGTCCGCTGTATAGAACGGAAATTTCTCATGCTCTGTACCGATGCGCCAGGCATCCTTGGGCTTGCACCCTTCAGCCAGATAATCTGCCAGTTGTTCAACGCCCGTCAGTGCCGTTTCATCAGTCGTATCGCGCGCCATGCAGTGTATCCCTAGTCGATTTTTCGCTTCTCAGCGTGATTGGACAAATTTGTCAAATCACGCAAGTCAATTCCATTGAACATCAAATTTCGAGAATGTCATCCTGCGTTCTGCCAGTCTCCCAGGACAGATTGTACCAGAGCCATTGCAGCGACCGCAGCCGTATCTGCACGCAGGATTCGCGGTCCGAGCGGAATGGCCGTCACGAATGGGAGTTTGCGAAGCGTTTGGCGTTCGTCCTCCGAAAACCCACCTTCCGGACCGATCAATAGTGCCGCAGGACCGGGCTTCAATGCCTGCAGGATGGTTAGCGGATCGTCCGATTCGTGTCCTTCGTCACAGAAAATCAGGCGCCGCGATGTGTCCCACTGCTCAATGAAGCGGTCGAAGCGGGTTGCCTCGCGACATTCGGGTATCGAAAGAACACCACACTGTTCCGCAGCTTCTATCGCATTGGCTCTGATCCGGTCAGCTCCGAGCTTTGGTACCTGAGTGTGCTGTGTGATGACTGGCTGTAGAATACCCGCACCCATCTCGACCGCTTTCTGGACCATATAGTCCAGTCGTCCCTGTTTTAGCGGGGCGAAGCAGTAGACGAGATCGCTCGGCAAGGGTTGCGGACGCGTCTGTTCGGAGGGCTCGAGGAGAAGCCGCTTTTTGCCTTCCGGCTTCAGTCGCGATTTCCATTCACCGTCACGTCCGTTGAAGGCGAGAATTTCGTCACCGTCCTTCAATCGCAGCACATGGGTGAGATAGTGCGCTGCCTGCGAGGCAACCTCTATCCGGCCCCCGGTTTGAAGGTCGTCTTCAATGTATAGTCTCTGCATTTTATAGTTTGCGCGCATGTCAGCATCGATGGCAGAGCGTAGGGGCGGCGGTCAAGCGCTTTGGCAACGTATCGTAAGACAATTAATTAGCATTCCTACACAAACAATTGATGAGGAATATCATGCCAGTTGCATTTAATTAGATTGTATCCATATAGGTATGAAGCTATCTATTTGAATGGAATTGATGTGATGAAACAAGCTTGGGTCGAATTCGCACCGCTTCTCGCGAGTACCGCCAGAGGATGGCGGAAAGCTTTCGATGCGGCGATGGCGGAACATGGTCTTTCCGACGCGAAAGCCATTCCGCTGATGACCCTGTTGCGGCACGGAGATCGTGTTCCACAAGGTGTACTGGCCGAACGGGTCGGTATCGAGGGAGCAACGATTGTCCGGGTTGTCGATGAGCTGGAAAAGGATGGCCTGATCCAGCGTGTTGCCGACGATGCTGATCGTCGCGTCAAGCTCATTCAACTGACAGAGGACGGCCGCGTTCTTGCCGCCAAGGTGGAAAAGTCTGCCGCCCGTCTTCGCGCTCTTTTCCTTGGAGATTTCGATTCCGATATGGTCGATGTCGCCATGGAAGTGTTGCGCAAGCTGAATGAGAAATTTCAAACATAGTCTTTCTGATCGGCCTTCTGACCGGAAAGATGCAATGCATTCAACCGGTGTCCCAACAAGCTATGACGAAGCCAGCCGAAACAACCCCGAAGTTCTGGGACGTAGTCTTTTCATTAAAGACTTTCGCGGCGGCCATGCTCGCCCTGTGGATTGGCCTGATGGCCAACCTGCCCAATCCTTATTGGTCAATCGCGGCGGTCTATATCGTTGCGCATCCGTTGTCAGGCGCGACGACATCAAAGGGTTTCTATCGTCTGATCGGTACGATTATCGGCGGCGCAGTGACCATTCTGTTCGTTCCGCATCTGGTCAATTCACCTGAAATTCTGACGCTGGCAATCGGCCTTTGGATGGGCCTCTGCCTTGCCATCAGCCTGCTTGATGGGACGCCGCGCAGTTATCTGTTCATGCTTGCCGGCTATACGGTGGCAATCGCGAGTTTTGCGGTTGTTTCCGTGCCTGAAACGACGTTTGACTATGCGGTTGGTCGCGTTGAAGAGATCGCGATCGGCATTATTTGCGCCGCCGTCGTCAATCGTCTTGTTTTTCCACGTCACAGCGGTCCGGTTCTCGTCAGTCGTATTGATAATTGGCTCCGCGACGGTTCAAAACTCGCGCTGGCGAGTATGCGAGGCGAGGGTGCCACACCAGAGTTTTTGCGAGATCGCCAGCGTCTTGCCGCCGATGCTCTTGAGTTGCGCAATCTGACCACGCACGTTGCCTATGATACCTCGTCTATCAGGAATGTCGGAACGCTGCTTCAGGTATTGCAACAGCGCATGGTGGCTGTTCTCCCGATCATATCAAGCTTGCACGATGTGCTGGCACTGAAGCCCGGTGAAAACGAAAGGTCCTGGCATCCGGCCGTCCAGAAGCTGTTGGACGAGGCCTGTGACTGGATCGAGGGTGGCGAAAACCTGACGGAAGAACGCCGTGCCGTTCTGTTGCAGTTGATCGGAGAGATCGATCGGCATGGAAGGGATGCGACAAGTTGGGGCGAATTGCTGCCTTTCAATGTGGCCGCACGCGTTCGCGACCTGGTTCAGATTTGGAGTGATTGCATTACGCTTCGTCAGGATATCGTGTCCGGTTCCCGGCATTCGCTGCGCTGGCGTCGTTATGATGCGCATCTGAAAAGCCGTCCAATGCACCGCGACTATGGCATGGCATTTTTGTCGGGATTTTCTGCTTTTCTGGCGACCTGTGTGGCAACCGCATTCTGGATTGCAACCGGCTGGGCGCAGGGAAGCGCTGCGGCCATGATGGCTGGCATCTTCTGCTGCATCTTTGCAACCATGGATGATCCGGTGCCTGTCATGCGCAAGTTCAACTGGCTGCTTTTGATCGTGATTGCTGCTGCTTTCATTTTCGAATTCGCGTTGCTGCCGCTTGTCGACGGCTTCTTTCCGCTGGTTCTGGTGCTGGGGCTTTTCCTCATTCCGGCGGGTTTGCTGCTCGCTATTCCTTCGCAGTTTCTGCTGGGCATGGTGCTCTGCGTGAATCTGCCGAACATGCTTATGCTGCAGGGGCATCTGACGCATGATTTTGTCAGCTTTGCCAATGCCAATCTGGCCACGGTTCTGGGCATTGTGATCGCTGCCGTGGTGACCTCGATTGTCCGATCGGTAGGTGCGGAATGGAGCGTGCGCCGCCTGATCAAGGCGGGTTGGAACGATATCGCGCTTGCTGCTGAACGCCGCCCGGGACGTCATCGCCGCCAGCGCATGAACCGTCTCTTGCTCCGCATGATAGATCGTATCGGTATGATGACGCCACGCCTGGCATTGATCCCAGCGGCTGATATGGCGAAAATCGATCTGTTGCGCGATTTGCGAAACGGGATGAACACGATCGATCTTCAGCAATATCGCTCCAAGTTGCCCGAAGACTGTCGGTTTGCTGTTGACCAGGTGCTGGATGGCGTTGGTGCACATTACCGTGCCTTGGCGAGCAAGCCTCACGAAACGGGCGAGATCGACAGAAACTTGCTCGCCTCTATCGATACGGCGATCACCATCATTATCGAGAGCGGATCACCAGCAATAGCCAAACGCACGAGGATGGCGCTGGTCGCCCTTCGCTTCAATCTTTTCCCTAAGGCAGCGCCTTTTGCCTTGCCGCCGCGTCCGTCGATGGCACTTCCGCAAGCAGCCTAAAAGAACAATGTGATTTGTGATGCAACCTGAACTCGACATCTACGGAATCTACATTCCGACCCTCGGCGTGCTGGCGCTCGGCGCTTATTTCGCAAACACGATAATGCAGCGCCTTCTGGCACGCATACGCTTCTATCGTTTCGTATGGCATCGGCCTTTGTTCGATGCTGCGATGTATTTTTGCATTCTCGGCGTTGCTGCCGTCATTCTCAATGGAATACCGTTATGAAAAAGCTCTTCGCCCATTCAGGCCGTGTCTTTGTAACCGTCGTCATGGTCACAATGGCGGGGCTTCTTGGCTGGCATTTATGGGACTACTATATGAATGCGCCCTGGACGCGTGATGGCAAGATTCGCGCGGATGTCGTGCGTGTTGCGCCGGACGTCTCGGGCCTTGTCGGCGAAGTGCTCGTCCATGATAATGAGACTGTTCATGAGGGCGAAGTAATCTTCCGTATTGATCAGGCCCGTTACAAACTTGCCCTGCAAACAGCGGACGCAAAGGTTGATAGCAGCAAGGCGGCGCTCGATATGGCCAACAGGGATCTGGTCCGCTATCGCCAACTCAACGACACCACGGTGACGCGCCAGAAACTGGAGCAGATCGAAACGACAGCCCAGCAGGCGGAGGCTTCCTATCGCCAGGCGCAACTGGATCGTGATCTTGCTGCACTCAATCTGGACCGATCAGCGGTAAAGGCGCCCGTCAACGGTGTTATTACTAACTTCTCACTTCAACCGGGTGACTATGTTTCAGCCGGTTCGGCAGTGACTGCTCTTGTTGATACGGACTCATTCTACGTCTCCGGCTATTTCGAAGAAAATAAGCTTGAACGTATCCAGATCGGTGATCCGGTAGTGGTTGATCTTATGGGCAGCAAAGTGAAGCTCAAGGGAAAGGTCGAAGGTATCGCCGGTGGGATTGAGGACCGCGAGCGCAGCGATTCTTCCAGCTTGCTTGCAAATGTTTCGCCGACCTTTAACTGGGTCCGTCTTGCGCAACGCGTGCCCGTTCGCGTGAAGCTTGAAGAGGTGCCTGACGGTGTTCATCTGGTTGCGGGCCGAACGGTCAGCGTTTCAGTGGTGAATTGATGTAAAGGCCCGGCTGTCGTCCGGGCCTTTTCCATGTTAGCAAAGATAAAAACGGTCGGGGGTTTATTATGAGCGTGCTGGTCGTTCAGAATTATGAGGGGTCTGGACTGGGGCAGATCGAACCCATTGTAACAAATGCGGGCTATTCTATTGATCTGCGTCATCCCTACGACGGTGATATACTGCCCGCCGATGATGATGGATACCGAGCCTTGATCGTTCTTGGCGGCGAGCAGAATGCGCTTGCCGATGCCGAGTTTCCCTATTTCCCCCGTTTACTCGAACTCATACGCAGGTTTGGCGGCAGAGATAAAGCCGTTCTCGGCATTTGTCTGGGTAGTCAGCTCATAGCTCGCGCTTACGGCGGCGAAAATATTCTGAACCGCCCGATGGAATTCGGCTGGCATGAAGTTCGACTTACCGAGGAAGGTAGAAGCGATCCGGTTTTGTCTGCAGCAGGCGATTCCTTTCCAATCTTTCACTGGCACCGAGATACGTTTTCGCTTCCAAAGAATGCTTTGCATATGGCGTTGAGCGATATGACGCCTCATCAGGCCTATCGCATCGGGCGTGCAGTCTATGGCACACAGTTCCATTTCGAAGCGGACACGCAACTCGTCGCCGAGTGGAACGGCCAGCTAAGCGAACTGATCTTGGGATTTGCACCGGATTGGGCAGTGCAGTTTCCTGAACTTGCAAAGAAATTCGGAACGCAGGCGGATGCTGCAGGCGCAGCAATTGCCAAGGCATGGATAAGCCAAGTCTAGAGGTTTTGTAATCCCTCCTTAACCTTAAGTCGAAGTCTCGCGTTGCTGCTTTGCCACAGCGTACAGGCAATTCGGCTTTTCCAGAAAAAAGCGGTGACCCCGTTGGAACCGTTCAGTTGCGGGTAACTTTTTTCGGGTGTAACTGAACGCCGTCTCCCTGGGCAGCGACCGAATGAGCAAGGCAGTTCGCCACGCTCCCGTGTGGCAGCTCGCCTACCGAACTTTATCCGGCCACCGTCGAAAGAGTTTCCGAATATGACCGCCAAGCATGCCGCTCTTCTCACCGTTCTGATGGTTTCCGCTATTGTATTTATGGCGGTCGGCATATTCACCGTCGACGCGGGCAACAACGCGATGTCGACCGACGGTTACGGCATTTCCAGCGCCCATTAAAAATCATTTGGTTTCAATAAACCGCTTTTCCGTGCCGTCGATCACGATGGCCGAAAGCTGACCGCTTTTCCATGCATATGTATCGAGATTAACCCTGTTGGGCTGAATGTCGATAGCGCTTTGTGGCGTATGCCCGTGGACGATGACCTTTTCGAAAGGTTCAATCCATTTGAGGAAAGCTGTGCGGATCCAGATGAGTTCTTCAGGGTCTTGTGCATCAAGTGGCATTGCAGGGTTGATGCCTGCGTGACAGAAGAAGAAATCGCCAAAAGCGACCGAGCGCGGCATGGCGCGAATGAAGTCGATGTGGTCTTGCGGGACGGCGCGGACAAGCGCGGCATAACCTCGGCGGGCCGAATCCGAGTCAGCAAAATCAATGTCTGCGCCGTAGGAACGAGCTGTGTCGACACCGCCATGCAGTGCGAATACGCCTGCTACGTCACCAGTTGCGAGATAGGTAAGAAAGCCGTCATCGTGATTGCCAAGCAGAGAAATGATGCGCTGATCCCGACGCGACGCATCAATCAGGAAATCCAGCACGTCCTTTGAGTTCGGGCCGCGATCAATATAGTCGCCAAGATGAATGATACGCCAGTCGTGAACGGGGCGGTGATCAAGGTCAGCACGGATGAGCCCATGCATATCCTGCAGCAAGTCGAGACGGCCATGGACGTCCCCAATGGCATAAAGGCGGATACCGTCCGGCCCTCCTGCATCCTTGAAAACTACGCTCATTTGCCGTCATCTTCCTTTGAATTTTTATCTGTCTTCGGGCCAACCCGCTGCCGATAGCGTAGACGCGAGACACGTTCGCGTTCTTCGTGAAGCTCGCGATCGTGCGTTGCCTGTTCCACGAAACGAATGTGCTTTTGGACAGCTTCGCGTGCAGCCTGCGGGTTGCCGGCCATGACGGCATCGTAAATGGCGCGATGCTGCGACAGGAACATGTCAGCGACGCCGGGATAGCTATAGATGAGGCTGCGGTTATAAAACACGCCGTCTTTCAATAGCTGGTAGCAGGAGCGCAATGTATGCAGCAGCACGATGTTGTGAGCCGCTTCGCCGACTGCATTGTGCAATTCAACATCAAGACGCGCCTCGGTGTCGAAGTCACTGACGCCGTGAGCTTTTTCCATAGCATCCATGATTTCGGTCAAAAGCGCCTTATCGGCTGGCGTGGCCCGAAGGGCGGCATATTCCGCCGCAATGCTTTCGATTTCGCGGCGGTATTCAAGATAATCAGCAGTTGCCTTGCGGTGATCGGCAAAAAGCCTCACCACAGGGGCGCTGAATACCTGCCCGATGACATCTGCAACGAATGTACCCCCACCGTGACGGGAGATCAGCAGTTCTGCGTTCTCAAGTCTCTTGAGCGCGTCGCGCAATATCGGGCGGGAAATATCGAACTGGCGCGCCAGTTCGCGCTCGCCGGGAAGCCGGTCGCCTCCGCGCAGAACGCCTTCCAGGATAAGCGTTTCGATCTGGTGCACGACGTCGTCTGCCGTGCGGCTTGCCTGTATGCGGGAAAAAATCGTTTCGGCCATGCCGTCTGAAGCCCTCTCCATAACGGCGGCAAAGTAGCCTTTAGCCCGATGCCCGGCAACGGAATATATTGGAAATGAAAGCCCGGTCGATGATGCAACCGGGCTTCCTGAACATATTCTTGAAAAATGATCAGGTTTTTTTGCGCCTGCGTGTTGCAACGAGCACGAAAAGCCCAGCGACGACGCCGTACATTGCCCATTTGAACGGGAGTGCGTCAGCGGTTTCGCTACGGATCGGAAGCACAGTCACCGTGCCGGGACGGCTTTCGACGCCCGACTTGCCTTCAGCTTTGGCCTGCTCGATCTGCTGTGGGGACACGACCCATTCGGCACCGCGCGATTTGTCATAAAACATGAAGCCGCAGCCGACGATGAGGGCAACGATGATTGCTAGAATGAAGCGTACAGGTGTGTTCATCATTTTTCCTAGGAAATCAGGACAACAGGAAGGATGCCATCCGATTCGCTTGAATGGTGGATTGTGAGAAAACTAAGCGTTTTGGAATCAAATGCTTAGTCAGCTTTATATGTTATGTCGCTAATATAAAACGCGCTGCTTATTAACCGACGAACGAAAGCCAGTCTATTTTCTTGCTACTTCCTGTGGAGATGCGCCGCTCTCCCAATAAGGAACCGGGCCATAGAGATCGGCCAGATAGTCTATAAACAGTCGGACTTTTGCCGGGAGGAATTGTTTTGACGGATAGACGGCATGAATTGCCACGTTGCGGGAGGCAGCGTAATCGGGCAGCACCTGTACCAGCTTGCCTGCAGCCAGTTCCGGGCCGATATCCCATGTGGAGCGTTGCGCGATGCCGAGGCCTGCCAGTACTGCTTCGCGCACCATTTCGCTGGAATTGGTTTGCAGCGGACCTGCCGGGCGTATGACAATTGGGCCCTTTGGCCCTTCCAGTCGCCAGGGGTCGTTGTTGTGCGGGGCTAGACAGATGTGATCCTGTAAATCCTCAATCGTCTGTGGTGTGCCGCGTTCTGCGATATAGCCGGGGGAAGCAACGAGGATACGACGCACAGGCGCAAGACGGCGCGCCACGAGGGTTGAATCTGAAAGTTCTGCAATACGGATAGCAAGATCATAACCGTCGCCGACAATGTCGACCATCTCGTCGGTAAGTTGCATATTGACGGTGAGATCGGCGTTAGCGCGCATGAATGGCACGAGATAGGGTGCAATATGCATCCGTCCGAAGGTCGTCGGAGCTGAAATTTTCAATGTGCCGCGCGCATCGGCCGAACGGCGGGCGACAAAGGCTTCCGCTTCTTCGATGTTGGAGAGAATGGCCAGAACTCGCTCATGATAACCGTGACCTGCCTCGGTAAGCGCGATCTGGCGGGTTGTGCGTTGCATCAGTCGGGTTCCGAGGCGCTCTTCAAGCCGCCCGAGGCGTTTTGAAACGACCGCAGGCGAAAGACCCAGATCGCGAGCGGCTGCCGACATGCTGCCCGTTGCCACGACGCGGGCAAAGATTTCCATATCTGCCAGGCTGCTCATCATGTTCTGTTATCTCACTCCCTGCCGTGCTTTTGCTAAAGCGTTGGGTTTTAAAGCATCTAGCCGAGCGCTGGGAAACTAGGCAAGCAATTATGCCGCAGCGTGGAAACTGTTTAACTGCCGACTAGAGTGGTAAAAATGATTTACCACTTGACGAAAATGATCCGGAGTGCACTTTGACGACATAAGTGGTGGAGGATAAAAATGAGCGGTCTCATCATGCCAGAGCCGGACGCGTCCGTTATGCAGCGACGTGAGCAGATCGTTGCTGATCTGCGCGGCATCGTGCCAGGCGAGGGCGTGGTCGATACAGTCAACGCAATGCGGGTGTTCGAGAGCGACGGTCTGACGGCGCACAGCTCACTGCCTCTGGTGGTCGTGCTGCCGGAAACGGTCGATCAGGTCTCCAAGGTTCTGCGCTATTGTTACGACAACGGCATTCGTGTCGTGCCGCGCGGTGCGGGCACATCGCTGTCCGGCGGCTCCATGCCGTTGCAGGATGCGGTGCTGCTTGGCATGTCCCGCTTCAACCGTATTCTCGAAATCGACTATCCAAACCGCGTTGCCGTGGTGCAGCCGGGCGTGACCAATCTCGGCATTACCAAAGCCGTCGAGCATGAGGGCTTTTATTATGCGCCCGATCCGTCGTCGCAGATTGCCTGCTCCATCGGCGGCAACGTGGCGGAAAACGCCGGTGGCGTGCATTGCCTCAAATACGGACTGACGGCGAATAATGTGCTTGGCATCGAAATGGTGCTGATTACCGGCGAGGTGTTGCGCCTCGGTGGCAAGCATCTCGATAGCGAGGGCTATGACCTCCTGGGGTTGATGACCGGCTCGGAGGGTCTGCTTGGCGTCGTGACGGAAATCACGGTGCGTATCCTGCAAAAGCCTGAAACGGCGCGCGCAGTCATGGTTGGCTTTCCATCCAGCGAACAGGCCGGCCAGTGCGTGGCGGATATTATCGGCGCAGGCATTATCCCCGGCGGCATGGAGATGATGGACCGGCCAGCCATCAAAGCGGCGGAGGATTTTGTGCGCGTTGGCTATCCGCTCGATGTGGAAGCGCTGTTGATCGTCGAACTCGACGGCCCGCCGGTGGAGGTTGATCACCTGATCGGTCGGGTCGAAGCACTGGCACTGCAAAACGGTTCCACCACCTGTATCCTGTCGCAATCGGAAGAACAGCGTCTGGCTTTCTGGGCCGGGCGCAAGGCGGCTTTCCCGGCGGTGGGGCGCATTTCGCCCGACTATCTTTGTATGGACGGCACCATTCCGCGCAAAGAGCTGCCGCGTGTTCTGTCGGGGATGCGTGAACTTTCGGAAAAGTACGGGCTGCGCGTCGCCAATGTGTTCCACGCAGGCGATGGCAATCTGCATCCGCTCATTCTTTATGATGCGAATATTCCGGGCGAATTGGAGGCGGCTGAAGATTTTGGCGCCGATATTTTGCGTCTTTGCGTAAAGGTTGGCGGGGTTCTCACCGGCGAGCACGGCGTCGGCATTGAAAAGCGCGATCTGATGCCGGAAATGTTCAACGACATCGATCTCGACCAGCAGATGCGCGTCAAATGTGCCTTCGATGCCAAGCATCTGCTCAACCCCGGCAAGGTCTTTCCGCAATTGCGCCGCTGCGCCGAGCTTGGCCGCATGCATGTGCATCGCGGCGAACTGGCGTTCCCGGATCTTCCCCGTTTCTAATCTGTGGTTACGATTATGAGTGATACAATTATCTTTAAGCCGCAGGATGAAGCAGGTGTTCTGGAGGTCGTGCAGGATGCGCTGGCCCGTTCCACCTCGCTTGAAATCATCGGCCATGGTTCCAAGCGCGGCATCGGACACAAGGTCGATGCGGGCCACGTGCTGGACGTATCTGCGCTGTCGGGCGTGACATTGTATGAGCCGGATGAGCTGGTACTTTCGGCAAAGGCCGGAACGCCGATGGTCGAGATCGAAAAGCTTCTGGCTGACAACAATCAGTGTTTTCACTTCGAACCAATGGATTACGGTCTGTTGCTGTCTGGCGAAGGTGGTCGCGGCACTATTGGTGGCGCGCTTGCTGCCAATTTGTCCGGTCCACGCCGTCTCAAGGCGGGCGCTGCGCGTGACCATGTGCTCGGCGTGCGCGTTGTGTCTGGGCGCGGCGAATTGTTCAAATCCGGTGGTCGCGTGGTCAAGAACGTGACGGGTTATGACCTGTCCAAGGGCATGGCCAATTCCTGGGGCACGCTGGGCGTTGCCACCGAAGTAACGTTCAAGGTTCTGCCGAAGCCGGAAACGGCGGCGACGCTTGTCGTGCGCGGGTTGACTGACGAACAGGCGGCGCGCGTCATGGCCATGGCCATGGGATCACGCGAGGAAGTTGCATCGGCAGCGCATTTGCCGCCGACAGTTGCCAATCGCTTCCTGGACGGGAAGCTTGGCTGGGAAGCGGCGACCGTGTTGCGGCTCGAGGGCTTTGCGCCTTCTGTCGAACATCGCAGCCGCCAATTGCAGGCGTTGCTCCGCCAATCCGGCGCGGTGGAAGCATTGGACGGGTCGCAATCGCATCAGCTCTGGCGCGAAGTGCGTGATGTGTTGCCTTATGCCAATGCGGGCGACAATCGCGCCGTCTGGCGTGTGTCGATGACGCCGATGCAAGGCTGGCAGATGGTGGACGAGTTCCGTCGTCATGCGGGCGTGGATGCCTATTACGACTGGCAGGGCGGCCTGATCTGGATGCGGATGGAGGCCGATCCGGAAGCGCAAATCTTGCGCAAGCTGATCGCCAGACATGGCGGCGGTCATGCGACGCTGGTGCGCGCGCCGGAGGCAATCCGCGCTGGTATCGATGTGTTCGAACCGCAGCCGGCAGCCCTTGCGGCCTTGTCGCAGCGGTTGAAGCAGCAATTCGATCCGGAAAACATTCTCAATCCGGGCCGCATGCATTCCCATCAGGTTGGAGCGTGACACGATGCAAACTCATTTCAGCCCCGATCAGCTGCGTGATCCTGGTGTTCAGGAATCGGAAAAAATCCTGCGCAAATGCGTGCATTGCGGCTTCTGTACGGCCACATGCCCGACCTATGTGACGCTGGGCAATGAACTCGACAGCCCGCGCGGGCGCATTTATCTGATCAAGGACATGCTGGAAAACGGCCGTCCTGCGGATGAGGAAGTCGTGCGCCATGTCGATCGCTGCCTGTCGTGCCTGTCTTGCATGACGACCTGTCCTTCGGGCGTCAACTACATGCATCTGGTCGATCATGCCCGCGCCCATATCGAGAAAACCTACAAGCGTCCGTTCATGAACCGCGTCCTGCGCGGAGTTCTGGCACAGGTGCTGCCCTATCCGGGCCGCTTCCGCGCAGCGCTGAAACTGGCGAAGCTCGGCAAGCCGTTCGCGCCACTGTTGCGCAAGAGCGATGCCCTGAAACCCATGGCGGCTATGCTGGATCTCGCGCCGCAAAACCTGCCAACGGCAGTTCCCATCGAAACTGTCAGCGCCGCCAAGGGTGAAAAGCGCGGTCGCGTGGCAATCCTCAACGGCTGCGCGCAGCCTGTGCTCAATCCGGGTATCAATGCCGCCACCTTGCGCCTTTTGAACCGCTTCGGCATCGAAGTGGTGACACCGAAGGGCGAAGGCTGTTGCGGTTCGCTGGTTCACCATATGGGCCGCGAGGAGCAGGCGCTTGAACAGGCGCGGCACAATGTCGATGTCTGGACGCGCGAGATTGAAGCGGGCGGTCTCGATGCGATCATTGTCACGGCGTCCGGCTGCGGCACGACGATCAAGGATTATGGTTATATGCTGCGGCTCGATCCGGCCTATCAGGACAAGGCTGCGCGGGTTTCGGCGCTGGCCAAGGATATCACCGAATATCTCGCTGGCATCGATCTGCCGGACCCCGATGTGCCACTGGCGCTAACAGTTGCCTATCACTCGGCCTGCTCGATGCAGCACGGGCAGAAAATTGTGCGACAGCCGAAAGACCTGCTCTCGAAGGCGGGCTTTACGGTGAAGGAACCGCTGGAAGGGCATCTATGCTGTGGATCGGCTGGCACCTATAACATCATGCAGCCGGAGATAGCCGCCAAGCTGCGTGACCGCAAGGTGAAGAATATCGAGGCAACGGGCGCCGCCCTTATTGCAACCGGCAATATCGGCTGCATGACCCAGATCGCCACTGGCAGCAAATTGCCGATTGTCCACACGGTGGAGCTGATCGATTGGGCCTATGGCGGGCCGAAGCCGCAAGGACTGTCGCAAATCGCGGCCTGAAAATAGAAAAGCCGGGCAATTGCCCGGCTTCTACATTCATGCATTTTGGCATGCGTCTTGGTTCAACCTGCCGAGAACGTCGCCGGGTTCGGGCCGATGCGACCGTCGGTCTTGTCCAGCTTGGTGATGGCATCGTGATCGGTGCCATTGAGGCTGAAATCGAAGACCTCAAAATTTTCCTTGATCCGGGCAGGCGTGACCGATTTTGGAATGACGATATTGCCGGTCTCGATATGCCAGCGCAAGATAACCTGTGCGACGGACTTGCCGTGCTTTTCGGCAATGGCCTTCAGCTTCTCGTTTTCCAGAATCTTGCCTTGTCCTAGCGGGCTCCAGGCTTCCGTGGCGATATCGTGTTTGCTGTGGAACAGACGCAACTCGTCCTGCTGGAACTGCGGATGCAGCTCGATCTGGTTGAGAACCGGCGTGACGCCGCTGTCGTTGATAACGCGCTCAAGATCGGCGGTGCGGAAATTCGATACGCCGATGGATCTCACGAGGCCATCTTCCTTCAGCTTGACGAAGGCGCGCCAGGTTTCCATGAACAGGTCTTTTGACGGCATAGGCCAGTGGATCAGATAAAGATCTACATAGTCCGTGCCGAGCTTTTTCAGGCTGGCGTCGAACGCTTTCAGCGTCGATTCATAGCCTTGTTCGCTGTTCCAGAGTTTTGTCGTCAGGAAGATGTCGCCGCGCGCAATGCCTGAACTGTTGATGGCTTTGCCTGTGCCTTCTTCATTGCCATAGATGGCGGCAGTGTCGATGTGCCGGTAGCCCGCTTTCAGCGCTTCGCTGACGGCTGTAACCGCTTCATCATTGCCAACCTGCCAGACACCGTAACCGAGCTGCGGAATATGGTTGCCGTCGTTCAGTTTAACCGTCGGTACGGTCATGATTTATCCTTTCCCTCCGAAGCATTCTGTGCAAGGGCGACCCGTGGTGCACAAAAATGCTATTAACCTGCGTGCCGGTTCCTTCTCCGGCGCGAACTGCCATCCGGCAGCCCTTCTCATCTCTCTTTGGACTTTGCCATGGTCAGCATATGGGTGTTCGGGGGAAAAGGAAAAGCCCTTTCAACTATGTTTGTAAGTCTGCAATCATTCTTTCTGTGCAGAAATTTTGATCTTTTCAGATTTGTAAAAACAAAACGACCGCCTGTGGAAGAAGACGGTCGCAAATATCACGGAACGATGGTTGGTTTAGCGGACAACTACTTTTGCACCAACCGGAACACGCTCATAAAGATCGGTGACGTCCTCATTGCGCATGCGGATGCAGCCCGAAGACATCGCCTTGCCGATGGTCCATGGCTGGTTGGTGCCGTGAATGCGGTAAAGCGTGGAGCCGAGATAAAGGGCGCGCGCGCCGAGCGGATTATTGACGCCGCCATCCATGCGCGCAGGCAGGATGCGACCCTTGCGGCGCTCGCGGGCAATCATTTCCTTCGGCGGTGTCCAGGTTGGCCATTCGGCCTTGCGGCTGATGCGCTGTGAACCTTTCCAGCTGAAACCCTGCTTGCCGACGCCAACACCGTAACGCATGGCCCTGCCATCGGATTGCACGAGATAGAGAAAGCGCTTGCCGGTATCGATGACGATGGTGCCGGGCTTTTCCTTGCCGGAGTAAGAAACGCTCTGCGGCAGATAGATCGGGTCGATCTGGCGCTTGGTCGGCACTGCGGCCGGGTTTTGTGCCGGGCGCTGGTAGGAAACCTGACGATAGTTCGACTTCTGCTTCTGGCGCTGCTTGACCGTCGTGCGGCGCACGGGCTGCTGGACGGTGCCATCCGGCATCTGGCGCATGCAGGCAGGCTGGCCGTGCAGTTGAGCAACCCAGGGCGCGGACAGGTCGGGGCTGACGGCGACTGGCGGCAAGGTCGCATAACGTTCATTGGCGAAAGCCATGCCGGTACTGACGACGGAAACGGCAATCGCCGCAAGCGATCCGATCAAAAGAAGATGACGTGGTTTCATGGTCCAGATCCGTCTCTCTTTGCGCCATCATCCCGGTTGTTTGACCAGTTTGGGTCCGTTGGCGCGGTTGCCTGGCTGCGCTTCCTGACATGCACTGTCAGGAGAACAGCATTCAATTTCATGACGGGATTGTGCGCCCCAATGGAATCGTAAAGGTAAATTTCGGTCGCGTGTTCTGCCTGCCTGAAGCTCTAAGTAGAGTTGTGGTTAGCGTCAGGTTGCGTCACATGTTTAATGATCGATGAAGCTTTGCGCATGTCCCCGAAAAGTGGGAAACAGTTTTCGGATAGCGTCATGAGCAGGAAAATGGAGGCGGGAAAATGAGTGATGTTGCCGAGGTCAAGACAGGTTTGATCGTCAGCGAAGATGGCAAGACCCGTTGCTTCTGGCCGGGCGTCTTGCCGGATTACCTCGCCTATCACGACAATGAATGGGGCGTGCCGGTCTCCAATGATCACCGGCTGTTCGAGAAGATATGCCTTGAAGGTTTCCAGTCAGGCCTGTCCTGGCTCACCATCTTGCGCAAGCGCGAGAATTTCCGCGCCGCTTTCGATGGCTTCGATTTCCGCCGCGTTGCACACTATGACGCAAAAGACGTGGAACGCCTGCTCGCCGACAAGGGTATCGTGCGCCATCGCGGCAAGATCGAATCGACCATCAACAATGCAAACCGCGCTATTGAACTGGTCGCGGAAAAAGGCTCGCTCGCGGCCTATTTCTGGTCGTTCGAGCCGGGCGCGGCGGACCGCCCTGCCGTGGTCGATTATCCGACGCTGGTAGCCAATCCGAAAACCGATACGTCCATCCGCATCTCCAAGGATTTGAAGAAGCGCGGCTGGTCCTTCGTCGGGCCGACAACGGTTTATGCCTTCATGCAGGCCATGGGGCTGGTCAACGACCATATCGAAGGCTGCCATTGCCGCGCCCATATCGAAAAACTGCGGCTGTCATTCAAGCGACCCCAATAAGCGAAGCCCAATAAACCGGAGATTGATAACCGGCGATCTTTCTGCGAAAAGCAGTATTCATTCGGAGGAACAGCCATGGATTTGACGTCGCTCATTGCTTTCGCGGGTATCCTGGTCGTAGCCGCTGGCACGCCGGGGCCGAATGTCGGCGCGCTGGTGGCGCGCGTCATCAGCCGTGGGCACAAGGGCGTCTTTCCATTCATGTTTGGCCTCTGGCTCGGCGACGCCATATGGCTGTCGCTTGCCGTCTGGGGCCTGTCGGCGCTCGCCAACAGCTTCCACACTGCCTTTCTGGTGCTGAAATATGCTGGCGTGGCCTATCTGATCTATCTGTCCTGGAAAATGTGGACCGCGCCGGCGGCCGAAGAAGCGGATGAAAACGCCATTCCGCGCGAGGGCGAAGGGCGGAAGCTTTTCCTCAGCGCACTTGCCGTCACGCTCGGCAATCCGAAGATCATGGTCTTCTACATCGCCATTTTGCCGACGGTCGTGAATATCACCCATGTCTCGCTGGTTGGTTGGGCAGAACTGCTAGCTGTCATGTTTGTCGTTCTGGCGGCGGTAGACACCGCATGGGTGGTGCTGGCCGCGCAGGCCCGGCGCGTTTTGCGCAGTCCGCGCATGATGCGCATCGCCAATCGAACCAGCGCTGGCGTGATGGCGGGCGCCGCCGTCGCCATTGCCGCACGCTGAACACGCTTCCTGCACTTGCCGCAACGGGCTTGATCGGTTAGGAAACCGGCAACGGGTTTGCTGCCGGTTTTTTCCGGCATGTATTGTATATATTTAGCGATCAGGCAGGAAAAATGGCCGATAAAGCGGACAAGATGAAGGCGCGGCTGCCGCGCGGGTTTGTCGATCGGGTTCCGGACGACTTGCGCGCCGCCGAAAAAATGATGGCGACCATCCGCGAAGTCTATGACCTCTATGGCTTTGAGCCGGTGGAAACGCCGCTGGTGGAATATACCGACGCGCTTGGAAAGTTCCTGCCGGATCAGGACCGTCCGAATGAAGGCGTGTTTTCCTTTCAGGACGACGATGAGCAGTGGCTGTCGCTGCGCTATGATCTGACCGCGCCGCTGGCGCGTTATGTGGCCGAAAATTTCGAGCAGTTGCCGAAGCCTTATCGCAGCTATCGCAATGGCTGGGTGTTCCGCAACGAGAAGCCGGGCCCGGGCCGCTTCCGTCAGTTCATGCAGTTCGACGCCGACACGGTCGGTGCGCCGAACGTCTCCGCCGATGCCGAAATGTGCATGATGATGGCCGACACGCTGGAGCGTCTCGGCATTCGTCGCGGCGATTACGCGATCCGCGTCAACAACCGCAAGGTTCTGGACGGCGTGCTGGATGCGATCGGCCTTGAAGGCGAGGGCAATGCCGCCAAGCGCCTGAACGTACTACGGGCCATCGACAAGCTCGACAAGTTCGGCCCGGAGGGCGTGCGCCTTCTGCTCGGCAAGGGTCGCCTCGACGAAAGCGGCGACTTTACCAAGGGCGCTGAACTGGCCGATGCTGCAATTGAAAAAGTGCTGGCCTTCACCGCCGCTGGCGGTGCGACGGGTGCCGATACGATTGCCAATCTTCGCGCTGTCGTTGCGGGCAACGCCAAGGGCGAGGAAGGTGTCACCGAACTCTCCGACATGCAGGCGCTGTTCTCGGCAGGCGGCTATGACGGCCGCGTGAAGATCGACCCGTCCGTGGTGCGCGGTCTTGAATATTACACCGGCCCGGTTTTCGAAGCCGAGCTTCTGTTCGACGTGACCAATGAAGACGGCCAGAAGGTCGTGTTCGGTTCGGTTGGCGGCGGCGGTCGTTATGACGGCCTCGTGTCGCGTTTCCGTGGCGAGCCGGTTCCGGCGACGGGCTTCTCCATCGGCGTTTCGCGCCTGATGACGGCGCTGAAAAACCTCGGCAAGCTGGACGTATCCGATGTCGTCGGCCCGGTTGTCGTGCTGGTGATGGACAAGGACACGGAAAGCCTCGGTCGCTATCAGAAGATGGTCTCCGATCTGCGCCAGCAGGGCATCCGCGCTGAAATGTATGTCGGCGGTTCCGGCATGAAGGCGCAGATGAAATATGCCGACCGTCGCGATGCGCCATGCGTGATCATTCAGGGTTCGCAGGAGCGCGAAGCCGGTGAAGTGCAGATCAAAGATCTGGTCGAGGGCAAGCGCCTTTCCGCCGAGATCGAGGACAATGTGACCTGGCGCGAGAGCCGTCCGGCGCAGATCACCGTCAAGGAAGACGGTCTGGTCGAAGCGGTTCGGGAAATTCTCAGCAGTCAGGCGCAGGACCGCGCTCAAGCCGCAAAGTGATCGGAACCATGGCCGCAACGCGCACATCGCCGGTTTTCAACGCGCTTCGCACTGAGCTTGATGCGCGCGATGCCGATCTGGTGGAAATACCGCTGATCCAGCCTGCCGATCCATTTTTGGATATGGCTGGCGAAGATTTGCGCCGTCGTATTTTCCTCACCGAAAATGAAAATGGCGACAGCCTGTGCCTGCGACCGGAATTCACGATTCCAGTCTGCCGCAACCATATTGCGCTCAATGCGGCCACGCCGAAGCGTTACGCCTATCTTGGCGAAGTGTTCCGCCAGCGTCGTGATGGCGCGGCTGAGTTTCTTCAGGCAGGCATCGAGGATTTGGGTGCTGCCGATGAGGCGGCTTCGGATGCACGCTCGATTGCCGATGCGCTGTCCTGCGTTCGCTCTGTCGTTCCGCAAGCCAAGCTCGAAATCGTGCTGGGCGACCAGTCGGTTTTCGCAGGCATGCTCAAGGCGCTGGGTCTCCCGCAGGGCTGGCGCAAGAAGCTGCTGCGTTCCTTCGGTGATGCGCATTCCATGCAACTGGCTCTGGCTGAACTGACGGGCGACAAGCTGCGCGATTCCCTGCCGGAAACGCTGGCCGTTCTCGTTGCCGAAGGTGACGAAACCGGCCTTGCGCGCACGCTGGAAACCGAAATGCTGGAAGCTGGCATATCGCCGGGCGCTGGCCGTTCGCCTGCGGAAATCGCCCGTCGCCTGATCGAAAAGGAAGATCTGGCCGCGACACGGTTCCCCGCTTCGGCGCTCGATCTGCTCAAGCAGTTTCTGGAAACCCATGTCACGCTCGATTCCGCAGCGGTGACCTTGCGCGCCTTCGCATCCGAAAACGCGCTCGATCTTGGCGCTGTGCTTCAGAAATTCGAAGCTCGTGCCGAAGCGATTGCTGCGGCTGGCATCAAGACCAGCGATATTGTCTATGACGCATCGTTCGGGCGTCCGCTCGATTATTATACCGGCCTTGTCTATGAAATCCGCGCCGCTGGCGTGGAAAAGGATGCGGTTCTGGCAGGCGGTGGCCGTTACGATCGGCTTTTGACCATGCTCGGTGCTTCCGAAAACATTCCCGGCGTCGGCTTCTCCATCTGGCTGGACCGGCTGCAAGTGCTGGCGGGAGCAACGAAATGAGCGTCACACTGGCATTGCCGTCCAAGGGTCGGCTGAAGGAACAGACGCTCGCCGTTCTCGAAAAGGCCGGATACAAAGTGATCCTGCCGGACGACGACCGTAATTATCGCGCGCGCGTCGAAGGTGAAGACGATCTCGATATTCTGTTTCTTTCGGCTTCCGAAATTGCGCGCGAACTGGGCTATGGCAGCGTTGATATGGGCGTCACGGGGGAAGACCTCGTGCGCGAAACACTGGCCCATGCCGATGAGCGTGTGGCCATCGAGGCGGAACTGGGTTTCGGTCACGCCGATGTGGTTGTGGCCGTGCCGGAAGTCTGGCGTGATGTAACCAGCATGGCCGATCTTGACGACGTGGCTGCCGATTTCCGCCAGCGTCATGGTCGCCGCCTGCGCATCGCCACCAAATATTGGCGTCTGACGCAGCAGTTCTTCTCGCAAAAACACGGCATTCAGGTTTACCGCATCGTGGAAAGTCTCGGTGCGACCGAGGGCGCTCCGGCGGCAGGTTCTGCTGATATGATTGTCGATATCACCTCGACGGGGTCAACCTTGCGCGCCAACCGGCTCAAGGTGCTGGAAGACGGCATCATCCTGCGCTCGCAGGCGTGCCTTGTTTCGGCGCGCCGCAGCCACGTGAACCCGCGTGTTGCAGAAGTTGCGACACGCATCCGTAAGGGATTGGACGGGTAGATAATTTCGAGTTTTGTCTTATGCTGTTGCGGAATAGGATTTCATAATCAAAATTCGGGACAGTATGGATGAATGGTGCGCGCAGATTGAATGGCCGTTGTGCGTGTGAAGCAGTTCGCTTCACCGTATCAGATGAATTCGAATATGCTCTGAATTGCCATTGTTCGTTGTGCCGCCGGTCCACGGGCAGCGCTTTCAAGGCCTTCGGTGGAGTAAGAACGAATGCATTGGACGAGACGCAGGATAAAGCGTCTCTCATGCTCGTTGGCAACGAGACCGATCACGACGTGCGATGCGCCTTTTGTGGTTCTTATCTGTATTCAATTGTTCGCGACGGCGAATATGTACATGTCAATTTCGGTGCGCTGGCTGATGAGCCAGGTCTGAAGCCGTCTGCACATATTTTTGTTGGCTCGAAAGCGGCATGGTATGACATTTTGGATGATCTTCCTCAGTTCGAAGAGCATCCTGCCTTATGAGTGCATTGACGGCAAAACCTAGAAAAGAAAAAACCGCGCCATAAGAATGGCGCGGTTTCTTTATGTGCCATTGATACTGCTCGATCAGCCGCGCTTGGCGTCAATCGAAAGCGAACCCGCGCCGTGCAGGGCGAGGATGAAGAGACCACCGGCAATTGCGAGGTTTTTCTGGGCCATCATGGCATTCATGCCTTGCGAGAAGTCCATATGGGCAACAAGTGTTGCGCCAATGGTGAAGAGACCGACAATGGCCGCAGCAATGCGGGTCTGAAAGCCAACGAGAATTGCAAGGCCGCCGACAAATTCTACCAGACCGACGATAACAGCCGTAACGATTGGAACCGGAAGGCCGATTCCGGCGAAATAACCTGCGGTACCCGAAATGGCGGTCAGCTTGCCGTAGCCGGCGATGATAAAGAGAATCGAAAGAAAGATGCGGGCGATGAGCGTTACAGCGCCGTTGGACTGTGGAGTGATAGAGGACATGCGGGGCTATCTCCTGTTGAACTGAGGCATCAATTAACGATTGCTGACTGTCAAGGAAAGCCGTCTAATCCTCGACAGTTTGTTTACAGTATGAATACCAATTCATTCTGGTGCAATCATTCTCTCCGCTCGCACCAGCCGTTCATAGTCTTCTTCCGACACCAGTCCACTTGCCAAGGCTTCTTCGCGCAAGGTGGTTCCGTTCTTGTGAGCAGTCTTGGCAATCTTGGCTGCATTGTCATAACCGATAGCCGGGGCCAGCGCGGTCACGAGCATCAGCGAGCGATCCAGCAGTTCCTTGATGCGGCTCAAGTTAGGTTCGATGCCCTCTACACAATGATCGGCAAATGACACCATGGCGTCGCTGAGAATGCGGATCGATTGCAGGACATTGTATGCGATTACCGGTTTGAACACATTCAGTTCGAAATGGCCCTGGCTTGCGGCAACCGTTACTGTCGTCTGGTTGCCGAATACCTGCGTTGCCACCATGGTCATTGCTTCGGCCTGGGTCGGATTGACCTTGCCCGGCATGATGGAGGACCCTGGTTCGTTTTCAGGCAATGACAGTTCGCCGAGCCCGGAACGCGGGCCGGAGCCGAGGAAGCGGATGTCATTCGCGATCTTGAAAAGGTCTGCCGCCAGGGCATTCAGGCTACCATGGAAGTTGAGAATAGCACCGTGGCTGGCAAGAGCTTCGAATTTGTTGGGCGCGGTTTTGAAAGTGAGGCCTGTAATCTCGCTTACGGCTTCGGCAAAGCCCGTATCGAAGCCAAGCGGCGCATTCAGACCCGTACCGACGGCGGTGCCGCCCTGTGCGAGCAGAAAGACGTCTGCGAGTGACTGTTCGATGCGAAGACGCGCATATTCCAAGGCGGCGCGATAACCGGAGAATTCCTGTCCAAGAGTAACCGGCGTTGCGTCCTGTGTATGGGTACGACCGATCTTGATAATGTCCTTGAATGATTCTTCCTTGGCCATGAGCGCCTTGGTCAGGTGCTCCAATGCTGGATAAAGGCGATTAACCGCTTCAACCGCCGTGGCAATGTGGATTGCCGTTGGGAAACTGTCATTGGACGACTGGCTCATATTGACGTGGTCGTTCGGATGAACCGGCTTCTTGGAACCTTTCTCGCCGCCAAGCAGTTCGATCGCACGATTGGAAATCACTTCATTGGCGTTCATGTTCGACTGTGTTCCCGAACCAGTTTGCCAGACGACCAACGGGAAATGATCGTCGAGTTTACCCTCGATGACTTCGGATGCCGCAACTGCGACGACCTGGCCCAGAACCGGGTCGAGCTTGCCAAGTGCTATATTGGTTTCCGCTGCCGCACGCTTAACGACACCTAATGCGTGAACTAACGGCAGCGGCATGCGCTCGCCGCCGATCTTGAAATTTTGCAGAGAGCGTTGTGTCTGCGCGCCCCAATAACGGTCTGCGGGAACATCGATCGGTCCGAAAGTATCTGTTTCGGTACGCGTAGCAGTCATTTCAGTTCTCCGGCTAACTTGGACTCGGAACCGAGCCTTTCAGATTGAATATAGCACCGCCAAAGCCTTGGCGGGCCAATGTTTCTCTGTGAAACATTTAGTATGCAATCATTTGATAAAATATGATTGAAAAAGTCAATTTTTGTTGACCGGGATTTCCCGGTCACGCATCGTCTTCTTCGTCGCCGTCATCCGTCTCGGAAATCCAGGCGGTAGGTTCTATTTTGCGCTGGGTTTTGCTGTCGGTGAAAGTCCACCAGCCAGTATCGGTTTCGTCCCATTGCCCGCCGCCAGCCTGCAACTGAGCAAGCGTTCGATACTGTGCGATAGACTCGTTGCGCTGATCGTCTTCATCGGTCCAGACGACCGTTATCTTGCGACCATCTTTCGGGGCTGTGGCGATGGGAAGTTCCTTGGGCATATGACTATCCGTTCCATTATGACTGAGGATAATCATAGGGCAGGCAATGCTGGCGGCAAGCCGGAATTCTAGCGCTCCGGCTTGCTCTACGCGTTGCTTATACGGCGCGAGCAGACTTAAGTGCCTTGCCCCACCAGATTAGCTGATCCAGCATATTCTTGGCAGCTTCAGCCAGATGAGGGAGATCGTCGAGCGTATTCTCGCCTTTAACAACAGCGAGATAATCAGGAAAAAGGATATGGACGCCGGTTTTGACCGACATCGAAGACATTTCGACTGCAATCATTCGCAACTGCTCAACAGCGCGAGCGCCGCCGACGCCACCATAGCCGACAAATCCCATTGGCTTCTGAATCCAGTCACCATAGTCGATGGCGTTCTTCAGAACGGCAGTAGGAGCGTGGTTATATTCAGCTGCAGTCAGAATGTAGGCATCGAATTCGCGCAGCTTTGTTTTCCATTTGTCGGCGGTTTCGGCTTGAGCGGTCGTGGTCGAGGTGTCGCCATAAAAGCTCATCGGATAGTCGGCGAGATCGAGAATCTCCACATTCAATTCCGGCCGTTCAGCAACCAGTTTCGCAATCCATTGCGCGGGAACAGGAGCAAAACGCTGTTCGCGTGTGCTGCCGACAATAACGGCGACTTTGAGCTTAGACATTGATAGCACCTTTATTCGAGTGGTAACCGTTGGAAACCGACGCTATATAAGTGACCTATTCACGGCGCAAGGAGGCACTTTTATGAAACCCGGTGACTTCAAGGAAACCAGTGCGTGCAGAACCGTAACGGAAATTCTGTCCCGCGTTGGTGATAAATGGACAGTGCTTGTGGTGAGTTACCTCGGCAATCACCCAATGCGTTTCAATGAATTGCGCCGAACCGTAGACGGTATTTCTCAGAAAATGCTGACGACGACATTGCGTAATCTGGAACGGGACGGCTTCGTTACACGTACGGTTTTCCCGACAATTCCGCCCAAGGTCGAATATGAACTGACAGAAATGGGGCGTGATCTTTTGCGACCCGTGCGTGCGCTGGGCGAATGGGCGACAGCCAATGAAGCAAAAGTAATGATGGCGCGTGCTCGTTATGATGCCCTGTCATCAGGCAAGGCACAGATCGACGCCGCGGAATAAGGGCTGAACCTTTAAAGGAGTGCAAGTGGAAAGACAGGCCGAAGCCTGCCTTTCCTGTTGCCTGAGACAGGACTTCCAAAGTGCGGGGGCAAACAGGAAGTCCATCTCTATGTCATTCGGGATTGACCATGATTGGCGGCTGGGAGTCAATCAGAAGTTTCTAAAATACTAGCTTCGTCGCCGCAAAGCGCGAGCAGAGTAAATTTTTCATAAATCACAAATGGTTACGTAACGTAAAAAGAAAGGCGGCCAAGGGCCGCCTTTCTCGTATTCTCATCGAAATGAGCTTTATGGATTTCTTAGAAATCCATGCCGCGACCCGCACCGCTTTGCGGTGCAGGTATTGTACTCATGGGCGAGCTTTATGGATTTCTTAGAAATCCATGCCGCCCATGCCGCCCATACCACCAGGCATGCCAGCAGGAGCTGCATCCTTCTTAGGCAGTTCGGCGATCATGGCTTCGGTGGTGATCAGGAGACCAGCAATCGATGCTGCGTTCTGCAGAGCGGTGCGGACAACCTTAACCGGATCGACAACGCCAGCCTTGATCAGGTCACCGAATTCGCCATTGGCTGTGTTGTAGCCATAGGTGTCCGAGCCGTTTTCAAGGATCTTGCCAACGATAACCGAAGCTTCTTCACCGGCATTGGTCGTGATCTGGCGAGCTGGAGCCTGCAGAGCGCGACGAACGATGTTGATGCCAGCTTCCTGGTCAGGATTTGCACCCTTGGCAGCAATCTGAGCCGAAGCGCGGAGCAGAGCGGTACCACCACCAGCAACGATACCTTCTTCAACCGCAGCGCGGGTTGCGTTCAGGGCGTCGTCTACGCGGTCCTTCTTTTCCTTCACTTCAACTTCCGTTGCACCGCCAACGCGGATCACTGCAACGCCGCCAGCGAGCTTGGCGAGACGTTCCTGAAGCTTTTCACGGTCGTAGTCCGAAGAGGTTTCTTCGATCTGCTGCTTGATCTGGCCAACGCGAGCGTCGATTTCAGCCTTCTGGCCTGCACCGTCCACGATCGTGGTGTTTTCCTTCGAGATCGAAACCTTCTTTGCACGGCCGAGCATGTCGAGCGTAACGGTTTCGAGCTTGATGCCGAGGTCTTCGGAAATGACCTGACCACCGGTGAGGATCGCGATGTCTTCGAGCATTGCCTTGCGGCGATCGCCGAAGCCAGGAGCCTTGACAGCAGCAATCTTCAGGCCGCCACGCAGCTTGTTGACGACGAGGGTTGCAAGGGCTTCGCCTTCAACGTCTTCAGCGATGATGACGAGTGGCTTGGAAGTCTGAACAACAGCTTCGAGAACTGGCAGAAGAGCCTGCAGGTTCGAGAGCTTCTTTTCGTGCAGAAGGATGTATGCGTCTTCGAGGTCCGCAATCATCTTTTCCGGGTTGGTAACGAAGTAAGGCGACAGGTAACCGCGGTCGAACTGCATGCCTTCAACGACTTCAAGTTCGGTTTCAGCGGTCTTGGCTTCTTCAACCGTGATCACGCCTTCGTTGCCGACTTTCTGCATCGCTTCAGCGATCATCTTGCCGATTTCGGCTTCGCCGTTAGCGGAGATCGTGCCGACCTGGGCAACTTCTTCCGAGGTGTTGATCTTCTTGGCTTTGCCGAGAAGGTTAGCAACAACTTCAGTCACTGCGAGGTCGATACCGCGCTTCAGGTCCATCGGGTTCATGCCGGCAGCAACAGCCTTGGCGCCTTCCTGAACGATAGCCTGACCGAGAACGGTCGCAGTGGTCGTGCCGTCACCGGCGGTGTCGTTGGTCTTCGAAGCCACTTCGCGCAGCATCTGTGCGCCCATGTTTTCGAACTTGTCTTCGAGTTCGATTTCCTTGGCGACCGATACGCCGTCCTTGGTGATGCGCGGGGCGCCGAAGGACTTGTCGATAACAACGTTACGCCCCTTCGGGCCGAGCGTTACCTTAACAGCGTCAGCGAGGATATCGACGCCGCGCAGCATCTTTTCGCGCGCAGTGCGACCGAATTTTACGTCTTTTGCAGCCATTTTACTCTCCTGGGAATTGTCCCGGTCAGATTATGGTGAATTGATTTCCGGTAAGAGCGAAATCGCCCCGGCTGAATTAGCCGATGATACCGAGCTGGAGGTGTTAGCCGACAATACCAAGAATGTCGGATTCCTTCATGATCAGCAGATCTTCGCCGCCGATCTTGACTTCGGTGCCCGACCACTTGCCGAACAGAACCTTGTCGCCAGCCTTGACTTCGAGAGCGATCAGCTTGCCTGCTTCGTCACGAGCGCCAGCGCCAGCAGCAACGATTTCGCCTTCCTGTGGCTTTTCCTTGGCGGTGTCAGGGATAATGATCCCACCAGCAGTCTTAGCTTCCGATTCAACGCGACGAACGACGACGCGGTCATGAAGCGGGCGGAACTTGATATCAGCCATGGTATAACCCTTGGTGTTATAGACGTTGAACCCTGTTAACGGATCGAGCTGATCCGCGCTTGTTAGCACTCATCATGCGAGAGTGCTAACGTGGCTCTGAGATAGAAGCCGGACCCGAACTTGTCAAGATTGCCTGAGAAATTTGACAGGCGAATGATGGTTAATTTGCACGGTCTTGAGCGCGGAACAGCCGAGGTTGGCCATTGCCAACACCGCATATGGTGGCTCGATTTTGCAGGATCAACCCGAGATGCGTAGGTTTGACAGTTCGTCGCCGATCTGGCGGAAAGTTTCCGACAAATTGCCGCCGGTGGTATTCCAGAACAGCTTGGCGGGCTTGCCGCCGTCGAGACGGACGCGGGAGTCGGACGAACAGCTTTTCAGCAGGTCGATCTGGGCTTTTTCGTCCGTCTTGCTGCTGTTCAGGTCCACTGCAACGGTCATAACAATGATGTTGGCGTCCTTCGCATTATTGCAAAGCTTGTTGAAGCGGGTATTCATCGCTTTGGTATAGACGCTGTTGTCTTGCGCAACGGACACGCCGCTTTCCTGAAACAGGCGGGTCTGGCTGTAGCCTTTGGTGGTGCGGCTCGTATAGCCGTGCGCCGAATAGTAGGACAGGTTGCTGGCCTTATCCTTACCCGACCCTGCAAGCGAATTGTAAGTATAATAGGTGTTAGCGCCGTCGGTGAGCACGATGACCACCTTATCGTTGCCGCGGTCGGTCGCCGGTCGGCCTTCCGTAAAGGGCGCGCCTTGTACGAGCGTCCGCCATCCCCATGCCATGCCTTCGGGTACATTCGTACCGCCACTCGGCTGCATGGCCTTGATTGCAGTCTTGATGGCGGTCTTGCCTGCGTCAGTGGAGATGTCAGTCATGCGTGTGATAGCTGTAGTCGTGCAGCTGTAATTCGGCCCACCGTCCGTAGACCGTTTTGAAAGCACATTGTTTAGATAATATTTCTTGAGGTCGTTCTGGCGGGCTACCCCGGTCAAGCTCAAGTCGTCGGTCCACCAGCTGTTCAGCGTGAGGGTTGTCGGGTTGCTCTTCGAGTTGACATCGTAATATTCCGCCGGGCCGAACATCGGGACGAACAGGGTTTCAGGTTTGCCGGCAGATGGCGGCGTCACGTCCAGCGCCAGGGTTCCAGGGCGTGCCTCGACGCATCCCGACCAGGGAATCCATGAGGCGGTCGAACGCTTTGCGAGATCGGTATAGAGGGCGGCGCGGGAAAAGGCCTTGCCATTTTCCGTGCCCCAGCCGGTGCCCGATTTGATGTAAAGGCCGCTGCCGACCGGGCTTTCGACGATGCTGCGCGTGCTATCGATCTTAACAGGCAGGATGAAGTTTTCGAGATTGACCGGCGAGGTTCCGCTCGGATCCATCCATGGCTCTTTAAGGTAGCCGGACCCAACATTGACTGAACCTGCGAAAGGCACAAGCGAGAACTGCACCGGCCTTTCGACACGCGTGATCAGCGCCGATTGCGCAGCCATGGTATCGACGAGCTGCGTTGCGGCGTCTTTCAACAATTGCAGGCGCTGTGTGTTCGAACCGGCACCGTTGTCATTCATGGAGCCGGAATTATCCAGCACGAGCGCTACTTCGACTGTGTTCTTCAGTCGCACGAAGGAACTCATCGCATATTGTTTGTTGTCCCAGTCGTTGGCCGAATTGGTGAGTTGAGCGGCGATGGAGCCGAACAGCGACGGATACTGGAAGCTCGCGGTTGCTGCGATCTGCTGGTTATCATTTACCGTTTGCGGAAATCTGACGGCGAAGGCTACGCGGTCTGCGGCGATGGCGGTCAGGTTCACGTTGAAGACCTTGCCGCCATAGTCCTGCATGTCGGCTTCGCTTGCGCCGGTTGAAAAGCGCTTACCCACAGCGAGTGCGGCAGCATCGAGCGATGCCTGCACATTGTTGCGCACGCGCATGAGGTTGGCGGAGTCAACCGCGATCATGCCTGCGAGAAGCAGAGGGACCAGCACCAAAGCCGTTATCATCGCAAAATTGCCGCGCTCGTCCTTGATGAAACTTGGGCCCGTCAGTCGAGGCAAACGGTGAAAAATATGCTGCGCAAGCCTACGGACTTGAGTAACCCGGTTTTTCAATTTGGCCCCCGCCGACGGTTGTGTCTGTGACACATGAAATGAAAAGTTGTATCTGCTCCTATCAGCATCTTTCTAACAGTCGGTCACGAAGCACGGTAAATGATCGGTGAAATAGACTATGAGATCATTGGACGCGCTTTGCTGAACGGATATGCGGGCCAAAAGCCGTGACAGATGTGGTTCGCTACGCTAGAGGGAGCGATGGCAGCCTTTCCGGCAGTCTTCCAGACACACCCTATTGCGGTTCTCGCCTTACAGATGGATTATCAAGAGGAAACCATGAAGCAGCTCGAACGCCTCGACGATCTGACCGACCAGTACGATGTGCTCTTCTGCGACGTATGGGGTGTGGTGCATAATGGTGTGTCCGCATATCCGGCTGCAATTGATGCGCTAAAACGTGCGCGTGCCAAAGGTGTTACGGTTATCCTGGTAACCAATTCTCCACGGCCTCATCCGGATGTCGAAAAGCAGATGCTGGGGCTTGGCGTACCTGCCGATACATATGACCGTGTGGTTACATCTGGCGATGTAACCCGCGATCTGATAGCCGAAGGCCCGCGAAAGGTGTTTCATATTGGCTGTGAGCGCGAGTTGACCATCTATGATGGTCTCGACGTTGAGCTGGTTGAGGAGTTTGAAGCTTCTGGGGTTGTCTGCACCGGACTCTATGATGATGAAGTCGAAACGCCGGAAGATTATAAGGAACTGCTGGCCCGGTTGCGCTCGCGCAATCTTCCGTTCATTTGCGCCAATCCGGACATTATGGTTGAGCGCGGTACGCGGCTGATCTGGTGCGCCGGAGCTCTTGCGCGCGAATATGGCCAGCTTGGCGGACGCACCCTCATCGCCGGTAAGCCGCATCGCCCGATTTATGAGGCAGCATTGCGGTTTGCCGAAGAAATTCGCGGCGAAAAAATTGAGAAAAACCGAATTCTCGGTATCGGAGATGGTGTTTTGACCGATGTGAAGGGCGCTGCCGATTTCGGACTGGATGTGCTTTATATCTCCGGTGGGGTTCATGCGGCGGATTATACAACGGATGGCACGGTTGACATCGCTCAAATGGAAGCCTTTCTCCAGAAGCACGGCAATCGACCGGTCGCTGCGCTTAACGCTCTTGTTTGAGTTTGAACAATCTCGTTACGACCAATCGAAGTTCAGATCAAAATGACTAAACCCAGCTTTCAGCGCCTTTCTGGAACGGATTCCTTGCCGGAATTCCTGCAGAATTGTGTCGTGGCAATCGGCAATTTCGATGGGGTCCATCGCGGCCATCAGGCTGTGCTGGAGCGTGCGTTGGAGATCGCCGAAAAACGCGGCTTGCCAGCAGTGGTCTTGACTTTTGAGCCGCATCCGCGCAGCTTTTTCAAGCCAGACGCACCGATTGATCGTTTGACTGCAGCGGCAAAGAAGGCTGAAGTACTGCGCTTTATGGGGTTTGATGCTGTCGTTGAACAGCCCTTTACCGGTGAGTTCTCATCCCGCTCGGCGGAAGATTTCGTCGGGCATATTCTGGTTGAAAAATTGCGCGCAAGCTGTGTTGTTACCGGTTATGATTTTCATTTCGGCAAAGGACGACGCGGGACGCCGGAATTTCTTCAGAAGGCAGGAGAAACGGCCGGGTTCACGGTAACGCTTGTCGATGCCTTTACAGATGAAGGCGATAATCTTGTTTCGTCGACCCGTATAAGAAACCTGCTTTGTGAAGGTGATGTCGTTCAAGCCGCAGGACTTCTTGGTTACCGGTATATCGTCTGCGGCGAAGTCATTCACGGGAAAAAGCTCGGGCGAACGCTTGGATTTCCCACCGCCAATATGAAAATAGATGCGCAGGCAGGCCTGAAGCACGGAATCTATGCGGTCAGGTTCAGGCGCGAGAATGGCGATCTTTATGACGGAGTGGCCAGTTTCGGTCGCCGTCCAACCGTCGATAGTGATGGTAGCCCCCTTCTTGAAACCTTTCTTTTTGATTTTTCGGGCGATCTTTATGGTGAGACCGCTTGCGTGTCGTTCTTCGGGTTCCTGCGTGGAGAGGTTAAGTTTGATGGCCTTGACCCGCTGATTGAGCAGATGAAGCGCGACGATGCTGAGGCACGAGCCCTGCTTGGAGGCGCGAAGCCGCTTTCAGAGCTGGACCGTTTGCTTTCTTTCGCGTGAGGCGAGTTTTCAGTTCATTTTCCACTTAAGATTTAAATCAAATTTTACTTATTCTCGACAAAAAGTAATAAATGTCTCAAAGCTTGTTGGGGCGCTTTTTGTTGGAGTTTAATGTGGCACGTATTGTTTCGCTGGCCCTCGTTGCAGGTGCTGCATTTTTTTCAGGCGGTTCAGTCGCGTTTTCTGCTGATGTACAGCAGGCTGATATCTATGCGGCAGAAACGGTTCAGCCCGCACGCAAGCATTTCTGGTCTGGCGACTGGTATCTCAAGGTCGGTGCGGCGGGTCTCGTTGCTCCGAAGTTCGAAGGATCGAACAAGTATCGCTTTTCTGCCCAGCCGTTGATCTCACTTGGCCGACAGGGGCAGGCGACACGTTTTTCCTCACGCAATGACAACGTATCCTTCGCTCTGATTGATAATAATCGCTTCCGCGTTGGCCTTGCTGGCAAACTTCTTTTCGAGCGAGACGACGATATTCACGGCCTCAAAGATACGAAATTTGGCGGCGAGGCTGGCGCATTCGTTGACGTTTATCCAACTGACTGGCTGCGTGTGCGCGGCGAAGTCCGTCATGGTATTCGTGCGCATAACGGTGTCGTAGCCGATATTGCTGCTGATGCTTTCTATGATGTCACGCCAACCATCCGCGTGTCGGGCGGTCCGCGTGCGACGTTCGCTTCGAAAGATTACTTCAAGACCTATTTCGGGGTCGATGCCGAGGAAGCAGTCGCGTCTGGTCTTACGGAGTATAATCCGGGCGGCGGCTTTAAATCCGCAGGTGTCGGCGGCGCAATTACGTGGAAGGCGACCGACAAGATCGATACGAGCCTGTTCGGTGAATATAGTCGCCTGCAGGGACCGGCAAAGGATTCAAGTATCGTCAAGGAGCGCGGGTCGCCGAACCAGTTCATGGTTGGTCTATCTGCGACCTATCGATTCGATTTCTCGCTGGATTGATCTCAAGAGCATCAATGTGACAATTTTCAGGGGCGAGGATGCAGTTTTATTGCGTCTTTGTTCCCCTGGCCTCTTTATTCCTGCAAAGCTCATTGCTAAAAGCGTGCCCATGATGACGGATTTTCGGCTTATCATGACGGCCATACGAATTATTGGCCCGGCCTCCCGCTTTGCCTGAATGGCTGTTTTGCCAGGCAATAACTGGTGCGGAGGTCCGGGAACGACCGGCTGTGCTCTTACAGTCCTCCTGTTATCGTTGATCCACATGCCCGCCATTCCTGGCCGAGGCTCCACAGGCGAATACCCATCATGACCGAGACGACCAAGATCGATTACTCAAAAACCCTCAATCTGCCGCAGACAGAATTTCCGATGCGCGCGGGCCTGCCGCAGCGCGAACCGCTGTTCGTCGAGCGCTGGGAGGGGATGAACCTTTACAAGAAGCTGCGCGAGCAGGCGAAAGACCGCCCGCTTTATGTGCTGCACGATGGCCCGCCCTATGCCAACGGCAATATCCATATCGGCCATGCGCTGAACAAGATCCTCAAGGACGTCATCACCCGTTCGTTCCAGATGCGCGGCTTCAACTCGAACTATGTTCCGGGCTGGGATTGCCACGGCCTGCCGATCGAGTGGAAGATCGAGGAAAAATACCGCGCCGAAGGCAAGAACAAGGACGAAGTGCCGATCAACGAATTCCGCAGGGAATGCCGTGAATTCGCCGCCAACTGGATCAGGGTCCAGACGGATGAGTTCAAGCGCCTTGCGATCCTTGGCGATTTCGAAAATCCGTATACGACGATGAACTTCCATGCTGAATCGCGTATCGCTGGCGAGCTTCTCAAGTTCGCGGCTTCCGGTCAGCTTTATCGCGGCTCCAAGCCGGTGATGTGGTCGGTCGTCGAGCGCACGGCGCTTGCCGAGGCGGAAGTCGAGTATCACGATGTCGAGTCGGATATGATCTGGGTCAAGTTTCCGGTCGCCGGTCAGAACGATCTCTCCGGCAGCGATGTGGTGATCTGGACGACCACCCCCTGGACGATCCCCGGCAACCGCGCAGTGTCCTACTCGTCGCGCATCGAATACGGACTTTACGAAGTCATGGAAGCGGAAAACGATTTTGGCCCGCGTCCGGGCGAAAAGCTCGTCTTCGCCGACAAGCTGGCCGAAGAAAGCTTCGCCAAGGCAAAGCTTCAGTTCAAGCGCCTGCGTGGCGTTTCGTCCGATGAGCTTGGCAAGGTCGTGCTCGACCACCCGCTGAAAGGCTTTGGCGGCGGCTATGAATTTGCAGTGCCGATGCTCGACGGCGATCATGTGACCGACGATGCGGGTACGGGCTTTGTCCACACCGCGCCAAGCCATGGCCGCGAAGACTTTGAAGCCTGGATGAACAATGTTCGTGAACTGGAAGCGCGCGGTATCGATCCGAGCATCCCGTTCCCGGTCGATGATGGCGGCTACTATACCAAGGACGCGCCCGGTTTTGGTCCTGACCGCGAAGGCGGCCCGGCACGGGTCATCGACGACAACGGCAAGAAGGGCGATGCCAACAAGTCGGTGATGGATCAGCTCATCGCCCGTGACAAGCTCTTCGCCCGCGGTCGCCTGAAGCACTCCTATCCGCATTCCTGGCGTTCGAAGAAGCAGGTCATCTTCCGCAACACGCCGCAATGGTTCGTCTATATGGACAAGAACCTTGGCGACGGCACCACGCTGCGCTCGCGTGCGCTGAAGGCCATCGACGATACGCGTTTCGTTCCGGCTGCCGGTCAGACACGCCTGCGCTCGATGATCGAAGGCCGCCCGGACTGGGTGCTTTCGCGTCAGCGCGCCTGGGGCGTGCCGATCTGCGTTTTCGTGGATGAAGAAGGCAGCATCCTTCAGGATGATGCGGTCAACAAGCGTGTTCTCGATGCTTTTGAAGCCGAAGGCGCTGATGCATGGTTTGCCGAAGGTGCGCGCGAGCGGTTCCTTGGCAACCGCGCTATTGAGCCATGGGTGCAGGTGCGCGACATTCTGGACGTGTGGTTCGATTCCGGTTCGACCCACACCTTCACGCTGGAAGATCGCCCGGACATGAAGTGGCCAGCAGACGTCTATCTCGAAGGCTCAGACCAGCATCGCGGCTGGTTCCACTCGTCGCTTCTCGAAAGCTGCGGCACACGCGGTCGCGCGCCATATAATGCCGTTGTGACCCATGGTTTTACCATGGACGAGCACGGCAAGAAAATGTCGAAGTCGCTCGGCAATACGGTAACGCCGCAGGACGTCATCAAGGAATCCGGCGCTGATATCCTGCGTCTCTGGGTCATGACGACCGATTATTGGGAAGATCAGCGCCTCGGCAAGAGCATCATCCAGACCAATATCGACGCCTATCGCAAGCTGCGCAACACCATCCGCTGGATGCTGGGCACGCTGGCGCATGACGAAGGCGAAAACGTTGCCCATGCCGATCTGCCGGAACTTGAGCGCCTGATGCTGCACCGTCTGACGGAGCTGGATGAGGTTGTGCGCTCCGGTTATGACACATTCGATTTCAAGCGCATCGCGCGTTCGCTGATTGATTTCATGAATGTCGAGCTTTCGGCCTTCTATTTCGATATCCGCAAGGACGCGCTTTACTGCGACGCGCCGTCGAGTGTTCGCCGCAAGGCCGCGCTGCAGACCGTGCGTGAAATCTTCGACCGCCTGACGACCTGGCTTGCGCCGATGCTGCCTTTCACCATGGAAGAAGCATGGCTCGACCGTTACCCGCAGTCGGTTTCGGTCCATGCCGAGCAGTTCCGTCCGACGCTGGCCGAATGGCGCGATGACGTGCTGGCTGAAAAGTGGCGCAAGGTGCGCGCGGTTCGCCGCGTCGTGACCGGCGCGCTCGAACTGGAGCGCGCTGACAAGCGCATCGGTTCGTCGCTGGAAGCTTCACCGGTGGTTCATATCTCCGACAAGAGCCTGAGCGATTCGCTGGACGGTCTCGATTTTGCGGAGATCTGCATCACCAGCGGCATCTCGTTCAGCGATGCAGCCGCACCGGAAGGCGCTTTCACGCTTGGCGATGTGAAGGGCGTGGCCGTTGTGCCAGCGCGTGCGGAGGGCGAAAAATGTGCCCGCTCGTGGCGCTACACGACCGATGTGGGTTCCGACCCGGAATTCCCGGAAGTGTCGGCGCGCGATGCCGAGGCACTGCGCGAATTGAAGGCGCTCGGCAAGCTCGACGCCTGATTGCAGAGATCGCAATCCGCTCCGGTTTCATCCGGGGCGGATTGTTTGTTTGCGTGACAGGGGTTGCAGGTCCGCGCGTGAACATGGTGAAATAGAGATTAACACCGGATTGCCGCATGGGTTCCTCTCATGTACAAGGCAGTCCTTGGATAAATTCACGATCTGCCTTGGAGTTGCCGGTTTCTTCAGTCAAGGCTTGCTTGAGCAAATTTTGGTGAAGATAAAATCGGCAAGCGTAAAAGAAGTGGCGCTAATGAAGATTGAAGGACGAGTTCTGGTGCTTATGGCAGCGATAGCGGGAGTTTCGCTATCCGGTTGCGTTTCTTCGCCGACCTATGGAACGGACAAGACGGCGGGCGCACAGCTCTTCGACGACGTTTCCAATATGGCGAGCTTCGGTCAGGGCAAGAACAAAAAAGAACGCATCGATTACAAGCCGCGTCCCGATTTGGTGCGTCCCGCTCCGGGTGACAAGGGGCAGCTGCCAGCGCCGCAGCAGAGTCTTGCAAGCGCCAATGATCCTAACTGGCCGGAATCGCCGGAACAGCGCCGCAAGCGCCTGCGTGACGAGATTACTGCGAACCGTGACGACCCGAATTTCGTGTCGCCCGTTGTTCAGGATGGCCCGGTTGCATCCAATATCCAGGCGGCATTGCCGCGCGGTAACAGCCGCCGCGAAGATTATGAATCTCGTACTCCGACATTCGATCCGGCAAAAGTTGCAGCCTATAAGGCTATGCGCGAGCAACAGACTCAAGGCTCCTCATCAACGCGCCGTTATCTGAGCGAGCCGCCGCTGGCTTACCGCGAGCCGGCATCTACGGCCGCCACAGGCGAGTTGGGAACCGACGAAGCGCAAAAAGAACGTGAACGCAAGAAAGCCGCAGGCAAGTCCAAAGGCTGGCGTGATTACCTGCCTTGGAACTAATATCTGATTGTTATTCCTTCTTCGACAAGAAAGCCGCAGTAAATAAATTTACTGCGGCTTATTTTATTGATAGAATATAAATATTCTATCTCTGTCGATTGTTGTGTTTTTGACTGATGGATAAAAATATTAAATATTTGTAATGTTTGGTATTTTAACGCGTATTTGATTTCAATCAAAGATCTATTTTGGATAGATCGTACCATATTAGCTCTGAGTGTAAGGTATGGTTAGATGAGCAATACAAATACTTTTTTAGATAATCGAAACGGATATGGCCTGATCAGCAGGGCCTTTCATTGGCTGATGGCCCTTTTGTTCCTATGGCAATTCATCTCTGCCATTCTTCGTGTCTTTGCCAAGGATACGATGTTTTATAATTTTTTCTGGTCTGCGCATCACCAGCTCGGTTTTGCGCTTCTAATGCTTGTTTTGCTACGCGGTATTTGGGGGTTGCTGAACGTTAACAGGCGCCCGCATAAACAAGGCCGTGCCGGAAAGCTGGTTGCGCTGGGGCATCTTCTTATTTACGGGCTTATGTTCGCAGTTCCGGCTGTGGCTTTGCTACGCACATATGGCAGTGGGCGAGGTTTCTCGTTTCTTGGCATCCAGATCTTTGAGCAGACAAGCATACAGAACGCCGCACTGACCGCTCCTGGTAATGCGCTGCACGGTTTGCTGGGTTGGCTCCTGCTTGTAGTAATTGCCGGACATGTCTTGATGGCGCTTGTCCATCACTTTGCGCTGCGGGACGATACGTTGCGCTATATGACCGGCCGCAAGGCGTTGAGCTGAAGGTTCAGCGTTTCTCTCGAAAGAAGTCCTTGAGGATCTTCTGGGCATCAGCCTCTGAGAAACCGGCGTAAATCTCCGGGATGTGGTGGCAGGTGGGCTGCGTGTAAAAGCGCGGCCCATGTTCTACGCCGCCGCCTTTTGGGTCGGAAGCGCCGTAATAGAGGCGACGGACGCGGGCGAAAGAAATTGCGGCTGCACACATCGCGCAGGGTTCAAGCGTTACATAGAGGTCGCATTCGACGAGGCGTTCGGATTGAAGAACATCGCCAGCGATGCGGATTGCCAGTATTTCTGCGTGGGCAGTCACGTCATTGAGTTCGCGTGTGCGGTTGCCCGCCCGTGCAATAATCGTTCCCTGATGCACGACAACTGCACCAATCGGCACTTCTCCGCGTAAGCTCGCAGTGCGCGCTTCTTGCAGTGCGATCTCCATGGGAGTGGCCGTATTCCGGTTCACGGCGTCGGCAATCTTTTTCATGCCTGTTCCATTTCATGCATTCTTTCGGAAATTTCGCTCGCAAGCCATGGAGCGATTTGTTACTGCATAATTCACGAAATCGAAACCGATTTGCGAACGGATTTATACGGCGTTCCTGTTTCCGGCTGTCCCTTGCCTGCCATTAAAGGTGTAAGGTGACACGGCAGCGCCGCTGAAAGGCCAATATCAGATGACTAAAGATGACGACAACAAGGACGGCAAGCGTCCGCATGGCCGTGGAGGGCGCTCCGATCGCCCCGGTCGGCAAGACCGTGACAGCCGCCCGCGCCGCGATGACGGTGGGCGTGACAAGCCACGTCAATTCGGGCCGCGTAGCACCGAGGAGCAAGAGGACACGAGCGAGCGTATTGCCAAGCGCCTGGCGCGTGCTGGCATAGCTTCCCGCCGCGAAGCTGAAACGATGATCGCCGCCGGTCGTATCGCCGTGAACGGCAAAGTGCTGGACAGCCCGGCAGTGAATGTCAAACGCACGGATATTATCACAGTCGACGGCAAGGCGCTGAAGCAGGCCGAGCGTACTCGCCTTTGGCTTTACCACAAGCCAGCCGGCCTCGTGACGACCAATCGCGATCCAGAAGGTCGCCCAACGGTTTTCGCGGCGCTGCCTGCCGAAATGCCGCGTGTTCTTTCGGTCGGTCGTCTCGATATCAATACCGAAGGCCTTTTGCTCCTGACCAATGATGGCGGGTTGTCACGTGTTCTGGAGTTGCCATCCACCGGTTGGCTTCGTCGTTATCGCGTCCGGGCCCACGGCAAGGTTACGCAGCCACAGCTTGACGAACTTAAGAACGGTATCGCTGTCGATGGCGTGTTCTATGGCAGCATCGAAGCAGAACTGGAGCGGGTTCAGGGTGCAAATGTCTGGATTTCGATCGGTTTGCGGGAAGGCAAGAACCGCGAAGTAAAGAACATTCTTGGCGCTCTTGGTCTCACCGTCGGTCGCCTGATCCGTGTTTCCTTCGGTCCGTTCCAGCTTGGCGATCTTGAAGAAGGTGCGGTACGCGAAATCAAAGGACGTATCCTGCGGGACCAGCTGGGTGACAAACTGATCGAAGACGCGGGCGCAGATTTTGATGCGCCAGTCTTGAATGAGTTTTCCAATGCCACTGTTCAGGGGCGTACCCGTCGCGAAATGGAAGACGAGGGCGAGGAAGGTGAACGCCGTCGTGGCCCGCGTGAACGCGAGTGGATTTCCAGTGGCCCTGAGCGTCGTCGTGGTCGCGACGACAAGAATGCGGAGAAGGTGGAACCGCGTCGTCGCGGCAATGCCAATGTCTGGATGGCTCCGGGCGCACGTCCCAAGGGCGAAAAGGCGGCTGCGAAATCGGCACGTGTCGAGCATCAAGTTCCGCACCGCTCGGCGAAGTTCAGTGGCGATCTCCAGATGCGCCCGCGTCGGGCTGGCGATGAGGATCAGGGACGCGAAGAAGGCGGCGAACGTCGCTACAACAAACGCCCGGAAGGTCGTTTCGACAAGGATACGCGTCCACCGCGCAATCGCTCGGATGGAACTCGGTCGGATGAAGGACGTCCAGAGCGCCGTGAGCCACGCGAGGATGGACGCAAGGAGCGTCGCCCTGGCAAGCGCGAGCGCGCGGAATTGCGTGATGGGGACAGCCGGGTAGGAGAGCGTGGCAAGGCTGGCTTTGAAAACCGCAAGCCAGGGAAGCCGGGCGGACCGCGTGGAGAAGGCCGTTCTGGGGCTTCTGACCGCGATACGCGTTCCGGCCCGCGCAGCAGTGGACCAGGTAACAAGTCCCGCAGTTTTGAAGATGGTCCGCGCCGCGGACCGGGTAATAAGCCGGGCGGTAAACCGGGTGGAAAACCGGGCGGTGGCAAGTCAGGCGGTGGCAGGACTGGAGGCGGTGGTGCGGATCGTCGGCGGTAAGTTTCGCGGCCGAGCGCTCGTAACACCTTCGACCAACGCCATCCGCCCCACCACCGACCGCACACGCGAGAGTCTGTTCAATATTCTCGCGCATAATTTCCCCGACAAGGTAGAGGGCGCACGCGTCCTCGACCTATTCGCAGGGACAGGAGCGCTTGGTCTGGAAGCTTTGTCGCGTGGCGCCCGCTACGCGATCTTCGTGGAAGAATCTGCGGAAGGGCGGGGATTATTACGCCAGAATATTGAGGCTTTCGGTCTTCAGGGACACACCAAGATTTTGCGACGGGACGCCTGCCAGTTGGGTATCGTCGGAACGATGGAGCCGTTTGACCTGATTTTTGCTGACCCTCCCTACGGACGCCGTATGGGGGAAAAGGCATTTTTATCAGCGCTTCAGGGTGGTTGGCTTAATCCTGACGCACTTTTGGTGCTTGAAGAAGATGCGGAGGCAGCTCTTGAGCTCGATGAGCGATTCGTCGTGCTGGAAGAGCGCAACTACGGGGGCACGATCATTCGGCTGATCCAGTTGAAAGCCGCCGGTTGAATTAGCGGACGATTCCGTTCGCATGAAAATTGAATATTTCGCCCCGGAAGACCTGGGCGGAAATGAAACCAATTGGAGATGTCGCTTGGTGAATAACCCCTCACTCCGGCGCTTGCTATTGTCCACCGCCTTGGGTTTCGTGCTGATTTTACCATTGACGAATGGTGCTGTCCGGGCAGAAAGCCAACCTGCTGCAAACGCAGAAGCACAACTGGCACCGACGCCCGCGTCACCGACATCTGCCGTGCAGGCAACGCCTCCTGAAATTATCCAGTCGGATGGGGTCAGTCACTTTGCTTTGCCAAATGGTCTGGAAGTAGTCGTCATTCCCGATCATCGCGCTCCGGTGGTGACGCAGATGATCTGGTACCATGTGGGGTCGGCCGATGAAGCGCCCGGTGTTTCGGGGATCGCGCATTTCCTCGAACATTTGATGTTCAAGGGAACAACGAACCATCCGGCTGGCGAATTCTCTGCGAAAGTCGCCTCCATCGGGGGACAGGAAAACGCCTTCACTTCTTATGATTATACAGCTTATTTCCAGCGCGTATCTCCTGAAGCACTGGAAATGGTGATGCAGTTCGAAGCGGACCGGATGGAAAATCTGGTGCTCAATGAGGAAGCCGTAAAAACCGAACGGGACGTCATTCTGGAAGAGCGTCGGATGCGGGTTGATTCCAATCCGGCATCCATGCTGATGGAGAATACCGACGCAGTTCTTTTCTATAATCATCCTTACCGCAAGCCTGTCATCGGCTGGCAACAGGAAATGGAAAAGCTGAGCCTCAAGAACGCCATCGACTTTTATCAGCAATATTACACGCCGAACAACGCAACGCTCGTTATCGCTGGCGACGTTTCGCCGGAACGCGTGCGCGATCTGACCTTGCAAACCTGGGCAAAAGTGCCGAAACGCGCCGAGGTCTTGCCACGTGAACGCCCGCAGGAGCCTGCGAAGCATGCAGCCCGCATCGTTACCCTGCACGATGAGCGCGTCAGCACCCCCTCGTTCCGTATGTCCTGGCTGGTTCCCTCCTATACGAATGAGAAACGGTTTCCGAATGTAAAACCGGGCGATGCGCCAGCTCTCGATCTCTTAAGCGAAATTCTTGGCGGTTCACTGCGCTCGCGTCTTTATCAAGAACTGATCGTCAAACAGGGCATAGCCGCCAATACGGGCGCAAGCTACGATAGTGATGCGCTTGATGACGGCACTTTTTCGGTTTATGGCGCGCCCCGTAATGGTGCGACGCTCGGAGACGTTGAAAAGGCAGTTGAGGCCGAAGTGGCGCGGATTATCAAGGATGGCGTCAACCAAACTGAACTTGATCAAGCCCGCAATCGTTTCCTGAAGGCAGTAATCTTTGCACGTGATAGCCAGACGGGTATGGCTCGGATTTATGGCTCGACGCTGTCTGTTGGACAAACGGTTGACGATATCCAGAAATGGCCTGAGATCATCAAAGGCGTCACGGTCGATCAGATCAAAGACGTGGCAACGCGCTATCTCGTCAAAGACCAATCGGTAACAAGTTACCTGCTTCCACCAGATGCGGAGCCTGAAAGTGCTCGCGAGAATCCGGCCGCGTCGGCAGGAGGCGCCGGTGCCGATGGTGCGGGAGGAGCGATCCAGTGAAGAAGATCATCATGCTGAACTTCAAACGTGTTCTCGAATTTCGCCCAGCCCGGTCTGCTGTAGCTATGCTTGCGGCCTCGATGGCACTGTTGATCTTGTGCGCTTTGCCTGCGCGGGCCATCGAAATTCAAGAAGTTGTTTCGCCAAAGGGCATTCATGCCTGGCTGGTAGAGGACGATTCAGTCCCGCTTGTTTCGATGCGGTTTTCGTTCAAGGGTGGCACATCGCAAGATCCTTCCGGCAAGGAGGGATTGGCTAATCTGATGACGGGGCTTTTCGACGAAGGCGCGGGTGATCTGAAATCGGATGCGTTTCAGGAGCGGATGGATAATCTGGGAGCGGAAATGAGCTTTTCCGCAACGCAGGATTCCGTTTCAGGCGGTATTCGTATGCTGGCTGAAAATCGCGACGCAGTAACGAATCTCCTCGCCCTTGCTGTGAACAAGCCTCGCTTCGATCAAGATGCTGTTGACCGTATTCGCCAGCAGGTAATTGCAAGCATCGAAGCTTCGCAGCGAAATCCTTCAACGATTGCATCACGCAAGTTTTCCGAAGTTCTATATGGCAACCATCCTTATGCGCGTCCCGATGACGGCACGGTGAAGTCGCTGCAGTCGATTACGCGTGACGATCTGGTCAATTTTCATCGCAAAAATTTTGCGCGTGACCGGCTGACTATTGGTGTGGTGGGTTCCATCAACGCCACGGATCTTGGTGTGTTGCTGGATAAAGTATTCGGCGATCTGCCCGCGATGGCTGAACTGGTTCCTGTGCCGGACGCCAAACTGGCACTTGGTACGACGACCAGTCTCAATTTTGATATGCCGCAGACCTCGATCAGCTTTGTCTATCCGGCTATTCCGCGTAAAGATCCCGAGTTCTTTGCTGCCTATCTGATGAACCATATTCTGGGTGGTGGTTTTACTTCGCGCCTTTATGCCGAAGTGCGCGAAAAGCGTGGTCTTGCCTATTCAGTGTCATCATCCATGGTCATGCGTGACCATGTTTCGGCATTGATGATCTCGACAGCGACCCGTCCTGATAAGGCTCAGGAATCCCTGAAGATCATCCGCGAACAGGTTGCTGCAATGGCTGCCGACGGCCCGACGGAAGAAGAACTCGCTGCTGCCAAGAGCTTTCTCAAGGGGTCTTATGCGGTCAACAATCTGGACTCGTCAGCTGCGATCGCCGAAACTCTTGTCAGTTTGCAGGAAACAGAACTTCCGCGTGATTATATCGATAAGCGCTCTGAGCTGATTGATGCCGTGACATTGGATCAGGTCAAGGCCATTGCCAAAAAGCTGCTTGAAGCAGAACCGGCTATTCTGATCTTTGGACCAGCCCAAAGCTAAAAGGTGTCAGTTTGGAAAAGGCAGTGCCGTCATCACCCCGAATTGCCGTCGCTTTCGGCGGCGGCGGGGCGCGTGGCATTGCCCATATCCATATTGTTGAAGTGCTCGACGAACTGGGCATCAAACCGGTTGCCATTGCTGGCTCTTCGATAGGTTCGATTGTTGGTGCCGGCATGGCTAGCGGCATGACCGGCAAGGAAATTCACGAATATATGGCAGCGATTTTCAATCGCCGCTCCGAAGTCGCAAAGCGCATGTGGCAAACCAGACCGGCTCGCTGGGCAGAGTTACTGAAAGGCGGCTTGCGGGTTAGCCAGTTCAACATCGAAAAGGTGTTGGATGTCTTTTTGCCCGCCAGCTTTCCCGCGAATGTGGAAGAACTGAAAATCCCGATGAGTATTACAGCGGCGGATTTTCATGCCGCTCGGGAGCTTCATATTCGCGATGGCGATCTGCATTCCGCAATCGCCGCATCCTGCGCCATACCGCCGGTTTTCGCTCCGGTGCGGCGGGACGGTCGAATTCTGGTCGATGGTGGTTTGTTTAACCCCGTGCCCTTTGATTTGTTATTCGATGAGGCCGACATTGTTATCGGCATCGACGTTGTGGGTACGCCGGTAGGTCCGGACGACCATATGCCAACCACATTTGAAGCGGTGATCGGTGCGAACCAGTTGACGATGTGTTCTATCATCGAAAACAAATTTCGCATTCGCCCGCCGCACATTTTTATACGACCGAATGTCGAACGGATCGGGCTTCTGGATTTTCTGAAGTTTGAACAAATCCTGTCACAAAGCGCCAGCGTGCGCGACGAGTTGAAACGTGCCATAGAAGTCGCGGTCGAACAAAAGATTGGGTCGATAAACTCAAGCATTGCGATTTGAGTTTATCGACATCCTGACGCCTTTGCTATTCCGCCGGTACTGGTGACTCGACTGCGTCGCTTGACGGCGAAGCGGATACGATATCATCTGTACCTTTATCGATGCGCTGGCCTTCTCGAGCTGGTTTAACCAGAGGCTCTGGTGTGACCGGCTTGTTGAAAAGCAGATGACGCCCGGCCATGATTCCTTCCGAAGCCTGCACGTGGAGACGGTCCTCGTCGCGCTGACGCACATCTTCGCGAATTCCGTAGGCTTGCGTTTCAGCTATGCCGAGCCCCTCAAGCGTCCGCTGACCGAACAGCAGACCGGATTCGAATGTTTCGCGTAGTTCATATTCAACGCCTTGAGCTCGTAATTGCAACGTATGTTCGCGATCATATGAGCGAACGAACAGGCGTACATCGGGATATTCCGACTGTATGAGATTGACGATGTGGTTGGTTGTTTCCTTCTTGTGGGTACACACGGCGACGATTTTCGCTTTTCGGATTCCGGCTGCTTCCAGTACGTCTTTGCGGGTGCCGTCGCCGAAATAAATTCGGAAGCCGAATTTGCTGGCGGCGCGGACGCGATTGGGCGAACTGTCGATCACTGTTACATCGATGCCTCCAGCAAGCAGGATTTGTGCGGCGATCTGACCGTAACGCGAGAAGCCGATCATCAATACGTCGGAACCAGCACCTTCAAAGTTCTCTTCAATCTCGTCGATTGTCTTGTCTTTGATAAGCAGCTTCGAGCCTATTGCAACCGAAAGCGGTGTGAGCGCCATCGACACGGTGACAGCGGCTACAAGCTCTGATCCAAGGGCGCTTGAGATTATGGCCCCCGCTGAGGCTGCTGAGAAAAGAACGAAGGCGAATTCTCCACCCTGCGGTAGAAGGAAAGCGATCCGCACTGCATCATTATGGCTGGAGCGGAAAACGCGGCACAGCAGATAAATGATTATAATCTTGGTCGCCATGAAGATGGGAACAGCAAGAAGGATAATCTTCCAGTATTGCAGGATCACGGTGAGGTTCAGCGAAAGGCCGACCGCAACAAAGAACAGCCCCAGGAAAATACCGCGAAACGGTTCGATGTCGGCTTCAAGTTCGTGCCGATACGAAGATTCCGCTAGCAGGACACCAGCAATGAATGCACCCATGGCCATGGAAAGACCGGCAGCCTGGAGCAGGCTGGCTGATCCGAGTACCACAAAGAGTGCGGCTGCAATCATCACTTCGCGAGCGCCGGTATTGGCGATAATCCGGAACATCGGATTAATGAGATAGCGTCCTGCAACCACCAGCGCTGCGATGGCTGCAATGGCAGTGGCGAGATGGAACCCTGCGCTCGCCTGCGAAGGTTCGTTGGGTGAAAGTGCTGGGATGATGGCGAGAATCGGTACAATCGCAAGGTCTTGAAACAGCAGAATCGAAAAGGCTCGCTGGCCATGCTTCTGATTTGTTTCCGCCCGATCTTCCAGAACCTGCATGGCAAATGCCGTGGAAGAGAGTGCAAGGCCGAAACCGATGATGATACCCGCTTCTGTGCTGAGGCCAGCAAAATAGATGCCGAGAGCAGTCAGAGCTGCCCCACAAAGCAGAACTTGCGCAGTGCCAAGACCGAAAATTGATTGGCGCAGTGCCCAAAGTCTGGAAGGTTTGAGCTCAAGACCGATGATGAAAAGCAGAAAGACGACGCCGAGTTCGGAAAAATGCAGAAACTCTTCTCCATCCGCAATGAGCCGAGCCACGGGGCCGATTGTGATGCCTGCCGCAAGATAACCGAGGACGGTGCCAAGCCCCAATCGCTTGAACAACGGCGCAGCGATAATGGCACCGCCCAAAATCATCAGACACTGTAGGTAGAGGCTTCCGCCAGTTGCAACCATGCTTAGCTCTTGGAATTTGGAGAAATGTAGAAGGGCTTGCCTTGAAGCTCTTTGATTTCGGCAATATAGAAACAAGATATGGCTGTAATCAGCCCGATGTCGAACAATTTGACGATATTTTTTGGCAAGTCCCGGTTTAGGTCCCGCTGCAGATTGTAGTGCAAGGTTGAACCGTGATAAACTTGGGAAACTCGGATTATATAATGATTTCAGATAATTCGACGGATAAACTTGTCGATCGGGCCGCTGCTCTTGTGGCTGCAGCCAAGCGGGCAGGTGCGGATCACGCTGACGCAGTCGTGATGCGGGCGCGATCTGTTAGCGTGTCGGTGAGACTGGGCAAGGTTGAGGGAACCGAATCGTCGGAGAGTGATGATTTCGCCCTGCGTGTTTTCGTAGGTCGTCGCATTGCCAGTGTTTCCGCTAATGCGGGCGCCGATCCGGACCGCCTCGCGGAGCGGGCTGTAGCCATGGCACGTGTTGCACCGGAAGACCCCTACGAGCAACTGGCCGATCCATCGCTACTTGTGGTTTCGCCCCGCGATCTTGACCTCTACGATTCGACGGAAATCGATTCCGAACATCTGACCCACGATGCGCTTGCAACAGAAGCGGCGGCGCTTGCGGTCAAAGGCGTGACAAATTCAGGTGGGGCTGGCGCTTCGCGCAGTCTGGGTGGCTTGGTGCTGGTCACGTCAACCGGTTTTTCGGGGCATTACGCTGCCACACGCTTCGGAAGGTCGGTTTCGGCTATCGCAGGCGAGGGCACTAAAATGGAGCGCGATTACGATTTCAGTTCGCGCCTGCATTTCTCCGATCTCGATGCGTCCGATGATATTGGTCGCCGTGCCGGTGAACGCGCAGTGCGTCGACTGGGTGCGCGTCAGGCAAAGACCGGCCCTGTCACTGTCGTTTATGATCCCCGTCTTGCACGTGGTATTGCCGGGCATCTCGCAAGTGCAATCAACGGTGCTTCGGTTGCCCGCAAGACCAGTTTCCTTCGCGATAACTTTGGTAAGCAGGTTCTGAAGCGGGGCATCAATGTCACGGATAATCCATTGCGTATACGTGGTTCTTCTTCGCGCCCTTTCGATGGGGAAGGGATTGAGGGGCAGCAATTGACGATGATCGAGGATGGTGTCCTCAATCATTGGCTACTTTCCGGATCGAGCGCCCGCGAGCTTGGCTTGCAAAGCAATGGTCGTGGTGTCCGCTCCGGTTCTGGTGTTTTGCCTGCATCGACCAACTTTGCCATCGAACCCGGCGCGCAGTCGCCAGACGAATTAATTCGCGCGGTAGGTACAGGTTTTTATGTAACGGAAGTGTTCGGGCAGGGCGTGGATATGATTACCGGCCAGTACAGCCGTGGTGCGTCGGGTTTTTGGATCGAGAATGGTGAACTCTCCTATCCGGTCAGCGAAGTGACGATCGCTTCGAACCTCAAGGATATGTTCCTCAACACGACACCTGCGTCAGATATCGACCGAAGCTTCGGGATGACCGCCCCAACCCTGGTGATCGAAGGCATGACTCTTGCCGGAAACTGACAAACACAAAGACATTACCGGAGAGCTGGCGCTTCTACGTGATGCTGCGAGGGAAGCCGGGCGCATCGCGATGCGCTATTTTGGTCGTTCTCCGGAAGTTTGGCTGAAGGACGGTATCTCGCCAGTCAGTGAAGCGGACCTGGCGGTCGACCGCTATTTGAAAGATGTCCTTTTAAATGCACGACCGGATTACGGTTGGATTTCGGAAGAAACAGTCGATGAACGGGCCGCTGTAAAACGTAGTCGTGCCTTCGTGGTCGACCCGATTGACGGTACCCGCGCTTATATCGCGGGGCAGGATCAATGGTGTGTTAGCATTGCCATTGTTGAAAATGGTCGTCCTTTGGCTGGTGTTCTGGAATGCCCGGCGCGCGAGGAACTGATCGAGGCTGGCAAAGGAGCCGGTGCCTCGCAGAATGGTACTGCTGTTCATGTCAGGCTGCCGTCACCGGGAGAACCGGTCACTATCGCATCAGCCCGCAACATGGTGACAGCGTTGCCGGATAGCTGGAGAGATCGTGTAAAGGTTCATCCCTATGTTCCTTCTCTCGCATACCGTATTGCTATGGTGGCGCGCGGAGATATCGCCGGTACCTTCATTCGGCCCAATTCGCATGATTGGGATCTGGCAGCAGCTGATCTGATCCTGAGTGAGTCGGGTGGGGCAATCCTGACAAGCGATGCCTTGCCGATTACATATGGTGGCCCGACTATGAGTCATGGTGCTCTCGTCGCCGCCAGCGGGGACCTTCTGCAAGAAATGTTGAGTGTTGTCGCGGGCTAACCCTTGGGTTAATCATGCCGCGAACCAAATTTGTTCAGGGATAATTGTCATGAGCGTCGAAGGCGACAAAAAGCAGCTTCTTCATCTGGTATTCGGCGGCGAGCTGAAAAAGCTCGGCACTGTTGAGTTCCGGGATCTTGAGAACCTAGATATCGTTGGCATCTACCCGGATTATGAGACAGCCAAGACCGCGTGGAAGTCTAAGGCTCAGCAAACTGTTGATAATGCTCATATGCGCTATTTCATTGTGCATCTGCATCGGTTGCTCGATCCGGAAAGCTTGACGCTGAAGGCGGATTGAACTTTTGCCTGCTCCCGACCGATATCGGATGCAAAGCGGAGATAGCTCGGGTCGAACAGCCGAGCGTAAGAAGCAGGGGTTTGCGAAGCGCCTTTGGCGGCGTATTCGCGGGCCTCTGGCGCAGTCTGCTGCGGTTAAAGCGGTGCTCGTCTGGCTCATTACTGCTTATTTCAAGTTTGTTTACATAACGAATTCACGCTTGAAAGAATCTGCCGACCCGCAAGCGCTGGTTGGCAAGGACGATCCTTTCATCGTGACCTTCTGGCATGGGCAACATCTTATGGGACCATTTATCTGTCCCAAGGGAATCGAACTGGTTGCCATGTTTTCACGAAGTGCCGATGCGGAATTGAACGCTCGTGTCGCGGAAAAGCTGGGATTGGTGACGGTGCGCGGCTCCGGCGGACGAGGCTCACGTTCCAAGCCTGAAAAGGGCGGCGCACGTGCACTTCTGACGTTGAAGAATGCTCTCAAAAAAGGGCAGTCGGCGTCAATCATAGCGGACATTGCTCATGGCAAGGCGCGTGAAGCGGGAGACGGTATCATTTTATTGGCGAAATTGTCCGGTCGTCCGATAATACCGGTTGCTTATGCTTTCTCGCGGAACCATGTTTTGGAAAAGTCCTGGGACAAGACGGCGATTCCGCTACCCTTTGGGCGTTCGATTATCGTGCGCGGCGACAATGTTTGGGTCGACGCGGATGCCGATGAAACGCAACTGGAAGAAAAACGCATGGAGCTAACGCGCCAACTCAACGACGCGACCGCCAAGGCCTATGCTGCGCTGGAGAAAGCGAAATGAGCGAACGTTGGGCGCGCAATATGTTGTCTGCCTACCGCGCACTCGGCTCTGCGGCCTATCCTTTCATAGGCCCCTACATCGCCTATCGTGCGTCTCGCGGCAAGGAAGAACGGACGCGCCGCGGTGAGCGCTACGGCAAATCCTCCATCGCACGTCCACAAGGACCGGTTATTTGGGCTCACGCGGCAAGTGTTGGCGAAACTGTAGCGATCAGACCACTGATTGAACGCATTGCCACGACAGGTATTCATGTCGTGCTGACGACAGGTACTGTGACATCGGCAAAAGTTGTCGCGGACCAGTTGGGTAACAAAGTCATTCACCAATACGCCCCGCTGGATTTGCAACCGGCCGTGAACAGGTTTCTCAACCATTGGAAACCTGATCTTGCCATCGGTTGTGAGTCAGAAGTCTGGCCTGCAACAGTACTTTCGCTCGGCAGTCGCCATACGCCGCAGGTTCTCGTCAATGGGCGCATGTCTGATCGTTCATTCGCTGCCTGGCAAAAAAGACCGGCACTGGCCGAAGCTCTTTTCGAGAATTTCGCTTATGTGGTCGCACAATCGGAACTCGATGCGGATCGCTTTCGGGCGCTTGGAGCGCGGCCTGTCAGCGTTTCAGGAAATCTGAAGGTAGATACGAATCCTCCGCCAGCTGATCAGCAGGCGCTGGCCGCATTGCAGCGCCAGATTGCCGGACGACGCACATGGGCTGCAATCTCTACTCATGATGGTGAAGAAGCGATTGCAGCGGAAGTTCATCAGATGCTGAAAGTCCGGTATCCGCATCTTGTCACGATCATCGTGCCACGCCACCCGGACCGTGCTCCAGCCATCGAGGCCATGCTGGTTGAAAAAGGGCTCAAGGTTGCGCGTCGCAGTGCTGCCGAACCGATTGAAGCCGACACGGATATCCTTCTGGGAGATACTATCGGGGAGATGGGGCTCTACCTCCAGCTCACTGAGATAGCATTTATTGGCAATTCCTTGACCAAGGAAGGCGGCCATAATCCGCTGGAACCGGCAATGATGGGGACTGCGGTGTTAACCGGACGGAACGTCCAGAATTTCCGCGAGTCCTTCCAGCGTCTTATCAAAAATGGTGGGGCGCGTATTGTGAAGGATCGCAACATGCTGGCAGGGGCGATCAATTTCCTGTTCAACAATCCCCAGCATCTCCGTGCAATGATCAATGCCGGGGTGAGTACGGTCAGGGATATGCGTGGTGCGCTGGATCGCACGCTTGTAGCTCTGGAGCCCTTTATCCAGCCGTTGATCCTGCAGGCACAGTTGCCCGGCAACCGCAATGAGGCTGCGTATCAGACGGGCGGACACTGACGATGGTGAGTGAGGCGCCGCCATTCTGGTGGGAAAAACCTGATTGGCGCGCTTTGTCTCTGGCACCTGCTGCCTGGCTCTACGGAGCAGTGGCAGGGCGTCGGCTTTTGAGAGCGGAGCCGCCAAAGGTTTCTCTTCCCGTCCTCTGCGTTGGCAATTTTACCGTAGGCGGAGCGGGAAAAACGCCGACTGCCATCGCCTTCGCGAAAGGTGCAAAAACACGGGGATTGAAGCCCGGAATTGTCTCGCGCGGATATGGCGGTGCCTATAAAGGATTGCATGTCGTTGATGCATCACATGACAGCGCTCGCTATGTTGGGGATGAACCCCTTCTGCTCGCGCGACATGCTTCGGTAGCTCTCTGTCCTGATCGGCTGAAGGCGGCTCTACATTTGGAGACGCTCGGTTGCGACTTCATCATCATGGATGACGGCTTTCAAAGTGCACGGCTTTTTGCCGATTTTTCGCTGCTGGTGGTGGATGCGATGCGCGGCATTGGCAACGGTAGAGTCATACCGGCAGGGCCATTGCGGGCTCCGTTGATAGATCAGCTACGTAAAACTGATGCTTTGCTGCGTATCGGCAAGGGCGATGGTGCTGATTTTGTAATCCGGCAGGCGGCACGAGCTGGTAGACCAATATATGAAGCCTGGCTAGAACCGTCTTCGACCACGCCAGTAGCGGGTAATCGCTGGCTTGCGTTTGCGGGAATCGGTAATCCTGAAAAATTCTATGCAAGTGTTGCCGAAGCAGGTGGTGAGATTGTGGAAACGCGCTCGTTCCCGGATCATCACAGTTTTGAACCGGACGACATTCGCAATTTGATAGACACGGCTCGTCGTCAAGGATTGGGGTTGATCACCACGGCGAAGGATCTGGTGCGTCTGGCCACGATGATCGGAATTCCTGCCGGGTTTCTGGCGAAGCTAGCCGTTCTTGACGTCGATCTCAAATTTGCCCGTAACGACGCACTTGACCGCATTCTGGATACGGTCATCGAGCGCTTCAAAAACCGTGTTACGAGTTAATTTAGAGCGCATCCCGAAAAGTGTAAAAACGGTTTTCGGAACGAGTTGCGCGTCAAAACAACCAGTTAAAGCGCCGATTTGATTCAATCAGATCGAAACGGGCTCTAAGCCTTCTTGCGGCTACGCAGTTCTGGGTTGACTTCCAACTCACGCTCAAACGAAATCAAGCCGGTTGCGTAGGGTTCCTGCCGCGAAACGCTCCAATATTTCAGCTCATCGAGCGGAATATGGGCACCGGTCACGGCGCACGCGACATAAGCTCCGTGTCTGACGATTTCATAATCGCCGTCGAGATAGCGCAGAACAGCTTCGGAGGAACGGGGCGATTCAAATTTATTCATGTGTCTAAAACCTTTGCAGTCGACTCTAGCAAGCACCGGGCACTGCGTCCAGCAGTACCGCATCCCGGTTCGTCGTAATTCTATCAGCGCCTGCCAAAAAGCCGTTCGATATCTGTCAGCTTCAGTTCGATATAGGTCGGGCGGCCGTGGTTGCAGGTGCCTGAACCGGGGGTGGCTTCCATTTCGCGCAGAAGCGCATTCATTTCTTCAGGCTTCAACCGTCGCCCAGAACGTACTGAACCGTGACAGGCCATAGTTGCGGCGACATGGTTCAGCATTGCTTTCAACCCCTCAGAGGTATCGTGTTCCGCGATCTCATCCGATAGATCGCGGATTAGCTGCTGCACGTTCATTGCTCCCAGCATTGCAGGCGTTTCACGCACAGCAATAGCACCTGGCCCAAATTGCTCAATGCCAAGGCCGAAGCGCGCAAGTGTTTCTGCGTGGACCGCAAGACGTTCGGCGTCTTCTTCCGGCAGATCCACGATTTCAGGAATAAGCAGCATTTGTCCCGGTATAGGGGCGGAATGCAGGGCGTTTTTCAGCGCTTCGTAGACAAGGCGCTCGTGAGCGGCATGCTGGTCCACAATGACGAGGCTGTCTTCCGTCTGAGACACTATATAGTTCGCATGGATTTGGGCACGGGCAGCCCCAAGCGGCTTCCGCTGTAGTTCTACCGGTGTGTCATCTAGCGTCGCCCGAGCATCAGCCGTCGGAACAATAACAGCAGCAAGACTCGCCTGCTCACTTTCGTGGAAAGATGGCGATGCTGCGAAGTCGAGTGGCCGATGAGCTGGATGTGCAGTCTGCGGAGACCATTCGCTTCTTGGTGCAGAAGGTGCAGGACGCCAGCCGCCAGAAGCATAACCTGTGGATGTTGGACGGGATGTGAATGATGGCGAAGACGGCTGGAACCCTTCAGCGCGGAAGGCTTGCAACATGGCATCGGCGCCGCTGGTCGCAGGCCGGATGCCGGATTGTGCCAGTGCCTGTTTGATTGCGCCGACGATCAATCCGCGTACAAGACCTGGGTCGCGGAATCGCACATCCGCTTTGGCAGGGTGCACGTTGACGTCGACCAAGGCCGGATCCAGTGTCAGAAACAATACGGCAACCGGATGGCGGTCGCGCGCCATGACATCAGCATAGGCTCCGCGCAGCGCACCGAAAAGCTGCTTGTCACGCACTGGGCGACCATTCACATAGGCAAACTGATGCAGGGCGTTGCCGCGATTATGGGAGGGTATGCCGACAAAACCGGCCAAACGCACACCGTCGCGCTCGGCATCGATGGCAAGGGCGTTTTCGCCGAAATCTTTTCCGAGTATCTGGTTGATGCGCTCGAGTATTGCCTCAGTGCCGATGCCGGTAGCCGCAAGTTCCAGCGGCGTTCTGTCGGTGCCCGCGAGTGAAAAGCGGACGTGCGGAAAGGCAATCGCAATGCGCTTGACGACATCGGTTATGGCGGAAGCTTCGGCACGATCCGTTTTCATGAATTTGAGCCGGGCAGGCGTCGCATAAAAAAGATCGCGCACCTCGGCAATTGTGCCGCGATTTAACGCGGCGGGGCGGGGACCATCGAGATGCCCGCCGGAAACCGAAACTTCGAAGCCGGAATCGGCATCCTGCGGACGCGATTTGAGAGTCAGTTTTGCGACCGAGCCAATAGACGGCAGGGCTTCCCCACGAAATCCCAGTGCACGAATGTCGTGCACATCATCGGACAGTTTGGATGTGCAATGACGGGAAACGGCCAGTGGAAGCTCATCGACTGGAATTCCCGAACCATTATCAGTCACGCGCAACAATGTCTTGCCGCCGCCGCCCGTCACGACCTCAATGCGGGTCGCGCCAGCGTCGATAGCATTCTCGACAAGTTCCTTGATAACGCTGGCGGGGCGTTCGATGACTTCGCCCGCCGCGATCTGGTTGATGATGGTTTCGCTTAAGTGTCGAATTGGCATAGACGGACTATAGAAGGATTCGCTTCTGTAAAGAACATGCTTCTATAGCCCGATCAGACTGCGACATGTGCATTCCCCGGCACCGCCGAAGTACAGGATACTGTCAGCAGATAATCACCTTATTGCGAGGCATAATCCTTATATGCGGGCAAATTCAGATCTTGAAGGCTGTCTGCATTGATAACTGCGCGTGCCACAGCTTCTGCCATAACAGTCGCGGCAATCGCTCCAATTGCCGTCACATCGGCTTCCACACTCTTCGCCTTGCCAGTCGAAAGTGCAAATATCGTGTCGCCGTCCCACATTGTGTGGATTGGGTTGATCGTGCGCGCAAAGCCGTCATGTGCCATACCAGCGATCTTTTTGAGCTGGGCTTTGTCGAAGGGAACATTGGTCGCTATTGCGCCGATCGTTGTGTTGGCGCCGCCGGACTTGACCACGCCATGCCCCTGCATAATAGCAGACATTGTATCACGGAAGCCCTTGCCGTCTTCTGCCCGAGCACCCGCCAGGATCTGGCGCGAGTTCGGCGCGTAGACATCCCCAACGGCATTGACGGCAACAATGGCGCCCACCACGACTTCAGTTCCTGGCACCTTATAACTGGCTGTGCCAAGCCCGCCCTTCATGGCGTAGTCCATTCCGAACATCTTGCCGACCGTCGCACCTGCGCCTGCGCCGATATTACCTTCCCCGGAGGCTTCTGCCTTGGCGGCTTTGCATGCCAGATAACCAGCCTCCTCATCGGGGCGCACAGAAAAATCGCCAACGCCGAGGTCCATCAGAATTGCAGCCGGTACAATTGGAACAACGCCTTTACCGATCTTGAAACCGAGATTGCTTTCTTCAAGATAACGCATGACACCGGTCGCAGCGGCCAGACCGTAGGCGCTGCCACCGGAAAGCAGGATAGCCTGAACCTGTTGGACATAGTTGATCGGATCGAGCAGGTCTGTTTCGCGTGTACCAGGCGCAGAGCCGCGCACATCGACGCCCGCAGAAGCGCTTTCCTCGCAAAGAAGAACGGTGCAGCCGGTCGGGCGTTTTGTCAGCGTATGGTGCCCCAGTTTGATTCCGGGCACGTCCGTGATGCTCCCACCCATAAGTTCCAACATGCTCGCTCCTCCCTTGGTAGCTGCTGACGCGGCATTGATGACAAAGGGCATTGCTCCAACTCCTGCAAGCGACTTGGCAAATGTTCTGCGATCCATGAACAGTTTTCTCCTCCATTTTTTCTGTTAAGAGAGCGTATTCTTTTCGCGTGCTCGGCGCTGGCGCAGTACGTCAGCCACATAATCACGCGAGAGGGCGTGATAGAGCGGTTCATTTGAGATAAGCCGTGCGGTGCCATAACCCAGCATTGATGCACACATGAGGGGGATGACGTTGTTATGATTACCCGTCATTTCCAGAATGATGACAAAAGCAGTCATGGGCGCCTGCACGACACCAGCAAAATAGCCAGCCATTCCGAGCACGGCCGCCAGGCTGGCACTGGTTCCAAGAACAAGACCGATTGTGCTGCCAAGACCTGCGCCGACCGAGAGCGACGGCGCGAAAATGCCACCTGGTATCCCCGATATCATAGAAAGTAGCCCGGCGAGAAATTTTCCTACGAAGTAGAGAGGTGGAAGGGCTAGCCCTTCAACTGCGCTTCGAGCCTGATCGTAGCCTGCGCCGAAGGTAGATCCGCCGGAGGCAATCCCGATGATTGCTACCAGAAGGCCGCAGATCCCCGCGAAAAATACTGCATTGCGGAGAGGGGCTTTTTGAATGCGGCGTCTCACACGACGCCCCAGTTCAAGCGCGAGTGCGCTGAAAGCGGCTCCGAGTGCTCCGCCGATTACCCCACAGGCGATCACCAGAATCCAGTCCTTGCCAGTCGAGGCCGTAACGGTGGTTAGGCCAAAATAATTATAGTTGCCGACGAGACCAAGCGAAGCAAGGCCGGCGAGAATGACGGCGGATAATACAAGCCCATTGGTTCGGGCAGCATAGGCACGCCCCATTTCCTCGATGGCAAAGACGACACCCGCTAAAGGTGTGTTGAAAGCAGCCGCAATACCTGCCGCCGAGCCGGCGAGAATGAGGCCACGTGCTTGTTCCATGCCGCCGAAACGCGCCGACTGCATCATGATGGACGCACCGATCTGCACGGTAGGGCCTTCACGCCCGATGGATGCGCCACTGAAAAGCCCTACCAGAGTAAGCACGATTTTACCGACGGCTGTTCGGATCGAAAGCAGTAGGGATCGATCTTCATGATCTTGCAAGTGACGCGCGGCGATTGCCTGCGGGATGCCGCTTCCGCCGGAATTCGGAAACCAGGAGAGAGCAATCCAGGAACAGGCCATAAACCCCAGAGGGGTGATAAGCAGGGGAAGCCACGTGCGCCAGCCACTTCCGCTCGTAAGGGTCTTGAACCAATCTTGTGCAATGTCAGCAGCTTCGGCAAAGCCGACGCTGATAAGGCCTATGGCCAATGCGCCGCACCAGAAGACCAGCCGTGGTTTCCAGACATGTGGGGACATCCACATGGCTCTTGACCGGCGGATAAGCGGAACGCGTTTATAGGATTTTCTCACTTTGCCCCTGCAAACCTGTTGCTGCCCGAATTCGATATGCGCGGAGATTTACCACGCAAATCCTTATCGGTAACTGAAACTTGTCAGTAAAAGGCTTTCCATTTGGTCATAACCGTGTTACCAGCCGGTGCCAATTCAACCTAGCAAACCAGACTCGTCGCTGCTCCCGGACATATTCCGGAGAGGCGGCTTTTCTCATTCAATAAATCGGCAAAGGAATTGGCAATGGCTAAAATCGTGGAATCGTCCACTGGCGCTCTCGCTCTCACATTCGACGATGTGCTGTTGCAGCCGGGCCATTCCGAAGTAATGCCGGGGCAGGTTGATCTGCGCACGCGCATCGCCAAGGATATCGAACTTAACCTTCCTCTTCTGTCTGCTGCCATGGACACCGTGACGGAATCCCGCTTGGCCATTGCAATGGCGCAGGCCGGTGGCATCGGCGTCATTCATCGCAATCTGACGCCGGAGCGTCAGGCCGAAGAAGTTCGTCAGGTGAAGAAGTTCGAATCCGGTATGGTTGTAAATCCGGTCACCATCGGGCCAGATGCCACATTGGCGGATGCGCAGGCATTGATGAAGGCGCACAGAATTTCTGGCATTCCAGTCGTTGAGAATGCAACCAAAGGCCCCGGACGACTTGTTGGGATCTTGACCAATCGCGACGTCCGTTTCGCTTCTGATCCAAAGCAGAAAATCCACGAGCTGATGACCCGCGAAAACCTCATTACGGTTCGCGAGAACGTCAATCAGGACGAAGCAAAGCGTCTCTTGCACGCTCATCGCATTGAAAAGCTTCTTGTCGTTGATGACCAGGGCCGTTGTGTCGGCCTGGTGACGGTCAAGGACATTGAAAAGTCGCAGCTCAATCCGAATGCCGCCAAGGATGTTCAGGGGCGTCTGCGCGCTGCCGCAGCAACCAGCGTCGGTGAAGACGGTTACGAACGTGCGGAGCGCCTGATTGAAGCGGGCGTCGATCTGCTGGTCGTGGATACTGCGCACGGCCATTCGCAGCGTGTTCTTGACGCTGTTGCTCGTATCAAGAAAGCCTATCCGAATGTCGCAATTCTTGCTGGCAATGTGGCGACGACTGCCGGTACGCAGGCGCTGATCGATGCTGGAGCGGATGCAGTCAAGGTAGGTATCGGACCGGGCTCGATCTGCACTACGCGTATCGTTGCCGGCGTCGGCGTTCCGCAGCTTTCGGCCATCATGTCAGCCGTTGAGGCTGCACAAAAGCAGAATATCCCGGTGATCGCAGATGGCGGCATCAAGTTCTCTGGCGATTTTGCCAAAGCGCTGGCCGCTGGAGCGGTCGCGGCGATGGCTGGTTCTCTGCTGGCCGGTACGGAAGAAAGCCCCGGCGAAGTCTATCTGCATCAGGGCCGTTCGTTCAAAGCTTATCGTGGTATGGGGTCGGTCGGTGCTATGGCTCGCGGTTCGGCTGACCGCTACTTCCAGGCGGAAGTGCGGGACGAACTGAAGCTTGTACCGGAAGGTATTGAAGGGCAGGTAGCCTATAAGGGTCCGATTTCCGCAGTTTTGCACCAGCTCGCTGGTGGTCTGCGTGCATCCATGGGCTATGTAGGCGCAAAAACGTTGGCAGAGTTCCGCGAGAAAGCAACCTTTGTGCGCATTTCCAACGCCGGCTTGCGGGAGAGCCATTCTCATGGCGTCTCCATTACACGTGAAAGCCCGAATTATCCGGGCGGTATGTGAGGTCTGGTTTCAGTGCATTCATGAAAGGGCGGCTTAAAGCCGCCCTTTCATTTTGTGAGAATTTCTAGTTCTTTTGGATTGATAAGGAGCTTGGTGGCGCTTTCCACGACGCAATCGCCAAGCGCCTGAAAATCCTTGCGGCGCATACTCTGTCGACGCCAGAAAAGCGCAATCTCTCGTTTTGGCTGTTCGCCATCAAAAGGGACGATGCGCATATGATTGCCACGAGTTTCGGCACGCACTGCTATCTCTGGAATCAATGTCAGTCCCATGCCATGGCTTACCATTTGTAAAAGGGTGGTCATGCTGGTGGCACCGTACTTTACAAGTTGGCGTTGCGAAGGCAGAGAACAGACGGCCAATGCCTGCTCCCTCATGCAATGTCCTTCTTCCAACAGGAGCAAACGATCGAGAGCGACGTTGTCCTGTGTCATGGGCGAAGCCAGAACGGTTCGATCATCGGTGGAGGTCGCGATCAGAAAATGGTCATCAAACAGTTTTCTTTGCGCAAGCCGTTCGTCGTCAATTGGTAAAGCGGCCACTATCGCATCGATTTCACCCGCATGTAGTTCATCGAGAAGTTTCGCGGTTACGCTTTCCCGCAATTGAAGGCGGAACGACGGATGCCGTTCGCGCAAAAGGGGAATGAGAACGGGAACCAGATAAGGTGCGACGGTAGGAATGATGCCTAGCCGTAGCCTCGTTTGCAGCAACCCCCGGCTTTGCGCGGCTATTTCTTCAAGTGCGTGAAGTTCGCGCAAGACTGTCTGGATACCCGGATAAAGTTGCTTGCCAAGCTCTGTCATTATGACCTGCCGGTGAGAGCGCTCAAAGAGCGGCGCGCCTGCAAGGGCTTCCATTTCCGCGATCTGGGCCGATAGCGCGGGTTGGGAGACGTGTGCCAGTTGCGCGGCTTTGCGGAAATGCAGCGTGGTGGCAAGCGCTTCGAAATAGCGCATTTGACGTACAGTGAACATGATAGGAAAAACTTATCGAAAATAATCGGAAAAGCAATTGGAGATTATGATTGGAATGGGTCTAATCTGAGGCCGTTACCTAGCCACGGCATGACGCGGACGAACTGTGTCATGCTTCCAGCAAGGCTAGTCGCATTCCAATATTGATTTTTCAGGAGGGAATTCCCATGGCAGATCGCCCGACAATGACGACGAGTGCAGGCGCTCCGATACCGGACAACCAGAATTCCCTGAGTGCGGGCGAGCGCGGCCCTCTCTTGATGCAGGATTATCAGCTCATTGAAAAACTGAGCCATCAGAACCGCGAGCGCATTCCAGAGCGTGCTGTCCACGCCAAGGGTTGGGGTGCTCATGGTACGCTGACCATTACCGGTGATATTTCGAAATACACCAAAGCCAAGGCTCTGCAGCCAGGTGCCAAGACGCCGATGCTGGCGCGCTTCTCGACCGTAGCCGGTGAGCAGGGTGCGGCTGATGCGGAGCGTGATGTGCGCGGCTTTGCCCTCAAGTTTTATACGGAGGAAGGCAATTGGGATCTGGTCGGTAACAATACCCCTGTGTTCTTCGTGCGCGATCCGGTCAAGTTCCCGGATTTCATTCACACCCAGAAGCGCCATCCCAAGACGAACCTGCGTTCGGCGACTGCCATGTGGGATTTCTGGTCGCTCTCGCCGGAAAGTCTGCATCAGGTGACGATCCTGATGTCGGATCGCGGCTTGCCGACCGATGTGCGCCATATCAACGGATACGGTTCTCATACTTATTCGTTTTGGAACGATGCGGGTGAACGCTATTGGGTCAAGTTTCATTTCAAGACCATGCAAGGTCATAAGCACTGGACCAATGCAGAAGCCGAGAATGTGATTGGCCGTACGCGTGAATCCACACAGGAAGACCTGTTTACCTCCATCGACAAGGGAGATTTCCCGAAGTGGAAGGTCCAGGTCCAGATCATGCCGGAACTTGATGCCGACAGGACGCCGTACAATCCGTTCGATCTCACCAAGGTCTGGCCGCATGCTGACTATCCGCCGATCGATATCGGCATCATGGAGCTGAACCGCAATCCGGAAAACTACTTCACCGAGATTGAGAACGCAGCTTTCTCACCGTCGAATATTGTACCGGGCATCAGCTATTCGCCCGACAAGATGCTGCAGGCGCGGGTCTTCTCTTATGCGGATGCACATCGTCACCGTCTTGGCACGCATTATGAGAGCATTCCGGTCAATCAGCCGAAGTGTCCGGTTCATCACTACCACCGCGATGGTCAGATGAATGTCTATGGCGGCATCAAGACCGGCAATCCGGATGCTTATTACGAGCCGAATTCGTTTAACGGCCCGGTCGAGCAGCCGTCAGCCAAGGAACCGCCGCTGCGTCTTTCCGGCAATGCCGATCGTTATGATCATCGTGTTGGTAACGACGACTACTCGCAGCCGCGAGCTCTGTTCAATCTGTTCGATGACGGGCAGAAACAGCGCTTGTTCTCCAACATTGCCGCGGCAATGGGTGGGGTGCCAGGCTTCATCGTCGAGCGTCAGCTCGGTCACTTCAAGCTGATCCATCCCGACTACGAAGCCGGTGTGCGCAAAGCGCTGAAGGTAGTGCATGGCTACGAAGCCAACACGATTGCCACCAATGAAGAGGCCACGGCGGCTGAATAATCCGTCTTTAAAAGCTTGAAAGAAAGCCGGAGCTTGCCGCTCCGGCTTTTTGTTTTGATTTGCCGATTGCCTTTTCCCTGTAATGAAGGCTATGCCCGAGCAGGCATTCGAGAAGGAGACACAATGCGGCTTGGCGGACGTTTGCAGGCGGCTATCGAGGTTTTAGGCGAGATTGAAGCAGGGACGCGCCCGGCTTCAGACGTGCTGAAGGATTGGGGCGCTTCCCATCGTTTCGCAGGCGCAGGCGACCGCGCTGTGATCGGCAATATCGTCTATGACGCGCTGCGTCGTAAGCTGTCCATTGCATGGCGCATGGACGCTGATGATGCACGCGCTTTGGCATTCGGCGCTCTACTGGCTGATGGCGGCATGGATATCGTAGCCATCGACGCGGCGCTGGACGGCGACAAGTTTGCGCCGGAAACGCTGGAGCAGGCGCGTCGTGTCGCGTGGGAAAGCCGCGATATTGCTGGCGCGCCCGACTATGTTCAGGCCGACGTGCCGGAATGGTGCGCTGCTTCGCTTCAGGAGCTTTTCGGTGCGCGCTGGGTCGAGGAAGGCAAGGCGCTTGCCACCCGCCCGCCAGTCGATCTGCGCGTCAACAGCCTGAAAGCGAAGCCTGAACAAACGCTCGCAGCCTTGGAAAAGGCGGGCGCTGCCCCTGCGCCATTTCTGGCACAGGCATTGCGCATTCCGCCGATTGAAGCGCTGGGCCGTCATCCGAATGTGCAGGGCGAACAGGCCTTTCTTGATGGCTGGTTCGAGGTGCAGGATCTGGGCTCGCAGCTCGCCGCGCTTTTTGCTGGTGCAAAGCCAGGCCAGCAGGTACTTGACTATTGCGCGGGTGCGGGCGGTAAGACGCTGGCGCTTGCAGCAGCAATGCAGAACAAGGGGCAGGTGCACGCTTATGATGCGGAACGTGCGCGGCTTTCGCCCATGCATGAGCGATTGCAGCGCGCAGGAGTGCGCAATACGCAGGTGCATGGAAATATTGATGCACTCGACCCGCTCACGGGTCAGATGGACCTCGTGCTAACCGATGCGCCTTGCACGGGTTCCGGCACATGGCGCCGCCGCCCCGATGCGAAGTGGCGTCTTAACGACCAGCAGCTGGAGCGCCGGGTTCAGGACCAGCTAGAAGTGCTGGAGGCGGCCAAGCATTATGTGAAGCCGGGCGGGCGGCTAGCCTATGTCACCTGTTCGCTGTTCGTAGAGGAAAACACGCGGCAGGTTGCGCGCTTTCTGGCCGACAATCCCGATTTCACGGAAATGCCTTCGCAAGCCTTGTGGCAGTCGGTCGTCACGGATGCCGATGGCGCAGAACCGGTGTTTCCGTCGCATGGTAGTGTATTTTCCCCATTGTCCACCGGCACGGACGGGTTTTATGTAAGCGTCATGAAGAAAGCGACTTAGGGCGGTTCCGGTTAAAATGGAATCGTGGACCCGCTCTATCTAATTGTTTTTAAGTATTATCCTACGCAAAACCGCTACGCACGTTTGCTGGAAATGCTCCAAGACATCGGGGAATAAATGTCAGCGCATCGCATAGCCGAACCGGATTTCAAGGAACGCATCGAGGAAAGTTTCGGGCGGCAGGCTGCCATGAAACTCATCGGCGCAGAACTGACACGTTGTGAGCCCGGTATCGTGGAAGTCGAGATGCCGTTTCGCGAGGAACTAACGCAACAGCACGGCATTCTCCATGCTGGCATGATTTCTGCTGCGCTCGATTCCGCCTGTGGATATGCGGCACTGACGCTGATGCCGTCCGATGCCGCCGTGCTGACTATCGAATTCAAGGTAAATCTGTTGGCACCCGGCAAGGGGGAACGGTTCCTGTTTCGCGGCGAGGTCACCAAGCCCGGCCGCACGATCATGGTCAGCGACGGGCAGGCATTCGCGGTTACCGACACGGAAGTGCGCCTCATAGCAACCATGACCGGAACAATGATGGTCGTGCAGGACAGAAAAGGCCTGCAGGGATGATGAAAACTGTCGCCGGAAAGCGCCTGCTTTACGTTATGGCTGTCGATGCCGAATATGGGCGTCATCTGGCGAAACTCTTTACACCACTCATGACGGGGGTAGGACCGGTCGAAGCCGCCGCCAATCTTGCCTATGCTCTTGCAAGTATGGTGCAGGCGGGCGAAAAGCCTGACCTCGTGGTTTCACTTGGCTCTGCAGGCTCAGCAAAATTGCCACAAGCCGAAGTGTTTCAGGCGTCATGTGTATCGTATCGCGACATGGATGCTTCGCCACTTGGGTTTGAAAAAGGCACAACGCCTTTTCTTGACCTGCCCAGAGTGATTGAGCTCCCGATATCCGTGCCGGGAGTCGCCGCCGCTTCGCTTTCGACGGGCGCAAATATCATTTCCGGTAAGGCCTATGCGTCAATTGAGGCAGATATGGTCGATATGGAAACATATGCCTGTCTGCGTGCATGCCAGCTTGCAGGAGTTCCGCTTGTAGGTCTCCGCGGTATTTCCGATGGTGCAAGCGAATTGCAGCACGTAGGGGACTGGACTCAGTATCTGCATATTATCGATGAGAAGCTGGCTAATGCCGTCGAGCGATTAGAAGGCGCAATCGCCAACGGACTCCTGTTTGCTCCTGACAACAGTGTGTCAGTATAGGCCCTTTTTTGACAATGCACTTGTTGAGCACGACGTCGATACCCCATATAGCCATTGCATCCCGGTCACTTTTTAAATAGATGCTGCACATGAGCACCACGGCACATCCTGACACAATCCTCATCATCGACTTTGGCAGCCAAGTCACGCAGCTAATTGCGCGACGTGTACGCGAAGCCAATGTCTATTGCGAAATCGTCCCGTTCCAGTCTGCGGAAGAGGCATTCAAGCGGTTGAAGCCAAAAGGCGTCATCCTCTCGGGCAGCCCGCATTCGACGACCGACATTGGTTCGCCGCGCGCACCGCAGGCGGTCTTCGACCAAGGCATTCCGGTTCTCGGCATCTGCTATGGCGAACAGACCATGTGCGCCCAGCTGGGCGGCAAGGTCGAAAGCGGCCATGACCGCGAATTCGGTCGCGCCTTCCTCGACGTGCAAGAAGACAGCCCGCTTTTCGCAGGCATCTGGGCCAAGGGCACCCGCCATCAGGTCTGGATGAGCCATGGTGACCGCGTCACCTCGCTTCCCGACGGTTTCACCATCATAGGCACTTCGCCGAACGCACCTTTCGCGGCCATCGCCGATGAAAAGCGCAAATATTACGGCGTGCAGTTCCACCCGGAAGTCGTGCATACGCCGGATGGCGCGAAGCTCTTGCAGAATTTCGTTCATCGCATCGTCGGCGTGAAGCCAGGCTGGACGATGGGCGCCTATCGCGAACAGGCCGTAGAGGCAATTCGCAAGCAGGTCGGCAGCGGCAAGGTTATCTGCGCTCTTTCCGGCGGTGTGGATTCGTCCGTTGCGGCCCTTCTGGCGCATGAAGCCATTGGCGACCAGCTGACTTGCATTCTCGTCGATCACGGTCTGATGCGCAAAAACGAGGCGCAGCAGGTCGTGGAAATGTTCCGCGAACATTATAACCTTCCGCTGATCCTGGTGGATGCAGCCGACCGTTTCATCGGCGAGCTGGAAGGCGAAAGCGATCCGGAAAAGAAGCGCAAGACGATTGGCCGTCTCTTCATCGAAGTGTTCGAGGAAGAAGCCAAGAAGCTCGGCGGCGCGGATTTCCTCGTGCAGGGCACGCTCTATCCGGATGTCATCGAAAGCGTTTCGTTCACCGGCGGTCCTTCGGTCACGATCAAGTCGCACCACAATGTGGGCGGTCTGCCCGAGCGCATGAAGATGCAGCTCGTCGAGCCGCTGCGCGAATTGTTCAAGGACGAAGTGCGTATGCTCGGCAAGGAACTCGGCCTGCCGGACAGCTTCATTGGCCGTCACCCGTTCCCGGGTCCGGGCCTTGCCATCCGCTGCCCGGGCGGCATTACCCGCGACAAGCTGGAGATCCTGCGCGAAGCCGATGCGATCTATCTCGACGAAATCCGCAAGGCTGGCCTCTACGATGCCATCTGGCAGGCTTTCGCTGTTTTGTTGCCGGTGCAAACCGTTGGCGTGATGGGCGATGGCCGCACTTATGAATTCGTCTGCGCGCTGCGCGCCGTAACTTCGGTAGACGGCATGACGGCGGATTTCTACCACTACGATATGAACTTCCTCGGCAATGCGGCCACCCGCATCATCAATGAAGTTCGCGGCATCAACCGCGTCGTCTACGACGTGACCTCGAAGCCGCCCGGCACCATCGAGTGGGAATGATTTGGGTCTGCATAGCGCGCCAGACTTGATTTAATTCATTGAAAAATATTGTTTTATGCCCATCAGTTTTTTGCTGGTGGGCATAAATCATTTAATGTTCCGATTAGAAGTCTTTGACCAGAATGTAACAGCGACTTGGCTAGAATTAAGAGCGCCTCAAGCTACGAACGGAATAGGGTGCGAGGATAATCTCCTTGAACTGGACGATGCTGACAGTTTGAGGCTGTGCCGTAATATTCATCAGCCAGAGTTCTTGTTTGGTTGCAAAGCCCAGAACACGCTCAGGCCGTGACGAGATAAGCTGCTGCCATTTCTGTCCCGCTAGCTCGGCCAAAGTTTTTATTGTGTTGAAAAGCGGACGTTTTCCACCTGCGGGTGTCGGTTCGCCTTCTTGTGCTTTTAGGCCGAAAGAACCCGTGAGTGCCGATAATATGAGATTATCGAGTTCTGCATCCAGAATTTGTGTCGCATAAGCCATAGCAAACACTTCTGCGAAGTTTCCGTTGTGGCGCGGATCACGATTGGCCATAGCAATGCGTTTACCATTCAGGTTTTCCATCGTTCGGCTGCCATAAGGATTCTGACGCATGGGGATGGTGGACGGTCCAATGCGATAGGGTTTGTCGCCGTAGATCGCGCGCACCGAACGGGTAATGAAAGGCAGCGCCTCCAGTGTTTGCATAACGCTCAGATCATCAGCGGCATGAACAATTGGATTGGTGCAATGGGTGACGAAATCAACAAGCTCGCCCGGAATGCGCTTGCGATTAAGTTCGGTGAAATAGCTCAGCATTCCGCCACCAAGCCGCACATTCGGGAAGGCTGCTCTTGCTGCTGCATAAACATCTTCAAGCGGGGGGCAGGGTAGCCATTCGCTGCCGGGCGGTGTCGACTGCCGATCTATAGCCGGTGAAACAATGACCGCATCTGGGTTAAAGCCAGCCGCTTTCATGTCAGAAGCGATTGCAGTCGTCTCTTCGATGAGCGATTTCGCGCAAGGCAATGCAATTTCGAGCGAAACGCGCCCACTATGCTTCGTAGCCAAGGCAGCAAAATCCGCAAAGGCCAAACCTTTGTGCCCTGCCAGCGGATCATAATGAAATAACAAATCCTGCGGGCCAATTTCCTGCAACAGATCAATTGCAGCGAGGCTTGCTTTGGCTTCTTCAGGTGTGATGATAATGCCGACATTCGGCATTCTGCCGCTTGCGTCACCAAGCGTGATGCCCACCGGCTCCGCATATTGAGTGCTATTTGGTGTCGCCGCGCGTGTGTCGGAAATGTTGAGCACGATGCGCTGATGCTGGGGTTTAGCGGCTTCGATCTGGTAAGGCCATGGCAAGGCCAGCGGACGCACATAGGTTTTGTAAGATGCATCGGACCAGTTGCGCTGATCTTCCATCTCAAACGTATCGCCTTCCATGCGGCATTCGGCTGAAACGCCGGGCATGGCCTCATGGATGATCGCGCGCATGTCCTTCAAAGGCTGCCATGGTTCAATCAGATCGGGCAGGCGAGTCTTGTTAAGTGTACCGTCGACATGCTCGATGCTCACAGGTGAGCCCGCCACGCCGACGATTGGATGCAGAATGCAAAAGCCGCACCGGTTGGTTTCAAAGCCTGTCGCCGTATTCGCTACGGCATCGAAAGTGAGCGTACCGCCACTCTCTGCCTGAATGCGGACATCAATGGTGAGTTGGGTCGCATCCGGGCCTTCGCAACGTGCCTGATAGGTGACAATGAAACCGCTGTCGTTTTGCTCGACATTCAGATCATGGATTTCCGGGTTGTATGTTCCCCAGTCTCGATCCCGCACGAGATAGGAGACCGCGCGCAAAACTTCGACGCCGTCATAAGTGATGGTGCGAAGATTGCCGTCGCTTAAATCCAGGCCAAGCAAGCCCGCTTTTAGGTGCGTTGGCTGAGCTTCGGCTTCTGGCGTTCCATAGAGCAGGAAAGGATCGACGTTGCTCATTTGAGCAACGCCGTAATGTCGACGCGATTGCCGCTTGCGGCACTGTCATAGGCGGCTTCGACAAGCGCGAAAGTCTTTAGATTATCCGCACCCGATGTCGAGGTTTCTTCGCGAGTTTCCAGCTTGTCCACCCAATGCTGTTGAATGGCAAAAACGCTTTCCTGAATATTGTGCCAAGGACGTGAGGCCCATGAGAGCAGTTTTGGCGAAACGTCGGAAACCGTGGTGCCGTTCGGCGTAATCACTTCAAGGCGATAACCCTGATAAAGCCGGATCGAACCTTCGGTGCCGTCTATTTCAATGAGCGTTTCGGGGAAAGGATCGGTTTCGAGCTTGGTGGCATAGCTTACGTCAACAATGGAAGTAGCGCCATTCTCATGATCCATAAGAATGGTTGCTACATCTTCACCCTTGATCTTCGGGTTCACACGCTTTGTGCGAGCAACAAGGCTGGTCACATCGCCCAGAATGAAGCGTGCAATATCAAGCGTATGAATGCCTAAATCTTCGATGATGAAGCGTTCGCCTTCTGCAAGATATGGCTGCCCGGAAAACACGTCGAAGCCCGAGCGGAAGGAGAAACGTCCCCAGAACGGCGTGCCGATGACGCCACTGTCGAGTGCCTTGCGCACCGCCTGAATAGGCGTCTGCCAGCGGAAGTTTTCATGCACCATGAGCGGAATGCCTGCTTCGTCGCAGACCTTCACCATGGCCTTTGCATCATCAAGCGTTTTGGCAAAAGGCTTCTGGCAGATTGCTGGCACCTTGTGGGCAGCAGCAAGTTCCACCAGAGCGCGATGGCTTGAAACCGTGGTGGCGATATCGACAAAGTCGATGCCGCCATCTGCAAACAGCGCCTGCGCATCCGTGTAGCGGCGTTCGATCCCAAACTGGTCGCCGACAATCTTCAACCGCTCAGGATCGCGGTCGCAGACTGCCACGATTTTGGCACTCGAAACGTCATTCCATGCATGCATCTGGTTGATTGCGAAGAAACCGCAGCCGATCAGAGCGCCATTCAATTCTGCCATTTTTAACCCGCTTTTGCCATTTGCATGAGTGTAACGCGCTGCTGGAGGCGGCGCTGTGCCTGATCGACCACCACGGCAATGATGATGACAAGGCCCTTGATGACCATCTGCCAGAAGGACGATACACCCATCATGACCAGACCGTCGGAGAGAATGCCGATAACGAATGCACCGATGATTGTGCCGCCAATGGTGCCGCGTCCGCCCGACATCGAAGTGCCGCCGAGAACGGCTGCTGCAATGGCGTTCAGCTCGAACGAGTTGCCGGTTGCCGGATGCGACGACATCAGTTCGGACGAGATGATAAGGCCAGCAATCGCCGCACAGAAGCCCGAAAACATATAAACGAACATCTTTACGCGATCGACGCGAATACCCGACATGCGTGCCGCACGTTCATTGCCGCCGACTGCAAAAATCTGGCGACCAAGTGGTGTGTATCGCGCGATATAGGCTGCGGCTAGTGCGACGGCGATCAGAATCCAGATCGAAACTGGAAGACCGAGAATGCTGCCTGATCCGAGGAAGGCGAAGCCGGTTGTGCCCAGGTCTTCACGGCCTACAAGGTTCGGGAAGGTTTGGCCATCCGACGACAGAAGTGCCAGGCCTCGCGCTACATAAAGCGTGCCGAGTGTCGCGATGAAGGGCGCAACATTCAGTTTGGTTATCAATAGCCCGTTTATGAAGCCGACTGCGACACCCACAGCCAGTGTGATCAGCGAGATTTCAATGATGTTGAAATAGATCGTATAGCCGATGCCAAGGTCAATGCCATAGATCAACAGACCACCGGCAACCATGCCGCAAAGCCCGACAATGGAGCCGACCGAAAGGTCGATGCCGCCTGTGATGATGACGAAGGTCATGCCCATTGCAAGGAATGCGTTAAGGGCGACGTGCTTCGACATCAGGATCAGGTTGGCGGCAGAAAGGAAATTGGGCGCTGCGAATGAGAAGAAGATGAACACAGCGAAAAGCGCGATGAAGGTTCTCAGTTTCATCAGCGTCAGCAGGGCCGTGCCGCTGTTAAAGGTTGAGTCAGTGGCCGCCGCCGTTGTGTTGGCTGTCATGACGCGAGTTCCCTTGTTTGTTTGTTGTGGTCGTTGTCATGTGTGTGCCCGTGGCCCTTGGCCGATGCGGCAACAATGTCGGCTTCCGTCGCTTTATCGCGGTCGAATATGGCAATCAGCTTTCCGTTGCTGAGCACCGCGATGCGATCGGAGAGCGCCATGACTTCTTCCAGATCAGAGGTTGAAAAGAGAATGGAGAGACCTTCGGCAGCAAGCCTGCGCATGGTGCGGAAGACATCGGCCTTCGCACCGACATCGATGCCGCGCGATGGCTCGTCCATCAGAAGAACTTTCGGATTGGTCATCAGCGCCTTGCCGATGACAACCTTTTGCTGATTGCCGCCTGACATCGAAGTGACTTCGAATTCGGGGTTCGGTGCCTTGATCGAAAGGTCTTTGATTGCCTGTTGAATGGCCTGCTTTTCACGCTTTGGCGTGATGTGGAAGAAGCGAGCCAGACGGTCGAGACTTGCCAGTGTCAGATTGCTGGCAATCGACAAAATCTGCACCAGACCTTCGCGCTGGCGATCTTCCGGTATCAGGGCAAGGCCACGCCGGATGCGACGGGTCGTATCGCGCTCCTTCACTTGCTCGCCATCAATATAGATCCTACCGGTGGAATGCCCATGCTGGCCCATGACGCATTCGAAAAACTCGGAGCGCCCCGCGCCCATAAGGCCGTAAATGCCCAGAACTTCACCTGCGCGCACGGTCAGCGATACATCATCGACTGCCAGCCCGCCGGTTGGGCGGGGCAGGGTGATGTTTTCAGCGCGAAACCGTTCCCCGCCGACCTTGTGGGTCACAGGCTTGGCAAAATCCTTGGCATCGGAGCCGATCATCGAACGCACGATCCATTGCGTATCGATATTCTTGATCTCTTCCTGGCCGGTGATTTTTCCGTCACGCAGAACCGTGATGTAATCGCCGATCCGCATCAGTTCTTCGAGACGATGCGAAATATAGACGATTGCCACACCCTGACTTTTCAGCTCGGCGATCACCTTGAAAAGAATGTCGACTTCGGCTGCAGAAAGTGCGGATGTCGGCTCGTCCATAATGACGATGCGTGCATCAATCGAGATTGCCTTTGCGATTTCGACAAGCTGCTGCTGACCAATCGGCAGATCGGCGACGAGCGTATTTGCACTGATGCCTGCATCGAGCCGGTCGAGATATTCGTTGGCTTTTACAACCTGCGCCTTGTGATCAATGCCGCGCAAACCGCGTGTAATCTCGCGTGTGGCAAAGATATTCTCTGCCACCGTCATGTTTGAAAACAGGTTGAGTTCCTGAAAGATCATCGCAATGCCGCGCTTCTGCGCGTCGGCGGGATTGTCGAATGACACTTCCTCGCCATCGAGAATGATCTTCCCCATGGTCGGACGCTCAACGCCAGCGATGATTTTCATCAGCGTGGATTTGCCAGCGCCGTTTTCGCCGACAAGCACATTGACCGAACCGCGGCGTAACTCAAGATTGGCGCGCTTGACCGCGACAATGCCCGAGTAGACCTTGGAAACATCCTCAAGCTTGAGGACGATATCGTCCTTCTGGTTCAATTCCGTCTCCATGGTTTATTTCTCCAGAGAGATGGAAACGGGTGTCAGAAGTGGAAGCTGGCTCTTCGACGGCAACGGGAAAGCACCTTCGGCTTTCACCTTCATGCCAACCAGATCTTCACGCGAAAGCTTTGAAAGAACATCGTCATTGACGCGGGTGTTGAACGCCTTGCCGAACTGAGCCCAGTCGATCTGATTGCGGAACTCGTTGAAGTTCACGAAGGACAGGCTGTCGCGGATTGCGCTGCCGCGAACGGTCGGCCCGATCTGCACGCGTGCATCGGCCTTGCCATCGCCATTGCTGTCGACATCAACGTAGGCTGCGCGCGATTTCGTTTCGGCGGCGACCACCGTGCCTTCAAGCTTGGCTGCAAAGGTCCAGGGGGCATTGCCCTGTTTTTCGCGATGGCCGTATTTTGCTCCGGCCGCATCCGCATCTGCGGAAGCTGCCTGCATCACTTCATCGAGCGTTGCAGTTTTCTCGGCAAAGAACGGTTTAACTTTTGAATCCCAGATATCGGCAACCGAACGATCAGGATTGAAATTATCGCCGCGTGCTTCTGCGGCTTCTTCTGCTGTCGGAGTCTTGATGATTTTGCAGCCCGAAAGCGCGACACCGCAGGCCAGCAGGATAATGGAAGCTGACTTCAGCACTGACATGAATTTATCCTCGGTATTAGGAACACATGGGGAGCGCTAACATTTGTCGGCGCTCCCGATGTCGCAAGCCTTGGGAGTTAGTCCTTCAAAGCGAAGGTTTCGAGCTTGTCTGCATTGTCAGGATTGATGAGGACGCAGTCCATCAGCTGCTTTTCTTCAGCAGGACCCTTACCGGTCTTGATATATTCGTCAGCCTGTACGACAGCCATCTGTGCTTGAGCGTAAGCTGGCTGAAGAACAGTTGCCTTGATGCCGCCAGCCTTGATGGAGTCCCGCACATCGTTGGAGCCGTCAAAGCCGACAACGATAACGTCCTTGCGGCCAGCAGCTTCAAGCGCTGCCCATGCACCCATAGCCATGGTGTCGTTGCCGGAAATCACGCCCTTGATATCAGGGTTTGCCTGCAGAATGCTCTGCATCTTGGTGAAAGCTTCAGTCTGGCTCCAGTTGGCAGACTGCTGCGCAACCATCTTCATGTCTGGATATTCGTCGATGACGTCGTGATAGCCCTTCGAGCGAGTACCGGCATTGAGATCGGATTCACGACCGAGCAGTTCGACATAATTGCCAGCTTCACCCATCAGCTTGACGAATTCTTCCGCACCGAGCTGTGCGCCCTGATAGTTGTTGGAAACGATCTGCGAAACCGCAACACCAGAGGCATTGATTTCACGGTCGATCAGGAACGAAGGGATCTTCGCGTCCTTGGCCTTCTGAACGGCTGCAATTGATGCTTCCGAACCGGCGTTATCGAGGATGATCGCCTTGGCGCCACGGCCGATAGCCGTATCGACGAGCTGCGACTGCTTGGTTGCGTCGTCGTCATGCTGAAGGATCAGCGTATCGTAGCCAAGTTCCTTGGCCTTGGCTTCTGCGCCGACAGCTTCAGCCTTATAGAATGGATTGTCATGCGATGGTGTGATGATCGCAATAAGATCGGCAGCCCAGGCTGGCATAACCACGCCACCTGCCAATGTTGCTGAAACGGCTGCAATCGCAAAACCGCGCGCAATTTTCCTGCGTGTAAACTTCATGTAGACCTCCCAATAAGCCCCGTTTCCCAAAAGGGCAGTAAATGGGGAGGGCTTGCGCCCTCCCAAGTGACGTCACGTAATGCGACGGATGCTTTCTGCGATTTCTTCCGGTTCGAAAACGTTCTTCCAGTCGTCGCGCATCAGCGCAGGAATGCCGAATTCAATTGCCTTGTTGCAGGCATCGGAGAATACGCCCTGAACTTCGCCAAAGATGACGGCGCCCAGAACATTCATGTGGCCGAGCAGGAAGTCGCGAGCGGCTTCTTCAGGAACGCCGCGACGAACGCTTTCGTCCATCGCCTGCTTCATGACGACCAGAAGCGAAGCGCAAACGGTTTCCGAAAGGCCCGGCTCGAGGATTGCGAGCTGCTCGACGGTTACGCGGTGCGAGCGCATGACAGGTGCCCAGATGACCTTGGCGATTTCTTCACCAAGCGCATAGGTTTCTTCTGGACCCTGCATCAGAGCCGAAACGATGTGCTGCTTTGCAAACAGACCGCCGAAGTGGTCCTTCTTTGCCTGCATGTCGGTTTCGTCGTTGAAGATCGGGGGATGGCAAGGATGCGTCACGAAATAGGTGAGGTTTGCGCGCTCTGGCAGATGACCGGCAAATGGAGCGGCTGCGTCGAGCGCAATAACCATTGTGCCCGGCTTCAGCTTGTCAACGATGCCTGCAGCAACCTTGCCGATGATGGTATCCGGCACCGCCAGAATGACGACTTCAGCGCCTTCGAGACCTGCATCGGCATCAATGGTGTCGATGCCGAGGTCGTTCTTCAGACGTGCCTTGCCTGCGTCGCTGACTTCGATGTGACGTACGTCAAAGCGCGAACCCTTGAGGTTCTTGGCCAGACGGTAGCCCATCTTGCCGCCCGCTCCGAACAAAGCGATAGCTGTCATGATTGTATTTCCTTCCCAGACTTTTGGTAGCTCAACTGGTATAACCAGTCAATGAGTATTCCAGATTCAAGCGGTCAACCCGTCACGAATCTGACTGAAGTAACCGTCAGAACCCACCTGACCACCCTTAAGAGCAATCTGGAGGCCGTTGGTGGCAGCGTGAGTGCCGTGTGCCGTGCAAAGCGGCGACCCTGGAGTTTGTGGAAGCGGCAAAAGCGTGGTGAGTGCATCGACATGCAATTCACGCAATGCGTGGCTGGAAGTGTCACCGCCTGCGATCACCGCGCGGGTAAGCCTTTCGCGCTCGACAAGGCTGCGGAGGATGAAGCCGAGGCTGCGCGCCAGCTTGTGACGGCTGCCTGCGATCTTATCGATTTCAGTGCCGCGATCAGCCGAAGGGCCAAGCGCTGTGTTGAGGATCACGCTGTTGCCCTGCTTGAGCGCCTTCTGGCCTTCAGCAATGGCAGTTTCGATTGCCTGATTGCTGCTTTCGCCCAGAAGATCGAGCGGGTTGAGATCTATGCCGGTAAAGCCTGATGCTGTCGCATGACGAATCTGGCGTTCTGTCGTCGGCGAGACGCTGCCCGAAACGACCGCAATGCGGTCAGCCTTGCCCGGAAGCGGAAACTCTTTTTTCGCGCCGATCAGTCCGGCTTTGGCCCAAGCGGCCAGAAGCGCATATTCAATGCCCGACGAACCAGCGACAAACCAGCCATCGCGGGAACGCAAACGCCAGAGCTGTTCGCCTGCCTGCAACTGGCTTTCATGGCTATCGACGTCGAGGAGCAACATGCCGTCAGCACCTTTGACAATCGCGTTTATACGCTCATTCGCATCGGCGGCTGAAAGCGCAACAAGATCAGCAAGCACGGTTTTAAGTGCTGTCTGCTGAGCCAGATGCACGCGCAGGTCCGCTTCGTGCATTGGCGTGACGGGATGGCGGCTCATGACCGGATGGCGGTCGATGCGATAGACTTCGCCCTGATAGGCGGCAAAGAGATTGCCGAAAGCAGTGTAACGCTTGAGCTGCGGTGCGCCGACAACAAGTGGCACATAGGCCTGATTAAAGATCGCTTTGCCGATTTCAACGGCCTTACCGATATTGCCAACATGTGGTGCGGAATCAAATGTTGAGCAGACTTTGTAATGCGCAATCGCAGCATTCAGACTTTTGAGCCAGTTGAATGCAGGCGTGAGATTTTCCTGCATCCATTCCGGCGTTTCGCTGCGGCTGGTGCCTGCAAGACCGATAGCCTTGCAGTGTGAAAAGCGCGAAAGAAGTTCTTCATCCGGCACATTCATGAACAGGACAGTGTCAACGCCATTGGAAGCCATGGCTTCCATGACATCAGTCGAGCCGGTGAGGTCGTCACCGTAATAGGACAGCAGCAATTCGTTGGAAGCTTGTGACATTACTCGCCACCTTTCCCGAATTTCGCGAGCGAAGCTGCAAGTTCAGGATGGTCCGTTGCATAGGTTTCAAGCGGGATGCCAGCGACTGCTGCTTCCCATGCCTGTTGCACGGCGCGAACACCGGCTGCCGGACCACCCGGATGGCTGACAATGCCGCCACCGCACAGATATAGCAGGTCCGTGGTGCGGCCTGTGCGTTCATAGGTTTCAGGTGCCTGACCGCCCCACTGGCCGGAACCGGCAACGGGAAGCGGGCAATCGGCAGGCGTGAACAATGGCGTGCTGACAGCCTTGAACGAATTGACGAAGCTTTCGTCCGGCTCCCAATATTTCACGCGGATGCCGTTGATCTGGAACTGGTCGACGCCGAGCAGGCGCCAGAACTGCTGATAGACGCGGAAATCCATGCCAGCGCCCGGATTGCGGGTCAGGACGTCCCAGCCATTGCGGTGGGCGTGAAGCACGAGGCCAGAGCGCTTTCGCAGGAAGCTCATGCCGCCAAAGCCAACCGAATTGATGTTGACCACGGCGCAATTGCCGCCAGCCTCCAGCACCATGTCATGATTGCGCATCATCTCGTCAGGATCGGCATGCGAGATGCCGAAAGCATACATGACCTTTTTGCCGGTTTTCTGCTCGTGATTGAGAATAAGCGGCATAATCGCGGCGATGCGCTCTTTGAGCGGCGAATAAGCCGGGCTCATCAGCTTTTCATCGTCCTTGATGAAATCAACACCAGATTCGATCAATTCGCCGACGAGATCTGCCGTCTCATGCGGACGCAAACCAAGGGCTGGTTTGACGATAGTGCCGATGATCGGGCGCGTTTCAACGCGTGTGAGGCGACGGCTTCCGGCAATGCCGAATTGTGGTCCGGGATGGGCTGTACGAAATGCATCCGGCAGCTTCATGTCGACAATGCGAATACCGGTCATGCCCTTGATCGAATAGACGCCGCCAACCGCAATCGTCATCAGTGCTGCAAGATCGGTGCCGATTGCATCGAGCGGAAAAGCAATATCGACATCGGCGCGCTTGATCGGCCCGTGACCGGATTTAAGCTCTGGCCAAGCAGGCACGCACGCAGCTTCAAGCGGACGAATTTCCAGCACGCGTGCTGCGACGCGCGCCTTCAACTCTTCAGTTTCTCCGGGAACGGCGACGAAAGTGCCGGTCGACTGATCGCTGGCGATCTTGGCGGCCATCTGTTCGATGCTGCCGGTGGTCTCAATGCGATAGGTCAAGTTTATGTGCATGGTCTTTACCGGGGACTGGCTATTGGTTTGTTGCCAGCGGCGTCCGCCTGGCGTATACAGGTTGACTGGTATAATGAGTACCCCAATATGCGCAAGCGAAAAATTGTGAGGCGTCTCGGCTGCTGTGGGCAAATAGCTTTTCTCCGGGCAGTCGAAGATGCATAAGGGGGAGAAGCGCGTGAGGGGTGAGATGCAATGAACCAGCCATTCGAACCTATTGTTCGTCGCAAATTGTCCGACGAAGTTTTTGATCGGCTCGAAAACATGATCACCTCCGGCGAGTTGGGGCCGGGGGATGAAATGCCGTCGGAACGAGTTTTGATGGAGCGTTTCGGTGTTGGTCGCCCCGCAATTCGCGAGGCAATGCAATCGCTTGCCAAGATGGGGCTGGTCAGCATTTCGCATGGAGAGCGTGCTAAGGTGCTGAAGCTGACGGCTAGGTCGATCTTTCAGCAGGTGGACCCGACGGCGAAGATCATGCTTGCGCAATCAATGGATACCCTGGAGCATCTGAAGAGTGCGCGAATTTTCTTCGAGCGTGGTATTGTTCGCGAGACTGCGCAGAGGATAACGGATGGCGACATCGCGGAACTGAGGCAGATCATCGAGCGGCAGCGGGAATCGCTCGGTGATGCGGATGCATTTATCGCTGCCGATATGGAGTTTCATGTCCGGATAGCCAGGATTTCCGGCAATCCAATATTAACGGCAGTGAGCGAAGCCATGCTGGCATGGCTGAAAGAGTATCACACTCATATGCTTATCTGGACCGGCAAGGAGAAATATACACTCGTGGAACACGAGGAGATATTGGATTGCCTGTCCGCGAAGGATGCGGACCGTGCAGAGGCTGCCATGCTGCGCCATCTGGAGCGATCACGCACACTATACAAGAAAGAATAGGGCTTCTCGCCAAAAGGCTATCGTCGTTTCATCAGGCGGTACACCAAAAGCGAGGAGACTATGGCCACGATTGCGGAAACAAGAAGCGCAACCGAGAAGCCAACGGAATAACCCCGCATGGCAAGTTCTGTTGCGATGGCCCTTGCCGAAGGCGCGACCATGCCAAGTGCGTTAGGCAGGTCACCTGCGACTATCGCATCAGCAAACTCTCCACTACACGTGGAATCGTTGCACCCCGTTTGCATCAAATGAGTCCTGACAGCACTTGCCAGTACGCCGCTCAGGACCGCAAAGCCCAGCAAAATCCCCGTAAATCGAGCGGTTGTGCTGATGCCGGATGCCATCCCGGCACGGTCGCGCGCAACGGTACTCATGATCGCTTTCTGTGTTTCTCCATTCAACAGGCCGCCACCGCTCCCGATCAGAAACATGCCGCACATGACAATAGACCAGTTGCTATAGTAGGCGCCGCAGCTCGTCACGAGACTGCCGATGCCCACGATCATGAGCCCGAGAGAAAGAATTTCCCGTGAAGATACTCTCTTTCCGAGATAGCGCCCGACATTGGGAAAGATCAGCATGGCGCTCGCAAATGGAAGCATGGCAAAACCGGCTTGTAACGGTGCGCGACCGAAGCCATTTTGAAGAAAGAGCGGCAGCATGGATGCCATCACCTGCGCGCAGGCGGCGTAGGCGAACATCGCCCACACCCCGCCGATAAAGCGGGGATTGCGAAACAGGCTAAGGTCGAGCATTGGGCGCTGTTGGACGCGTTCGGCAATGAGAAAAATCACCAATCCCGCCATACCCCCAGCAAAGCCGGCCACAGCTACTGGAGACGTCCAGCCGTGCGCCTGCCCATTGATGAGCCCCCATGTCAGGGCGAACATGGATGCGGCAAAGGAAATAATCCCGACAGGATCGAGACGGCGCGCATTTTCATCTTTTGAATCCGTGATGAAGCGCAGCGTTGCGAGCCCCAGCGCAATGCTGACAGGTATGTTTATATAGAATGCCCATCGCCAGCCGAGACCATGGGCGATAAGGCCACCGATTATGGGTGACAATACCATGGTCAGCCCCATGATTCCGCCCCAGATGGACCATGCCCGATTACGCTCTTCCTCGCGGTGGAACGTATGGCCAATGATTGCAAGTGCAGGTGCCAGTTGGAATGCAGCGCTCGCACCTTGGAAAGCACGCGCGAAATAGAGCGAAGCGGCTGAATCCGCTACACCGCAAAGCCACGACGAGAATGCGAATGCGCCAATCCCGATCAGGAAAACCGTGCGGCGTCCGAACCGGTCGGCCACGGCCCCGGCGGGAAGGAGAAGGGATGCGAAACAAAGAACATAGGTGCTGATTACCCACTCAACATCGGCAAAGCTGGCAGAAAATTCCCGCGCGATGGTCGGCAGAACCATCGCGACGACATTTGTGTCCAGCACGGTCATCGCGCAACCGGTCGATGTCGTCAGCAAAATGAAAGTCGAATTGGTAAGGCGCGGTGTGGATGCAATAACAGTCGTCATTTTGTCGTCAACGCAGCCGCGCCAGCCTTTGCAATTTGCTGGTCATGATCAGGCGTATCTGCCGATACGCCAATTGCGCCGACAATCGTACCATCCACGGTGATTGGCACGCCACCACGCATAAGCACAAATCCGCGAGCGGTAATGGCAGCAGGGCGTGTCCCGTTGATGGCATCCTCCAGAGCGCCGCTTTCCCGACGGAAAAGAGCGGCTGTCCTGGCCTTTTCAGGCGCAAGCTCGACGCCGGCAGGCACTGACGCATCGTCCATACGTACAGTGAGAACGGGCAGTCCTTCCGCATCAACGACGGAGATCACGCAAGGCCAACCATTCGTCTTCGCTTCTTCCTCGGCAGCAGCCACTACGGAACGGGCGGCTTCGAGGGTAAGATAGGGCTTTGTTGGCAAGTCTACCGCTGATGCCGAGTTGGCAAGGGTTATAGTTGTGATCATCGAGGCGAGGATTGTGGCAGGACGTGGGGACATCGGGCTTTCCTTCATTGCGAATGAAGCGCCAATAAACAGGATGTTAGAATTACTTTCATTCACGGCGTTTTGATCTAGTATTAGTTTTTACCTAATTATTGGAATCGCACATGGAACTCAGGCACCTTCGCTATTTCGTGGCACTCGCCGAAGAACTTCACTTTTCCAGAGCAGCCGAACGGTTGAATATTGCCGCCCCGACGCTCACAGTCCAGATACAGGAAATCGAGCGGCGGCTTAGTGCAAAGCTTTTCCTCAGAACAAAACGATCCGTCGCTATCACCGCTGCTGGTGAGATGTTTCTGAAGGAAGCAAGGCTTGTGTTGGACCAGTTCGACAGGGCCGAAAGCGTGGGGCGAAGAGCTGGACGCGGGGAGATCGGACGGATCGAAATCGGTTATGTCGGTTCGGCGGCTTACGCGGGGGCACTGCAGTTGCAGATCAGCCGTTTTGCAGGCGATTGGCCTCAGGTGGAGCTTCACTCGCGAGAGTTTCCAATGGAAGAACTGCCAAAGCTCATAGAGGAGGGGCATCTCGACATTGGCTTCGTCCGTCTGCCGATGATACTTCCGGTTTCGCTCAACGCCCATGTCTTGTTGCAGGATTATTTTTGTCTGGCTTTGCCATCCGACCATCGACTTGCAATCCACGAAGTGGAAGATCAGTACGATCTCCTCTCAGAAAGCCGGTTTATTCTGCCGGAACAGGAGGCAGGTACGTACGAGGTGGCGCGGCGCGGCGGCTTCACGCCAAGAATCGTTGCAAAGCCCGGTGGTCTTCTTGCCGTTCTGACACAGGTGTCGTTGGGCGCTGGTATATCGGTGATACCCGGCGTGGTGAGAAACGTCGTAAGCATGCCTAATACGGTTTTTCGTCCAATAACGGGAAAGCCGATCATGTCGGAGGTGGCCGCCATTTTCAGAAGCAAAGAGAATGCGGCTAGTGTCGAAAATTTCATTGCGCAGATATGTGCTTCACCGCCGATCGAAATCGCCGCCGAGTAAAATGTGCAGTCATTTTGAAATATATTTCATTTGCTGAATTATATTGACAGCCTCGTTTCTTTGAGATTAGCTATCAATACTGGTCTTCGAGGAGGAGGGCCGGTTTTCATAAAGTTCAACGGCGTTTTTGGGACGCTTTCGGCGCGTTTGGGAGGGGCTTCGGCCTCGAGGAGGACACTTGCGCAAATTTCTGAGCACGACCGCACTGACGGTCCTTGCGGTAACGCTTCTGGCCGGTTCCGCTACGGCAGGTGAGACGGAGAATCCGTTCCGCTGCAAACCGGGTGAAAAATATGTGATGAACGTCATGGTTTCTGGCGTTGAATACTGGTTTCCAGTCTATGAAATGTTCAAGCAGGCCGGCCAGCAATTCGGCTGCGAGACAGAGTATACCGGTACGCCGGAATACGATGTGAACAAGCAGATCGCTACGTTCGATCAGGCTTTGGCGCAGAATCCCGCTGGTATTCTCGTACATCCGATGAACTCCGATCCATTCATCGAGCCCATCAACCGGGCCATCGATCAAGGCACGGCGGTTGTCACATTCGCAGCAGACTCACCACTGTCGAAGCGTGTGTCCTTCATCACTTCGGACAACACTCGCGAAGGTACCTATGCTGCCGATGCCATCGCCCAGAAAATGGGTGGCAAGGGCGAATACGCCGTTCTTGAAAACCCCGGACAGGATAATCACGACAAGCGTATTGCTGCCTTCGTCGCTCGCATGGAAGAGAAGTGGCCGGACATGAAACTGGTTGGTCGCGCTGCTTCCAATCAGGACCCGACCAAGGCTTATCAAGGGCTATCGAGCCTGATTCAGGCCAATCCGAACCTTGGCGCGGTTTTCATGCCGGAGGCTAATTCGGCGATCGGCGCCGCGCAGGCGAACAAGGAAGCAGGTGGCAAGGTCCTCGTCATGTGTGCGGACGTCAACGCCAACATTCTCGACATGATCAAGGCTGGCGAAGTCTTCGGTTCTATCAATCCGAACCAGGGCATGCAGGGCTATATGGGCTTCATGCTGCTGTGGCTCGCCAAGCACCCGGAATTGATCGATCCGATGAATGACGCCAAGCGTTCCGGCTTCAACGCGATGAGCATTCCCGTTGTCGACAACGGGCTTTCCATCGTGACGGCGGAAAATGCCGACGACTTCTATTGGGACAAATACCTGAAGCGTCGTGGCACCAAGGGCATTGAAGAGTAGTAGGCTCTGCTCATGAACCATCCGCGTCAAGCGGCGCGGATGGTTTTGACGGAGAGGAGGAAGATGATGGCTGAGCCGGTGCTGACCATTCATGGTGTATCCAAGCATTTCGGAGCGGTGAAGGCGCTGACGCATGTCGATTTCACGCTTGAACGCGGCGAAGTTCATGCGCTTTGCGGCGAGAACGGTGCTGGCAAGTCGACGTTGATGAGTATCATCGCCGGCGTACTACAACCGACTGAAGGTGAAATACGTATCGACGGGAAAGCGGTTCACATTGCTTCGCCCGCTGTGGCGCAATCTCTCGGCATCGGTCTTGTGCATCAGGAAATTGCACTGTGCCCGGATGCAACGGTGGCTGAAAACATGTTCATGGCGGCGACCAATCACCGCCGTTCGCCTTTCATGAATTATCGCGCTCTGGAAAAAAATGCACAGATCGTGATGAATCGTCTAGCGGCTATTGATGTTGGACAGAAAGTTGCCAACTTGCCGATTTCCAGTCAGCAACTTGTCGAGATCGCCAAGGCGCTGACACTCGACTGCCGCGTGTTGATCCTGGATGAACCGACGGCAGCGCTCACCGAAACGGAAGCGAAGCAGCTTTTCTCGATCATCCGCGATCTTAAGAGCAATGGCATTTCCATCATTTATATCAGTCATCGTATGGCCGAGATTTTCAGTCTCTGCGACCGCGTAACCGTCTTTCGCGATGGTCGTTATGTATGCACTGACCGTATCGCAGATGTGACGCCGGACGATGTGGTGCGCCGGATGGTGGGACGTGAGATAACGCAGCTCTACCCGGATAAGCTTGGACCCCACGAGGCGCCAGGTGAAGTCATTCTCGAAGTCGATAACATTGCCGATGGTGTGCGTTTCCACGATGTGAGCTTTGCCGTCCGCAAAGGGGAAATTCTTGGTATAGGTGGCCTTATAGGATCCGGACGAACCGAGATCGCCGAAGGTATTTGCGGCCTTCGTCCGCGTGCGGCGGGAGCAGTCCGCCTCCATGGTAAAACGCAGAAAATCAATTCCTATTCCGATGCCGTCAGATCGGGCATCGTCTATCTTTCTGAAGACCGCAAGGGATCAGGCGTGTTTCTGGAGATGTCCATCGCGCAGAATATTTCCGTGCTGGATTTGAAATCACTGACCAACTCCGCTGGACTTCTGAATGGTCGAGCCGAGGCCGCGCTTGCAGAGGATTTTGCGAAACGACTTTCGGTACGCATGGGCGGCATCGAAGCGCCGGTGAAATCACTATCCGGCGGCAATCAGCAGAAAGTCGCAATCGCCAAGCAACTCGCCGTGAAACCCAAAGTCATTCTGATGGATGAACCAACACGGGGCATCGATGTCGGCGCGAAGGCGGAAATTCATCGACTGCTGCGGGAGCTTGCGCGCTCTGGGATCGGCATCATCGTCATCTCATCGGAGATGCCTGAACTGCTCGGTCTTTCCGACCGCCTGCTAGTGGTCCGGGAAGGGCGCATTGCAGGAGAGCTTTCAGCGGCTGCGATGTCAGAAGAGGCGGTGATCCGTCTCGCTTCGGGCGTTGGTACGGAACGGACATCGCACCATGCTGCATAAAAAGAAAATGGGAGAGGGTGAAATGGCAATCGACACAATGGTGGCGGCTGTGCCGAGAACATCGTCGATAAGGCGCATTGGTACCATGCGTGAGGCCGGTCTGATTGCGATCATTCTTGCATTGGGCGTGGTGATGAGCTTCGCATCGCCGCATTTTCTAACACTCGGCAATTTTCGCGCGATGCTGATGAGCTTCTCTGTGGAAGGCATTGTCGTCGTGGGAATGACAATCCTGCTGATTGTCGGGGGCATCGACCTTTCGGTGGGCTCGGTGGTCTGTTTCTCCATGGTCCTTTCCGGCGCGCTCTTTCTTGCCGGGCTCGATCCATGGACGGCTTCGCTCGTCGGCATTGCGGCGAGCAGCGCCATCGGCGCCACTATGGGGTTCTTCGTGACCGTTGTCGGTCTCAACCACTTCATCACGTCGCTGGCGGCCATGGTGATTGTACGCGGCCTTTGTCTGATCATTACCAAAGGCACGCCGCTATCGCTTTTCACGCTGCCACCCAGTTTCAAGGCAGTAGGACAGGGTACCTTCTACGGCATACCCTATGTCATTCTGATTTTCGTTGCTGTCGTCATTCTGTTCGACTTCCTGCTGCGCCGGGCCACGGCCTTTCGCAAGGTGTTTTATACCGGCAGCAATGAAAAGGCAGCGCTCTATTCGGGCATCAAGACGAACCACGTCAAATTCTGGGTGACAGTCTTGTGCTCAACACTCGCCGGTGTTGCAGGCGTCATCTATATGTCCCGCTTCGGCGCTGCGACGCCTACCTTTGGCGTTGGCATGGAGTTGAACATCATTGCTGCCGCAGTCATCGGCGGTGCATCGCTGAGCGGCGGTTCCGGCACGATCCTCGGTGCCATTCTCGGCATGGCACTGCTTTCGCTGGTCACATCCTCGCTGATCCTTCTCAATGTTTCAGTGTACTGGCAGGACATGATCAAGGGTTGCATTCTTCTCGCGGCGGTTTCCATCGACCATTTCCTCCACAAGCGGAAGGCGTCCTGATATGCCCATTGCCAAACTGAAACCCAGAACAACGGCGCCACGAGAGGAAATCGTTGTCGCTCGCCAGATGCATCAGGCGCTCGTCCTGCATTTTCTTGAAGGACTGACGCAGGCGCAGATAGCGGACCAGCTCGGCATATCACATGCGACAGTCAACCGGCTCATCAAGCGCGGTCGCCAGCTCGGTCTCGTTGAAATCAAGATCAAGTCGCCGGTCGAGCCTCTTGTCGATCTGGAAGAACGTCTGCTGGCGCTCGGTGGTATCAGCCGCGCTGTTGTCGTGCCGTCCGTATCCGACAACCCGCAAACTGCTTTGCTGGCGGTTGGGGAAGCCGCGGCCCGCTTGCTTCTTGAAGAAATCGCTGATGGCGACACGATCTGCATCACCGGCGGCAAGGGCGTGAGTGCCGTTGTTACAGGCATTCAGGCACCACGTCGTTTCGATATTGAGGTCATCCCGGCAACGGGCTGCGTGCAGGGAAAGCACTATACTGACGTCAATCACGTCTCGACGTTGATGGCCGAAAAGCTTGGTGGACACTCATATCAGATACATGCGCCTCTGTTTGCAGATGACGCTGGGCAACGCGCCATGCTGATGAATATGCGTTCGGTAGCGGACGTGTTCCAACGGGCAAGGGAAGCCAAGGTAGCAGTTGTGGGCATAGGCTCCATCGTCAGTACGGATTCGACTTATTACGACCTGCACCCCTCTTCGAGTGAGGATCGCACGGCTATCGAACATTCCGGAGCGAGTGCCGAGCTTCTTGCTCATCTGCTCGATGTCGACGGTCAGGTCTGTGAGTACAGTCTGAACAGTGCGCTGGTCTCGCTGACGCTGGATGAGTTTGCGCACATCCCGACGAAGATCGGTGTCGCCAGCGGGCTGAACAAGGCCGAGTCTATCCTGAGTGTCCTTCGCGGCAAACATCTCGATACGCTTGTCACCGATGAGGTGACCGGTGTCCGCATTCTCGAACTCGCATCCGAAGAAGGATTTTCCGCATGAGCGGCGAACAGTTGATCTGCGAAATCGGACGCTCCGGCGTCAAAGCCTCCGCAGTCGGTCTGGGTACATGGGCCATAGGGGGCTGGATGTGGGGCGGAACGGATGAAGCTCAATCCATCGCCGCAATCCAGATATCGCTGGAAGCTGGTGTAACACTGATCGATACGGCACCGGCTTATGGTCTCGGGCGATCTGAGGAAATTGTTGGCAAGGCGATTGCCGGGCGTCGCGACAAGGCAGTTATTGCTACAAAATGCGGCCTGGTCTGGCACACCCAAAAAGGTAACCACTTCTTCGACCAGAATGGAAAACCAGTCCATCGCTATCTGGGACGGGATGCGATCATCCATGAGGTGGAAGAAAGTCTGCGTCGCCTCGGTACCGATTATATTGACCTTTACATCACTCACTGGCAGGACCCGACAACGCCGATCGAAGAGACCGTCGCGGCGCTTGAGGAATTGAAGCAGGCAGGAAAAATCCGTGCCGTCGGTGCGAGCAATGTTAATCGTTCGGAGCTGGAACAATATATCCAGTTGGGAGCACTCGATGCGATCCAGGAGCGATTCAGCATGATAGATCGGGAAATCGAGAAGGATTTGTTGCCGCTTACCACGGCAAACGATGTATCGACGTTGAGCTATTCCTCTCTCGCGCTTGGTCTTCTGTCCGGTATGATCGGACCGGAGCGAGTATTTTCCGGTGACGATCAGCGCAAGGACAATCCGCGCTTTTCCGTCGCCAACAGGCAGAAGGTAAGGGAATTTGCCAGGGCGATACAGCCGGTCGCTGATCAGCATGACGCGACTGTTGCTCAGATCGTGATTGCATGGACGCTCGCGCAGCCAGGTGTCACCTTTGCGCTTTGCGGCGCGCGAAACCCGACGCAGGCACTCGACAATGCGCATGCGGGAGAGCTTCGGCTGTCAGTTGACGATCTTATGGCAATCGAAACGGCTATTTCGGCGCAACTGGTTAACATGGACGGATAACGGACGGCCATCATGAACCGTGAAGAGATGTTGAACGGGCTCCGCCAGAGCCCGAAGGTGGATGTTTGTGTTGTTGGCGGCGGCATTAACGGGCTCAGCGTTTTCCGCGAGCTTGCGCTGCAGGGCGTGAATGTGCTGCTGGTCGAGCAGTCGGATTATTGTTCGGGTGCCAGTGCTGCGCTCTCGCGCATGGTTCATGGAGGTTTGCGTTATCTGGAGAATGGCGAATTCAGCCTCGTCAAGGAATCTCTTGTCGAGCGTGACAGACTGCTGCGGAATGCTCCCCACTACGTAGCTCCTTTGCCGACGACGGTTCCGATCTTCGATACTTTTTCGGGCCTCGGTAATGGGATTGTACGCTTTATGGGGCTCACCCGCCGTCCAAGCCGACGTGGCGCAATCGCCATCAAAGCAGGGCTGGGCATTTACGACTTCCTGACGCGTAAACGGGCGCTTATGCCAAAGCACAGTTTTCGCAATCGCAAGACGACGCTTGCGAAATGGCCTGCGCTCAATCCAGCGATCCGCAACTCTGCTACGTATTTTGATGCCTGGGTCAGTCATCCCGAGCGGATCGGTATAGAGCTTCTTCGCGATGGCCTTGCTGCCGGCCACCATGCGAAGGCGCTGAACTATGCGACAGTTCGGGAAAGTGGTCGTGGTGATTTCTTGTTGCTCGATGGAATCTCCGGCGAAACGCTGCCAATCAAGCCACGGCTGATTATCAATGCGACCGGCGGCTGGATCGACATGGCGAATGGCTCGCTCTTTCCGAAAGAGGCGCAGCCCGCGCCTCTGGTGGGGGGCACCAAAGGGTCGCATCTCATCGTCGACAATCCTGCCCTCAGCGACAGCCTCGATGGACATATGATCTATTATGAGAATGAGGACGGGCGGATCTGCATATTGTTTCCCTATCTCGGCAAGGTTCTCGTTGGATCGACGGACATCCGCGTTGATGACCCCGGCAAGGTGCGTTGCGAAGCGGACGAGCGGGACTACATTTTGCAATCGCTCGCTTTCGTGTTGCCTGAGATCAAAATACATTCCGAAGAGATTGTCTTTCAGTTCGCCGGCGTGCGTCCATTGCCAGCCAGCGATGACAGTTTTACAGGACGTATTCCGCGCGACCATTTCTGTACTGTGCTTGAAGGATGTGACGGCCGCCCTCCCGTGCTCTGCATGATTGGCGGCAAGTGGACGACTTTCCGGTCGTTCGGTGAAATGGCAGCCGACATGGTGCTGAAACGGTTGGGTCTATCGCGCGGGACCGACACGGCGGAACGTGCAATAGGTGGTGGACGCGCATTTCCGAAAGATCGCGCAAGCTGGATCGAAAAACTGGCCACCACCACGGGAATATCTTCGGCTCGCATCGCATCGCTTTTCAAACGTTACGGCACCGATACAGCCGAAATCGCCCGTTTCATCGCGGGTGGGGTGGATCGCACCTTGCCCAATACCGACTACAGCACGCGAGAGTTCTTGTATCTCATCCGTGCTGAGGCCGTTGAGCATCTGGATGACCTGCTTCTGCGACGCACGACACTGGCGATTTCTGGTGAACTGTCCCTCGCTATGACCGACGCTGTGCTTGATCTGCTTGCGACGGAGAAAAGCTGGCCGTCGCAGCGTAGCGATGCAGAGTTGACACGATTTTTAACCCTCATGCGTGAGCGCCACGGTGTCACCGAGGAAACCCTTTCCGCAAGGAACGAACAAAGGAGTGAATTATGCGAGAGAACCGCAAAGTCCGGATGAACCGGCTGTTCGGCAATGGCCGCTGTCTGGATGTAGCTATCGATCATGGCGTGTGCAACGAGCCTTCTTTTCTCGACGGACTGGAGAACATGTCGTCCGTCGTCCAGGCATTGGTCGATGCAAAGCCTGATGCGATTCAGATGAATTATGGCCAGGCAGATCTTTTGCAGGACATCCCCGGCAAGGATAAGCCAGCTCTGGTCATGCGCCTCGATATGGGCAATCCCTATAATCGTATACGCCATCGCGACATGTGGGCAGTGCTGCAGAATGAAGCCGAACCGCTGGTCGGTGCTCTGCAGATGGATGCGGCCTGTGTCGTGGTGAACCTTTTCATGCTGCCGGACGAGCCGGACCTTTTTCGCCAATGCGTGCAGAATATTTCGCGTGTCAGAGCTGATTGCGAAAAATACGGCATGCCGCTGATGATCGAACCACTCGTCATGCAGCCGGTCACGGAGCGCGGGGGTTACATGGTTGATGGTGATGCCGACAAGATCGTGACACTTACGAGGCTCGCCCGTGAAATGGGAGCTGATATCATCAAGGCCGATCCCACAACGAATGCGGAGGATTTCCATCGTGTTGTGGAAGCGGCGCGTTGTCCGGTTCTGGTGCGTGGCGGCGGCAAGGAAGATCTTGCGGTAGTATTTGCAAAATCTGCTGCCTTGATGCGGCAGGGCGCAATGGGCATGGTCTATGGGCGCAACATATATCAGCATGCCAATCCTAACGCCGTCGTACGCGGATTGATGGCGATCATTCATCAGGATGCAGGTGGCGATGAGGCTTACTCGCTCTATCAGCGGAGCTGAGTTGCTGAACTAGTTGAACCTTGGGAGGGGTTCTGGATGCAAAAATATCTGTTGGGGCTTGATGCCGGCAATACCGTCATCAAAGCGGTGGTCTTTGATCTGGCGGGACGGGAACTCGCACATGCGGGGGAGGAAGGACATAGCCGCATGCCGCATCCAGGCCATGTCGAGCGTGACCTTGGTGAACTCTGGTCCAATGCCAAGAGGGTCATACGGACTTGCCTTGATAAGGCGGGTATAGCGGCGAGCGATATAGTCGCTATCGGTTGTGCCGGACACGGCAACGGCCTCTATGCGCTTGACCGGGAGGGGGAACCTCTCATCGGCATACAGTCGATCGACACACGTGCGACCGGTCTCGTGGAAAAGTGGGCGGCGGAAGGCGTGGGTGCGAAGACCTATCCGATAGCTCGTCAGCGCCCTTGGCCCTCCCAAACCCCGACCCTGCTTGCCTGGCTGAAGCGTTATCAGCCTGATCTGTTTGACCGGATTGGCACGGTATTCTTCTCCAAGGATTTTGTCGTCAATCGCTTGACCGGAAAACGTTTCAGCGAAGTTTCCGATATGTCTGGGGCAGGTTTGCTTGATCTGGCAAAGCGCCGTTATGACAGTGCTCTGATGGAAGCTTACGGTCTGAGCGATTGCATGGATATCCTGCCGCCGCTCATCGAAAGTGACAACATTGCAGGCAACGTAACGGAAGCAGTGGCGCGTGAGACTGGCCTTGCTGCGGGTACGCCTGTGATTGGCGGGCTTTTCGACGTGGTCGCATCGGCGCTCGGTTCCGGGGTTTCACGCACGGGGAGCGCGTCGATCATCGCTGGCACGTGGAGCATCAATCAGATCATTGTCGACGGTCCCGATCTTGAAGGGCCCGTCTTCATGACCTCGACTTTCGATCGCAGCCGTTACATGGCGATGGAAAACAGCGCGACCTCGGCGGCAAATCTGGAATGGCTGGTGCGGGAGTTCTTCGAAGGTGAACATCACGCCGATGTCTCGCCATTTGATGTCTGTTGCGGCCTGGCAGCGGCGATTGAGCCCGCGAATGATGATCCGCTTTACCATCCTTATCTCTATGGAGCGCAGCAAGACGGTCATGCGCGTGCAGGATTTTACGGTATTGCGGGCTGGCACACCAAGGGGCATTTGATCCGAGCGTTACTCGAAGGTGTTGCCTTCGGTCATCGCCAGCACGTCGAGACAATCCGCGAAGCAGGTGCGACCTTCGAGGAGGCTGTGCTTTCCGGTGGTGGTTCCCGGAGCCGTCTGTGGCCCCAGATTTTTGCTGACGTGCTTGGTGTGCCTGTGTCCGTTGCCGTTTCGCGGGAAACAGGAGCGCTCGGCGCCGCTATAGCAGCAGGAACCGGTGTCGGTTTGTTCTCCGATTTTACAGAGGGTGCCAATGCTATGGTGCGCGCCGATCGGCACTATAAGCCGAATGCCGCTTTGGTTGGACACTACAATCGTCGCTATGCGCTTTACAGGGATATCACGGAGGCAATGACACCGCTTTGGCGTCTGATACAGACCAATTCGGTACAAAGGGCGTGCAGTTAGCGAAGATGTCTCCATCGATGACGAACTCGGTGCAGATGTCTTGTATTGCTTCAGCCAGTGCCGGGGTTACCGAAATTGGTGTAGATATCCGCTCTGGTCTGAGGCACGGCGGAAATGCCGCGTTTGCGTTTTGAAGCCAATGTCTGGTTAATCTGAACGGTGCCTCTTTCAAATGCCAGAGCGCATCCTGCAAGATAGAGGAGCCAGAGCCGCGCTTTTGGGTAGCCAATTTCGGCAACCGCCTTGTCGAAATTGGAATGGAGCCGTTCGCTCCATAAACGACAGGTACGGCCATAATGTTCGCGCAGATTTTCCACGTCGTGAACTTCGAAGCCGTACCCTTCGAGATTTTCTACCGTCATTCCCAAATGATCGAGTTCCCCACCGGGGAAAATGTATTTCACAAGTGCCTTATGCTCTGCACTTTTGCGTTTGAAGGATTTCTTGTTCTTTTTCATACGCCGAGTGATTGCGTGGTGCATGTAAAGTCCGCCTGGACGCAAAAGCCGGTTCACTGTGCTGAAATAACTGTCGTAATTGGTGATGCCGACATGCTCGAACATTCCCACGGACGATATCTTGTCGAACTGGCCGTCAAGCTCGGTATAGGATTTGACGTGAATGGTGATCCTGTCTTCAAGCCCCGCTCGCCTGATCTTCTCGCGAGCCAGCGCCGTTTGCGCTTCTGAGAGCGAAACACCGGTGCCGATGACGCCAAAATTCTGCGCTGCATAAATAAGAAGAGCGCCCCAGCCGCAGCCAATATCCAGAAGCTGATCACCGGATTTCAAACGCAATTTACGGCAGATCAGCTCCAGCTTGTCTTTCTGTGCTTGATCTATGTCGTTGGTCCAATCGGTAAAATAACCGCAAGTGTAAACCATCCGGTCATCGAGAAACAAACGATAGAACTCGTTGGATACATCGTAATGATGGGTAATCGCTTCCTTGCTTGATCCACTGACAAAAGGCTCCTTACCGTCCAAAGCCGCACGTGCGTCGGACTTTCCAGCAAATAGGAGTGCCGGGAGATCCTTTAGCAATTGCCACTTGGGCAGCTCTTTTAGTCTGTTCTTCACACTGCCGTCGGTTCGGGCATTGGCCAGATCAAAAATAGTGCCATTGCTGATATCGACACGACCCGAAGTCCAGATATCAATCAGGGAATCGTAATTGGGCTTGAGAATCAGTTGCCGAACAATCGTCGGATCGTTGATCACCAGCGACGGACCGTCGAATGTGCCTATCCGCGTACCGTCCCACAGTTCTATATTGAATTGTGGGCGCAGCGTTTCCACGACTGTTCGTATGATGCGGATGGACTTAGATTCAGCCGTCATGCCATGCCTCTCCACTATGGGTTCGAAAAATCACCTTCGCAGGTTGAAACCTAGCCTAAGGTGTCTAACGATTGCAGTCATAAAATTGTGACGATTACTGCGATTTTCTTCTCTGAAGGTTTGCATGATCGACGTTGGCCCTTCGATGAAGCTCAAATCAATCAACATGGCTGAATGAAACTAGTCCTCGTGATCATTCCATCCAGGATGAATTCCGGGACGCATATTGCCCCAGGTCGGATCGATACCATGATATTCGTGATAGAATCTGACAAATATAGCGATCAGAAGGAAGGCGGTGCAAAGCGCGAGAATGACTTTAAAGAGTAAATCCGGCTTCAAACTCGACCTCGCTCATTGTTAAACCACTACCCACCGGTCGTGATGCGTTGAAGCTTCAAAAGCTTATATTCGAGTAGAAAGTATCGTTGACCGTAGTGTGATTGAAAAGTGTCTGACGCAATTCATTCTGAATCGCTAAAAATCAGGGTCTATTTTATGATTCGGTAAAATAAGGTTTCTGCTTGCTGATGCGTCCGAGGAGGCGGACTAGATGGAGTTTTCCCGTGATATTGCAGACGTTGCGAGAAGTTTGTGGCTCGAAATCGCCCAAACGAGTGGAGAAGCGGCTTCCATAGAGGCTATTTCACTCGCCATTCTCAGAGAGAGGCAGCGATGCGCAACAATTGCGCTTTGTGTATTTGATGATGAAGAATGGTCCGATGATTTTCGTGTAGCTGGCGGTCTGGTTGCAGAAGCGATTCTTGAAGATGGAAAAAATTAAGAAGCTCCACCTGAAAGCGCGGCTGATGTATTCGAAACTGCCGCTACCAATCGGCACAGGATTGGAACTGTTTTAACAATGAGATGGAGCAGCATGACGATGGATCGTATAGGGGCAGCGGCTATTGGCCTGCTGTCGTTGACATTGGCAGGATGCACCACATCGCCGCAAAACTATGCAGCCACTCTCTCCTCGCAGGACCCTAAATGGCAGTCACCGCAATGCGAACAAATCCGCGCGGAGGCTGTGAATTATGAAGCGGGAGAAAAGAAGGTTTCCGATCTGGCTCCAGGACTTCTTATCGGCCCCTACGGACTGGGTATTGCAATGGCAATAAAAGAGAATGACGAGAAGCGGCGAAAACTATTCGTTCGTGAAATGCACATGCGTTGCTCAAGCCAGCCTTTGCCGAAGGAACTTGAGAATATGCAAACTGAAACGAACCAGTCAAAACCAGCCGACACATTTCGATAATTTGCATGCCTTTTCGCATTTTTCCGATCTGTGAACGCATCTTTAATAGTGAGCTAAAATGTCTGATTTCGTACCCGTAATTGCGTTGCACGGCGGCGCTGGAACCATTCTCAAGGCTAATATGACGCCGGAGAAGGAAGCGGCCTATCACGCTGGTTTGCGCGAATGTTTACAGGCTGGGCTGAACGTGTTGCGGGGCGGTGGAAAAGCTCTCGATGCTGTCACGGCATCTGTGATCGCGCTGGAGGAAAATCCGCTATTCAACGCGGGCCGTGGGGCCGTGTTCACAACTGATGAAATGCATGAGATGGATGCCGCTATCATGGATGGTGCAACCCGCGCATGCGGTGCCATTTCCGGAATTTGCGGACCACGCAATCCTGTTCTGGCGGCGCGTGCAGTCATGGAACAGACTGACCACGTATTTTTCGCAGGCGAAGGAGCAAAGCGTTTCTGCGAAGCGGCCGGTTTGGAAATGATGCCTCCGGAATGGTTCTCGACGGATCAACGTCGCAAGGCATTGCATGACGAAATGGCACGTCGCCGCAGTGGCGCTGCTGACGATGGCGATCCTGCCCGTAAGCACGGGACAGTCGGGGCGGTTGCACTGGATAGTTTCGGACATCTGGCTGCGGCCACATCCACTGGTGGGATGACGGCCAAAACGCCGGGGCGCGTTGGGGACAGCCCGGTGATAGGTGCCGGAACTTGGGCGGACGACCAGACAGTTGCGCTTTCTGCCACCGGTCACGGAGAATATTTCATTCGCTGGGCCGTAGGTCACGAAATCGATGCGCGGATGCGCTGGGCTGGACAATCGCTCAGCGAAGCGGCTGGTGCCGTTGTCCGCGAACTCGGTGAAATTGGCGGCTCCGGTGGTCTTGTTGCCGTTGATCGTAAAGGTAACGTCAGTCTGCCGTTCAACAGTCCCGGCATGTATCGTGCCTGGTGCGATTTGAACGGTGAGATTCAGACTGGAATCTACCGTTAGGATCGAAGCACTCGTCTATGATCGCAGAGCTTGCCAGAAAACGTCTGATCTATTTCATTCAGACCGTTGTCGGATGATCGGGGCTCGTTTGCCAATTTTTCTTCGCCCCGATGTTCGGTAGTGCTGATCTTAGCGGGTATCGTGGGATCAGCTTTATCCGAATGAAGCAAAGTTACGAGCCCAAAACTTCTTCGTGGAAATTATTTAGACTTGCCATTCCAAATTGGAATGGCAAGTCTAAAATTGCATTAGCCAGCGCATAAATTTGCTGCCTATAAATTTCAAATAACAAAACGACCAGTCATGGGAAGTTGTTCTCCTGTTTTTCTTCACGCTGTTGAAAATGCATGAAGATCAGCTTGGAGCAACGGTGGCTGACGCGCCTTTCAAACGAGCGCAAAAAATGGGGAAATGAATGACGGATGCGAAGCGCGTTCCGAAGGATGGGTCTTGTCCTTCTGAAAGAAATGCGCTGCAAATCAATGATTTGGAGCTGCAAGGCGATGTTGTTATAGCGGCAGGTGTCGTGCAACCGACGCATACGTTCCGTTTGCAAGTCGGCGACATGCATGAGCTTTCCGTTTTGGAATATGGCAATTCGAAAGGTATCCCCGTCGTTTTTCTGCATGGCGGTCCCGGCGCGGGTGTCTCGGCCAAGCAGATTGCCAGTTTCGATCTCGACACCTATCGTGTCATTACCTTCGATCAGCGCGGTGCGGGGCGTTCCACCCCTGTCGCTGAAATTGCTGAAAACACCACACAGCATCTGATCGCGGATATTGAAGCGCTACGCGAAAAACTGGGTATCGAACGCTGGCTTGTGACTGGTGGCTCCTGGGGATCATGTCTGTCGCTTGCCTATGGCATTGCACATCCGCAGCGCTGCCTCGGCTTTCGACTGCACGGCATATTTCTTGGCGGGCAGGAGGATGTCGATTGGTGGTTTCACGGCTGCCGGGCCATTTTCCCTGATCACTGGCAGACATTTGCCGAATTCGTACCGGAAAATGAACGCGGCGATCTGCTCGCCGCCTATTACAAGCGGCTAACGTCCGGTGACCCGACGCAGGAACAAGCCGCAGCTCAGAGCCTGCGCGGATTTTCGGCGCGCACGCAAACCTTCGAACCGGACACGAACCACGTCTCCAAACTTCTGAAGCCGGAAGCGGCCTTGGCTGTATCACGCATTTTCACCCATTATTGCATTAACCGCGCTTTCCTCCCTGACAATTATCTCATCGAGAATATCGATCGTATTCGTCATCTGCCGGCCGAAATCGTGCAGGCGAGATACGACACGGTAACGCCGATGATGACGGCTTGGAAACTCAAGGAAGCGTGGCCGGAAGCCAGCTTCACTATTGTCACGCTCGCCAATCATCAGTCGACGGTAGGCCCTATGGCCGATGCGCTGGCAGTCGCATCTGCCCGGCTGGCGCGGCAATTGGCGTGAACGCGCTCATCAATGCCTGGAATGAAGGAAAGTTCGATGTTCGATACAAAGGCCGCTGACATATCGCTCTCGATGACGCACTACATCGATATCTGCAAGGCGGTGAAGCCCGCCGTCTCGCCGGACGGTGAACTTCTGGTCTATCTCAGCGACGAGAGTGGCACGGCGCAGGTCTGGGTACGCCCGCTTGCGGGCGGTACACCGCGCCAGCTCACCGATCTGTCGGAACCGGTCGGCAATCTCGCCTTCAATCCAAAGAACCGCGATCTGCTCATCACCACCGACTGGGGTGGCGACGAACGCCATCAGCTTTGGCTGATCGAGAATGCCGACGGTGAGCCGCGTCTTCTGACCACTGATGCAACGGTGGTTCATGCTTGGGGTTGCTGGTCACCCGATGGCACGCAGATCGCCTATGGCGCAAATTATCGCGACCGTTCGCACATGGATATTCATGTGATGACCGTTGCAACCGGCGAGACTAAATGCGTTTACGAAGGCACTGGCTGGCGCACGCCTGCCGCCTTTGCGCCCGACGGAAAGTCGTTGCTGGTCAATGATTGCCAGCGCGCCATGATGGATCAGGATTTCTGCCGCCTCGATCTCGAAACAGGTGCTTACGAAAACATCCTGCCGCATGAAGGCCGAGCGCGCTATCAGGCGCCAAAATTCTTCAAGGACGGCTCCGGCATTCTGATGATTGCCGATCAGGAGTGCGAATATCTCTCCGTCGTGGTCAAACCTCACGATGCGACACGGCTGACCGAACTGGCCGCTTTTGACGGGCAGGATGTCGAAGCGCTCGCTATATCGCCGGATCAGAGCCGGATAGCGCTCGTCCTGAATCGTCAGGGCTGGAACGATGTGGTTCTGATTGGCCGGGACGGGGCGGTGCTCAAACGGCTTGAAATGCCCGTTGCCGCAGTGGTCGCTTCCGTCGCGTGGACACCGGACGGCACGTCGCTGATCATGCCCGTCGAAGGTGCTGCGACCTCGGGCGACATCTGGCGCTGCGATGTTGAAAGCGGTGCTTTCGTACGCCTGACAGACGCGCCGAAGGCCAAAATGAAATTGCCAGGCTTTCTAGAACCGACGGTAACGAGCGTTGCAAGCTTCGACGGGTTGGACATTCCTTATTTCGTCTACAAGCCGGAGCGTGCCGCAGGCCCTGATGGTTATCCAGTCATGGTCATCGTGCATGGTGGTCCGGAAGCCCAGTGGAAGCCGGACTTTCGTGCGGACATCCAGTACATGTTGGCGCGGGGCATCATGGTCATCGCGCCAAATATTCGCGGCAGCACGGGATATGGCCGCGCCTACCAACACCTGGATGATCGCGAATTGCGTATGGACAGCGTTGCCGATCTCAAGGCGGTACGTATGGCGGTCGCGGCACGTAGCGATGTAGATGAAAGCCGTATTGGCGTGTTTGGCCGGTCCTATGGCGGGTTCATGGTCCTGTCGGCCATGACGGAATATCCCGACCTGTGGAAGCTCGGCGTTGAATATTACGGGATCGCCAATTTCCTCACCTTGTTGCAGACCACAGGACCGTGGCGCAAGGAGCTACGCGCCATCGAATATGGCGATGCCGAAACCATGCGTGATGAATTGGAGCGGTACTCGCCCATCAATCGCATCGGCAATATTGCTGCGCCGCTGATGATCGCACACGGTCTGGAAGATCCCCGCGTTACGCCGTGCGAAAGCGAAATGGTCTATTCGTGTCTGCGCGGCCTCGGCAAGCCCATCGAATATCTGCGTGTACCGCATGAGGGGCATGGCTTTGCGCGTATCGAAAACCGCCGTCGCGTGTTTGGCGCGCTTGCCCGTTTCATCGATGAGAATCTTTAAAAGCATTGTTGGGAGAGTACACCGTGAAGAATGGTGAAGAGATCTGGGATCTGGTGGACGCGAAGAAGGCTGATTTTGAAGCCTTGAGCGATCGTGTCTGGGGCATGCCCGAGATCGCCTATACCGAATACAAGTCCTGTGCCGAGCACACCGAAATGTTGAAGGAACAGGGCTTTCGCATCACCGAGAGTGTGGCTGGCATTCCCACTGCAGTATTGGGCGAGGCGGGCGAGGGTGGACCGGTCATCGCCATTCTGGGTGAATATGATGCGTTGCCGGGTCTAAGTCAGGAAGCGGGCATAGCAGAACCACGCCCGATCCCCGGTACGGGACATGGTCATGGTTGCGGCCATAATCTTCTGGGTTCCGCCGCTATTCTGGCGGCGACCGCAGTCAAGGACTGGCTGAAACAGACCGGCAAGAAGGGACGCGTGCGCTACTATGGCTGTCCTGCAGAAGAAGGCGGCGCGGCCAAGTCGTTCATGGCGCGGGCAGGGGCTTTCGACGATGTCGATATTGCCATCTGCTGGCATCCGGCTTCGTTCACACAGGTCGATGATGCGCAGTCGCTCGCCAATACCCGCATGGACTTTGAATTTACCGGGCGGGCCTCCCATGCTGCCGCTGCACCGCATCTGGGACGCTCCGCTCTGGATGCAGTGGAACTGATGAGTGTTGGCTGCAACTATCTGCGCGAACACATCCCTTCGGATTGCCGTCTTCACTACGCTTATCTCAATGCGGGCGGCATCGCGCCGAACGTCGTGCAGGCCAAGGCAAAGGTGCGCTATGCCATCCGCGCCACCGATCTGCCGGGCATGTTCGCCCTCAATGGTCGGGTGAAGAAGGTTGCAGAGGGCGCTGCAATGATGACGGAAACGACCGTCGATATCTCCATCATGAGCGCGGTCTCGAACCTGCTTGGCAATACGCCGCTGGAAATCGCAATGCATTCCAACATGGAGCGTCTGGGCGGTGTGCCGTTCGACGACGCGGATCGTTCGTTTGCGGCAAAGATCCAGACAACGCTTTCGAAGGAAGACATCGAAACCGACTATCTGCGCGTCGGCCAGCCCCTGGCGGAAAACGAACCGCTTTGCGACTACATTCTGCCACGCGAACAAAAGGGCGTACCGATGATCGGCTCCACCGATCTCGGCGATGTGAGCTGGGTCGTGCCGACCGTTCAGGCACGCGTGGCAACGCATGCCATCGGTTCGCCCGGTCATTCGTGGCAGATCACCGCACAAGGTAAGATGCCGGCTGCCCATAAGGGCATGGTCTATGCTGCCAAGGTGATGGCGGGCACTGCACTCGATGTCCTTCAGAACGAGAAAATCCTCCATGACGCCAAGGCTGATCACCAGGCTCGCACGGCAAAGACGCCCTACACCTGCCCGATCCCGCCGGAGGTCAACCCGCCGCTGCAGCCGCGTCCGGCCGAGTGACTGGCTAAGAAAATGCTTTTCGTGCCCCGCGTCCGCGCGCGGGGCACCTCTCGAAAATGCCCAACCATAAAAGGGGATAACAATGCAAAAACAGACGACATCCATCCTGCGCTGCACCACGGCGCTTGCACTTGCCGCCGGTATGGGCGCTGCAACGTTCCCGGCCGAAGCCGCCTCACCGCTGAACGCGCTCGTCATGGCCTGGAATATCGACGCTATCAGCACTTTTGATCCGGCCCAAATCGGTGAAGCTGCGACCAATGAAATTATCCAGAATATCTGCGATCCCATGGTCGATTTCGATCCGTCTGACGAGACCAAGATCGTGCCGCAACTCGCCAAGAGCTGGGAGGTCTCGCACGACGGATTGCAGATCACATTTCACATGCGCGATGACCTGAAGTTCGACAATGGCGACAAAGCGACGGCGGGTGATATGGCGTGGTCTCTCCAGCGCGCGGTCAAGCTCGGTTTCGGCAATGCAGCGACGCTGACAGAATACGGTTTCACCAAGGACAATGTTGATCAGACCATTTCGGCGCCGGACGACAACACCGTCGTTTTCAAGCTGGACAAGCCTTATCCGGTCAATCTCATCCTGGCGGCGATCGCCGCCAATCGCGTCGCCAGCCTTCTGAACCAGAAGGTTTTGATGCAGAACCAGGTCGATAACGACATGGGCAACAAATATCTGGCCACCCGGTCGGAATGCGTTGGTCCCTACAAGCTGATGCGGTGGAATCCTGCTGAAGTGGTTATCCTTCAGGCCACCGACAATTACTGGGGTGAAGCGCCGAAACTCAAGCAGGTGCTCATCCGCCACGTTTCGGAAGCGGGAACCCAGCGGCTGCTGCTCGAAAAGGGCGACATCGACATCGCTCGCGATCTGACGCCTGAAGATCTGCGCGATCTGGAAACGCAGGACAAGGTGACCGCCTCACGCTCGCTGAAGCCTTCGCTGTTCTACTGGAACTTCAACAATGCCGATCCGATCTTCGCCAATGAGAAGGTGCGCCTCGCGATGCGCTATCTTATTGACTATGAGGGACTCGGTAAGACGGTCATCAACAATGTCGGTGTGCCGCGTGCAAGCTTCGTGCAGCTCGGTGCGTTTGGCGCGCTGGACGAGAAGGAAGGCCAGCCTTTCAAACTCGACGTCGAAAAGGCTCGCGAACTCCTGAAGGAAGCTGGGTACGAGAACGGCTTCGAGACGACGATGTTCATCAGTACGGCGCCTTATGCAGCTCCGATTGCCCAGAGTATTCAGGACGCGGCCGCTAAGATAGGTGTGAAAATCAAGATCGAACGCATGGCCAATGCGCAATTGTTCAGCCGTATCCGCGGTCGTGAGTTCCAGACCTCGCTGATGGGCTGGCAGACCACGGTTCCAGACGCGCATGGCAATGCTTCACGCCAGATATTCAATCCCGACAATCGGGCTGAAGCCAAGCAGACCATGTATCCGAGCTGGCGCGCGAGCTATTTCAACGAAGCCGTGAACAAGGAAGTCGACGCTGCCCTGTTCGAGAAGGACGAGGCCAAGCGCAAGCAGATGTATATCGATCTCCAGAATGAGATGATGGAGAAGGGGCCACATGCCTTCATTTTCCAGATCTACAACGTCGCTGGCGTCAACAAGGCCATGAAGAACTGGAGCTGGAACGGCTTCCGCGTCTACTACGATCTGGCCGCAAAATAACAGGAATAGTGCGCCCGGCGGCTAGTCTGGAAGTGGCTGGGTGCACACCGTTTCGATGGATGACCGCATGGTCGCCTGTGGTTCGCTTCGCGATCCCGACCCGGCATCCCGTTTTTCTCTTTCGGGAATTTGCAGATGACGACGCACGAAATCATTGAAGACGTGGAGGCGGCGGACCACGATCGGGAGGCCGGACCCGTACTTCAGTTTCTCGCCGCCACCGCGCGTTTGGTCGTTTCAGTGGCAATTACGCTTCTGGGACTGATCACGCTGACCTTTTTCATCAGTCGCCTTTTGCCGCTGGATCCGGTCATCGCCATGCTGGGCGATAATGTGTCCCAGGAAGCTTATGACACGATGTACAGAAAGCTGGGGCTCGACCAGCCATTGATCGTGCAATACGGCCTTTATCTCAAGAACGCGCTGATGTTCGATTTCGGCAACGCACTGACTTCCGGCCGTCCGGTACTGGAAGATATTGCGCGCGTCTTCCCGGCTACCATCGAACTGGCGACTGTAGCTATCGTCATCGGAACCGCGCTGGGTATTCCGCTCGGTGTTTTCTCTGCCATGTACCGCAATTCTCCTCTGGATCATGCCGTGCGCATGGTCAGCCTGCTCGGCTATTCCACGCCGAATTTCTGGCTCGGCTTGATGGCGCTGCTGATTTTTTATGCCACGCTGGGCTGGATCGGCGGGCCAGGTCGGATAGATTTCATTTATGAATACTCAGTCGAGCCGACGACCGGCTTCCTGCTTCTCGACAGCGCGATGCAGGGCCAGTGGGATGCTTTTGGGAACGCCGTAAGCCATATCATCATGCCCGCGCTGATCCTTGCATTCGGCTCGATGGCCTATATCAGCCGCATGACGCGCGGTTTCATGATCGAGCAACTCAATCAGGAGTATATTATCACTGCACGCGTCAAGGGATTGTCCTGGGCGCGTACTGTCTGGGGCCATGCCTTCCGCAATGTTGCGGTTCAGGTCGTGACGGTCGTGGCGCTCTCCTATGCTTTCCTGCTGGAAGGCGCGGTGCTGACCGAGACGGTGTTCGCATGGCCGGGTTTCGGGCGTTACCTCACCAATGCACTTCTGGCTGGTGACATGAACGCAGTGGTCGGCTGCACGCTTATCGTCGGCATTCTGTTCGTCGGTATCAACCTGATCAGCGACCTTCTGTATCGCGTCTTCGATCCCCGCACACGATAGGAAACTGCCGATGAACACGCACACCAGCACGTCGCCGGCGCAAACTTCCGGTTCCCTGCGGGCCTGGCTGACCGCTCCCGTACCCACTTCTGCCTTTCAGGCCAATATACAGCAGCTGCGCCGTTCCTGGTTCAAGCTGATGGCCAACACGTCCGCCGTCTTTGGTCTCGCGGTCATCGTCCTTCTGGTTCTGGTAGCGATTTTCGCTCCCCTGATCGCAACACACGATATCGGCGCCAACAATCTCGCCAACCGGCTTCAACCGCCGTCATGGGACCATTTCTTCGGTACGGACGAACTGGGTCGCGATATTTTCAGTCGCCTTGTCTATGGTTCGCGCATCACCCTCTACATCGTAACGCTGACCGCCGTCATCGCCGCACCTATCGGCCTTATCGTCGGTACTACTGCGGGCTATATGGGCGGCTGGGTCGATATGGCGCTGATGCGCATTGTCGACATCTTCCTCGCCTTTCCCAGTCTCGTGCTTGCGCTGTCCTTTGCCGCAGCACTCGGGCCGGGTATCGAAAATGCCGTCATCGCCATTTCACTCGCCGCATGGCCGCCGATCGCGCGTCTCGCCCGCGCGGAAACATTGACCATTCGCTCGTCGGATTATGTGGCCGCCATTCGCCTGCAAGGGGCTTCCACTATGCGGGTGATTGCGAAGCACGTCGTTCCCATGTGCATTCCCTCGGTAGTGATCCGCATCACACTCAACATGTCGTCGATCATCCTCACCGCTGCGGGCCTCGGCTTTCTCGGCCTTGGTGCACAGCCGCCAAGCCCTGAATGGGGTGCGATGTTGTCCAGTGGTCGCGAATTTATGATGACCTCTTGGTGGCTTGCCGCTGTGCCCGGTACCGCAATCCTGCTTGCGAGCCTTGCATTCAACCTGTTTGGCGACGGCTTGCGCGATGTCCTCGACCCTAGAAACGGATAAGATCAATGACAAAACCATTGCTAGAAGTCGATGATCTGTGGGTGTCGTTTCCCGGTGCCGATCGCAATATCGATGTCGTTCGCGGCATCAGCTTTTCCATCGGGCGCGAGAAAGTCGGCATCGTGGGCGAATCCGGCTCCGGCAAATCGATGACCGGGCGTTCGATTCTCAAGCTCACGCCAAAGACGGCACAGATCCGTGCCAAGGCCCTGCGTTTCGGCGAAATTGACCTGTTGTCAGCCGGCGAACGCCAGATGCGCAGCGTGCGCGGCAACCGTATCTCGATGATCCTTCAGGACCCGAAATATTCGCTCAACCCGCTGATCCGTATCGGCGATCAGATCATGGAAGCCTACCGTCTGCACCATCGTGTGAAATCGGCAGAAGCGCGACAGAAGACACTTGCTATGCTGGAGGCCGTGCATATTCGCGATCCGGAGCGTGTCATGCGTCTGTTTCCGCACGAAATTTCGGGTGGCATGGGCCAGCGCGTGATGATCGCCATGATGCTGATCCCTGAACCTGACATGATTATCGCCGACGAACCGACCTCCGCGCTCGATGTGACCGTGCGGCGTCAGGTTCTAACCATACTTGACGAACTGGTCAGCCGTTCAGGCACCGGGCTGATGTTCATCAGCCATGATCTCAATCTGGTGGCGGACTTCTGCGACCGGGTGCTGGTCATGTATGCGGGGCGTATCATGGAAGATCTGCCGGCGAAGGAGCTGCACAAGGCGCGCCACCCCTATACGCAGGCTCTGCTGGCCAGCCTTCCGCGGCTCGACCATCCGGTCGATATGCTGAAGGTGCCGGAACGGGACAAAAGCTGGCTGACCGAACCGACGCTGGTGGGAGGAAATTCATGATACATGCAGCGAATTCTCCATTCGTGGATGTTTCCGACCTTTCCATCAGCTTCGGCAAGGGACGCAAGCGTGCCACCGTCGTCAGGAAGGTGAAGTTTCATATCGAACGCGGTGCGGCCTATGGTCTGATTGGTGAATCCGGTTGCGGCAAATCGACAATCCTGCGCGCTCTTGCCGGTCTCATCCCGCATTATCAAGGCGACTTCATCTTTGACGGACAGAAGATGGGGGGCGAACGCGATAAAGCATTTTTCCGTCGCGTGCAGATGGTGTTTCAAGACCCATATGCCTCGCTGCACCCACGCAAGCAGGTGCACAAGGTGTTGGCGGAATCGCTTGCCATTCACGGCATGGACCGAAAGGACGAGCGCATTCGCGACGTATTGCAAGCGGTGGGGCTCGGTCCGGGCTTCCTCTATCGCTATCCGCATGAATTGTCCGGAGGCCAGCGGCAGCGTGTCGCCATAGCCCGTGCACTTATCATCGAACCGGACGTGCTGCTTCTGGATGAGCCGACATCCGCGCTCGATGTTTCCGTGCAGGCGGAAATTCTCAATCTGCTCAAGGTGTTGCGCCGCGAGCGAAATCTCACATACCTCATGGTTTCGCACGACCTCGCTGTGGTGGCGCATATCTGCGAGTGCGTCGGGGTCATGCACAAAGGCATTATTCTGGAAGAATTGACGGCGGACGATCTGCGCCATTCGCGCGCCAAAGCCGAATATACGCAGGAGTTCCTGCATGCCAGCGTGGAAGCTGTTGCACATAATCAGTCTAAGGAAATACGAGTATGAACTATCATTCGGTGGCCAATCCGGGACAGGAATGGGAACGTTTGAAGAGCCCCGCCGCGGCGGGTTGGTCGGAAGCTGGGCTTGGCGCCGTCGACGCTTGTGCCGACAGCCAGGAAACCGATGCGCTGATGATCGTTCAGGGCAACAAGATCGTCCATACATATGGCGACATCACGCACAAATACCTCTGCCACTCCATCCGCAAGAGTATTCTTGCTGCGCTGATGGGGCAGGATGTGGCCGATGGCACCATTGATCTCAGCCTGACGTTGGAGCAGCTTGGCATTGATGACAATGAAGGCTTGAGCGAAGTGGAGAAACAGGCGACGGTCTATGATCTCCTGACCGCCCGTTCTGGCATCTACCATCCAGCGGGGTACGAGACGCCATGGATGCGAATGATCAAGGAAAAGCGTCATTCCCACGCGCCCGGCACCTTCTGGTGTTACAACAATTGGGATTTCAATGCGCTTGGCACGATCTTTGAACAGTTGACGGGCAAGACCGTGCACCAGTCTTTCGACGAGCGTATTGCAAAGCCACTCGGATTTGAGGATTTCTCACTTTACGGGGACGAGCCGGACGGCTGGCATGATCGTTTTACAGAAAGTCGTCATGCCGCCTATCCGTTTCGCCTTTCGACCCGTGATCTGGCGCGTTTTAGCCAGCTTTATCTGCGCGATGGCCGCTGGAATGGTGAAGCCATATTGCCGGAAGGCTGGGCGCAGGAATGCGTCATGCCTTATTCCCATGCGGGCGCGCGCGGCGCGTATGGCTACATGTGGTGGCTGGAGCGCGACGGTGTGTTTTTTCCCGGCGTGGTGACCCCGAAAGGCAGCTATGCAGGTTTCGGTGCAGGTGGACATTTCTGCATTGTGCTGCCAGCGCTCGACATGGTGATCGTGCATCGCGTGGACACGGACATCGCTGGACGCCAACTGAACCGGCACAAGTTCGGACGTCTCCTGAAGCTCATTCTCGACGCATTTCAAGGGTGAAGCTATGCAGCGAGACGAGATGACAGTCGCAACCGCGATTGCTTTGGCATGTCTAAAGCCAGTGTTGAGCGAGAATGCGCGTGAACTGGCCAGAGACGCAATTTTGGATACGTTGGCCTGCATGGTGGCAGGCAGCGAGGATGACAGCACGCAAAGCGTGGCGGCGGCCTTTGCCGAATTCAACACCGGCGGAAGCGCCCTTTTGATTACGGGCGGCGCAGGCAGCCCGATGCTCGCGGCGCTGGTCAACGGTACTGCGGCGCATGCGCTCGATTTCGACGATAATTTCTTGCCGGGCATGAGCCATGCCTCGGCAGTGATCGTGCCCGCAATCACGGCGCTTGCCGATCTGGATAAAACCGCAGGCGCTTATCTTGTCGACGCTTATCTTGCGGGCCTGCAGGCACAGGCGCTGGTAGGCGAGGGATTGGGACAAGCCCATTATACAGCCGGCTGGCATGGAACCTCCACGGTGGGCAGTATCGGCACGGCTGTCGCCACGGCCCATATGCTTGGTCTCGACATTTTGGCGACGGCTCAGGCCATCACGATCGCTGCCAGTTCTGCATCCGGCACCAAGGGCCAGTTCGGCACGCTGATCAAGCCGTTTCATGCAGGCATGGCGGCGCGCAATGCGGTAGAAGCCGCCTTGCTTGCAAAAGTCGGAATGAAGGCACGACACGATATTCTGGAAGGTGAACAGGGTATTCGCGAACTGTTTGCGGGTGACCCGCGCCTTGGCTGGAACATAGAAGATATTCTTGCCGACAGACCGCATGTGATCGAAACGGCAGGTGTCATGCCCAAACGACATCCCTGCTGTGGTTCCACGCATATGATCATCGATGGATTGCTTGATCTTCAGGCAGAACACGGGTTCGCTGCCGAAGATGTGGTCGCGATAGACACATTGGTCGGGATCGCGAATTACCGGAATCTTGCCTATACGCAACCGACGGACCAGATGCAGGCCCGCTTCTCCATGCAGTATTGCGTAGCACGCACCCTGCGGCAGGGATATCTCGCACTTGCGGATTTCACGCCGCAGACTGTTACTGCCTTCAAGGATGATCCGCTGCTTGGTGTCGTTAATATGCGCAGCTATTCGCTAGAGGAAGAACGGGCGTCTGCGGAAAAGCTGCCCCATGTTGCCACTGTTACACTGAAGGACGGACGAGTGTTGCGCGCATCGCGCAGCTTCGCGGTCGGTACCCTGCAACAGCCTTTTGGTGCAGGTGATCGGACGCGAAAATTTCTTGATTGTTGTTCGGCGGTTCCGAAGACAGATCAGATCTATTCGGATTTGTACGACCTTGATGGTGCAGCCAATCTGAATGCAATTGTTGGACTTTTCCCTCGGTCGTGACCTGTTCTAACTCGGTTCTTGAGTGAGGTTTCCGGCGTTGTGTCCGTTTTTCTGGGAAACCAGTTGTGAGGCACGACGCCAGAAGAGCTCAGCCTGTTTGTTCCTGAATTGGGGTGTTCGGTAAACGCGGATTTCAATCAACAGATCAGTGTCCGGTTCGCCAGCACGGACAAGCACTCCGCGCTTCATTTCATCGTCGACGAGGCTTTCGGGTATCCATGCCACGCCGTGTCCGGAGACCGCCATTGCCTTGAGTGCCACCGACATTCCGTTTTCGTAAACTGTGCTTAACTGAAAGCCATGTTTTTCGAACAACCAAGGCAGGGCAAGAGAAAAGAACGAATTACCGCGATAACTGAGGAAGGCCGTCGGCAGCGATTTATCCTTGAGGCTGTGCAGGGCGTTCCCATTTGGCGTAGGAGCGGATACTGGAATGACCCTCTCTGTCCCCAATGCCAGAAAGGGGTAGTTGCCAAGATCATCCATCTGGGGAACGGCAGGATGCGCATAGGTCAGGAAGAAGTCGCAATGCCCGCTGACGAGCGTCGAAATATTACCGACGAACGATGAGTGAGGATCGGCAAAACGTGCGCGAAAAGAAGCGCCGGACGCTTCGATCTGCGCCATCCAATGCGGGAAGAATGTAAGCGATAGTGTGTTGAGGGTTGCAAAAGAAATAATTTCCCAGGTGGCACTATAGCCATCGCTAACGCTCTTGCGAGCACCGAGCAGCATTTCGAGAGCATCCTGTGCTCGGGGAAGGAAGCATTCTCCGGCCTTTGTCAGGCCTATGGGGTTTGACGAACGGTCGACCAAGGGCAGGCCAACCCAATCCTCAAGCTGTTTGATGCGTTTGCTGAGAGCAGATTGCGTAATGTAGCGGTCTCCCGCAGCGCGGGAATAGCTCCTGTGTTCAGCGAGACTGATGAAATCTTCAAGCCATTTCAGTTCCATAGTCTGTACCGCTGCATCAGATAAGCAAAAGTGATCCCATCTCGATGTATAACGCGATCCGGCTCGATTGAGGTAGACCTCATTCGGTGTTTTCGATCAAACAGTAATCTGCTTAAAGCTGTTGCAGACAAAATTATCCGGCAGACAGTCTCTACATCGAGTCGCGTACGCGCTCCCAGGCCTTCGTCAAATGGCGCCCCAGTACCTCGGAAAGCCGCGTTGCATCGCGAGCTTCCAAGGCCAGAATCATTTCTTCATGCTCGGATACAGCTGCCGCCCATTTCTCCGCACCTTCGTGGCCGACGAAACGGATACGTTTCAATCGTGTCTGCAGCATCTGGTGAATGTCAGCCAGCGTGGGGTTTTTTGCAAGGCGGACAATGGCCAGATGAATCTGCTGATTGAGCTTATAATACTGGAGGCGGTCAGCATGATTATAGCGTTCGATCATTTCGTCGTGCAGCGCACGCACCTCAGCGATCTCCTTGTCGGTCGCCAGCTCGCAGGCGAGCTTTCCAGCAAGCTCCTCCAGCGTGCGCAGGACGGTGAGCATGTCTTTCACGTCGGCGGCGCTGAAACGTTTGACAACCGCGCCGCGGCTTGGAACAAGCTCGACCAGACCTTCGCTGGCCAGATACTTGATCGCCTCACGCAGCGGTGTCCGGGACACGCCGAGTTGTTCTCCGAGCTGGCCTTCATGCAGGCGCGTGCCAGGTTCCAGCTGCCCTTCAATAATCATGTCGCGCAGATGGTTGACCAGCATGTCGTGCAAGGCCGTGCGGCGGAACGCTTGTGAGCCGTTGTCGGCTTGCCCGGTTTTCTGAATTTCGTCCATCGACCTTTTTCTCAAAGAGTGGGTTCGAATCCTCATCTCACCAACTTTGGCGAAGATGGCTGGCCTGCTCTCAGTCGTCAATATAAAATGCTGCATACAGAATACAAAATGCTTGCACGAGTCAAAAGACTGGCATATGCATGCTGCATACAGAATGCAGACGAGGAGGATGCTAATGACCGTTACTGGCGCTGAACCGAGCGTGATTGCGCTTGCAATGGGGGATCCGGCCGGTGTCAGTCCGGAGCTGACGGCGCGTCTTCTCGGTTTGCCGGAGGTCAGAGAAGAGGCGCATCTTATCGTCTTTGGCGATCGCCGCATTCTGGATCAGGGCGCGCGCATCGCAGGTGTCGAGCTTGATCTGCAGGACGCCAGCCTCGAAAAGGCGCCGAGTTTGCCGGTCGGCAAGCATGTCTTCGTTGACTTGAAGAATCTCGACCCGAAGGACGTTGTGCGCGGTGAAGCTACGCTGGTGGGCGGGACGTTTGCGACCCAAAACTTCCGCACAGCGCTGAAATTTGCCGCTGCAGGTCACGCACAGGCTGTTTGTTTTACTCCGTTTAACAAACAAGCCATGCGGTTTGCCTATCCTGGTTACGACGATGAAATCCGCTTTGTTGCTGATGTGCTGAATTTCACTGGCAAGGTGCGTGAGTTTAACGTTCTGGAGAAAGTCTGGAATGCGCGTGTGACGTCGCATATTCCGCTCAAGGATGTGGCCTCGACTCTGACTGTTGAAGGAATCCTTGCCGAGCTGGAGCTGGCCTGGGCATGCCTGAAGAAGGCGGGATACGACAACCCGAAGATTGCTGTGGCCGGGCTCAATCCACATGCCGGCGATGGCGGCAGTTTCGGCACGGAAGAAATCGACATCATCGAACCTGCCGTTAAGGCAGCCAAGGCTAAAGGGTTCGATGTGGATGGGCCGTTCCCGGCTGATACGGTGTTCTTGCGTGCTCTGAAGGATGGCTTTCAGGCAGTACTGACCATGTATCACGATCAAGGTCAGATCGCGATGAAGCTGATGGGCTTCGACAAAGGGGTAACGATGATGGGTGGATTGCCGTTCCCACTTTGCACGCCTGCCCACGGAACAGCCTATGATATTGCCGGGAAGGGTGTCGCCGACGTGGGAGCCACGCGCGAAGCGATCCTGCTTGCGGCACGAATGGCGAAAAGAGCAGCGGCACTTTCAGACGCGGCCTGATTTTCGACATTTTAACACTATCGGCATGGGGGGAGGCCTGTGCCGCTTAACTGGGAGGATAGACCATGAAGAAGTCTTTGCACATTGCTTGCCTCGCGGCAGGAGTGGCAGTCATAGCATCGTCTGCGCAGGCATTCGAACCAACGCGGCCTGTGGAATTCGTCGTAACCGCCGGGCCGGGAGGCGGCACGGATATATTCGCACGCACGATTCAGTCCATCATCGGCAAGTATGACCTGATGAGTGCCCCGATCGTCGTTACAAATAAGGGAAGTGCAGGCGGGGCAGAAGGCTTTGTCTATACTGCTGGCTACGAGGGCGATCCCTACAAGCTCGCTTTCGGGACCAACAACGCTTATCTTTTGCCAGTTCGTGCCAAGGTTCCCTACAAATCGGCAGACTTGGTTCCCGTTTCGGCGCTTGCCTCGGACGAATTCATTCTTTGGGTCAACGGAAAATCCGACTTCAAGACCGCTGCCGAGTTTGTCGCCAAGGCCAAGGACGACGCGAGCATGAAGGTTGGCGGCAGTCAGTCCAAGGACGTTGACCAGATTCTGACATCGATGATCAATGATGCCACAGGTTCGACGCTCGGCTATATCCCGTTCAAGAGCGGTGGTGAAGCTGCCGTCCAGCTCGCGGGCGAGCATATCGCGGCTAATGTCAACAATCCGAGTGAGAATCTCGGTCAATGGCAGGCAGGTATGGTGAAACCACTATGCGTCTTCAAGGGCCAGAAGCTCAAGGGCGAAGGTAAGATTGTCGGCGATATGGGGTGGAGTGACATTCCAACCTGCAAGGAAGCAGGCATCGCTATCGAAAATTACTCCATGCCGCGCACGGTATGGCTTCCGGCAGGGGTCGATCAGGAAGTCGTCGACTACTATGCAGGCATACTCAAGAAGGTTGCCGAGACGCCGGAATGGGCGAAGTATCTCGCCGATAGTTCGCAATCCGCCGCCTATATGAGCGGTACTGATCTTTCTTCCTTTATCAAGAACGATGAAACAGCGGTAACGGCTGTGCTGAAGCGTGAAGGCTGGCTTGCCAACTGACGTTTTGTGTATTTGTGCGGACGCCGATGGCGTCTGCACCATTCATCGAAGGAGCTCATCCCATGAGTGAGAAAGGTGAAGGCGGCGTTTCCCGCTTCATCGTCGAGGCGGGCGTTGCTCTCCTTACGGGCGCGCTGGGGGCTGCGGTTTGTTACGGCTCGCAACAGGCTGGCACGGGTTGGACGGAAATGGGCCCCGATGCCGGCTATTTCCCGTTCTACATCGGGCTGCTGATTATGTTCGGAAGTGCCTTCAATTTCGTTGCGGCATTTGTAAAACATCGCGGTAGCGGTGAAGTTTTCGTCGAGGTCTCCCGGCTGAAACCGGTTCTTGGCTTCGCCTTGCCGCTGGTCGGCTTCGCTGCCATATCGACGGTTCTGGGACTTTATGTCGGCACTGCACTCTACATCGCAGGAGCGATGATGTTTCAGGGACGCTATAAGTGGTGGGCTTCCCTGCCAGCCGGTATTGCCGTTTCCCTCTTCTTTTTCGTCATTTTTGAAATCGGCTTCAAGGTTCCGCTCCTTAAAGGTCCGGTCGAGGCTTTCTTCGGGATCTATTGATACCGGAAGGTCCGATGTCTTTGGAGGAAAGACATGGAAAACTTCAGTCTCCTGATGGATGGCTTCGCCCACATACTCAGCTTCAATCACGTTCTGCTGATGATGCTGGGTGTGACGCTTGGAATTCTGGTTGGTGTCCTGCCTGGATTGGGAGCGCCAAACGGCGTGTCCCTGCTTTTGCCACTGACGTTTACGATGGACCCCATCTCCGCAATTATTTTGCTGTCCTGCATGTATTGGGGCGCGCTGTTCGGCGGATCAACGACGTCCATTCTGTTCAATATTCCGGGTGAGCCTTCATCCGTTGCCACCACCTTCGATGGATATCCAATGGCGAAGGCTGGACATGCGAGCCGTGCATTGACGCTCGCATTCGTTTCGGCTGGCATCGGCGCATTGGCCGGTGTGGTGATGATTACCTTGCTTTCGAGCTGGGTCGCCAATTTCGCCCTGCGGTTTTCGTCACCTGAATACTTCGCCGTTTATTTTCTGGCCTTCGCCAGCTTCATATCCATGGGGGCTCAATCACCCTTCAAGACTCTCGTTTCGATGATGATCGGTTTTGCCTTTGCTTCGGTCGGTATGGATACGATCTCCGGCAATCTGCGTTTGACGTTCGACATACCTGAACTCATCAAGGGGATCTCCTTTCTGATCGCAGTGATGGGCCTGTTCGGGATCGGCGAATTGCTGTTGACGACGGAGGAGGGGCTTCGGTTCGACGGTATCAAGGCACGTGTGCGTCTCGGTGAAATTGGTCGCACGCTTCTGGAAATGCCGCGCTACTGGTTCACACTCGCCCGTTCTACACTTATCGGGATCTGGATGGGGATAACGCCGGCCGGCCCAACTGCTGCATCCTTTATGAGTTATGGCGTGGCTCGTCGCTCTGCCCGCGACAAATCGAAATTCGGCAAGGGCGACCCGCGCGGTATCGTGGCGCCGGAAACTGCCGACCACTCTGCCGGTACATCCGCGCTGCTGCCCATGCTTGCACTTGGTGTACCAGGTTCGGCAACAGCTGCCGTAATGATGGGTGGGCTGATGATCTGGGGCCTCACCCCCGGCCCGACATTGTTCACGGATCGTCCGGATTTTGTCTGGGGCCTGATTGCCTCCATGTATCTTGGCAACATCGTCGCCGTCATTCTGGTGATTGCAACCGTGCCGCTTTACGCGTCGATCCTGCGCGTGCCGTTCTCGATTATCGGGCCGATCATTGTAGCGGTTATTTTTTCCGGCGCTTATCAGGTCGCCAATTCGATAGTCGACGTTTGGCTGGTGATCGCATTCGGCGTGCTTGGCTATATCTTCAAGAAACTCGATTATCCGCTGGCGCCGTTGGTTCTCGCCATGGTTCTCGGAGACAAGGCAGAGGATGCATTCCGTCAGTCGATGATGATGTCCGGCGGTGAGCTTTCGATATTCTGGTCGAATGGTCTGGTTGCTTCGCTGATGACACTCGGGGTCTTCCTGCTTGCTTCACCCGCTATCTTCTGGGTCATTGGCAAGCTGCGTAGTCGGAAGCCCGAAATCTCCTCCGGCAATGGCAAGGTCGCCTGATGTCGACGGATCAAGCAAAAGAACTGGAACGCAAGTTGAAAGAGACGACTTCCAAATGGACGCGCGAAACCTGGCCTATTGCAGCAGCGATGATCCAGTATCCAAATATCCTGCCGAATGGCAGCTCGGTACAGGAACAGTCAGCTGAGGATTGGGCGTGCACCCTGGCTGATGTCGCGGATGCAGGCTTTACAGAGCTTGACCCGACTGACAGCTGGTTGCGGCTGGCTGATTTGTCACTCGCTCGTCGCGGTGAATTCATGGCGGTGGTCAAGTCTCTCGGCTTTACGATTCCTGCAATTTCAACCTCGCGCCGCAGCGTGATCGACGCGCAAAGTGGCGACGAATATCTGGCCTACGGGCACAGGGTTATCGACGCAGCAAAGGAGATAGGTGCAAGCTGCGTTTCCTTCGGGCTTTTTGAACCTCTGACGGATGCACAGAAACAGGCGCTTTGGTTCTGGACAGTCGATGGGGCGAAGAACCCGGACGATCCGGCTGTCTGGAACAAGGCTGTTGAACGAATTCGTGAACTCGGTCGCCATGCGGAAGAGCTCGGTATAGAGCTGTCGCTTGAAATGTATGAGGACACTTATCTTGGCACTGCGGACAGTTCTGTCCGTTTTGTGGAGGAGGTGGCGCTCGACAATGTTGGTATCAACGCTGATCTGGGTAATCTCATTCGTCTGCACCGTCCGGTCGAGCACTGGCAGAAGATGATGGAGAAGGTGGCACCTTACGCAAAATTCTGGCACGTCAAGAACTACACCCGTACAGAAGACCCGGCCTCCGGTGTGATAATCACGCATCCAGCTCCGCTTGAAAGCGGGATTATCAATTATCGTGCAGCTATCCGTATGGCGCTGGATCACGGTTTCGCTAGCCCATTTCTATGCGAACATTATGGTGGCGACGGGCTTTCCGTTTCGGCTACAAATCGTGACTATCTGCGCCGCATCCTGCCACGCGGCTAATGACCCAGACCAAGGACTGTTTCAATGACGACGATTTTCGATGCGCCGGAGGAGTTTGCCTCCACCGCTCTTGCAGGGTTTGCCAGTATCTATAACCGTTATGTGCGCCACGTGCGCGGCGGAGTTGTTCGTTCCTCCATGGTGCCTCAAGGCAAGGTTGCTGTGGTCGTCGGAGGCGGCTCTGGTCACTACCCGGCATTTGCCGGATATGTAGGGCCGGGCCTTGCGGATGCAGCCGTTGCCGGTGACGTATTTGCTTCGCCTTCCACGGCAGCGGTGGCACGTGTCTGCCGACAGGCGCACAAGGGTGGCGGTATCCTGCTGGGCTTTGGCAATTATGCCGGGGACGTCCTCAATTTTGGTGTGGCCGCCGAACGCCTGCGCGCCGAGGGCATCGACGTCCGCATAGTACCCGTAACCGACGACGTAGCCAGTGCTTCGGCGGATATGCATGAGAAGCGGCGCGGAATTGCGGGCGATCTGGTTGTGTTCAAGATTGCGGGCGCGGCTGCCGAAGCCGGTCTGTCACTGGACGAAGTTGAACGGCTGTCACGTCACGCCAATGCAAACACTGTGTCCTTCGGGGTTGCCTTCAAAGGCTGCACGCTGCCGGGTGCGCCGCATCCGCTCTTTACCGTCCCGGAAGGCCAGATGGCTCTCGGCCTAGGTATCCACGGCGAACCGGGGATCAAGGAAGAAGCAATCCTGCCTGCTTCCGGTTTGGCAAGCCTGCTGGTGGAAAAGCTTCTGGCAGAACGTCCAAAGGGAATGCAGAGGGTTGGCGTTATCCTGAACGGTCTAGGTGCGACGAAATACGAGGAATTGTTCGTCCTCTGGACGGCTGTTGCATCACTTCTGGAAAAATCCGGTCTCGATGTGGTTGCGCCAGAGGCAGGTGAGTTTGTTACGAGCCTCGACATGCAGGGCTGTTCGCTGACCCTTCTGTGGCTTGACGACGAACTCGAGCGCTACTGGACGGCTGCTTGTGATACGCCGGTTCTGCGTCGAGGGGAAGCCATTGCCGCCGAGCCTGCGACTGAGGTTGTCACGGATGAGGATGCCGCACCCGATTTTGCTCAGGCGGATGAGGCTGGGCGCGCGGGTGGTGCCTGTATTCAAGGCATTCTGCACGCTGTTGCTGACGCGCTGGTCGAAGCCGAGGAAGAACTCGGCCGCATCGATGCCTTTGCGGGCGACGGGGATCACGGGCAGGGCATGCGGCGTGGCTCTGCAGCAGCGAAGGGGGCAGCCGACCAAGCCGTCGAGGCCGGAGCCGGGACAGCAAGCGTGCTGGCTGTTGCGGGCGATGCCTGGGCAGATCGTGCTGGAGGGACATCCGGAGCACTATGGGGACTTCTGTTGCGTTCATGGAGCGCAGAGCTTTCCGATGATGGCGCTGTCGACGATGGTGCGGTCGTGCGTGGTGGTAGGCGCGCGCTTGATGCAGTGATGACCCTTGGTCGTGCGAAACCCGGTGACAAGACGCTGGTGGATGCGTTTGTACCTTTCGTTGAAACGCTCGAAAGCGCATTTGTATCTGGAAAACCGCTGGTCGACGCATGGAGTGAAGCTGCAGACGCAGCCAAGTCAGCTGCTGAAGCAACGGCGCCGCTTGCTCCGAAACTCGGTCGCGCAAGGCCACTGGCCGAAAAGAGCATCGGTCATCCGGACGCGGGTGCCATTTCGCTGGCGCTGGTCGCAGAAATCGTTGCCAAGAAACTGAAGAACTAAAAAATCAATCAGACGGACTGCCTCAAAGTCGGTCCGTCTGATGGCCATTTATTATCAGTGTAGATTTCCAATCTTCTGCTGCCGGTTCGAAAAGACACGGTTGCAGCCGTTCCCGGATAGTCGTCAGGCTTTGAGTATCTGGTGGAAATTATCAAGTTTCCCTGGCTTCGAATGCGCTACCAGCATGACCAGCTTTTCCTGATCGAAGACGCGAAACCAGTCTTCCCATTCAACAACTTCAAGGCCACCAGCATCCAATGGCCGTTCGACATCGGCAACGAATTCAGGTTCAAAAACAATTCGCAAGACTGGCGCTGCATTGGGGTCCGTGGACGTGCTGATAAATGCTGGATTCCCGTTGCGGGCAGCTACCCAGTCCCGAATGGCTTCATGTGTATCAAGGGTAATTGTTTCGCTCATAGGGAGCATTCCCTCCGGTTACTATTGCACAAGACATCATTGGCCCAGTTGGCAGGTGAGTCAAATATAAGCTTGGGTTATTAGCCGTGTCAGTCAGATGCGGTTCGTCCAGCGTTCCAGAAGACGCCAGTCCGTTCACTTTCTTCGTGAATTTGTAATCAGATTAAATTCTTTCAGTTCATCCTGTTGACGACGGCTGTGCGTTCATTCATGTCGTAAACTGACTATTCGCTGTTACAGCCTGGAAATCCCCAAAATGACCGAACGTCTCTCTTTCGCACGCGACCGCATCAATGTTCTTCTACTGGAAGGCATCAATCAAACTGCGGTCGATTACTTCAAAGCCTGCGGTTACACCAATGTCACGCATTTGCCGAAGGCGCTGGATAAAGCCGATCTGATCGAGGCGATTTCTTCCGCGCATATCGTCGGCATTCGTTCCCGAACGCAATTGACCGAAGAGATTTTTGCTGCCGCAAACCGTTTGATCGCAGTCGGTTGCTTCTCGGTGGGGACCAACCAGGTTGAACTGAAAGCCGCACGCAAGCGCGGTATTCCCGTTTTCAATGCGCCGTTTTCGAACACCCGCTCTGTTGCCGAACTGGTAATTGGCGAGATCATCATGTTGATGCGCCGGATCTTCTCCCGTTCGGTCTCCGCACATTCAGGGGGCTGGGATAAGACGGCAACCGGTAGCCGCGAAGTGCGTGGCAAGACGCTTGGTATCATCGGTTATGGTAATATCGGTTCGCAGGTTGGTAATCTTGCCGAGAGCCTCGGCATGACCGTACGTTACTTCGACACTTCCGATAAACTGCAATATGGCAATGTCAAACCGGCAGCGAGCCTCGACGAGTTGCTCAAGATTTCGGATGTCGTCAGCCTGCACGTGCCGTCCAACAAGTCCACATCGAAGCTCATTACTGAAGCAAAACTGCGCAAGATGAAGAAGGGTGCCTTCCTCATCAACAATGCACGTGGCACGGTCGTTGATCTGGAAGCCTTGGCAAAAGTATTGCAGGAAGGTCATCTCGCAGGCGCTGCTATCGATGTGTTCCCTGTTGAGCCAGCTTCCAATAACGACAGATTTGTTTCACCGATTCAGGGGCTGGAGAATGTTATTCTTACGCCACATATCGGCGGGTCAACAGAAGAAGCACAGGAACGTATCGGTACGGAAGTCACCAGAAAACTGGTCGAATATTCCGATGTCGGCTCCACGCTGGGTGCCGTCAACTTTCCACAAGTGCAGTTGCCGCCGCGTCCGACGGGCACCCGTTTCATGCATGTGCATGAAAATCGCCCCGGTATTCTCAACAGTCTCGTCAATGTTTTCTCGACGCATAACATCAACATCGCCAGCCAGTTTCTGCAGACCGACGGCGAAGTGGGTTATCTTGTCATGGAAGCTGATGGTGTAGGCGAAGCCAGCGAAACCGTACTACAGGCCATACGCGAAATTCCTGGCACCATTCGTGCCCGCCTGCTCTATTAAGCTAATTTCGCAGCGCAGTTATGCCCGGCGCTGCGATTTCTCATAGCGTTTGACGAGGCGGTCTCGGCGCAATCGCGAAAGGCGCTGAATCCAGAAAATACCGTCAAGCTGGTCTATTTCATGCTGATGGCAAACAGCGAGCAAGCCTTCCGATTCCTCGGTTTGTTCGTTGCCGTTCAGATCCTGATAGCGAATTTTAATGCGAGCGTGGCGTTCGACGTCGTCGACAACGCCTGGCATTGAGACGCTGCCTTCCTGATGGTGGATTTTCTCGTCCGAGATCCAAACGATCTCCGGGTTCACATAGAATTTTGGGCCTGTTTCCGGAGGCAGTTCCAAAACTACCAAACGCTTCGATATGCCGATATGCGGCGCCGTTATTCCGATGCCGGGTGCTGCACGCATCGTATCAAGAAGATCGATGCCCAGCTCCAGCAAAGCACTGTCGAACAGTGTGACTGGCTCCGCTACAGCGCGCAGTCGTTTATCCGGATAGTTTACAATCGGGCGAACAGTCATCTGGCCTCACATTATGCGCCGTTACCTTTTGTAACGGCGCATAATCTTTTGGCCGATTTTCACAGCGACTTGCAAACACTATCCTGACTAGCCGTTACAATCCTCGCGCAATAACGAGACGCTGCACATCGCTGGTGCCTTCATAGATCTGGCAGACGCGAACATCGCGATAAATACGTTCCACCGGATAATCCGCCAGATAGCCGTAGCCGCCATGAATCTGGATTGCAGCCGAGCAGACCTGTTCGGCCATTTCCGAAGCAACGAGTTTGGCCATTGAGGCTTCTGTCAGACAGGGCTTGCCAGCCTCACGTAATGCGGCTGCATGAAGCACCATCTGACGGGCCGTTTCAATCTTCGTCGCCATGTCAGCGAGCCTGAAAGCGACCGCCTGATGTTCGATGATCGGCTTGCCGAATGTTATGCGTTCTTTGGCGTAACCAGAAGCTGCTTCGAATGCCGCGCGCGCCATGCCGACTGATTGTGCCGCAATGCCGATACGCCCGCCCTCCAGATTGGCGAGCGCGATTTTATAGCCCTGGCCCTCGTCGCCCAGTCGGTTTTCCACTGGAATGCGCATGTTTGTAAAGGCAAGAGCACACGTGTCTGACGAGTGCTGACCGAGCTTGTGCTCGACGGAAACGACCTCGTAGCCCGGAGTGTCGGTCGGCACGATGAAAGCCGAAATGCCCTTCTTGCCTGCCGATGGATCGGTAACGGCAAACACGATGACGACGCTGCCATTCTTGCCCGATGTGATGAACTGCTTGGATCCGTCGAGGACATAATGATCACCGTCGCGGCGTGCGCGGGTTTTGAGCGCGGACGCGTCGGAGCCTGCCTGTGGTTCAGTCAATGCGAATCCGCCGATCCATTCGCCGGAAGCCATCTTGGGCAGAAATCGCTGTTTCTGTTCGTCGGTGCCGAAACGCAGGATCGGAACGCAGCCAACGGATGAATGGACGGAAACAATGGTTGAACAGGCGCCATCGCCAGCGGCGATCTCTTCCAGTGCCAGCGCATAGGCAACCGTGCCGAGATCGGAGCCGCCCCATTCTTCCGGCACCAGCATTCCGAGAAAGCCAAGCTCACCCATTTCTGAAAGTTCTGCGCGCGGAAAAGCGTGTGCCTTGTCGCGAGCGGCGGCGCCTGGCGCAAGCTGTTCTTGAGCAAACTGACGGGCGGCGTCGCGAATCTGCTCCTGGGTATCGGTCAAGAGCATCAGATGATCCTCTCTATGCCGACGGCGGTCGCTTCACCACCACCAAGACAGATACCAGCTACGCCCCGCTTCAGGCCGTGGGTTTCAAGGGCTGCGAGAAGGGTGACAAGGATACGCGCACCCGATGCACCGATAGGATGGCCGAGGGCGCAGGCTCCGCCGTGAATATTGACTTTGTCGTGCGGCAGGTCGAGGTCGCGCATCGCAGCCATGGTAACGACTGCAAAAGCTTCATTAATCTCGAAGAGATCGACATCCTTCAAGTTCCAGCTAATTTTCGCAGAAAGTTTGTTTATGGCACCGATAGGGGCCGTGGGGTAAAGGTTCGGCTTATCGGCATGGGTCGCATGGCCGACCAGAACCGCACGCGGGGTAAGCCCGCGCTTTTCTGCTTCGGAGGCACGCATGAGAACGAGCGCTGCAGCACCATCGGAGATAGAGGAGGAGTTGGCGGCAGTCACGGTGCCGTCTTCGCGAAACGCTGGGCGCAGTGTCGGAATCTTGTCCAGTTTCGCCTTGCCGGGCTGTTCATCGATAGAAATTTCAAGCTCGTTGCGCCCAGCCTTCACAGTCACCGGCGTAATCTCAGCAGCGAAGAGACCATTCTTGATGGCGTTTTGTGCACGCGTCAGCGAGGCTATAGCGAATTCATCCTGAGCTTCGCGGGTGAACTGATAGGCCTGCGCGCAATCTTCGGCGAAGGTGCCCATGAGACGGCCCTTGTCGTAAGCATCTTCAAGCCCATCAAGGAACATATGGTCCAGAATCTGGCCGTGCCCCATCCGGTATCCGCCACGCGCCTTGGGCAGCAGATAGGGCGAATTGGTCATGCTTTCCATGCCGCCCGATACGATCACGTCGGCAGAACCAGCCAGCAGCAGATCATGCGCAAGCATGGTTGCCTTCATGCCCGAGCCGCACATTTTGTTGACGGTCGTTGCACCTGTAGAAACCGGCAATCCGGCCTTGATCGAGGCCTGTCGCGCTGGAGCCTGTCCCTGACCTGCAGGCAGGACACAGCCCATATAGACATCCTCGACCGCTTCCGGTGCAAGGCCCGCTCCTGCGAGCGCACCGCGAATGGCGGCTGCACCGAGGTCAGTTGCCTGGGCGTTGGTGAAATCGCCCTGAAAGCCGCCCATAGGAGTACGGGAAGCGCCGACAATGACAATAGGATCGCTGTTGGACATGGTTATTCCTCGTTACTTTGCTGCCATGCGCAGCGCGCCATCCAGACGGATGACTTCGCCGTTGAGCATCTGGTTTTCCACGATGTGGCGGGCAAGAGCCGCATATTCTGCCGGACGTCCGAGGCGAGGCGGAAATGGTACGGAGGCACCAAGGGCATCCTGTACTTCCTGCGGCATGCCGGCCATCATGGGTGTTGCGAAAATTCCCGGAGCGATGGTCATGACACGAATGCCGTGACGTGCAAGTTCGCGAGCGACCGGCAAGGTCATGGCAGCAACGCCGCCCTTGGATGCAGAATAGGCGGCCTGTCCGATCTGGCCATCAAAGGCTGCAACCGACGCCGTATTGATGATGACGCCGCGTTCTCCATCTTCGCTAGGTTCATTCTTCGCCATGGCCTCGGAGGCAAGCCGCAGCATATTGAACGTTCCGATCAAATTGATCGAGATCGCGCGTGCGAAGCTTTCCAGTTTGTGCGCGCCGTCGCGACCAAGAACCTTTTCACCCGGTGCTACACCGGCACAATTGACGAGTACATCGATGCGCCCGAAAGCCTCAAGTGCGGCAGCGATAGCGGCTTTGCCATCCGCATCGCTGGTGACGTCGGTGCGGTGAAATCTTGCGACCGCACCTAACGTCTTGGCCTGTGCTTCGCCCGCTTCCGAATTCACATCGAGAAGTACGACTTTGCCACCGGAATCGACTGCCATTTTCGCAACCGCAGCACCGAGGCCAGAGCTTGCGCCGGTAATCAGAAATACCCGATCCTTAATCTGCATATTATTGTCCTCAGGCCGTCGTCTGTTGCTGTTTGTCGATTTCCGCCTTGCGCAGGAGGAAACGTTGGATTTTTCCACTTGGCGTCTTGGGAAGTTCGCTCAGGAAATCGATTTCACGCGGATAGGAATGGGCGGAGAGCCGCTTCTTCACATGCAATGCCAGTTCATCCTTCAGTTCCTGCGTACCTTCGAAACCGGGCGCTAGGATAACGAATGCCTTCACAATTTCCGTTCGCTGCGGGTCAGGCACACCGACGACCGCTGCTTCGTTCACGGCGACATGCTCAAGAAGGGCGCTTTCGACATCGAATGGACCGATGCGATAGCCAGAGGATGTTATAACATCGTCAGCGCGGCCGATGAAGCTGATCGAACCGTCCGGCTCGAATTCCACGGTATCCCCGGTGCGATAGTACCCGTCCGCGATGGCTGGCGTTTCCTGCTTGTAATAGCCGGAAAACCAGAGAAGTGGCGATTTCGCTATATCGACAGCAAGAATGCCAGGCTGGTTGGGGCCGAGCTCATTGCTTTGTTCATCCAGAACGGCCACACGATAGCCGGGCATTGCGTAACCGGCTGAGCCATGCCGAACGGAGTGTTCAAGCCCGTGATGATTGTTCACCACCATGCCGAGTTCGGTCTGGCCATAGTGATCGTAGATCGGTGCGCCAAGATATGCGTCGAACCAGCGAATAACTTCCGGGTTAAGTGGTTCTCCGGCGCTCGACACGACGCGCAGGCGGCCTTTGACGCGCTTTGCTGCTTCCGGTCCTTCAGCCATCAACAGACGGAATGCAGTCGGCGAACCGGCAAGGCTGGTAACGCCAAGACGACTGATGATGTCGTAGGTGCTTTCCGCGGTGAACCCGCCTTCATAAAGCGTGGTTGCCATTCCGAGCTGCAAGGGGCCCGTCACCGCATAATACAGGCCATACGCCCAACCTGGATCGGCGATGTTCCAGAAAATATCGTCTGAACGCAGACCGATGGCTTCGCGCATATATGCACCGAATGCCATCAGGGCATAAAGCGGAACCGGTACACCTTTGGGCAGACCAGCGGTGCCGGACGTCGACATCATCATGAACAGATCGCTGCCCTTGCCAAGCACTGGCGTACAATCAACCGAAGCGGAAGCTGTCGTCGCACGAAAATCGAGATCACCTGCGGGCAGATTTTCACCAGATGCGAGAACGATTGCTACCTGTGGGCAGTTTTCAACTTCGGCCAGCTTAGCGCGATTGGCCGTGTTGGTGACGACCATTTTTGCGTTGCTGGTCTTCAGGCGATGTTCGATTGCTTTTGGACCAAAGGCGGTAAACAGCGGTTGATAGATCGCGCCGATGCGCCACGTGCCGAGAATGGTTGCAATGAGTTCCGGCGTGCGTGGCAGCAAGCCTGCGACCACATCGCCGGCGCCAACACCGGCATCTTTCAGCACGTTGCCGACACGAGCGGCCATATCGCGCAGATCCTCGAAAGTGAATTCTGAAAGTTCGCCACTTGCCGCAATGGCGCGCAGGGCTATGCGGTTGCTGCCAGTATGGCGATCGCAGCATTCGACACAGGCATTGATGCCGGTTTCAGGATTGCCGTGGAGCATTGCAACGGCATCTTCTATGCGAAATTGCGCAACAGCATCATCATAGCGTGCCAGCCGCGCTGAAACAGGCGTTTCCTTCATTCCGGTGTAACCTCCCTGATAGCCACCTCCTCGTGGCTAATCGTGTTTAAAGGTTAATCGCTCCGGCATTGCAAACAATGACATTAGATGCATTAATGTGTGATCGGTTTTGCAATAGAGCGCTTATGGAACGTCACAATATCGCACCGGGCTTTGTTGAAGATGCGCTGGAAAGCGTGCGTATCCGGGGGATAGATACTGCGCTTTTGACGGCAAAGATCGGCCTGCCTGAAAGAGTGACCGAACCCGTCACCAATGTGGAATACGGTCGTCTGTGGTGGCTGATCGCCGAAACGATTAATGACGAATTCTTCGGGCTTGCGGCAAGGCCGATGCGCCCGGGCAGCTTCAACCTGCTTTGTCATGCAGTCCTGCATGCGGGTACGCTGGAAAGGGCTTTGCGGCGGGCCTTGCAGTTTCTCAATGTAGTGCTGGATGATCCGCGGGGCGAATTGCGTATCCGCGATGGCATGGTGCATGTCGTTTTGACCGATACGGGGGCACCGCGACCCGCTTTTGCCTATCGTGCTTACTGGCTGATCCTGATGGGGGTTGCCTGCTGGCTGATCGGGCGGCGTATTCCGTTGCGCACGCTCGACTTTGCTTGTCCTGCTCCGGTTCACCGTCAGGACTATCATAAATTCTTCGGCGCGCCGGTGCTATTCGATCAACCTGTGACCAGGCTCGTTTTCTCCTCGTCTTATCTATCACTGCCGATCATTCGGAGTGATGTGGCGCTGGAAAGTTTTCTGCGTGAAGCTCCCGCCAACATTCTGATCCGTTATCGTCATGATGATGATCTTTCCGCAAGAGTGCGTGGGCAACTGAGTGCCTTGCCAACAGTTGACTGGCCAACGTTTGAAAACCTGGCGGATGGGCTTGGTATGTCCGCGCCCACCTTGCGGCGCAGGTTACGAGGGGAAGGGCAAAGTTTCGGCACGATCAAGGACGAGCTTCGGTTCGTGATTGCCGAAAAGCTTTTGCGGGAAAACAGCTTGAGCGTGGCGGAAGTGGCCGCTGAGCTTGGTTATAGCGAACCGAGTGCTTTTTATCGGGCATTCCATAAATGGATGGGCCAAAGCCCGGGGCGGTTTCGGACCATGCAGGGAGAGGAATAAAAAATGCCGGGCTTTGAGCCCGGCATTTCCTTGCTTGGGAGGCAAGTTTATCAGTCTTCCTTGATCATGCTGTCCTTGCTGGTGTCCCGCATACGCAGGTAAACGATCAGGGAAATGCCAATCATGATGGTGACATACCAGTAGAAGCCGCGTTCCCAGCCGCCATTCTTGAAGCTCAGCGCCACATATTCGGCAGTGCCGCCGAAGAGAGTGTTGGCCAGCGCATAAGGCAAGGCTACGCCGAGCGCACGGATATGCGCCGGGAAAAGCTCTGCCTTCACGACAGCGTTGATCGAGGTATAGCCGGTAACGATGATGAGCGCGCCCATGACCAGCAGGCCAGCCGTTATTGGGTCGCGGGTCTGTTCCAGCGTCGTGAAGATAGGGTAGGTGAAAAGAACACCTGCGGCGCCGAAAGCGATCATCAACGGCTTGCGTCCGATCTTGTCCGACAAAGCGCCTGCAATAGGCTGCAGACACATGAAGACGAACAATGTCACGGCATTGATCTGGCTTGCCACTTCGCGACTGAAGCCGGACGTATTCACTAGAAATTTCTGCATGTAGATCGAGTAGGCATAGAATGCGAGCGTGCCGCCAGCAGTCAGAAGCATGACGAGAGCGGTTTCCTTCGGATGATGCTTGATAAGCATCCAGAAGCCGGATTTCGGAGCGTCATTGGCCTTTGCATTCTTGAAGCTTTCTGTTTCCGCAAGGCCGCGACGCAGCCAGAACACGACAACAGCAAGTAATGCGCCGATAAAGAACGGAATACGCCAGCCCCAGGATTCCAATGCCGGGGTTTCCATGGTCGACTGCAGCACGATCAAAAGCAGGATCGCGAGAAGCTGTCCCGAAATCAGGGTGACATACTGGAAGGAGGAGAAGAAGCCGCGGCGGTCTTTGCCTGCCATTTCCGAAAGATAGGTGGCGCTGGCACCATATTCACCGCCGACGGACAGGCCCTGCATCAAACGTGCAAGCACGAGAAGAGCGGGAGCTGCAAGCCCGATGGTCTGGTAATCCGGCGTAAGCGCGATGATCAGCGAACCCGCGCACATCAATGTCACGGATAGGGCGAGGCCCGCTTTGCGACCCTTGCGGTCAGCATAAACACCCATGATCCAGGCGCCAATGGGGCGCATGACGAAGCCAACGGCAAAGACTGCGGCGGCGCTCATGAGCTGTGCAGTTTGGCTTTCCGACGGGAAGAAGTGTGGTGCGAAATAGAGTGCAAATGCTGCATAGACATACCAGTCGAACCATTCGACCAGATTGCCGGTCGAGCCGCCAATAATGGACTTCAGGCGGCTGTTGGTGCTCCGCACGTCACTCCGTTCGTTTGTAATTGAGACCATGGGTTACTCCTTCAAATCTTCGATTTTTTAATTTTCACCCTTGTTGTGGAACCGGATCGGCGAAACGGTTTCGGGGTGTTTTTCCGTTGCCATCAACTCGCCTCTCCGCACCCGCTTGGGCCTGTGTGAGAAGTCTTGTGTTGGCGCTGTTGAATAATGTCAGCGGTGCTTCGTTTCAGCATCAAACGCGCAATATCTGGGAGCCTGCCTCTGCGAGCGGCTCCTGAAATGGTTGCGATGCTGAGGCTATGTTGATGTGGTGCACGGCTAGACTCCTCCCTTCGAAACTCCCATTTTTCGAAGTGGCGCTAACATGCTATGGCGAAGCCACGACCGCCATAGAGACGGATTAAAAAGATTAAATTATTGAAATAAAAAGAATATTAGTCGATTTAGTGGTATTCGCCTGTGCATCTTGTGCAAGATTCTGCGTGACTCCTTATTTCATTTTGCATAAATCAGCACAAATGAAGGCGCGCTCAAAATTTGCAAAACTCTTTTTGGTTGCCCTCGCTTTCTTGCTGGCAATCGGCGTGTGGTTTTCCGCCCGGCTGTGGGCTGAAAGCGGGGCGCTTGATGGCCTTCGTCAGGAGACAACGCTCATAGCGCGCCAGCAAGCTCGTCTTATAGACAGCGAATTGGCCAAGTTCCGGTTACTACCCGTCGTTCTGAAGGAATATAGCGATCTGCGAGATGTGCTCGCGGACGGTTCGCAAGATGCAACGGCTCGCCTTAATCAGAAGCTGGAGCTTCTTGCGCAACAGGTGGGTTCACCAATCATCTACGTGATAGCGCGTGATGGAACTGTTATCGCGTCATCGAATGCCAATACGCCGGAAAGCTTTGTCGGCCGCAATTACGATTTCCGTCCTTATTTCAAGGGAGCGATGGCGACAGGCTCGGCAGAATACTATGCCATAGGCGATTTGAGCGGTCGCTTTGGCCTCTTCCTGGCGCGACGCGTCGGCGATCAGGCTAATCCCGTCGGCGTGGTCGTCATAAAATTCGAGTTCCATAGGCTGGTGCAGACATGGTCGAACGATCCCGGTCAAACGTTTGTTGTCGATCCTCGCGGGATCATACTTGCCTCCACAGACAAGGTCGAAGAGCTTCGCTCCTTTCAGCCGATCTCAACATCAGAACGTGCGAAGTTGGTCGAGAGTGGGCAGTTTAATGCTGCGGATATGAAACAGAGCAATTATCGCTTTGCAGTGGACGGGATGATGATCGGGCCTTCCGGTCAATATTCGGTCGCAGTCGATGAGCCGATTGCTGAAACAGCCTTGAAACTGATTCATACGGTACCGACTGCACCAGCGCTACGTGCGGCAAACGACCTTGCACGCTTGGTGACGGTGGCGTCGATGCTTGTTTTCGTCGTGATTGCTGGTGCCATTTACTGGAGAATAAGCCGTGCGGCGCGTGCTGCGGCTTATCGTGCTGAACTCGAGGCTGCGGTTGAAGAACGAACGGCTGCGTTAAGTGCAGAAATGACGGAGCGGGAACTGGCCGACAAACGATTCCGCGATGCGCGGGAGGAACTGGCACAGGCAAACAGGCTAGCGTCGCTTGGATCGATCACCGCCGGGCTGGTGCATGAGATCAACCAGCCGGTTGCAACTATTCGAACACTCGCCGAAAATGCACAGCATCATCTTGCGAATGGTAAGCTCGATAAGGTTGCCAATAATCTCAATACGTCCGTGGAACTGACGGCGCGTATAGGCTCCATCACACAGGAAATGCGTCGATTTGCGCGTCGTCGCAGCGGTATTGTTCGTCCGCTTCGGCTGAATGAGCTTGTGGATGGCACAATGCTGCTTATGGGAGATCGTTTCCGGAACGCCAAGGTTCGGCTCGATATTCCAGGGCGGTCCGACATCGTGATAGTTGCGTGTCGTGTTCGATCTGAGCAGGTACTGGTAAATCTGCTGCAGAACGCATTGGATGCGGTGGTGAACAGCGAAAACCCGCATGTTTCATTCACCGTTCGTGAGGAAGGTGATCAGATTTCCCTTGTCGTGGACGATAACGGACCGGGTATCGATCCCCAGCTGGGCAATGAGATATTCAGCCCTTTTGTAACAGGAAAGGCGGACGGGCTTGGTCTGGGCCTCGGTATTGCAAGGGATCTCATGGCTGAACTGGAAGGAACGCTGCGTATCGTTCCTTCGCAACTCGGCGGTGCGGCTTTTGCTGCTACTTTGAAGCGGGTAAACAAGGGAAACGGCGATGACGGAGAGTGAACCTTTGCGGGTTATGCTGGTCGATGACGATGTCGCTTTCCGAACGGCTCTAGCCGATTCATTTGAGATCGCAGGGCTCGATATTGAAGCGCACGGCGACGGTCAGTTCGCTTTGGCCGGTTTGACGCCCGATTATCCGGGCATCGTTGTGACTGATATCCGCATGCCGCGCGTCGATGGACATGCGATGATGGAAGCATTGCTGGCGCGCGATCCGGAACTGCCGGTCATCTTGATGACGGGGCATGGTGATGTCGGAATGGCGGTGGCGTCTCTCAAGAAGGGTGCGTTCGATTTCATAGCCAAACCATTTGCCGCCGATCATCTGATATCAAGTGTGCGCCGTGCGCTGGAAATGCGTCGACTGGTGTTGGAAAACCGCCGTCTTCGCCGGGCCGCGGCCGAGGCCGAGCAGGATTATCCCTTGCTTGGTGAAACCCCGGTCATGATGCGGTTACGTGACACAATCCGCCAGCTTGCCAGCGTTGATGTCGATGTCCTGATCGAAGGTGAAACGGGAACTGGCAAGGAGTTGGTGGCCCGTCTCCTGCATCGCTGGAGCGCGCGTCACGCTCGCGGTTTTGTTGCCATCGATTGTGCGGCTTTGCCCGACGCCATCGCGGACGAGGTTCTTTTCGGCAGCCGCATCCAGCGTGGGCGAATAGTCGATGCCGATCGTGGCACACTGTTTCTTGATGAGATAGACAGCATGTCGCCGTCCGTTCAGGGCAAGCTTCTGCGTGTTGTCGAAGAGCGTGAACTGCCGTCACTTTCGGGAGAACCGCGCGCGGTTAATCTGAGGATCGTCGCGGCTGCGAAAGGCAATCTGGAAGAAGCCGTGGCCGCCGGTCGTTTTCGTTCCGATCTGCTTTATCGCCTTGAAACAGTTAGACTGCGGGTTCCTCCTCTGCGTGAGCGGCGGAAGGATATCGGTTTGCTTTTTTCCTACTTTCTTGATGAAGCAGCAGACCAGTTCGGGCAGCCCCGACCTACTATCGATGCGGCGATGGAAGCGCGGTTAAATTCAGACGAATGGTCGGGAAATGTTCGGGAATTGCGTAATTATGCCAAGCAGGTCGTGTTGGGGCTAGGGCGAGAGTCCATTGGTGAACCCAGCCCGTTTTCACTGTCGGAGCAACTTGACCATTTCGAAGACAGTGTTATTCGCGAGACGTTGGATCGGTGCAATGGTGACGTGGGGGCTGCTTCAGTCCTGTTGCAGCTACCGCGCCGCAGCCTCTACGCCCGTTTGCAAAAGCTCGCTATTGACGCATCGACCTTCAGGAAACGCGATTAATGTTTTCATTCCGGGTTTGGTCTGGTAGCGATGCCAGCGAACCCGCTGATATTGACGCCAAGTTTTTCTGCCGGGCGGCGGCGCGGCAATGAGGATGTGATGGCTACCCCCCTTGATAAAACACATGTCCGCTCCCTGTCGGTCTTTGCCGGTATGGATGATGCGAGTTTTGATCAATTTCTTAGTCAGTCTACACAGCGTGTTGTGTCCAAGGGAGCTGCCGTCTTCAATCAAGGTGACGATGCAAGCCATTTCTATGTATTGTTGCGCGGACGGCTGAAAGTCATGCAAGTTACAGCGGACGGCCAGCAGATTATTGTGCGGGTCGTCAACCCTGGAGAACTTTTCGGTTTCGCGGTGGCGCTGGGGCGCAAGGATTATCCCGGCACACCTTTGGCAGCCGTCGATAGTTCTGTGCTTGCCTGGCCGATGGAAATGATGACCGATTTCATGGCACGCAGCCCTGCGCTTGCGGTCAATACGATGCAGACGATCGGGCGCAGGCTGGATGCTGCACATAACCGCATCAGGGAAATCTCGACACAGGAAGTCGAACCACGTGTAGCCCATGCTGTGCTGAGGCTTGTCCGTGAAGCAGGGGTAAAAGAAAGCGGCGGTGTGCGGATCGACTTTCCGGTTTCGCGACAGGATATCGCTGAATTGACCGGGACGACCCTGCATACGGTATCGCGTATCATCAGCCAGTGGCAGGCCAAGGGCTGGGTTGAAGGTGGCAGGCAAACATTGCTTGTTCGGGACCTCCGGCATCTGAAATCGATAGCCGAAGGCGAGAGCTAACGCGCCTCCCGAAAGTGGAAACTACCTCGATCTAGTTTGCAGCAATTGAGCGCTGGCGGCTAATCCAGGCCGCTCCGATATTCCCGTGCAGGAATCCATTCGAGAGTGGCACGTCCGGATAAACCTTTCGCAAGCGTGCTATCCCTTCATCGGAACTGATAAGGCGGTTCAATACCTCTGCATGGATTTGAGCTACTCCCACCATATCGCAATCCTGTGGAGATAGTCTGAAACGCCTGATTCCGGCTTCTTGCAGATCAGGTAAATCCTCAAGCAGAGACTGACAGGTATGTGAGAGTGTCTGTACGCCGTTCAGCGCCAGGAAAGGTTGGCTATCCAGTGTTTTGACCGGCAACCCATCGGGTTCTTCACCGCAGACGAACTGGCAATTGTCTTTTATATGTCCCTTGGACCGCGCATGAGCGCATCGGGCTGAAATGGCCAGTGGTACTCGTCCGAACGTGAATATTTCGAACGCAATATCAGGTGCAGCTTTGACGATCTCGCATATCGAGCTGAGCGGTAGTTCTGGCGGGAGACAGATCGATTGCGCGCCGCGTGCTGCAAGAACTTTTGCAGTTGCTGCGTTGTATACATTGACCAGCGGGCCGATTGTGTGCGGCGTGCCGGACAAGAGCCCCAGTGCCGATAGATCGTTTGCTTCCACCGGCAGCTTAGCTTCCTTGATCGTTTGACGGACCTGCTTTGCTTCCCTTTCAAGCATGACAAGTGCCAGTGAGCCGAGGCTTACCGTTTTTCCTGCGCGCTGCAATCGCTCAATCACAGTGTCCATATAAGGTGTCAGAAAATGGAACCGTTTGGAGCATACGATTTCACCTACGGTAACGTGGGATATCGGGGCTTCATCGGCGATGCGGAAATAAAAATCCCGCCATTTTGGGCCGTCCCACAGAAAGAGTACGGGACCGAGGCTGAGACTGGCTGCTGACATATCTATCTCCAGCGTTTGTCGTATGCGCCTGAAGTCGTCTGCTGGCCTTCGCTCAGCAGACGGAGGCGGGACAGCAAGGCAGCGCGGCTTTCGGGGCTTGCCGCGAGTGTCTGGCGAAGTGTGGAGACGACCTCGCCAACGTAAGCCTTGCCACGCTGGCGACCTTCAATCTTGAGCGCTGAGACGCCCGCTGCTCGTAACTCGTCTATATGGTTCATAACGTCCAGCGAAACCGGGTCTTCGAATGCATAACCCTGCTCATCTGCAATATTGAACCGGCCTTTACAAAGTGTCGGATAGCCGGTGGGTTCGCCCACGGGAAAACGATTGATCGTATAGTCACCGAGCTCGGAAACGAGTTCCTGTCCGTCCTGACGGTAGCGGACATGGCTCGCCGGCGAACAAACGCCATTCATGTTGGGTGATCTGCCCGTGGCATAAGAAGACAGGGAACATCGTCCTTCTGCCATCACACACAAGCCACCGAATACGAAGACTTCCATTTCGCAATCGATTTTGCGGCCAAGTTTCGCGATGTCTGCAATAGTCAGAACGCGTGGTAACACGACACGCTTTGCCTTGAATGCATCGACCAGAAACTGAACTGCATCGGAATTGGAAGCGGAAGCCTGTACGGATACATGAAGCCGCTGCGCTGGATGTTTCTCGGCCGTATAGGCCATCAAACCGAAATCGGCGAGGATGACCGCGTCTGCGCCAAGGGCAGAGGCATCGTCTACGGCCCGATACCAAATGTTTTCGTCGCCCGCGCGCATGAACGTGTTGATCGCGACAAAAACCTGTGTTTTGCGAGCGTGGGCAAACTGGATCGCATCGCGCAGTTCGTCACGACTGAAGTTAAGGCCGGGAAAGTTGCGTGCATTCGTTTCGTCGCGAAAGCCACAATAAACTGCATCGGCTCCCGCACCTACTGCTTCACGTAAGGCCGATGGCGTGCCTGCCGGACAAATCAGTTCCATCCGGTAGCTTCCTTGCCCAAGGCCTTGCTGCGTACATAATTTGCGATGCCACGCACGACCGGGGCAAGCGGCCCGGCACTTGTGCCGAGGTCGGCTGGAAGGTCAATGTTGCAGTCATCTAGCGCGTTGCGAAGCGCCAGCATGGCCTCCATGTCACCCGTCACGGTGATATCCCGGGAGAAGAACAGCGCATCCCCGTCAAGCTTACCTTCGAGAAGCGCGAGCAACATAACCAGCGGGCCTTCGATACCTGCGTCGGCTTCCGTGACTTCATCTTCGCGCACGATTGTGATGCGTGGTTTATCCGGCTCGATCACGAAGGCGAACGGTATATCGGAGGGGTGAAAACGGAAACGCTTTGTCGCATAGTCTCCGAGGCGTTCGAATAGACCCGGATGTGCGCGCATCACCTGAAAGAAAATACGCGAGACAAAAGGGGCGATCAGAAACGGCGGAACAAGCCGGGCTGGAACAGCCACAGCCGGAGGTATTTTCATCATCACTCCGCTCCGATGAGCTTTACAAGATGATTTTAGAATTATGCGATTCAATGAGCGGGCAGTTTGATTCAGATCAAAGACGGCGAAAGAATTCGATATTCAAAAGTCGGGGATGAAAACGCCCCCTTCTTCTCCACCACACTACGACTGCCTGCAGAGCTTTTTGTCGGAACTTGAACACCGTAACGATCTTGTCAGGATCAAGCGTCCGGTATCGCTGGTTCAGGAGATAACGGAGATCCACAAGCGCGTTCTCGAGGTGGATGGTCCGGCTTTGCTCTTCGAACAACCGGTCGACGCTGATGGGCGCCTGCATTCAATGCCTCTGGTGGCCAATCTTTTTGGATCCGAACGGCGGATTGCATTGGGACTTGGACGTTCTTCCGAGGAAGTTCCTGACCTCGCCGAGATGCTTGCAGAGCTGCGTGCGCCGAAGCCGCCACGCTCTGCAGGTGAAATATGGAGCAAGCTGCCTCTGGCAAAGGCTGCATTGAATATGCGTCTTCGTCACGTCCGGCGCGCACCTGTTCAGGCAACGATACTGGAAGGCGAGGATGTCAATCTCGATTTACTGCCGATCCAGTGGTGCTGGCCGGGAGAGCCTGCACCACTTGTTACATGGCCGCTGATCATCACGCGGGCACCGGATGATCCATCGGACATAAATGTCGGAATTTACCGGATGCAGAAGCTTGGCCCGGACAAGCTGATCATGCGTTGGCTCGCTCATCGTGGCGGTGCACGCCATCACCGTATGTGGCAAAGGCGAGGGGAGGATATGCCGGTTGCGGTGGCTATCGGAGCAGATCCTGCGACGATTCTTTCCGCCGTCATGCCCTTGCCCGAAGGAATGAGCGAGCTTGCTTTCTCGGGCCTGCTTGCCGGGCGCAGACTATCCGTCGTCGATGCGCGTACTGTGCCATTGGCGGTACCGGCCAACGCTGAAATTATTCTTGAAGGGCGAGTTTCCGCATCAGTTACCGCGCCGGAGGGCCCGTACGGCGATCACACCGGGTACTATAACAGCGTCGAGGGTTTCCCGGTCATTCAGGTGACCGCGATGACCATGCGGAAGAATCCGGTTTATCTCTCCACCTATACCGGCCGCCCACCGGACGAGCCGTCCAGACTCGGCGAAGTGATGAATGAGCTGTTCGTGCCGATAGTGCAAAAACAGTTCCCGGAAATTGCGGATTTGTGGCTCCCGCCGGCGGCGTGTTCTTATCGTGCAATGGTGGTTTCGATCGACAAGCGCTATCCCGGTCAGGCGCGGCGGGTCATGATGGGACTTTGGTCGATGCTGCCGCAGTTCAGTTATACGAAGCTTATAATCGCAGTCGATCCGGACATAAATGTCCGCAACTGGGATGATGTGATGTGGGCACTTTCCACCCGTTTCGATGCGAGCCGCGACCTCGTTACACTTGCTGATACGCCGGTGGATTATCTCGATTTTGCATCGCCGCGCTCGGGCTTGGGCGGAAAGCTGGGCCTTGATGCGACCAACAAGATCGGCGCAGAAACCGAACGGGAATGGGGCACGGTGCTTTGTATGAGCAACGATGTTATCGCGCGAGTGGATGCGATGTGGAACGAGCTTGGATTAGATAAGGGAAAAATGCAATGAAGCGGGTTGTTGTTGGCATTTCCGGCGCATCAGGCGCTCTTATCCCACTCAAATTGCTGGAGCAGCTTTCCTCTTTGAGCGACGTCGAAAGCCATCTTGTCGTATCGGACGCCGCGCAACAGACTTTGCGTCATGAGTTGGGCCCTGACGGTTATGCGCTTCTGCATAGGCTGGCGCACAGAAGTTATTCCGTCAGCGATATTGGTGCTCTGATCGCAAGCGGATCAGTCGCAACTGCCGGCATGATTGTTGCGCCATGTTCCATGCGCACGCTCGCGGCGATCGCAACGGGCCATAGCGATAGTTTGCTCACCCGCGCTGCCGATGTTCACTTGAAGGAACGGCGCAGACTGGTCCTGATCGCACGAGAAACGCCGCTGCATCTGGTTCATCTGCGCAATATGTGCACGGTGACAGAAATGGGCGCTATTGTGATGCCGCCGGTTCCGGCCTTCTATTTCAAACCGCAGTCAGTCGATGAAGTGGCCAATCAGATCGCGACCCGAGCCATCGATCTGATTGGTGTTGGCGAAAAGCAATCGGAAAGCTGGGCAGGAATACCCAGCAATCGATAGCAATGATTGCAGCTTTATGCGAAAGGTTCGGTTGGGCCTTTTGCCGGCTGGGTGAACCATTTCGGTCCGGTCGCCGTCATATGGATATGATCTTCCAGACGAATGCCGAACTGGTCCGGAACCACGATCATGGGCTCGTTGGAAAAGCACATGCCCTCAGCGAGTGGGAGCGAATTACCGCGGACGATGTAAGGGGCCTCGTGAATCTCCAGACCAAGGCCATGACCGGCGCGATGCGGAAGGCCCGGCAACGCATAATCGGGCCCCAGTCCATGCTTCACCAGCGTTGCGCGTGCAGCATCATCGAGTGTTGAGCAGGCCGCACCAAGCTTCGCAGCATCGAAAACGGCTTGTTGCGCTTCGCGCTCGATCGTCCATATGCGCGAAAACTCCGCACTAGGCTGATCCAGCATGTAGGTGCGTGTGAGATCCGAATGATAGCCATCGATGCGGCATCCGGTATCCACAAGGATAACGTCGCCCGGCTGATAGAATTGTTCTCCATCTGCGCCATGCGGCAACGAAGTCGCCGCCCCGAAAGAGACGATGCAGAATGTCGAACCGCCGGTAGCGCCGAGTGCGTGGTGCTGCTCATCAATAAAGCGCACCACTTCGCTTGCCGCAATGCCAGGCTTGATCAGCGCATGCGCCCGGCGATGAACCTCAAGCGTCAGATCCATCGCATACTGAATAATTGCGATTTCATTGGCTGATTTGCGAAGGCGCTGTTCCCGAATCAATTCTCCGCCGTCGAGCAGACGCTCGGGAGAAAATTCACGCTTCAGAGCGTTGTAGACGAACAGCGGGACGGCATCATCTACCGCAAGCGTGGTACCTTCCGGAATGAGTGATGCTATCAGTGCAGCACTGCTCTCTTCCTCCTGCCATACGCGGATTTCTCCCGGGAGGTGTGGCAGGCTCTCGACGCGGCTCTGTTCAAAGCCGGGTACGATATAAATAACTTCCGACGGTGTGACGAGGGCACCCAGAAAACGCTCGCTGATATGCCAGACAAGCCCGGTGTAATAACGCAAACTCGCAGTCGGTCCGAGCAGAAGACCGCCAATTCCGCGTTCGCTCAGCTTGCCTTGCAACAGTGCCAATCGCTCAAGGCGTTCTTTGTGTTCGATTCGCGGAGAAGATGACGGTGAAGCCATTATGCATACCTTTGTGATCTTGTTTCTGTGCAAAGCCTGTGCTTGAACAACGCTCGCTTCTTTGCAGATATATCACGGCTTTCGCGGTCTGAAAGTCAACTCTCGGGCCTTACATTTAAAAGCCTGTGCAGTAGACCGCGCTGACAGTTGCTTCAGGGCAATCGAGACAGCGTCACAGCCTCCGATTGTGAAAATGCAACGCTGCGGCGAATGCGAGAGAGAATCGAGCAATCACAAATTGATGATTTCATGGCTCGAAAGCCTGTGATACATTGCGTGCCTGAACCGGAAACATTAAGTGAGATCACACTGCGGTAATAAAGTTTGGGTAAACGGTCCGCAGTTTTGAAAGTTGGTTCATCGTTTGTGAGGTTTCATGCCTGAGTTATGGCAGTGGGTTTCCGCTTTCGTTTTTTCGATTGGTATCATCGTAGCGGCGCTCGTTTATCTCAACATGTCAAACCGTGAAACGCCGGGCGATGCGTTTAACCTGTTCACGAAGGTCGGTGCAGTCGCAGTGGCATTTGTTGCCGCTTTTGCAAGCCTCGTGGCCGCCGCTATCATTGACTGATCTCGCGGATCATATTTTCAACGAAGACACCGCAGCTTCGCTTTTATGTACATAATCATTAGCATCCTGTTGGCGTTGGAACAGCAGAATAAAAAGCAAATCCGTCAGAACCAGTTGCGCGTCACGCGCCGTGATTGATGATGAACGAACGCGTTCTTCGTCGGCGACTGTGTACAGGCGAATATCGGCGATTTTATTGAGCGGGTTCTCGTTGATGCCAGTAACAGCGATTACGGTCGCTCCCCACTTCTTGGCCTGTTCGGCAATGCGAAGGGTTTCGATGCTCGTTCCAGAGTAGGAAAGGGCAAACAGAACATCACCCTCGTGCAAGGTCGAGACATTGGCCATCTGGATATGACTATCGCTATCATGCATCACGTTGCGGCCAAGTTTCATCAGCTTGTAGGAGAAATCGCGTGCGACGAGCGATGATGCACCGACACCAGCCAAGTGGATACGCCGGGCGCTGATCAGGGCTTGCAATGCACCGTCGATGCCTTGTTCATCGTTGGCGGAAATCGTTTGTTGCATTGATTGCAGCTTGCTGCCGATCAGCTTCTGCAGCACCGTGATATAGCTGTCGCCGGTCTCGATTGTGCCGTGGACCATCCCCGCCGGAACCTGCCACTCTTTAGCCCGAGCTTCGCTGACGGCAAGCTTAAGTTCCTGATAGCCGTCAAAGCCGAATTTCTGACTAAATTTGACGACGCTCGACTGGCTGCGTCCAGTTGCTTCCGCCAGTGCAGAGGAGGAAAGCCGCAACACCTGTTCAGGATGGTCGATGATGAACTGGCCGATCTTTCGGTCTGCAACAGTCAGTTCATTCAGTTTGGCGTTGATTTTTTGCAGGATCGACATGTGCGATTATTCCCCATTCCGGCGTCGGAGGGTGCGATATTCGGTTGCCTTGGTTCATAAGACAACCCAAATTGATTTGGAATATAAAATTCCAATCTGTTAAATAGTGCGGAATGAACTAACTCTCTGCAAGAGAGAATGTGGTGGCGAGACATGGAACGATTGCGAATTGTCGGCGGACGAGCCCTGCAGGGGGCGGTCAATATCTCCGGTGCGAAGAATGCCGCGCTGCCTCAAATCGCAGCTTCCCTGCTAAGCCCATATTCTGTTGAACTCACAAACCTTCCCGCGGTCAGTGATGTCGAAAATATGCTCAATGTGGTGCAGTCGCATGGGGCACAGGTTTCCCGCGCGCCGCATTCAACGACAATAACTGCGACAGATCTTGTGGTAGGAGAGACGCCTTATGACACAGTAAGGCGGATGCGGGCGACGGTTCTGGTGCTGGCACCTTTGTTGGCGAGGCTTGGCAAAGTTCGTGTTTCCTTGCCGGGCGGGTGCGCCATCGGGGCGCGTCCTGTCGATATGCATCTGAAAGCGCTCGCAACACTTGGCGCAGATATTTCCATTGATCGCGGCTGGATTGTCGCTTCGAGCGATAATGGCCTGATCGGGAGTCGCATTGTTTTGCCTGCGCCTTCCGTCGGTGCGACGGCGACGGCGATGATGGCGGCAACCTCAGCTCGTGGCGAAACTGAAATACTGAACGCAGCTCGCGAACCCGAAATTGCTGATCTTGCTGCATGTCTGGGCACTATGGGTGCGCAGATTGAAGGAGCAGGTACGCATCGCATTTTGGTTCAAGGCGATACATCGTGGCGGCCCGCACGTCACCATGGCATACCGGATCGCATCGAGGCAGGCACTTATGCTGTAGCGGCGGCTATTACCGGCGGCACGCTTGAACTGACGCATGCCCGTCTTGAACACCTCGCTTCTGTTGTGCAGGTGCTTGAAACCATGGGAGTTAGTGCATGGCCAAGCGATCGCGGGTTGGTTATTTCACGCAACGGCTCCTTGCGCGGCGCCGATCTGACGACCGAACCCTATCCCGGTTTTCCGACCGATCTGCAGGCCCAGTTCATGGCACTGGCAGCTTGTTCCGAAGGAGCATCGCTCCTTCGTGAGACGGTGTTTGAAAGCCGGTTCATGCATGTGCCCGAACTGATGCGGCTTGGCGCGGACATCAAACTACAGGGAACAACCGCACTGGTGCGCGGCGGGCGTCCGCTTCATGGCGCGCAGGTGATGGCGACCGACTTGCGGGCGTCAGTTTCCCTTGTGCTGGCGGCCTTGGTTGCAGAGGGGGAAACTGTCGTCAATCGCATCTATCATCTGGATCGCGGATATGAGCAGCTTGACCGCAAACTGAAGCTTTGCGGTGCAGATATAGAACGGCTGTCAGAATGATGTCGGACGGGATAGGAAAAAATCGCTTCTATCTTGGTGTGGATGGCGGCGGCACGGGCTGCAGGGCCCGGCTGGAAGATGAGGCTGGCAATATTCTGGGGCAGGGATTGTCCGGCCCGGCAACAACGCGGCTTGGCATAGAGAAGGCTTGGGAATCTATCGCGCGGGCATTCAACGCAGCGATTAGCGAGGCCGGGCTGGATGCGGAGAGGCTGGCGAGAACGCATGTGGGTGTAGGGCTCGCGGGGATAGGCAGACAGGGCGCGCTTGAAGCGCTCCAGGCCATACCGCACCCTTTTTCGAGTATTCATTTCATGAGCGACGGCAAGGGCGCTTGTCTCGGTGCGCATTCCGGCAACGACGGGGCTATTGTGATTGCTGGAACCGGTTCAATCGGCCTCGGCTTCGTGAATGGTATTGATATTCGTGTCGGAGGTTACGGCTTTCCCATTTCAGACGAGGGCAGTGGTGCTTTTCTGGGGTTGTCAGCAATTCAGCAAGCACTTCAGGCCCATGACGGGCGGATCGAACGAACGCCACTGCTCAACGAAGTCATGCGGCGTTTTAATCAGAGCCCGATGGAAGCTGTGGTCTGGATGGACCGCGCTACGGCCACGGAATATGCGTCTTTGGCACCGATGGTTATGCGCCATGCGGACCAGGGTGATGCGGCGGCGCGCCGTATCGTCCAGGCCGCTGCGGGCCATATAGACACTATCGTGCGGGCGCTTTTCGAAAAAGGAGCGCCGTGCGTTACCATGCTTGGCGGGCTTGCTACTCCCCTGGAGCCATGGCTGGCACCGGATGTCCGCAGGCGGCTGAAGCCTGCCGATGGCGATGCCGTTTCAGGCGCGATTATTCTTGCTCGTACTATCGCCTTTGTTGCCGATAAGGAATAATTTATTCCAACTTATAATTGACTATCGGAATTTATAATCTTAACATTCATTAACCATAAGGCGGCCGCATCCTGAATGCCGCCGGATAAACAGGCAGAGGCATGACGGAACAGGCGTTGTTATCTGAGCTTGATCGGCTGGTTTCAGAAGAGCGAAATCCATCCACGATGGATATTGATCTCTTGTCGAGCTTAGCAATCGTGCGTCGTATCAACGACGAGGACCGTCTGGTTCCCGCTGCTGTTGAAAAGGTGCTGCCGCAGGTCGCGCAGGCCGTCGATAAAATTGTCGAAGCATTTCAGGCGGGCGGTCGGCTGATCTATATAGGGGCTGGGACAAGCGGACGTCTTGGCATTCTCGATGCATCGGAATGCCCGCCGACTTTCAGTGTGCCGGAAGGTATGGTGATAGGGCTTATCGCTGGTGGTGTAGATGCTTTGCAACATGCAATTGAAGGTGCGGAAGATGATCCGTCGTTAGGCGAGTCTGATCTGCGTGCTATCGGTTTGGCTCCGCACGATGTCGTTGTGGGAATCGCTGTCAGCGGACGCACGCCATATGTGATAGGCGGTTTGGCCTATGCGGCATCGATCGGCGCCACAACGGTGGCTTTGTCCTGCAATCCCAATTCAACCATCGCCACCATGGCCGAAATCGCCATATCGCCCGTTGTCGGGCCTGAAATACTGACTGGTTCGACGCGTCTTAAATCCGGTACGGCGCAGAAGCTCGTTCTCAATATGCTGACCACTGCGAGCATGATCCGAATCGGTAAGACATATGAGAATCTCATGGTGGACGTCAGCGCCACCAACAAGAAGCTTGTCGCGCGCGCGTCGCGGATTGTCATGCAGGCGACCGGTTGTGGGGCGAGCGAGGCGAAACGCGTTCTCGCCGTGACGGACAATGACGTTAAGCTCGCGATTCTCGTAGTCATCACGGGAATGCCAGTGGATGAAGCAAGAACGGCATTAAAGAATGCTGGGGGATTTCTTAGACAGGCAATAAATGCCAATAAAGTGTGAGCCGAAGCGGGGAAGCAGTCGGACATTAGCATTGCAGTAATTTGCGAGGGAAGAAAATGGGAGCGAGTTTCAAGAAGAGCCTTGTTGCGGGTGCCGCCGCAATAGCGATGAGCATTGGGAGTTTTGGTGGATTGGGTGTTTCGACGGCATTTGCCGCAACACTCCGGATGGCCTGGTCGCAGGATGCCACCGGCCTCGATCCACACAAACAACCCGCATTTTCATCGATTCGCCTGTTGGAACTTATCTATGAGCCGCTTGTTCGTCTTGGTTCGGACCTTCAAATCGCGCCAGCCATTGCACAAAGCTGGCAGTTTTCCGATGGCGGCAAGGTCCTCACATTCAAACTCGACAAGAATGCGAAATTCCAGAACGGACAGCCGGTAACGCCAGCCGATGTGAAAGCATCTTTCGAACGCATTCTGGATGAAAAGACAGGCGCAGTGGCACGTGCCAATTTCGGTTCTATAGCTGCTATTGAAACGCCAGACGCTGAAACGGTTGTCTTCAAGCTTTCTCAACCGGATGTTCCGTTATTGGCAGCCATTGCCAGCATCAATGCAGCGGTAGTTCCCGAAAGCGAGATCAAGGCTGGCAATGTCGGCACGAAGACCGTTGGATCAGGGCCATTCATTCTTGAGCGTTGGGAGCCGAATTCCAAGGAAGTGCTGAAAGCCAATCCCAACTGGGCGGGCGGCAAAGTCGCGGTCGATGGTATAGACATCAGTGTTCTGCCAGATGAAACAGCAATTCTTGCGGCACTTCGCGCCAAGCAGGTTGACTTTGCTCTCCTCAACGACCCGCTGGTCGCAACGATGGTGCCGCGTGAGAGCGCGCTGGAACTGGTGCGCACACCGGCGCTAGCCTATCACGTGCTGCAGCTAAATCCTTCGCGCAAACCAATGACAGAGCTGGCCGTGCGTCAGGCCATTTCCTGCGCCGTTGATCGCCAGGATGTGCTCGACACAGCATTGCTTGGTGAAGGCAAGGTGACGGGGCCCTTGACCATGCCCGCCTATGCAAGCGATCCGAACACGCTCTTCTGCTACAAGCGCGATATCGAAAAAGCGAAGAAGCTGATGGCGGATGCCGGTTATACGGGGGGCTTTTCGGCAACCATCATTGCTGCAAACGGAGAGCCGGCAACCGCTGCGGCTGAAGCTCAGGTCCTCCAGTCGCAGCTTGCTGAAATAGGCATCAAGCTCGATATTCGGATGATGGAACTCAACGTCTATGTCGATACATGGCTGAAGGGTGATTTCGACATGGCTGTGGCTTTGAACGGCGGTTCGGCTGATCCATATACGATGTATGGTCGTTACTGGACCAAGGCGGGCAATCTTCAAAAGGTCGCACAGTACATCGACGATACGCTCGATGATCTGATGCAAAAGGGACGAGCTGAGACCGATCCTGAAAAACGCAAGGTCATCTTTGCCGATTTCGAAAAGCACATTACGGAAGTTTCTCCGTGGGTTTGGCTTTATACGGCCAACAACTATGTCGCTCACCAGAAGAACGTTACCGGTTTTGAGCCTCGCGCCACCGGTTCGCTATTCGGCGTAACCAAGCTGCAGATTGGGCAGTGATGTCATGAAATCCGCCACGCTTTCATCAGGAAGGCGTGGCTTTCAGTTGCCTTCCTTAATGGCAGGCCGTGAGTAATCTGACATGAATTATCTGACACGTCGGCTGCTGACATTTCCCCTGGTCATGCTGGGGGTGTCGATCCTTGTCTTCGTTTCGATCCGCATGGTCCCGGGCGATTCCATCACGGCTATGCTCGGAACGGAGGCTGGATTGCTGACCCCCGAACAACGGCAATCACTGGCGCAATATTTCGGCATCGATCAAAGCTGGACTACACAGTACTGGCGCTGGCTCGGTGATGTGTTGCAGGGTAATCTGGGAGTGTCTGTCACATTCGGAAAGCCGGTTCTGACAATTATTCTGGAGCGCTTTCCGCTGACGCTACAACTGGCATTGATGTCGATGATCATTGCTTTGCTCGTTGGCCTTCCAGCTGGGGTTTATGCGGCCACGCGCAATGAGAAAATGTCCGATCTCGCGGTCCGTATTTTTGCGATGATTGGCCAGTCCACTCCAAGCTTCGTTCTCGGTCTCCTGTTTATTTATATTCTTTCGGCAGGCTTCGGCGTATTGCCCGCCATGGGCGAGTTCACGCCGCTATGGGTAAATCCGTGGCAGAATTTTTTGCAGATGATCTTGCCCGCCGTAACGCTCGGCTTCGCATTTGCGGCGTCGGTCACACGCATATCACGTTCGGCAATGCTGGATGTTCTCAGCGATGATTATGTTCGCACAGCCCGCAGCAAAGGTGCTTCGGCCCGCGCTGTCATCTGGCGGCATGCGTTGCCCAATGCACTTATCCCGGTCGTGACGTTGAGCGGCGTGGAATTTGGTTATCTTCTGGGCGGGGCCGTGCTGGTTGAGCAGATTTATGCTTTGCCGGGGGTGGGACGTATGGTGCTTGATGCCATTTTGCAGCGCGACTATGCATTGGTGCAGGGCAGTATTCTCTTCATCGCCTTCAACTTCATGATCGTTAATCTGCTGGTTGACCTCCTCTACGTCACGCTCGATCCGCGCATTCGTCTGGGAGAGAACTGATGCAGATAGTGCGGTCCGTTCTTGCTCATCCGAGTGGCCGCATTGGCGGCCTCATTGTGCTGGTCTATCTGATTGTAGCTTGCCTTGGCTATTTTGGTTTCACGCCGCATGACCCGTTGATGCAGTACCGTATAGACAGGTTACGCCCTCCAAGTGCGGCCCACTGGATGGGAACGGATCTCTTCGGACGCGATGTAACGAGCCGCCTGATGGCTGGCATCGCACAATCCTTCGTCGTCGGCTTTTCTGCGGTCGGAATTGCTGCTTTTGCTGGCACTGTTCTTGGATTGACTGCGGCCTGGTTCGGGCGCTGGTGGGACGGCACCGTCATGCGTATGATGGACGTGCTTCTGGCATTCCCGGCAATTTTGCTTGCGCTTCTCATCATTGCAGTTGTCGGGCCGGGAACAGGAACGAGTATTGCTGCCATTGCCATCGTCTATACTCCAATTTTCACGCGGGTTGTGCGCGGTCCGGCATTGTCGATCAAAATGCGTGAATTTGTTGATGCTGCCCGTACGTTTCACAGCAGCAACCGTTATATCCTATCGCGCCATCTGCTGCTTAATCTGGTTGCGCCCCTAACCGTGCAGATCACCTTGGCGCTGGCCTGGTCGCTGCTGACAGAGGCGGGCTTGAGCTTCCTCGGACTTGGTACGCAGCCACCTGCTTCGTCGCTTGGTCTCATGCTGGCAGATGCGCGCAATCTCATGGAAACCGCCCCATGGCTGCTGGCATTTCCGGGACTGGCGATCATGATCGGTATTCTTGGCTTCAACCTTCTGGGTGACGCCCTGCGCGACATTCTCGATCCGAGAATGCGGAGGGTTGCCGCATGAGCAAGCTTCTGTCCGTCTCGAATCTTCGTGTCGGGTTCGGCCGCAATCCCGAAGCCAACGAGATTGTACGCGGTGTGAATTTCGACCTCGCTGCCGGAGAAACGCTGGCGATTGTGGGCGAAAGCGGTTCCGGTAAATCTGTAACGGCTTTGTCGATCAATCGTCTCGTGGATTTCGGTGGAGGTCGCATCATTGATGGAAGGATCAAGCTAACCCGTGCCGATGGTACCATCATTGATCTGGCTGCTGCGAACGAAGCCGAGCTGACGAAAATCCGCGGCGCAGAAATCGGCATGATCTTTCAAGAGCCGATGACGTCACTCAATCCTGTGCTCACGATCGGCACGCAGATTGAGGAATCGTTCCGTCTCCACCGCGGGCTTACCAGAAGACAGGCCGCTTCTGCAGCCAGGGACGCGCTTGATCGGGTGCGCATTCCAGACGCTGCACGGCGTCTTAAATACTGCCCGAACCAGCTTTCCGGCGGTATGTTGCAGCGGGTGATGATTGCAACGGCGCTCGCCTGTAATCCACGTCTCATGATTGCCGACGAACCGACCACCGCGCTCGATGTTACGGTACAGGCGCAGATCATGGCACTGCTCGCAGAGCTGAAGCGCGAAACCGGCATGGCGATGATTTTCATCACCCATGACATTGGTCTGGTCGCGGGCATGGCCGACAAGGTCATGGTGATGCAGCATGGCGAAGCGGTCGAACAAGGTGAGCTGAGTGCCGTACTCGACCGTCCGCAGCATCCTTACACGCAACACCTCCTCAAGGCTGTGCCGCATTTTGAAAGCGGCAATGCGGTACGAACCGATAATGCACGCACGGCAGAACCCGGTGCAAAGCCTATTCTAGCTGTGGAGGGACTGACGGTCCGGTTTCCAGTTAAGGGCGGTTTCCTTGGCCGCAAAATCGGTGCGGTTCATGCTGTCGAAAGTGTCGATTTCGACCTTGTGCCGGGTGAAACACTCGCCGTAGTGGGGGAGAGCGGTTCGGGTAAGTCGACGACTGCACGGGCCATTCTTGGGCTTGTCAAAGCTTCACGCGGCAAGCTTGAAGTCGGTGTAGAAGGCACCATGGATGCCCGAAACTCCTCTTCGGTGCAGATGGTTTTCCAGAATCCCTATGCATCACTCAATCCGCGCCTTCGTATCGACAGCATCCTTGCAGAGCCGGTTATCGCTGTTGGCGGGCGTGATGGGGTGGAAACGCGGCAGAAGATGCTGCATCTGCTCGACCGGGTTGGGCTGCCCGCAAACAGTCTGGAGCGATATCCGCATGAATTCTCGGGCGGGCAACGCCAGCGGCTCTGCATCGCCCGCGCTCTGATGCTTAATCCTTCGGTGCTGGTGCTGGACGAAGCCGTTTCCGCGCTGGATGTTTCAGTGCAGGCCAAAGTTCTGGAACTACTGATCGATCTCCAGAAGGAGCGCGGCCTTGCCTATCTGTTCGTATCGCACGATATGGCGGTGGTAGAGCGCATCGCGCATCGCATTGCAGTCGTCTATGCCGGGCAGATCGTGGAAATCGGCGATGCTGCATCAATTCTTTCTGCGCCGAAACATTCCTATACGAAGCGACTGATCTCTGCCGTTCCAAGCATTGATCGGCGCAATGAACATTTCACCCTCGACACACGGCAAGTACCGTCGCTCGTTCGCCCTCTCGGTTATGAACCGATGCCGGCTCATTGGCAGACTTACGGCCGTGATCACATGGCCCGGACTGAGGCATAATCATCATGGCAGAGTTAAGTGTCCGCCACCCTGTCGATACTGCCTTTACGGCTCGCTTTGAAAAAGCTTTCCGTCTGCTGACGGAAGCGTGTGATTCAGGGCGTATTCCGGGAGGGGTGTTTGGAATGGTCGATCTCTCCGGGAATCGGGCCGTCCGGGCGACCGGTTATGCACAGGTCATTCCGACCCGACGTGCAATGACAACGGATACATGGTTCGACCTCGCATCGCTGACAAAGGTGATTTTTACAACTCCCCGCATTTTGGCGCTGGCTGAGGAAGGAACCATCGATCTCGATGCCCCGTTGATCAGCTTGCTTCCAGATCTGAGGCAGTATGATAACGACGCCTGGGAGCGCGAAGTCACCTTTCGCGAATGCCTTGGTCACCAGACACCATTTCCGTCGGTCGAACCCATCTACACCTATGGGCGGGATCCGGAGCTGCTGCGCGCATTTATTCTGCAGCGCGAATGGCAAAAATCCACGCCGGTTTATTCGGACATCAATTTCATCCTGCTCGGCTTTGCGATGGAAAGGCTTTACGGCAAGACCATTCGCGAGATGGATCCTGGCAATGGGTTTGCTTTCTCGGCGGAGCCTGAAACAAGTGCGGCCACGGAAGATTGCACCTGGCGCAATCGCGTACTCTGCGGAGAAGTGCATGACGACAATTGTTCGGCATTGCAGGGTGCTGCTCATGCGGGTTTGTTTGGTACGGCTGCTTCCATACTCGATTTCGCAATTGGCTTGCTTGATGGTAGTGGCGCCTCTCAAAATGTCATCAGCTTGATGCGCCAGCCATTGTCCGCGACCCGAACGCATGGCTGGGAAAGACCCTATCAAGGCTGGTCAGGCGGCAACTTCAATTCGACGGACACGATCGGTCACACTGGTTTCACGGGAACTGGCTTGTGGATCGATTTTGAAGCGGGTAGGGCATGGACCTTGCTCACCAACCGCATCCATCCGACGCGCCATTCCGACAGCGGTATTCTTGCGCTGCGGCAGGGCGTCGGCGACGCAATTTCATTGGGATAGGAGACGTTATGCAGCCAATATGGGCGGTCGGCCTGATGACTGGCACCGTGCTTGATGGAAACATCGACGTTGCTCTTTTGAGAACCGATGGTGAAACTATTGCAGAATTCGGCGCCTATGCGTTGAAACCCTATCCGCGCTGGATTCGTGATCTTCTGGAGCAGGCGCAAGCCGAGGCCCGCATCTGGAATTTTGAGGGGCCAGAGCCTGCTGTATTTGCCGAGGCCGAGGAAGCGCTGACGCGCGCGCAGTCGGTGGCTGTGCGGGAACTGGTCGAGGAAAATGGTTTGTCGATGGCGGATATCGGTGTTGTCGGTTTTCATGGACAAACGGTGCTGCATCGCGCGCCGCATGCAGGCAAGCTAGGTGACACCCGGCAACTTGGTGATGGCGGCTTGATGAGCGAGCTGCTCGGAACCCGAGTAGCCTACGACTTCCGGACAGCGGACATACGTGCGGGCGGGCAGGGTGCTCCGCTCGCGGCAGTATATCATGCCGCGTTGTTGCGCAGTGCCGATGCGAGTGGCAATACAGCGATACTCAATCTCGGCGGTGTCGGCAACATTACATGGTGGGATGGCGGTGATGCGCTTGTGGCATTCGACACTGGCCCTGCCAATGCGCCGATCAATGACTTCATGAAGAAGCGGGGGTTGGGCGAAATGGATCGCGATGGGGCACTGGCTGCAAAGGGCAAAGTAGACGAGATGCGGCTGGCAGAACTGCTCAAACACCCCTATCTGACCGCTCCATATCCCAAGTCGCTGGATCGATTCGATTTTACCGAGGCGATGGCCGATGGACTTGGTGAGGAAGATGGTGCGGCGACCCTGACCGCGTTCACGACCTCTGCGGTGGGCAAGGCTCTGGATATTCTACCGCGTCGGCCGAAACGACTCGCAGTCAGTGGCGGTGGGCGTCGCAATCCGACCATGATGGGCATGCTGGTTGAGCGTGCGAAGGTGGAACTCGTCCCCGTCGAAAAGCTTGGCTGGCGCGGCGATGCTGTAGAGGCTGAATGCTTTGCTTTCCTTGCAGTGCGGGTTTTGCGCGGCTTGCCGATCAGCTTTCCGAGCACAACCGGAGTTCCGGAGCCAATGGCTGGAGGGCAATTGGCTGGTTGAATAGACGATAGTCGTCGAATTTCTTCAAAGAGCAGCGTGAATAACGCTGCTCTTTTTGCTTTTAGAGAGGTGAACCAGGCTTTAGCCTCAACACGATTATCTGCGATGAGATAATAAAAGGCGTTACTATCGTATGAAAACGATCTAACATTAGGGCAATTCACTAATTGCTATCATTCGTAGTTACGTTGCGTCACATGTGCTGCCGATATTTCATTTTTATTGCATATGAACATGAAAAAATACAAGACTCATGCGATCTTCACGTTGATTTAGTCAATTCTCTCTATTGGTCTAATTTATCATGGAGAAATGTAATGAAACTTATCCGACTCTTTTTATGTCTGCTGTTGCCTTTCGTGTGGATATCCGGGGCCGCTGCGGAGCCGTTGGCCAAGCCGACGGGCAAGCCGATCCTGGTCATATCCGGCAATATTGCGAATAAAAATGTTGGCGACACGGCGCAATTCGACCGGGACATGCTGGAGGCTATCGGGTTGGTGACCGTAGAAACGGCTAATCCATGGTATGATGGCCGCGTGCGTTTCGAGGGCGTATCGATGGACAAGCTTATGACGCTCGTCGGCGCCAAGGGAACGAAAGTGACAGCGGTAGCGTTGAATGACTATGTCAGCTCGCTGCCGATGGAGGACTTCAAGAAGTTCAATGTTATTCTTGCCATGAAGCGAGATGGCAATTACATGCCGGTTCGCGACAAAGGACCATTGTTTATAATCTACCCGTATGACAGCGACCCACAGCTCCAAAGCCAGACCTATTACACACGTTCCGCGTGGCAGGTTGCCAAGCTGATAGTTGAATAGAGGCAAAGTGTGAGACGAATTCTAGGCGTTATTATCTGTTGTTTCGTGGTGGCAACGGCGTACATTGCGTATGTCATTGCCGAACGACAGACAGCGCTTCAGAAGTTCTCGCGTTATAACGACTCCTGGGCTGTTGGTCAGACGGTGTCTGAGTATATGCGGCTCGAACATGTTCTGGCTGGTTATGCTCTGAATTTGAACGAGGACGTGCATGACGAAGTACGGCTTCGTCTCGATATCATGCTCGGCCGACTGGAGTTGCTGCAGCAAGGTAATCTGCGTTCCTTCATTCAAAACGATCCACAGCGACGGGCTCTTTTTTTGAAGCTGAGCGACGTCCTGCAAACGCTCGACGTCCAATTGGACAAGCTTGATGCCGAGGGGATCAAAACCTTTCTGCAATCAATGAGCGCACTTGACGGCCCCATGACAGCGCTGGCGTCATCTGCAGTTGAATATGATGTCGGACTTATCGATGTCGCGCAGGCAGAAGTTCGTCAGTTACATCTCATCTATACCGGGTTGGCGGCAGGTCTTATTCTTTGCGGCGTGGTGCTCGTTATTCTCCTGCTTCGTCACAATAAGCTTCTTGATCGGGCCCACGGCAGCATGCAGCGCCTGACGAGCGACCTCCGGCAGGCGACGGGTGAACTGCAGTCGCAGAATTTTCGGCTTGAGCACGATGCGCATCACGATGCTCTGACCGGATTGCCCAATCGTGTCCTGTTCCGGCAGGATCTGGAGAAAAGGCTACAGGCTGCGCAGGCCGGAAGCCAGTCAGCCATCATTCTTCTTCTTGATCTCGACGGTTTCAAGGACGTCAACGATACACTTGGGCATGATGTCGGTGATGCGCTGTTGCAGGCAGTTGCGCGGCGTCTTACCAAGCTCGGCGAACGTGGTGACATGGTGTGTCGGCTAGGTGGAGACGAGTTTGCCCTGCTTTCAACCGGGCTGCGGGAAGAAGAAGCTCTGGAGCTTTCGGATCGTCTTATGGAGGCGATCAGTCAGCCTTACCATGTCGGAGAACTGGAAATAAAAATCGGAACCTGCGTCGGGGTTGCAATCTCACAGGGCGAACCGGATACGGAAGAACTTTTCAAACACGCCGATCTAGCGCTCTATGAGGCGAAGGCACTCGGTCCCGGCCATGCAAGTGTGTTCAAATCACAGATGCAGACGCGCTTGCGGGAAAAAAAGTCATTCGAAGCCGATCTTCAGAAAGCACTGGAGAATGGCGAAATGGAAGTCTACTACCAGCCGCAGGCTTGCACCATAACGCGAGAAATCTGCGGTTATGAAGCGCTGCTCCGTTGGACCCATCCTATCCGCGGTTCTGTATCACCCGTCGAATTCATTCCGGTTGCCGAGAAAATTGGTTTCATTCACTCTCTTGGAGACTGGGTGCTCGCTACAGCCTGTCTGGAAGCCGCTCAATGGAATAAGCCACTCAAGATTGCGGTCAATCTCTCTCCTGTTCAGTTCCGTAGCCTGAGCCTTATTGAGAGCGTAGTTGACGCACTTGAGCAAAGCGGACTCCATGCGGAGCGGCTGGAGCTCGAGATTACAGAATCGGTTTTGCTGGACAAAAACGAACAGACCTTGAGCACACTTCGGCAGTTGAAAGCACTGGGTATCCAGATCGCGATGGACGATTTCGGAACGGGCTATTCCTCGCTCGGTAGTCTTAGTGGATTTCCATTCGACAAGATCAAGATTGATCGGTCGTTCGTGCGCGAGGTGACAACACGGCCGGATGCCCTTGCGATTGTCGAACTGGTAACGGGGGTAGGGCGCAGCCTCAGAATGGTAACAATTGCAGAAGGCATTGAGACCGAGGAGCAGTTCGAGTGTCTGAAACGGCTGGGATGCGATCAGGTTCAAGGCTACCTCATAGGTAAGCCGATGCCCGCTTCAAAACTCAAACATCTTCACGGTCGCAGTGGACAGGATGCGAAGGCAGTAGGTCAGGCTTCAAATCGCTGAGCATGTTGCGGCCAGATAGCTGGCTTAAGCAACGCAAATCAGTTTATGTTCATGCGCTAATCGCACTGCAAAGTTACGTTGCGATGCAGTGCATTCAATAAGTCAGAGCGTCCTCTGTTCGTTCGTTCGAACGCGATGCTCTGATACTGGGGATTTGGGGCGTAGGAATTGCTGAAAGTACACGGGATTAACGTACCGATCACATCCGACGAAGTTTCGCCTGTTATATGGCAGGCTTTGACGAGCGGGAGCTATGAAGCCAAGGAAGCGCGGTCCATTTTCAAGGCGGTGAAGCCGGGTGATCGCGTGCTGGAACTGGGCTCGGGTATCGGGATTATCACATCCATTATCGCCGGGATTTCTGACACGTCGGTTTGGGCCTTCGAGGCGAACCCATCTACCGCGGCGCTCGCTCGCCGTGTTATCGATGCCAATGGCCTCGATAATGTTGTGCTTTCGCAAGGCATCCTGACTGCGGGTGAACCTTGCTCTTTTCGCTTCTATGTGCGGCGCGATCTCTGGATGTCATCCATGGATGAGAAGCAGGGGCCGTATGAGCATGCTATAGAGCTATCCTCGACCAATATTGACGAATTTATCGTTCGCAACGGTATCAATGTTCTCGTCATGGATATTGAAGGCGCTGAGCGCGATCTGCTCCAGAGTGCCGATTTGACAGGTGTCGAACGCATCTTCCTTGAATTACACGATCACCTTTATGGTCTGGCTGGAATTCGCGACATGACACACGCGCTCGCAGTCAAAGGATATGCATATGATCCGCGAGGTTCTCACGGACCATGCGTATTGTTTGCCAAGGACGATGGCATACGCGAATACGAACCTGAATGAACTAATCGAATGTTTTTATAAAGGGCTGCATTTGAGCGGCCCTTTTGTTTGTTGTCCTGTTGAAAGAATTTTTGGAAAAAGTTTGGATTGGTCGTTGACAGT